>JAAVVV010000001.1:1069831-1742163 GCA_023910605.1 Bosea sp. (in: a-proteobacteria) | reverse complement strand
ACGAAGAAGATGATCTGCGCGGCCGACATGGCCGTGCCGGCAACGCCGCCGAACCCGAGCACGGCTGCGACGAGAGCGACGAGCAAAAAGGTGATGGCCCAGCCGAACATGGCGGAACTCCTGTGTTGATGATGGTGCCTTTCCAACGCCCTCGAACTGGAGAAGGTTCCGCGTCAGGCGGCGAGCGAAGCCGCGCATCCCCGGGCCGCCGCGTCTTCACACGAACTCGACCTTGCCGTGATCGCCCGGATCTGGCGGCGCGCCTGTCAGGCGGGCCTTGATGTATCCGTAGGCGTGGACCATCGTCGAGGAGGCGCTGTCCCAGTATTCGGCGGCCTCGACCTTCACGCGGATGAGGGCGATGTCGGAAGCATCCGGCCCCCTGGGAAACCAGGTGCGCAGCGCCTCGCTCCAGCGCCTGCGGATCTCCGCCGGGTCGCGCACCAGCTGGGCCTGGCCAGTGATCGAGACGTAATTCTGCCCCGAGGTGTCGGCATAGCCGAGCAGGACACGTCCGCTGCGTTCGAGGTCATGCACCTTGCCGCTGGCGGCGGCGGTGAAGAACCACAGTTCCCCGTCAAACTCCTCCTGCTGCGCGGCCATGGGACGCGAGCGCATCTGGCCATCGGCCTCCTGCGTGACCATCAGGCAGATGCGGATGTCCTTGATCATCGACCAGACCTTGTCGCGGGCCTCGCGGTCGGTCCTGATCTCGTTGTCATTGCCGGTCATGGGCGTGGCGTCCTTTTGCGGGAAGTCTTGCGGATGAGAAGCAAACGCCAGCGGACACAAGGCAGTTCCGCCCGCGCCTGCCCGGCGGAACCTTCGCAATGGCAGGCACGTTGCGAGTGAACAGCTTCACCGATCCGGCCAGCACGCACGAGGACCCGCCATGAAGACGCTTTTCGCCATCACCTATCCAGCGACGACCAGTGCCCGGGCCGCACTTCAGGACGTGCAAGCGATGCAGAAAGGCGCAACAATCTCGCTCATCGATGCCGTGCTCGTGACGCGCACATCCGATGGCGCGGTCAAGCTCGAGCAATCGGTCAACACCACGGCCATCGGGGCCTTGTCGGGGGCGATGTGGGGCAGCCTGATCGGCCTGCTGTTCCTCAATCCGCTGCTCGGCGCAGCGGTCGGAGCCACCGCAGGCGCGCTCTCAGGCTATGCCACGGATTACGGCATTTCGGACGAGTTCATGAACACCATCGGCCAGCGACTGGCGGGACACACCACGACGCTGTTCATCCTCGCGGCCGAGTTGACGCCGGACAAGGTGGCCGCCGCGCTGGCCCGCCATGGCGGCGACATCGCCTACACATCCATGCCCGACGACATCGAGGAGCGTTTCAGGTCGCGCTTCGAGCCAGGCGGACGCGCGACGGCTGATGCGCTGACGCCCCACTCTGCGCCGGCAATGACGGCCACAGACCCGTGACGGGTCAACCCGGGTAGAACCTCGCCACGCAGCCGCCATGCGGCTCACGCCCTTGGCAAACCCGGCGGGCGTGCCCGGCGAGAAGGACAGGCGCAGGCGCTTCGTCTGCGGCCGGCTCTGATGGACCGGATCGCCAGGACCGGATCGGCAGGACCGGATCGGCAGGACCGGATCGGCAGGACCGGATCGGCAGGACCGGATCGGCAGGACCGGATCGCCCGGCGCCGCCGCCGCGACTTCAGAATCGAACGCTTGGCGCGCGGTCAGCTGCCCGCTTGCGGGAGGGCGCTCATGGCGCAACCGCCTCGACGCCGCACCATTCGGCAACGAACAGCGCCATGGCGGTGGTGATGCGGCGCAGCGATTCAACGCTGACCGCCTCGTCGAAGGCGTGGATGTTCCGCGAGATCGGCCCGTAGCACAGAGCCGGAATGCGGTCATACAAGGCGTAGACGCGGGTATCGAGATAGCCTGCGGTCATGACGGTTTCGAGCTTGCGGCCGGTGGCCTCGCGATGGGCGCGGCCCAGCACGGATTCCGCATCCGAGCCGGGATCGAGCACGTAGCCCTCCGAGAAGAACCCGTTGAACGTGACCCTGGGCGGGTTGTTGGCGAGGTAGCGGTCGGACCGTGCGAAGGCGGCGACCCAGGCCTCGACCTCGCGCGCCGCTTCCGCTGCCGAGACGCCGGGATAGATGGCGAGGCGGCACTGCACCTTGCACCAGCACGGCACGGAAGAGCCCCAGTCGCCGCCCTCGATCTTGCCGATGTTGAGGTTGATCGGATGGTCATGCTCCGCGAAATGCTCGCGGCCAGCCTTGCGCGCGTTGATCTCGGCTTCAAGCCGGCGCAAATCGCCGATGACGCGGTAAGCTGCGTCGAT
This sequence comes from Bosea sp. (in: a-proteobacteria), assembly GCA_023910605.1. Classification (NCBI taxonomy): domain Bacteria; kingdom Pseudomonadati; phylum Pseudomonadota; class Alphaproteobacteria; order Hyphomicrobiales; family Alloboseaceae; genus Allobosea; species Allobosea sp. The sequence continues at coordinate 1,739,839 of JAAVVV010000001.1, read as the reverse complement.
GGCGTTGGCGCCGGAGCCCATTTCGCGGACATGGGCCGGCTGGCCCCGAACCTCGATCTCGAACCAGAGCACGCCGACATTGGCGCGCACCAGCTTCTCGTCCTCGGGCTCGGGGATCAACGCCGCATCGGCCGTGTAGCCGCGCAAATGAGTCATAAGCGCGCCATTGCCGGTCGACTCCTCCTCGACGACCGACTGGAAATAAACCGTCGCTGCCGGCTGGAGGCCAAGGCGCGCCAGCGCATCGAGACAGGCGAAGCTTGCGGCATGGCCGGCCTTCATGTCGGCGCCGCCGCGCCCGTAGAGCCAATCCCCCTCGATGCGCGGCTCATAGGGCGGGCTCGTCCACATGTCGTGCGGGCCTTCCGGCACGACATCGACATGGCCCTGCAGGATGAGCGAACGGCCCTTCTCATCGCGAGGGCGATGGATGCCGACCACGATCGGAGCGCGAGAGTGATCTGGCGAGAAGGGGCCGCCGCCGGGATGGCGGCCAAGCGCGGCCTCGTCCATCTCGAACCGGTCCATGGACAGGCCGCGCCGGCGCATTTCGCGAAAGACGAAATCCTGCACAGCATGCTCGGCCCCGCGCTGCGAGGGAAAGCGCATCAACGCCTTCGTCAGCTCGATCTGCGCATCGAACCCTTCCGCAACCGAGGCCTTGATGCGCGCGGCGAGCGCAGAGTCGAGAATGGAATCCGATGTCATGGTATCAAGCCCGCTGGAAAAAGCTGCGGTCAGGGACCGCCGCGAAGAACGGCTGCGTGAAGGCGTGCAGGGAGCGGCGAAGAGAGCCGCCGCCTCGCCCATCTCCACGATTTCGCCCTTCTGCATCACCGCGACCCGGTGGCAGAGCTGGGCTGCGACCCCAAGATCATGGGTGGCGAACAGGATGGCAAGCCCAAGCTGGCCCTGAAGCTCGCGGATGAGATCGAGGATCTGGGTCTGCACGGAGACATCGAGCGCGGAAACGGGCTCGTCCGCGATGAGGATGTCGGGGTCCAGCGCAAGGGCGCGGGCGATGCCGATGCTCTGGCGCTGGCCGCCCGAGAACTCGTGCGGAAAGCGACCTGCTGGCGCGGGGCTTCGCCTCGCCATGCGCCATCGGACCCTGCGCGATGATGCGCCCCACGGTGGGCCGCGGGTTTGAGCGAGGCGAAGGGGTCCTGAAACACCATCGGGATGCGTTTGCGGTTCGGCCGGAACGCCCGTGGCGACAGCTCGCGCAAGCAGAGATCGCCGATGCGGATGGCGCCGGCATCAGGCTCGATCAGCCTCAGGCAGCAGCGCGCGACGGTGGACTTGCCGGAAACCCGACTCACCCACGATGCACAGCGTCTCGCCGGCATTGATGCTCAGGCTCAGGCCCTCCACCTCGAATAAACCGTCTCACTGTGCCGGGAACCTTCCACCTTACCCAGCGTTATGCCTGTTCGAGCGCCACCCGGTCCTTGGGTTGGCGGGGGCAAAAGGGGGACTGGCGAGCATGATCAAGCACAATCTGCGTTTCGTGGTCCGATCGGCTCATCTGTTCGCTGTCGGCGTCGCTCTTGCCGCGCCGGCCGCCGCGTCGCGCGCCGAGGAAGCCTGGACTGTAGGGACCCTGGTGTGCCCCCTGCCGCTTGGCGCCTCACCGGGACTTCCCGCCATGAGCGCCATGCAGTGCCACTTCAGGCCCCTGAGAGGCCCTGCCGAGGCCTATAGCGCCAGGGTGGACCGCATGGAGTCGGCGGAGGGTGAACCGGGCCGCGCCACGCTGAGCTGGTATGTGATGTCCCGCGAGCCGGACATCGAACGCGGCGCACTGGCCGGACGCTTTCGGCTGACAGCGACCCCGGCGGAGTTGAACCTCGCCACGGCTCCGGCGCCTCTGATGGGCAATGGCGGGCTGACGCTGCGCCCGATCCTCATCCAGAGCGTCAGACATCTCAACCTTGCAGCGGGCGTCTGGGAACTGACGCTCGACTTCGGCGTATGAGACTCCGGCAGGAGAAGATCATGATGCAACGCGAACGTGGCTTGCCGGACAGCGAAGCCGCCGACGAGCCCACCGACCTGCTCGGCAACGAGGCGCCGGAGCACGATGACACGATGACACGATGACGCCGAGCGAGGTGCAGGAGATGCGCCTGGGCGATGAGGGCCCTTATGCCCTGATCGACCGTGATGAGGATGCGCTCGACGTGCCGGATCCCGACGAGGACCTGGAAGCCTCTGATGACGACATCGCGCAGGACCGATTGTCGGGCTACGCCGTCCACCACTGACAGCACACAGCTTTTGCGTCGCCTCAACCCTTCTTCAGCCACGAGCGACGCGCTTTTGCGTCCGATCCACCCTGAAAGGACCTGTCCATGACCCTGTTCCGCCGCCGAAGCCGGATTGCCCGGCAAGAAATCGACAATCTGCGCGCCGAGATCGCCTCGCTGGCTTCGAACCTGCGCTCGATGACGCCGCGCGCCAATGCCGGCTCCAGCTGGTGGCCGGGTTCCAACGGTTCGTCCGCATCGAGCTGGTGGCCGGCCTCCGGCAGATCCTCCTCCTCGAACTGGCCCGCGAGCCTGTGGCCCTCCGGCCATCGCGAAAGCTGGAGCGACCAGGCCTACCACCGGCTTGGCGACGCGCGCGACGTGGCCCATCACGGCGCTGACGCCATGTCCCGCCAGGTCGACTGGGCGCTCGCCAGCGCGAGCCAGCAGCTGCGCGAGCGGCCGCTGACCGCCGTGGTGGCGCTGCTCGGCATCGGCGTGGCGCTTGGCCTCGCGGCGAGGAGCGTCTCCTCCGACTGAGCGGCACACTCGATCGTCAACTCGCAATCGCTTGCATCGCGATGCCCTTCAGCCGGGAGGAGCTGGCGGGCACGCCGGCGGCGGATGCCCGGTGTGATCGGCCGATTCGATCCGTCCAGGCTCGCGCGGCGCGCCGATCCGTGGGCAAGCTCCCGCTCCAGGCGCAACCGTCTGCCTGGTCCGCGCTGACGTCACGCGCTTCGGAACAAATGCTCGGCGGGCGTGGTTAAAGTCGCATGACACAGCTCAAGACCTTCCCCAGCGCCCCACGGGTGCCTGTCGGCACACGGGTCCTGCTCATCGGCCATGCCCTGCCAGTCGCGCTGCTTGAAGCGGTGCTGCTGCGGTACGGCGCTTCCAATTATCTGTGCGTGGACAGCCTCGAGGCTGCGGATTGGCTGATGCGCGACGGATTCGATGCGGCGCTTGTCGTCGCTCATGCGCGCCTGTTCGACAGCGCGGAGGCTCAGGCGCGATGGCGCGCGCGCAATTCCCGATCGCGCCTGATGTTGCTGCCGGCCACCTGCGAAATTCACGCGATCGAGCGGCAGATCGGTGCGGAGCTTGAGGATTGCGCAGGCGCCGATGAGCCCGCCAGCGCAATTTCTCGCGACAACGCAGCGTTTCGGCGCAACCTGTCCGCCGGGCACGCCGGTTTGGCGTGATTTGACGGGGTATTGGAACAAAAACCCGCCCTCGCGGTTATTCCCGGACAAACCCCTTTCCATAACCCGCCTGCTTCATGATGTTCTCTGCAAGGGCGCCGGCGCGCCCGGCACGAATCCGCATGCCGCAGGCATCGCGGAGACAGCGCCATGCAGACGACCCCGAATTCGCCCGCGACGCCCCTTCGCGAACACGGCCCGACGACTGAGCGTGGCGTGGAAAGGCCGCTGTTGCTGTGCCTGTCGCATCTGCGTTGGGATTTCGTGTTCCAGCGGCCCCAGCATCTGCTCACGCGCGCCGCGCAGTCCTTCCGCGTGATCTTCGTTGAAGAGCCGATCTTCGTGGACGTGCCCGCGCCCAGGCTGGTGCTGTCCCCGCGCGATGGCGGAATTACGGTCGCCGTGCCGCATCTGCCGCCTGGCCATACCCCGACCGAGGTCATGCGCCTGCAGCGTGAGCTGATGAGCGAGTTGGTGGAGGCCGAAGGGAAGCCCCAGGTGCTGTGGTATTACTCGCCGATGGCGCTGTCCTTCAGCGCGCACATCGAAGCGCCGGCGTGTCTCTATGACTGCATGGACGAGCTGTCGGCCTTCCGCGGCGCGGCTCCCGATCTGACCTTGTGGGAGCGCAGGCTCTTCGCCAGGGCCGATTTCGTGCTGGCAGGCGGGCGCACGCTCTATCAGGCCAAGCGCCGCCAGCACCAGTCCGTTACGCTGCTTCCCAGCAGCATCGACACGGCGCATTTCGACAGGGCACGGGCCAAGCCGGATGATCCGGCCGACCAGCGCGACATCCCCCATCCGCGCCTCGGCTTCTTCGGCGTGATCGACGAGCGCTTCGACGCCGAACTGCTCGGCGAGGCGGCGGCGCTGAGGCCGGACCTGTCCTTCATCATGATCGGCCCGGTGGTGAAGATCGACCCGGAAAGCTTGCCGCAGGCGGCCAACATCCACTGGCTGGGCAGCAAGAGCTATCCGGATTTGCCGCGCTATCTCGGCAACTGGGACGTGGGCATCATGCCCTTCGCCATCAATGAATCGACCCGGTTCATCAGCCCGACGAAGACGCCGGAATTTCTCGCGGCCGGGCTTCCCGTGGTCTCGACGCCGATCACCGACGTGGTGTCGCCCTATGGCGATGCCGGAGTGGTGGAGATCGCCTCCGGCGCGGAGGACTTCGTGGCGCAGGCCGCGTCGCTGCTGGAGCGGCCGCGCGGAGAGTGGCTCGCCAGGGTCGATGCGATGCTGGCGAACAATTCCTGGGACAAGAGCTGGCAGCGCGTGGACAGGCTCATCCACGACACGCTGATGCTCAAGGCGGCCCCGGCCGCCCAGGTCGTGGGCAAGGCGAGCGCGATCCAGGCTTCGCAGGGACGGGCCAGCGCAGGCCCCGCAGCGGCGGGCGGCGGCGGGCCGGGAGTGGCGCTCAGCCCCGCGCCCCGAGCCTGGGCGGGCGATTCAAGGCTGCGCGCGCGGGCGGCATCGGCCGCCGGGAAGGAATAGGCCGATGTTCGACTGGCTCATCGTCGGAGCGGGCTTCGCGGGCAGCGTGCTGGCTGAACGCATCGCCTGCGAACGCAACGAAACCGTGCTGATCATCGACCGGCGCAAGCATATCGCTGGCAATGCCTTCGATCGTCATGACGACGCAGGCATCCTGATGCATCAGTACGGCCCGCACATCTTCCACACCAACGCCGACCCGATCGTGAAGTATCTGTCCCGGTTCACCGCCTGGAGGCCCTATGAGCATCGTGTGCTGGCCGAGGTGGACGGCAAGCGCGTGCCGATGCCGATCAATCTCGACACGGTGAACGCGCTTTACGGGCTCTCGCTCACCCCGGAGGAATTGATCAGCTTCTTCGCTTCGCGGGCGGAGCCTGTGGCAGAGGTGCGGACATCGGAAGACGTCGTGGTCTCGGCCATCGGCCGCGATCTCTATGAGAAGTTCTTCCAGGGCTACACGCGCAAGCAGTGGGGGCTCGATCCCTCGCAGCTCGACAAATCGGTGACGGCGCGGGTGCCGACCCGCACCAACCGGGATGACCGCTACTTCACGGACACGTTCCAGTGCATGCCGCTGCATGGCTACACGCGCATGTTCCAGAAGATGCTGGATCACCCCAACATCAAGGTTATGCTCCAGAGCGATTATCGCCAGGTCCGGGACATCATCCCGCACAAGCGGCTGATCTACACCGGGCCGATCGACGAATTCTACGGACACCGCTTCGGCAAGCTGCCCTACCGCTCGCTGCGCTTCGAGCACGAGACGCTGGACATGGCCCAACACCAGCCGGTGGGCACCGTGAATTATCCGCAGACGGAAGCCTTCACGCGCATCTCGGAGTACAAGCACCTCACGGGCCAAGAGCACCCGAAGACAACCATCACCCGCGAATATCCCACCGACGAGGGCGACCCCTATTATCCGGTGCCCCGCGCGGAGAACCAGGCTCTCTACAAGCGCTATGAGGCGCTGGCGCTGGCTGAGGTGGACACATGGTTCGTGGGCCGGCTGGCGAGCTATCGCTACTACAACATGGACCAGGTGGTGGGTCAGGCGCTGGCCACCTTCCGCCGCATCCAGGAGGATGTGCCGGCCAAGCTTGGCGACAGCCCGCGCCTTGCCGCCGTGTGAACGGCCCGATGACGGCCTGAGTTGGGGCCTGACATGCAAAAGCCTGAACGGAGCGATCCGTTGAGGCTTTCATCAGGGGGGGTGTGTTCAGGCGCTTCGTCGCAGCCCGGCGCGGAGATCCCGCTGGCGAAACAGCGCCTCGGCCAACGGCGCATGGACGGAACGGCGGAAGCTGCGGCGGTCGTAGTCGATCAGGCCGTTGGGGCAGTGGCGATCATCATCCCAGCCGGGATGGTTCATGATGGGATAGAGGCAGATTCCGCCGATCGGGACCCCCGCCTCCATGCTTGCGAAGACCTCGCCGCAGACATAGTCGAACCATTGCGGCCTCAGCCCGGCCTCGATCCCGGTTTCCGCGATGAACATGGGCCGTCCGTAGCGGCGATGGGCTCGCGCCAGCAGGTCGCGCAAGGGGATGAAGCGGCTGTCGCTGCCCTGCCAGTCCAGCGGGCCCGCCCCCACCACCCACTGGTTGTGGCAATAGTAGTTCACGCCCAGCACATCGAGATATTCCGGCTTGCCGCCAAGCCCGGGCCAGGAGCGGCCGGACATCATGTCCCAGGCCTGGTACTGCGCGCGGGTGTGGCGGCGGGCGCGGCCCTGCGTCGACGAGCTTCCCGGCACGGGATGGACATGGATCAGCGGATCGGCGTGGACGAAGCGGGCGCGCGGATCGACCGCCCAGATCGCATCCATGGCCGCGATGGCCGCACGAACCAGCTGGCGCTTGAGTTCGTCGCCCCGCCCGCGCGCGCACGGGTTGAAGATGGCGAAGTCCCCTCCCGCCCATGACATGAAGGAAATCTCGTTGACCGGGCAGTACCACGGAACCTCGTCGCCGCGATCGCGAACGAGCCGGGCGAGCGCGCCGGCGAAGGCCGCGAACCGGTCCACGAAGGCGCTCGACCAGATGTCGAGATGGTCCGGCCAGCCATAGTGCAGCAGGTCCCAGATCACCTCGGTGCGGGTCAGCCTGGCCGCGTCCAGCATGGGCAGCAGGCTCGACCAGTCATAATGACCGGGCGCGCCCTCGATCAGATGCCAGCGCGCGCCATCGCGAACCGTGTACACGCCTAGCCCGTGCAGCAGCGCATAGTCCTGCGCCGCCATCACATCGTGGCGGGTGGCGGCGATGATGTCGAGGCGCACGCCATCGTCACGACGATGCGTCGAGCACTCGAACCCGCCCTGGAAGAAGCTTTTGAACATGATGGGCGTTCAATGCCGGGCGACCTGATTGGTTCCGACAGGGAAGGCCCGGACGCGCCCTTCCATCACGGCGCCGTGACCACTGCCGGCGCAACCGATAGCCGGGCCGGGACGCCGAAGCGTGACGGGAGCGGGCTGCCGCCCAGCGCAGCGCGCCACGACGTCGCCGACCCGATGTCCTGCCGATACCGTATCGCCTCGCAAGCCGCAGATCGCTAAGATTACTGCGGGGCGATCAGGGACGGCGAATCGATGATGCGGTTCATCCACACGGCCGACTGGCAAATCGGCAAGGTGTTCCGCCTGTTCGGCGAGAAGGAGCCGGTGCTGCAGCAGGCGCGGCTCGACTGCATCAGCGCGATCGGGGCGCTGGCGCGGGCCGAGGGCGTGAGCGACGTGCTTGTCGCCGGCGACATCTATGACCACGAAGCTCCGTTGCCGCGCACGCTGCGCGAGCCGCTCGAACGCATGCGCCAGCATCCGTCCGTGCGCTGGCATCTCATCCCGGGCAATCACGATCCGCACCGCCCGCGCGGCCTCTGGGACTGCGTGCAGGACCTTGGCCTGCCGGGTAACGTCGTCACGCATCTCGCGCCGCAGCCCTTCAGTCTGGACGGGGCGGTGCTCTTCCCCGCCCCGCTGATGCGCAAGAGCGAGGTGCGCGACCTCACCGTCTGGATGGATGCAGCGGAGAGCCCGGCCGGCGCGCTGCGCATCGGGCTTGCACATGGCTCGGTCACCGATTTCGGCGCCGAGGGCGAGGCCGGCAATCCGATCGACGCGGCGCGGCCGCGCCTTGCCGGGCTCGATTACCTCGCGCTCGGGGACTGGCACCGCACGGTCGAGATCGGGCCGCGCCTGCACTATGCCGGCACGCCGGAGCCGGACCGTTTCGACAGCCAGCCGGAGGGCGTGGCCCTGATCGTGAGCATCGAAGGCCCCGGCGCGACGCCGCAGGTCGAGCGCCGCGTGGTCGGCAGGCACCGCTGGATGCGCCAGAGCCGCCGGCTCGACGATCCTGCGGCCATCCCTGACCTCGATCGGCAGATCCGGGGCATGACGGGGCTGAGCAGCATGGTGATGCGGCTCGACCTTGAAGGCGCGCTGCCGCTCGAGGCGCATGCGGCGCTGCAGGACAGCCTGGACGGGTTGCAGGCCGCGATGCTCTGGCTCGACGTGGAGCGCAGGGGGCTATCGGCAAAGCCGAGCCTTGCCGATCTCGAGGCCATCGACTTCGACGGCGTTCTGCGCCGGAGCACGGACCAGCTGCTCGCCATGGCGCAGGATGGCGCGCTGGATGCGGATGCACGCCGGCTCGCTGAGGAGGCGCTGGTGGAGCTTTACACGCGCAGCGCGGGGCGTGGCGCCAGGGAGGCCGCGCCGTGAAGATCACGCATCTTACGGTGGAGGGCGCGGGTCGCTTCAACGGCCGCATGTCGGTCCAGGGCTTTGGCGACGGCGTGAACGTGCTGTGCGAGCCCAATGAGGCCGGCAAGTCGACGCTGTTCCGCGCCCTGCGTATCTGCCTGTTCGAGCGCCACAGCACAAAGGCGTTTCATGTGCAGCAACTGGCCACCGCCGGGCTGTCGCTGTCCTTGATCGTCACGCTCGGCTTTTCGCTGGGAGTCCATGCCTACCAGATCCGCAAATCCTTCCTGCGCGGCGCATCGGCCTCGCTCAGCCGCGACGGGTTGGAGATCGCCCGCGGCAGCGAGGCAGATGAAAGCGTTTGGAGCCTGCTCGGCATCGCGCCCGGCTCGGGCCGCTCGGTCGATGACGCAGCCTTCGGGCTGCTCTGGGTGGCGCAGGGCGATTCCTTTCACCCGCCAAAGCCGACCCATGCCGCCAGCGGAGCCCTGAATGCCGCCATCGAGGCTGAAGTGGGCGCGCTGGTGGGCGGCGAACGCGCCCGCGTGCTACAGGCAGAACTCGCCCGCGACCTTGGCGTGCTCGTGACCGAGAAGGGCAAGGCCAAGGCGGGCGGGCCCCTCGCCGCGGCGCTGGGGCAGGTTGAGGCAACGGCGGCGGAGCTGTCCGTGATCGAGCGACGGCTGGCGGCCGTGGATGCGCAAATCACGCAGGTTGGGGAGGCGCGTCAGGAGCGCGCCAAGGTTGCCGACCCCGCACAACTCGCCGAGATGCAGACATCCGCCGCCGAGGCCGAGCGCGAACTGGGCGAGGCGCGCGCCGCTGCGGCCCGGCTGGCCCCGCTGGAACTGGCCGAGGCACAGGCGCAGGCGATCCTTGCCGCAGCCGAGCGGCGCCGGGATGAGATTCTGGAGAGGGCCGCACGCATCGACGAGACGCGGCAAAGGCAGGACGCGCTGGCGCGGCGGCTCGCTTCCATCGCCCGGGAGGAACGGGAGGCGCTGGACCGGCAGGCCAGCGCCCAGGCCGAAATCGATGCGCTGGCCAGGGCGGGCGCTGCCGATGACGCGAAGCTGCGGATGGCGCACGGCTTTCGCGCCGCCATCGCCAGCGCGACAAACCGCAGCGCGCTCTCCCAACGCCGGACCACGCTCGCCGATTTGGGGCAGCGCCTTTCGAGCGCCGATGCCGCGCTCGCCGACAACGCCGCAAGCGCCGAGGCGGTGCGCGAACTCGACGCGCTGGAACGGGACATCGATCTCGCCGAGGCGCGGCTCAAGGCCGGAGCCGCGCGGCTGGGCATCGAGATGCTGACCTCGGGCGCAGGGCAGGTGACGCTGGATGGCGCGACGATCACGCAGGCGCTCTCGCAGCCGGTGACGGCGCCGATCGAGATCCAGGTGGGCGACCTCGCGCGCATCAGCGTGGTTCCGCCGGCAGGCTATGGAGCCGAGCAGATGGAGGCGCGGCAGGCGCGGGGTTCGCAGCTCGAGGCGCTGCTGGCGCGCTGCGGGCTTGCATCCGCCGGGGAATTGCGCCGGGCGCACGAGGCGCGGCGCGAGGTCGAAGGCGAGAGGCAAGCCATCGCCACGGCACTCAAGGCGCTGGGCGCCTCCCCTGCCGCTCTCTCAGCCGAGCTGGCGCGGATCGACGGCGAGCTTGCGGCTGCGGACCGGCTGGCGGCCCGGACGCTGGCGGAAGCAGGCCTCGATGCACTCCCGGACCTCGCCAGCCTGGAGCAGCACGTGGCGCTGGCCGAGGCGAGGCAAGACGAGGCCCGCGCGGCCCGCGTGCGGCTGGATGCTGTCAAGGACGGCGCCAACGACATCCTCAAGATCCTGGCGCAGGAGCTGGGCCGCCTCGACGCCGAGCGCGCCGAGGGGGCGCGATCGCTCGACCAGGACCTCGCGCTGCTGCCGGACGCTGGGCGCCACGCGATCATGGCGCAGTGCGAGGCCGGGTTGGCGCAGGCACGGCTGGCCAAAGGCGCCGCCGCCGAGGCCCTTGCGACCCTGCGCAGCAAGACGCCTGACCCGGCCGAGATCGAGCGGCTGGACAATCGCTGCGTGCGGCTGCGCTCTGCGCTGGCGCAGCAGCGCGGGCGGATTGGCGAACTCGACCTCGTGATCGCCAATCTCGAAGGCCAGATACAGAACGCCGGCGCCGAGGGTCTTGGCGAACGCGCAGCCATGATGACCGATGAGCTTGCGCTGTGGCAGCGCGAGACCGAGCGGCATCAGCGGCGGGTGCGTATGCTGCAACTTCTGCACGACACCGTCGCGCGCTGCCACGCCGAACAGCGCGAGCGGCTCAACGCGCCGATCAAGCGCCATCTCAAGCCTTATCTGGCCGATGTCTTTGCGGCGGCGGAACCTGAACTGGGCGACGGCTTCCGCGTCCATGCGCTGAATCGCGCCGGGCTTGGCGCGCAGAGCATCGACCTGCTCTCGGACGGCACGAAGGAACAGATCGCCGTGCTGACCCGCCTCGCCATGGGCTCCATGCTGGCCGAGCGCGGGCAGAGCGTGCCGATCGTGCTCGATGATGCGCTCGTCTTTGCCGACGACGACCGTATCGAGCGCATGTTCGATGCGCTGGCGCGCGCGGGCCGCCAGCAGCAGGTCATCATCCTCACCTGCCGGACCCGCGCCTTCGCGCGACTGGGCGGCTTGAGGCTGAGCCTCGTGCCTGGCTGAGGCATCGCCGCACGGCCTCTGTCACCCTGTCGCAGCAGCGGAACAATCGCTGTCTGCGGTGATTGTTTTCGGGCAATCGCCATACAGGAGGATCGGATGCATCACGGACAGCACTACGATCACGACAATCGCAGGGGCCTTGGCTCGTGGCTCAGGTCGAGGCTGCTTCTGGGCGGCCTTGGCTATGTCATCTACCGGCTCTGGAAGCGCAGCGGCAGCACCCGGCAGGGCACGGCCCGCATCGGCAATGCCGGCAGCGGCGCCGGCGCCACGGCCGGCGAAGGCGCCAGTGCGCGCGCGGCAGGCTCCATCTCGCGCGGCTGATCGGCTCATTCTCAGGTCATGCAGGAACGGCCCGCTCCGACGGGCCTGTCCATTTGCGGCTGGAGCGCGGCAGGGCAGGGCTGACAGGGCTGGCAAGGCATCCGCGAGCGGAACCATCGCGTTCCCAACCCGTTGATTCAGCACTCAGTCTTTTCAATCGCAAATGGAGGATCATCCATGAAAACCCATGTCAGTTTTGCAGCGTTGCTGCTGAGCGCTGCCCTTGTCGCGCCCGTCGCGGCCCAGACGACCGGCGCGCCGACGACGCAGCCGAACACCAATATGCAGACCCAGCAGCCCATGGGCGCAACCGGGGGCGTCCAGCAGGGCGCACGCGCCGCCATGCAGGCCGTGGCCACGCCGCAGCCGGGGCAGATGCTCGGCTCGGACCTCACCGGCACGAATGTCTACGGCATGAACAATGAGAACATCGGCGACATCAATGACCTGCTGATCGGACGCGACGGTCGCGTCGTGGCCGTCGTGGTCGGCGTCGGCGGCTTCCTCGGCATCGGCCAGAAGGATGTCGCGGTGCCGTTCGAGGCGCTGGAAATCCAGAGCGCCGCGACGACGGGCACCCGCGCGACCGGGACGGGCACGACGCCCGGCGTCACGGGGATCGGCGTCACGGGGACCACGGGCATGGCCGCGCATGGCACGCTCCACCCTGACCGCATCGTGCTGCGCGGCATGACCCGCGCCGACCTCGAAAGCGCTCCCGCCTTCGACGCCGAAGGGACGCGCAGGGTCGGTACAACCGGCTCGACCGGCATGACCGGCACTGGCAGCGGCACAGGCACGAGCACAGGCACGGGCACCAGCGCCACGCCTCCGCGTCCCTGATCCAGATTTCAGGCCGCACTTCCGTGCCCGAATGACAGATCACGCCCGGCCATCAGGCCGGGCGTTTTCATGAAGAGGCATCAAATCCGCGCATCAGCACCAACAGCGCGCGGGCCACCTGCTGCTGAGCCATCGGCAGAACCTGATCCGGTGCATCGCAACGCGCGCCGACCTGCCGCTCCAGCATCAGATCGGCATGACCATGCGCCAGGGACCAGATTGCAAGGGTGCGAAACTCAAGCGTCTCGTCATCCACGCGCTCATCCAGCGCACGCACGGCGTCGACCAGGATCTGGTAAGCCCTTGCGCCCTCCTCGGCATGTTCGGCCGTCCGCTGCGCGATCGCGTCATGGTTGAACATCAGCCGGAAGAGCGCCGGATGCGCCCTCGCAAAGGCGAGATAGGCCCGGCCCATCTCGGCCATGGCCAGCGCAGGAGTGTGCCCGCGAGCGCGCGCAGCCAGCAAGGCTTCGGAGAATTCGGCAAAGCCGGATGCGGCGCAGGCCGACAGGAACAGCCCAAGCGATGCGAAGTGATGCGCCGGCGCTGCGTGGGAGACTCCCGCACGCCGGGCCACCGCCCGCAGACTCAGGGCGCCGAGACCGCCTTCCTCGAGAATCGTGCGGCCGGCCCCGATCAGTGACACCCGCAGATTGCCATGATGATACCGCTCCGGCTTTTGCGGTTGCTGCGTCATGGTCTCGTCTCCTGTACGGCCATCGGCCTGGCGGGCTCCTCCTTAGCGCCTTCACGGCCATCTTGTCATTGACAAGAACGAAAGCGCCCTGCATCTTGTCTCCGACAAGATGAGGATCGCGCCATGCATCTTGTCGCCGACAAGATGAGGATCGCGCCATGCAGCCTGACGACCTGTTCCGCCATGCCAGCATACTGGCCATGTCAGGCTGGCTGGTGCTGACCGCTTCCATCCTTCTGCGCTGGCGCATGGGACGGGATGTCATCGCCGGGCTTGCAGTGCCCGGGCTGCTGTCCGTCGGCTATGTGGCGATCATCGGAGCGTACTGGTCTTCCGCACAGGGCGGGTTCGGCTCGCTTGCAGAGGTTGCGGCCCTTTTCGGATCGCGCTGGATGCTGCTCGCGGGCTGGGTGCACTATCTGGCTTTCGACCTGTTTCTTGGCGCCTGGATTGCGCGCGATGCCGAAGCCCATGGCGTATCCCGCTGGCTGGTGCTGCCGCTCCTGCCGGCCACATTGCTGTTCGGGCCGCTTGGCCTTGCCTTGTGGCTGGCCATGCGCCTCGCCATGCTGCCGAACTCCGGCCTGCGCCGCGGCGGCGGGTCTCACGCGAACAATGTCGGGAGCGCATCGTGACATGATCGCGGCAGCCCTTCCCCTTGCTCGCGGCCAGCGCTGGCATGAGCTGCTCACCGCAGCGCATCGCGGTTCCGCTCCGCTTGGCATCACCGCCATGTTGATGCTGCTGGCGATGATCCCCACCACGCTGGCGGGGCTGATCGACCCGCGCGAACTCAACGGAGTCAACATCTGGATCAAGCCGCTCAAGTTCCAGCTGTCCATCGCGGTTCATCTGGCGACGGTGGCTCTGGCATTGCTGCTGCTGCCCCCGTCCGTGCGGGACCGCTGGCTGGTCCGAACGGTGGTCTGGGCGCTGGTGGCTGCAGCGCTGTTCGAAGCCATCTACATCACGGTCCAGGCCTCGCGTGGCGCCGCGTCGCACTACAACGTTTCCGCACCGTGGGCCGCGATGATGTATCTGCTCATGGGGGGCGGCGCCGTGATCATGGCCCTGGGGGCCGCCATCATCGGCGTGCTGATCGTGCGTCATGGGCGCAAGCGCGACCCCATCGCCCTGGCAGCCGGACTCGGCTTGATGCTCGGCGGCGTCCTTGGAGGCCTGTCGGGCATCTACATGTCCGTGCAGCCCGCCCACTGGGTGGGGCCGATGCCGGGTCAGGCCGGGTTGTGGCCGTTCGGCTGGTCGCTGGTCGGCGGCGATCTGCGCGTCGCCCATTTCTTCGGGCTGCACGCCATGCAGATGCTGCCGATCACGGGCTGGCTCGCTGCGCAGGTCTTTCCTGGACGTGAGCAGATGGCGATATGGGCTAGCGCCGTTCTGGTGACCGCCATAACAGGCCTCGCCTTCGGCCAGGCCGTCGCGGGCGTGCCCTTTATCCGTCTCTGATGGACGGGAGCGCCTGGCCGCCGATGCGGCGCCATATGGGGGAAATGGTGGGCGCGACAGGGATTGAACCTGTGACCCCTCCCGTGTGAAGGGAGTGCTCTGCCGCTGAGCTACGCGCCCGATCCGGGCGGTTGGATAAGCGCAAGCCGGGGGCGCGTCAAGCGCGGCGGCTTTGCTGCGTGAACCAAATCGGAGATGCCTCCGTCAATCTACCTGTGGCCAATGTGCAACGCTGTTTTTCCGCCTGCAAACACATTCGTGAGACGCGGCCCGCCCCAATTGCGTTGAGGCTGGAAATCAGACATTGGCTTGGGCCATGGCGTAATCAAGCCAATCCATTCATCACACCGAGGTTATCATGCGACGTTTCGCTTCCGCGTTCGCCGCGATCGCCCTGAGCGTAGGCTTCGCCGCGCCGGCCATCGCAGAGATCGATCCGCTGACCCGTCAGCCGCTGCTGAGCGTGCAGGAGGAGTTCAGGCCGCAGGCGACCGCTATCCCGCGTGAAACCGTCACGTATAATTCGCGCTATGCGCCCGGCACAGTGCTGGTCGACACGCGCGAACGGCGCCTCTACTTCATCCTGTCGAGCACGCAGGCCGTGCGCTACGGCGTGGGCGTGGGGCGTCCCGGCTTCGAGTGGTCCGGGACCAAGCCCGTGACACGCAAGGCGGAATGGCCCAGCTGGACGCCGCCCGCGCAGATGCTCAGGCGCCGGCCCGACCTGCCGCGCTTCATGCCCGGCGGTCCTGAGAATCCGATGGGCGCACGCGCGCTTTATCTCGGCTCTTCGCTGTATCGCATCCATGGCTCGAACGAGCCCGAGACCATCGGCCAGGCCGTCTCCTCGGGATGCATCCGCATGATCAACGAGGACGTGATCGACCTTTACGAGCGCGTCCGCGTCGGCGCCCGGGTCGTCGTGCTGCGCTGAGATGTCGCTAGCATCGCCGGATGCGGAAAGGCCGGCGCCACGCCGGCCTTTTTCGTTGGGGCCGCCCTGCCGGTGGACGGGCTGCGATCACCCACCCCTGCCCGCTCAAAAGCGTTCGGACGGATCTCCGGCGCCGCGCATGCGGCCGATGATCCCGCGCAGGCTGATGTCGTCCTCACTGAGCTGACCTTGCGGCGCTCCGCCATGCTGCGCGGCGGGCAGTTCATGGGCGCGCTGGCTGCGGAAGGTGATGCGCATCGGTGTGGCCACGCCCTCGCCGAAGGCGATGGCCTCGCGGTTGCCGATCGACGACAGGAACCCGATGGTGCTGGCCGATGAATCGGCGATCGCCGCGCGAATGATGTCCTGGTCGCGCGTGTTGCCGAGGCGCATGGCGAAGACCGTCGAGCATTGCGACAGGATGGTGGGGTCGAGTTCGCCCGGCCGCTGCGTGACGATGCCGACATAGGCGCCGTATTTGCGGCCTTCCTTGGCGATGCGGGCGATCGAGGCGCGGGTCGGCGCGAAGCCGAGCGCCCGGTCTTGCGGGATGTAGCGATGCGCTTCCTCGCACAGCACGAGGACTTCGAAGCCGCCGCCGCTCCAGGAGGCGATGTCGAAGGCGAGGCGCGACAGCACCGACACCACCGCGTTGACGACCTCCGACGGGATGCCCGCCAGTTGCAGGATGGAGATCCGCTTGTTTTCGTGGGGGATGCGGAAGATGGTGCTGATCACCTGGTCAAGGTTGTCCTCGACCGTCGAGCGCCCGAACATGAAGCGATAGCGCTGATCGGCGAACAGGTTTTCGAGGCGGCTCTTGAGCGAGCGCAGGTGAAAGCGCGGGAAGCGCGGTTCGAGCTGGCCGAGGTATTCCTCGATGATCCTGTAAAGATCGTTGAAGCGATAGGGCACCGGCGCGTCGGAAGACATGCCCCCGATGTCGAGCGGCTTGCGGATGAGGCGCGAGACGGTGGCGCTCTCGCTGGAGACCCGGTAGCGGCCTTTGGCGAGCCCGATGATCTCGCGCAGGATGTCGATCTCCTCCTGCACCGCTTCGCGGCCGCGAAAGACGACATCGATCATCTCCTCGAAGCTGAACATCCAGTAGGGCAGTTCCAGCGTGTTCGAATCGAGCGTCGTCGACATGCCGTGGAAGGCATGGGCGTATTCATTGTGCGGATCGAGCACGAGCACGCGCAGATTGGGCTTCTTGGCCACGGCCTCGCGCAGCAGCAGGGCAACGGCGCTGGACTTGCCGACGCCGGTGGTGCCGACCACGGCGAAATGGCAACGCAGCATGTCATCGACGCAGACCGTGGCGGGGATGGATGAATCCTGCGAGAGCCAGCCTATCTCGATGCCCCTGCGGTCGCCCAGATCATGGACGGCCAGCAGGTCCGTCACGCGGATGCGGTGCGCGACGGCGCCGAGATTGGGATAGGCGCAGATGCCGCGGCGGAACTCAAGCTTGCCGTCGGAGCGGTCGACGATCTCGCCGACAAGCTCGACCTTCACATGGATCTCATTCTCGAGGCCTTCGGCCCAGACATTGGCAGTGGCGCTCATCTCGCAGACCAGGCCGACCACGCGCGTCTGGCCCATGCTGATCGAGATCAGCCGGCCGATCGACCAGAAATCCGTCGCGGCGCCGACGAGGCTGGCGGCCGACGCCGCAATGGTGGCGCGCGAGCCGTCGCAGGCCACGATGCGGCCGATCAGGCGTTCGCTTGGCTGACGTGCGTCCCGCCGATCGCAAGCGCCCGCGTCGAGCGGGAGGTCCATGACAAGCGCCTGCATCCTGGTCGTCCCCGTCCGTATTCACCGTTCACTCTTCCAGGACGACGATTAAAAACTGGTGTGAATGCAGCAGCAGGAAAACAGCATACTTAACAAGGTGATACAGTGCATCTGCAAGTTGAATGCCTGCATTGCCCATACAACTTTCAGGAAAAATCAGCGGCGCGGGGTCCGCGCGGCCGGCTCACGGCCGAGCCCCGCGATCTCCAGCGCATCGAGATAGGCGCGCCATTTCACGGAATGGTCCCGCCCCATCTGGGCCAGCGTGTCCCAGCCATAGATGCCGGTGTCGTGCAGATCGTCGAAGACGAGCTTCACCGCATAATGGCCCACCGGCACCACCGACAGGATCTCCACGTTCATCTTGCCGGCGATGAGCTTCTTCTCGTTCGGACCATGGCCCTGCACCTCCGCCGAGGGGCTCTCCACCCGCAGATACTCGGCCGGCAGATCATGGCGGCTCCCATCCTCGAAGGTGACGCTCAGGGTGCGCCTGTCCTTCGAAAGGCGGATCTCGCTGGGCCATAGCTGCTGATTGGACATGGTTCCGGCTCCCGAAGGCAGGCGCGCATGATGTGAAATCAAATTGACGCTGCACAGCTCCTCGCACAGCATGGGAAAAAGAGGTAGAGGATTGCTGCGGCCAGCCTGTGGGTCGAGCAGCCCACCCAGCTCCCCCGCACGCCGCTGGCCGCAGCGGCGACATTACGGACTCGATATGGTGAAGCCATGGATCTTCTGACCCCCCGCCAGGCGCAGCCGCTGGTCGACCCTTTCGGCCGCACCATTGAATACATCCGCATCTCGGTTACGGACCGCTGCGATTTCCGCTGCGTCTACTGCATGTCCGAGGACATGCACTTCCTGCCCAAGCGCGATCTGCTGACGCTGGAGGAACTCGACCGGATCGGCTCGGCCTTCATCGCGCGCGGGACGCGCAAGATCAGGATCACGGGCGGCGAGCCGCTGGTGCGCCGCGACATCATGAGCCTGTTCCGCTCGCTGTCACGCCATCTCGACAAGGGCCTCGAGGAACTGACCGTGACGACGAACGGCTCGCAGCTCGCGCGGCATGCCGCGGAGCTGGCTGCGATCGGGGTGCGCCGGATCAACGTCTCGCTCGACACGCTCGATCCAGACAAGTTCCGCGCCATCACGCGCTGGGGCGACCTCGCAAGGGTGCATGAGGGGCTGGCCGAGGCACGCGCCGCCGGCCTGCGCATCAAGATAAACGCCGTGGCTCTCAAGGGGGTCAACGAAGGTGAGATCGAGGAACTCATCCGCTGGGCGCATGGCGAGGGCATGGACATCACCTTCATCGAGGTGATGCCGCTGGGGGACATCGAGCCGGCGCGAATCGACCAGTTTCTTCCGCTGAGCCAGGTCCGCGCGCGCCTGCTCGACACGTTCACGCTGGTCGATGACCCCCACCGCACCGGCGGCCCGGCGCGCTATGTGCGCGTGGCGGAGACGGGCGGGCTCCTGGGCTTCATCACTCCGATGACGCACAATTTCTGCGAGAGCTGCAATCGCGTCAGGCTGACCTGCACGGGCACGCTCTACATGTGCCTGGGTCAGGAGGATGCGGCCGACCTGCGCTCGGTGATCCGCGCCAGCGAGAGCGACGGGCCGCTGCACAAGGCCATCGAGGACGCCATTGCGCGCAAGCCCAGGGGGCATGACTTCGTGATCGACCGCAAGGTGGCGCGCCCCGCCGTGGGCCGGCACATGAGCGTCACCGGCGGTTGACCGCCTCTATTCCGCCGTGACGGGCGACGGCGTCAGCCTGAAGCCGACCTTGAGGCCGCCCCAGTGGCGGTCGTTGACGAAGATGGGCACGGCGATCTCGCGCACATGGCCGCCTTGGCCTTGGCCCATCTCGCGGCGATAGGACTGGATGACGAAGGGGCGGACCGAGCGCGCCGCCGTCAGCCCGGCTTCGTCATCGTAAAAACGGCGGTCGCGGGCATTGGCGACGTTCCACTCGCGCTCCCCTGGCCGCTGCGGCTGCGCGTAGATGCGATTGTGCACGGGGATGTAGCCATTGCGGTCCATCGCCACGCAGTAGACCACGTTCGCATCCTCCAGCAGCATCGGCTCGCAGATCGGAGGCATGACCGCGCAAAGGGCAGGCAGGGAGGGCGTCTCGAATTGCGGCGGGTCGGCGCCCGCTATCGGGGTGTAATCGGTCGCGAACAGGGCCTCCTCGGACAGGGTACCTTCCTTGACCAGCGCCTGCATGGCCAGCGCGATGCGCGCGGCCAGCTTCCGGGTGCGCTCGATCATGGGCTGATACTCGGCCTGGACCGAGGCGATGCGCTCGCGCAGGCGCCCGGCCAGCATCCGCTCCATGTCGTCGAAGGCGCAATGCAGGCCTGACGGACTGATCACGAGAAGCGTCGCGGGCAGCGTGCCCACCCCGTCCATGACCAGTTCCAGCTTCTCGCCGCGGAGCGCATCGAAGTCGGGAGGCCGCCCGAGCAGCGCGCCGCCCAGGCTGATGTCGATGGTTGCGGCGCGCCAGGATTTCACGCCGCTTTTGATCATCAACGGCAATTCGCACGGAAAGCGGTCATGCTTGCGCCGCGCGACGAAGCCGGCCTGCCGGATGGCTGCCACGAAACGCGACACGTTGGAGGCTTCCCGAATCGCCTTTTCGGCTGCGCTCGCAGCACTTGCGCTGCGCTCGGTGGCGGTGGTGGCGGTGGCGCCCACCTGCCCCACGCGCTCGGCCACCGTCTCGACGAAGCGGGCGGTCTGCTGGGTGCGGCGCGTCAGTTCCACCACCGACATGGCCTGTTCATGCATGGCGTCATCAATGGCCGACACCATGGGGTTCACGTCGGTGATCAGGCCAGCGATCGCGGCGATGGCGTCGAATGATTTCGTGGTGGCCTGCTCCAGCACATGCACGCGCTTGCGGATGTCGGCGACGCGCTTGGCGGTTTCCACCGACAGGCTCTTGACCTCCTGCGCCACGACCGCAAAGCCGCGGCCGCTGTCGCCCGCGCGCGCGGCTTCGATGGTGGCGTTGAGCGCAAGCAGGTTTGTCTGCCGGGCGATCAGCGCGATGGTGTCGACCATGGTCGAAATCTCGGCAGAAGCCGTGGAGAGGCTCGACATGATGTCGGTCGCTGAGGACGCGACCTTCGCCGCCTCGGCGACGCTCTGGCGCGCCTGCGCGACATTGCTGCTCACCGTCTCGACGCTGGCCGAGACCTTGCCGGAGGAATCGGCCAGTTCG
Source organism: Bosea sp. (in: a-proteobacteria) (assembly GCA_023910605.1). NCBI lineage: Bacteria > Pseudomonadati > Pseudomonadota > Alphaproteobacteria > Hyphomicrobiales > Alloboseaceae > Allobosea > Allobosea sp. Next base: position 1,719,162 of record JAAVVV010000001.1, on the reverse strand, counting down.
GCCACGTCGCGCGCGGCGAGCGCGGCCGCCTCGCGCAGCGCGGCCATGCCGGCATGGATCTGGTCGAGATCGCTTGCGGTCTGGCCCGTGATCTCGCCGGAGGTTCCGATGAGGCGCGTGAGCCGGTCGAGGGCGGCCGACACGTCATGCTCGATCATGTCGATGGATTGGCGGAAGTGGCGCTGGCGCGCATCGATCTCCAGCCCCGTCGGCGGCGTTGCCTCAGTCACAGGGAGGGATGGCGCAGGCCTTGGCGCAGCCGGGCCTGACCGCATCAGAAGCGTGCGTGCATAGTCCAGCAAACCCATGTCCGGCTCCGACGTGTCCGACATATCGCAGCCTCCGCTTAAGGTTTCGTTAATCCTGTCAGGAGCTCTTCGGATGAGACGCGCGACGATGGCCGGGCCGGCGAAAAGCTCATCCCGCATTCGCCGGACAGAGCATTGACTTGCGGCTGAGGGCATCCGATTAATGTATATCTTTCAATGTATTAGATTGAAATACACAAGGCCGCCACGGAGAACCTGGCGGGTGAATCGACTGATGGCGCCCTGAGGCGCGATTTCGACCGCCGTTTGAAGTTGGGGTTCCATGGCTCGCGAATCACTTCCGATGCCGGATGGCTCGCCTGTCGCATACTCGACGACACGCCTGGTCTCAGCGCGATGGCAGGCACCATGCTTGCCGATACGCGCGCCGGCAAGAACGGCCGCCTCCATTTCCATGCTCTCGCCTGCAACATCGGCAACTTCCTGCGCACCTGGCCGCGCCAGAGCCCATCAGGGACTGGTCACTGACCAGCCTCGAGGAGACGCTCATCAAGATTGGCGCCAAGGTCATCAGCCATGGCCGCTATGTTGTCGTCCAAATGGCTGGGGTGGCTATCTCGAAAATGCTGTTCGCCGAAATCCTGAGACTGATTGCCGGACGGCCGCCACCGCCTGATCCAGCGCCGACATGGGCAGGCCGGTTGTGATGAGTTCCAACAAAACCCAGGGGAGAGGCGCGTCTCCATCAGGGAGAAATCGTCAGTTCCGGCGCTGAAAACGCCATTGTCGCCGCCATCAGCGCCTGGCGGCCTGCTTTGGCGGGCGCGATGGCGCCAGGACATTGCCAAATGACAACCAACGCGGCAACATCAACCCAGAAACGTCGGACATCCCGTGGATGTCGTATCAACCAAGGAACTATGTTTGATGTCAGACATCACGATCAAGATGGAAAGACCCTTTGTCGAAGAATTATTCGCGCAATACGAGACTCTGATTGGCAGAGACTTTCCGGGATATCGGAACCATGTTTACCGCACGATCACTTATGCAATGCATTTTCTGGGCAATGCCAAAGAACATGAGAGGCTTGTCGAGGCTGCGTTTGTCTATCATGACATTGGTCTCTGGACAGATCACGAATTGGCCTATCTGGAACCATCCGAGGCCGTAGCAATAGCCGACAACCAAAAGCTTGGGCTGGGTTTGGATCCCGATCTGCTTCGTGGAGCCATCCATTGGCACCACAAGATTTTTCCTTACACCGGACCACACAGGGAAATCATCGAGGCCTGCCGAAAGGCCGATTGGATCGATGCCTCGAAAGGAATGCTCCGTAAGGGCATGAGCAGAGCTGCGATTGGAAAAGTTGAGGCAGCGTTCCCAAACTTAGGTTTCCATGACACATTGATGCGTCTTGCGAAAGATTATGGAGGCTCAACATTGGTTGGTGGCATTAAGGTAACTCTCGGAATCGTCAAGTTATGACCGCAATTTTTATACGGACTAAAATTTGATTCAGATTTTTTATTATTCAATTCATTTTAATTATAAACTTTTTATCAGAAAATATATAAATAAATGCTAAAAAACATCGTCAATGCCAATTTTAGTAATCAACATGGCAATTATATTGAATTCAATTCTCAAAGCTAATGTCGGCTATGTGTACGTTCAGTTTAAAGAACTTAATCCGTCAGGTCGAAGCCGCCTTCAATGCAGACCTTTCGCATTGGATGCGGTGATCCGTTTTCGACGAACCAATATCTTGGGGGTATCCCGGCGCATGCAGCCATGTTGCGCCGGAGCGTGGCCCATCGCGCGATCCATGGCATAAGCGACAGGCAGGACGGGACCTGCGGGACGGGAATGGGAAGCGGGATGTCGGATCAAGCCTATGACGTGATCGTGGCCGGCGTGGGCGGCATGGGCTCGGCCGCGTGCTGGCATCTCGCGCAGCGCGGTCAGCGCGTGCTGGGGCTCGAGCGCTTCGACCTGGGCCATTCAATGGGCTCCTCCCACGGCATGACCCGGATCATCCGCCTCGCCTACTTCGAAGGCTCGCACTATGTGCCGATGGTGCGTCGCGCCCATGAGCTCTGGGCCGAGACGGGCCGAAAGGCCGGGATGCAGCTTCTGCACGTCACCGGCTCGATCGATATCGCGCCGGAAGGCGCAGGTTTCGTCGAAAGCGCGCGCCAGTCCTGCATCGACCACGATCTGCCGCATGAAACGCTGGACCGCGCCGAGATCATGCGTCGCTTTCCCGCATTCGCGCTCCCTGAAGGGCAGATCGGCCTGTGGCAGCCCGATGGCGGCTTCGTCGCATCCGAGCGCGCAATCTTCGCCCATGTCGGGCTCGCGCAGGCCGCCGGGGCCACGATCCGCGCCAACGAGCCCGTGCTCGAATGGAGCGTGACCGGCCATGGCGGCGTGCGCGTGACGACGGCGAAGGGGCAATACACCGCAGGCCGGCTCGTGCTCACCAGCGGGGCCTGGATGGACACGCTCAACACGGCCCTGGCGCCGCACCTGAAGACCGTTAGGCAAGCCATAGGCTGGTACAGCGTGAAGGATCCCGAGCCGTTCAGGATTGGCAAGATGCCGGTCTTCATCCTGACCGTGGAGGAAGGCAATTTCTACGGCTTTCCGCTCTGGGAACATCCTGGCTTCAAGATCGGCGGCCCGCACTTCGCGCGGGAGCAGCTCGACGCCTCCGACCCCAGCCGCACGCCGAGCGAGCGTCAGGTTCGTATGCTGGGCACGGCGGTGGCGCGCTATTTTCCACACGCCACCACGGAGCCGCTGGCGATCAAGGGTTGCCTCTACACAGTGACGCCCGACGAGCATTTCGTCATCGACACCATTCCGGGCGCCGAGCAGGTGGTTTTCGCCTCGTGCTGTTCCGGCCACGGCTACAAGTTCGCCTCCGCCATCGGGGAGATCCTGGCCGACCTCAGCACGAAGGGCCAAAGCGCCTTCGATCTGTCGCACTTCAGCCTGAAGCGCTTCGAGGCGGCGGCGTGAGGGCCATGCCCATCGGCGCCTCGGCGGCCAGCAACCGGCGCGGCGTGATCGCCATGGTGTGCGCCATGGCGCTGTTCGTGGTCAATGACGCCTTCGTGAAGCTGGCCACAGCCGCCTATCCCACCGGGCAGGTGCTGGCGATCCGGGGCGTGTTCGCCACAGCCGCCGCGCTGCTTCTGGTGCGCAGCTTCGGCTCGCTCAGCGACCTCAAGGCCATGCGCGAGCCCATGGTGCTGATGCGCGGGGTGATCGAGGGGCTCGTGGCCATCACCTTCATCACGGCACTCGCCAAGCTGCCGCTCGCCAACATGACGGCGATCCTTCAGGCCGCCTCGCTGATCGTGGTGGCGCTGGCGGCGATGCTGGGGATGGAGCGGGTGGGCTGGCGGCGCTGGCTCGCCATAGGGGTCGGCTTCGTGGGCGTCCTCATCATCGTGAGGCCTTCGGCGGACGGGTTCAACGTCTATGCCGTGGTGGCGCTGGCCAGCGCGCTGCTGGTGGGGTTCCGCGACCTGATGACAAGGCGCATCGGCGTGGACGTGCCCTCCACGGTCATCACCTTCTCGACCACGCTCGTGGTCGGCAGCATGGGGCTGGTTCTGGGGCTGACAGAGACCTGGCGGCCCTTCGCCCTGCGCGAGACGCTGTATCTGGTCGCCGCCGCGCTCTTCGTGGCGCTGGGCAATTACGCCATCATCGTCGCCTACCGCGATGCGGATGTCTCGCTGGTGTCGGGCTTCCGCTACACGGTGCTGGTCTTCGCCATCGTGCTCGGCGCCGCCATCTGGGGCGATTGGCCCGACGCGCCCTCGCTGGCGGGTGCAGCGCTGATCGTCGGCAGCGGGCTCTACACGCTGCATCGCCAGCGCGTGCGCGCCAGGGAACCGGCGGCATGAAGGCCGCCCCGATGATCCGGCCATCGCTCGCCATCCTCGTGCTGTGCAGCGCGGTGCAGCCCTTCGCGCTCAATGTGCTGGCGCCGGCGACGCCGGCCATCGCGCGGTCGCTCGGCACCGATTACGGCACGATCCAGCTCACGCTGACCTTGTATCTCGCCGCGGTTGCGCTCTCGCAGCTCGTGGTGGGGCCGCTCTCGGACCGGATCGGGCGGCGGCCCTGCATCATCGGGGGGCTTGGCCTGTTCACGCTTGGCTCGATCCTGGGCTATGCGTCGGACAGCCTCGTGACGCTGCTGCTGGCGCGGATGCTGCAGGCCGCAGGCGCAGGCACGGCCTTCGCCCTCACCCGCGCCATCGCCCGCGACATGGCGGGCAAGGACGAGGCGGCGAGCATCATCGGCTACGTGACAATGGCGATGGTGGTGGCGCCCATGCTCGCGCCGCTGGTGGGCGGCTTCGTCGAGAAGAACCATGGCTGGCGGCTGATCTTCGCGCTGATGGCCCTTGTGGGGCTGATCGCCACGACCGGCGCCATGCTCAAGCTTCCGGAGACGATGCGCCGCACCGGTGCACCCGCCAGGGTGCTCGACATGTTCCGCGCCTTCCCGCGCCTGATGCGCGAGCGGGCCTTCCTCGTCGCGAGCGCGATCCTGACGCTGACCTCCGCCACATTCTTCAGCTTCATCGCAGGCGCTCCCTATGCGGTGGTCGAGCACATGAAGGCGGGGCCGGATGTGTATGGCTTCTTCTTCGTCATGATGGCGGGCAGCTACATGCTCGGCAACTTCCTCACCGGCCGCTTCGGCCAGCGCATCGGGGCGGCGCGGATGATCCCGCTCGGGCTGGCCATCTCCGCCGTCTCGGTCGGCATCGCCTCGGCCCTGCCCTTCATCATGGTCTGGCAGCCGGCCCTCCTGTTCGTGCCGCTGATGCTCAACGGCATCGGCAACGGGCTCACCATTCCCAGCGCCACGGCGTCCGCGCTCTCGGTCAGGCCCGAGCTGGCCGGCGCGGCGGCGGGGCTGACCGGCTTCGTCCAGCTCGGCATCGGCGCGGGCGCGGCCTACCTGGCCGGGGCGCTCACCCCCATATGGCCGCCCGCCTTCCTCATGCTCATGCTGGGCTGCACGCTGGGCGCGGCGGCGATCCGCTTCCTCGATCGGCGGAGCTGACCGCCAAGGCCTGCCATTGGCGCAAATATCAGCTTGCGGCTGGGAATTGCCTTGGTTATCACCCCGTCAAACAACAGCCATGCATTGTGCTTTCGGCAGGCGTCCTGACGCGAGCCGGGCGCGAAAAGGGGGCAGCATTTTGGGTGGTCTACTTTCCTTCAGCCGCGCCATCGACGCGGCCAACACGCGCATCGGACGCATCGTCGCCTGGCTGATCGGGGTCGCGATCCTTGTCGCGACCGTGAACGCCATCATCCGCAAGCTCTTCGACCTGTCGTCCAACGCCTGGCTCGAACTGCAATGGGTGCTGTTTGGCGCGGTGTTCCTTCTGTGCGCGCCCTGGACGCTGATCGCGCAGGAGCACATCCGCATCGACATCGTGAACAACCTTTTCCCGCGCTGGCTCAAGCAGGTCATCGACCTGGTCGGCCACGTGCTGTTCCTGATGCCGTTCTGCATCATCATGATCATCGACGGCTGGCCCTTCTTCACGCGCTCCTTTGCCCTCAACGAGCAATCGCTGAACGCCGGCGGCCTGCCGCAATGGCCGGCAAAGTCGCTGGTGGTCATCGGCTTCTTCCTGCTCGCGGTGCAGGGCATCTCGGAAATCATCAAGCGCATCGCGATCATGCGCGGGCTGATCGAGGACCATACGCACACCGCCAGCGACGGCGGCCATGCGGCAGCGGCGCTGGCCGAGGCCGAACGGCTGCTGAAGCAGGCCCAGGCCGACGGCCTCGCTCCCATCGCTGCGGCCGAGCCTGCGCCCGGCGCCAACCGGCCCGGCTCCTGATGCCCGCCCGCCTCTCCTTTTCCGGAAATCTGTCCATGACACTGCGATTCTTCCTGCGCGCCGCCGGGCTGGCGTCCATCGCCGCCCTTGCGATGCTGGCGCTGCACACGGGCGATGCCATGGCCGCCACAGCCGGCGGCGGCCTCTCGGGCTTCGTCAAGGACAACATGGCGCCGATCATGTTCGCCGCGCTGGTGGTGTTCCTGCTGCTGGGCTATCCGGTGGCCTTCGCGCTGGCGGCCAACGGCCTGTTCTTCGCCATCATCGGGATCGAGCTTGGCCTGTTCGTGCCGAACTTCCTTCAGGCGCTGCCCGAGCGCATCTACGGCACGATGAACAATGACGTGCTGCTCGCCATCCCGTTCTTCACCTTCATGGGCCTGGTGCTGGAACGCTCCGGCATGGCGGAGGATCTGCTCGACACGATCGGCCAGCTCTTCGGCACGATCCGTGGCGGGCTTGCCTACGCTGTCATCTTCGTGGGGGCGCTACTTGCCGCCACCACGGGCGTCGTGGCCGCCTCGGTCATCTCCATGGGCCTCATCTCGCTGCCGATCATGCTGCGCTACGGCTATGACCGGCGCGTCGCCTCGGGTGTCATCGCGGCCTCAGGCACGCTGGCGCAGATCATTCCGCCGTCGCTGGTGCTGATCGTGATGGCGGACCAGCTCGGCCGCTCGGTGGGCGACATGTATGAGGGCGCCTTCATCCCCGGCCTCGTGCTCTCGGCCATGTATGCCGGCTACATCTTCCTTGTCGGCCTGTTCCGCCCCTCCTACGTTCCCGGTCTTCCGGTTGCAGACATCGGCTTCAAGGAGCCGGATGGCTCGCGCGGGGTCTGGCAGTTGGGCGTGCTCGTGCTGTTCTCGGCGGTGGTGGGCATCTATGTGCTCGGCCAGACCAGTGTGAAGGGCGGTGCCGATTTCGTCATCCTGACCATGTCGGTGGGCGTTGTGGTGTCCTTCCTGTGCGCGGTCTTCCACCGGGCCTTCGGCGCCAAGCGCGCGCCGCTGACGGCGCTCATCACGCTGGCGCTTGCTGCCGGCTGGTACTTTCTCAAGAACGCCGGCTACGGCAACTGGGCCCTGCTCTCCGAGGCGCTGGCCGCCGGCGCGCTCTACGCCACAGTGGTCGGCTTCATCGAGCGCGCCACCGGCTTTCGCCTGATGTCCCGCATCGCCACCCAGGTCACCTTCGTGATGGTGCCGCCCCTGGCGCTGATCTTCCTGGTGCTCGGCACGATCTTCATCGGCGTCGCCACGCCGACGGAAGGCGGCGCCATGGGCGCGGCCGGCGCGATCCTGCTGGCGGGCCTCAAGCGCTACATGTCCAACGAGCCCAACCGGCTGAATTGGGGCATCATCCGTTCGGCGATCGAATCCACGGCGAAGCTCTCCGCCTTCGTGCTGTTCATCCTGCTCGGCGCGCGGGTGTTCTCGCTCACCTTCTATGGCGTGAACGGCCATCTGTGGGTGGAGCACCTGCTCGTCTCGCTGCCGGGCGGCCAGGTCGGGTTCCTTGTCGTCGTGAACGTCATCGTGTTCCTGCTGGCCTTCTTCCTCGACTTCTTCGAGCTGGCCTTCATTATCGTGCCGCTGCTGGGGCCGCCGGCCGAGAAGCTGGGAATCGACCTGATCTGGTTCGGCGTCATCCTGGGCGTGAACATGCAGACCTCGTTCATGCACCCGCCCTTTGGCTTCGCGCTGTTCTACCTGCGCTCGGTGGCGCCGAAATTCGCCTACACCGACAAGGTCACCGGCAAGTCGATGGAGCCCATCACCACAGGGCAGATCTACTGGGGAGCTGTTCCCTTCGTCGTGATCCAGTGCCTCATGGTCGCGCTTGTCATCACCTTCCCGCAGATGGTGATGCACTACAAGAAATCCGCAGTTCAGCTGAACCAGGACCAGATCAACCAGCAGTTCAACAATATCGGCATTCCCAGCCTTGACGCACCAGGGGGCGGGCCGGGAGGGCTGCCGCCGCTGGACCTGACGCAGCCGCCGCGCATCCAGTGAAGCGGCAGGCGGCGGCTGCCTCTCAAGGCAGCCGCTCGCCGCGCATCCTCACCACCGCCCTCGCCGGGGCCGAGGCCGGGGCCGAGCGCCATTCGAGCGAAACGCCCGAGCCCGCGCCCAGCGCCGGCACGGGCGCAGAACGCCCTTCCCAGGACGAGCGGCGCTGGCGCACCACGGCCTCGCCGCGCACATAGCCGCCGACACGCACGCAGCCGCCACTCGAAAGGCGCACGAAGCCCGGACCATATTCAGGGCAAGGCGGTGCGATGGGCGCGGCCGGCGCGGCACGGCGCGTCGGCGTCTCCGCGAGGGCGGGCACCGCCAGCATCGCTCCGGCCAGGGCGCACGCCGCGAATGCGCGGGAGGCAGCGCGGGCGTCGCGCGCACGCCATGCCGGACGTGGCTGAGCAGCTGAAGAGATATCCTGCGCCATCGGATCACTCCGCTTTTTCGGGAGCCTAGCATGTCGGCGGCGGCAGCGCCGCCAAGAAAAAACCCCGGCGCGAGGCCGGGGTTGCAATCTGGGGTGGCCGATCTTGCGTGTCGGCTTCACCTGTCTGGGCGCCGGCGCAGCGGCGCAGGCCATGGATCAGCCGCGGGCGCGCGAGCGGATCATGAAGGTGTCCATGTTGTATTCGGCGATCTGCCACCAGAGGAACTGGTCGCTGCGGAAGGCGACCATCTGGTCGTAGACCTTCTTGAACTCGGCGTTCTTGGCCGCGGTCTCGGCATACACCTCGTTGGCGGCCTTGAAGCAGGCTTCCATGACATCCTGCGAGAAGGGGCGCAGCTGCGCGCCGGAGCCGACGAGGCGCTTGAGCGCGGCGGGGTTGCGGGCGTCATACTTGGCCTGCATGTCCACATTGGCCAGCGCCGCAGCGGTGGTCAGAATGGACTTGTAGGCGGCGGGCAGCGCGTCCCACTTGGCCTGGTTGATGAAGAAGTGCAGCACGGCGCCGCCTTCCCACCAGCCGGGATAGTAGTAGAACGGCGCGACCTTGTTGAAGCCGAGCTTCTCGTCATCATAGGGTCCGACCCATTCGGCCGCGTCGATGGTGCCCTTTTCCAGCGCCGGATAGATGTCGCCGCCAGCAACCTGCTGCGGCACGACGCCGAGCTTCTGCAGGACCTGGCCGGCGAAGCCGCCGATGCGCATCTTGAGGCCCTGAAGGTCCGCGACGGTCTTGATCTCCTTGCGGAACCAGCCGCCCATCTGGCAGCCCGTGTTGCCGCCCGGCAGGGAGTAGATGTTGTACTTCTTGTAGAAGTCGTTGATGAGCTGCTGCCCGCCGCCATGATAGAACCAGGCGTTCTGCTGGCGCGAGTTCAGCCCGAACGGAACCGCCGTGCCGAAGGCGAAGGTCGGGTCCTTGCCGACATAATAATACGAGGCTGTGTGCGCCATCTCGACGGTGCCGTTGGTCACGGCGTCGGCAGCCTGCAGGCCGGGCACGATTTCACCGGCGGCGAAGACCTGGATCTGGAACTTGTTGTCGGTGGCTTCAGCAACCGCCTTGGACAGGATTTCCGAGGCGCCGTAGATCGTGTCGAGCGACTTCGGGAAGCTCGACGTCACACGCCACTTCACCTCCGGCATGGACTGGGCGATGGCCGGGCTGGCGATCGCGCCAGCAGCCGCGCCAACGGCGGCCGTCTTCAGGAATTGACGACGCTTCATAGTTCATTCTCCTCTCGTGGTCGGTTTGACCCCATGGAACCCATGTCGTTTGGATGCACCTAAAGCACATCCCGGACTTGCGTTTTCGTCATACCGAAGGAAGCTGCGCTGCTGCAAGGGTTTCCTGCACAGTCGCGCCACGAATTCGCCACTACGTGTTATTGCGTGGCTGAGATTGGCCGTCATGAAAAAAGCCGGTCTCCCGGCGCATCCCCGGTGGTTCTATCGACCCCGCACGGCCTCGGCCAGCCTGGCCGGCGCGCGAGCGGATCATGAAGGTGTCGCACCTGATGAAATGGCGTCTTTGCGTGAGGGGTCTCCCTTAAGCCGCAACGCGCGGCCCGATCGACCAGACCAGCGCAATGCCGCGTCCGTTTGACGATGCATCGAGGACGCACGCCAAGGAGAATTGAATCCGATCCATGGCCGTCACGCCTATATCGCGGCCTTGCCGGGGCAGCGGCGCGAATGCCCATTATTGAGGCAAGAGGAGCCATCCCCTCCCCTTGCGCGCCCCCGGGGCAGCGGCAATCATCGCCGTCGGGGGATTTCACAGCTGCAATGCTCGATCAGCCGCTTCATCAGGACAACCCGGATCATGACGGATCGTCGACAGCGCCCTGTCCGCTTCCGCTCGTGCCGGCGCACATCCGCGCGCAGGGCGGCGTGCGCATCCGTTTCGAACGAGCAGGGCCGCGCACCGTCAGGACAGAGGCGGACGAGAGAGGCGGTTTCAGGGTGCGCTTTCCCCGTGCGCATGGCGGCCCCTGCGAAGCCGTGCTGATCAATACCGGCGGCGGCATGACGGGGGGCGACAGCCTGCTGACCGGGCTCCATGTCGAGGCCGGGGCGGAAGCGGTGGTCACCACGCAGGCGGCAGAGAAGATCTACCGCAGCCAGGGCCCCGAAACCCGGGTGGACACCCGCATCCGCATCAAGCCCGGCGCGCGGCTCGACTGGCTGCCGCAGGAGGCCATCCTTTTCGGCCAGGCCCATCTGGGCCGCACGCTCGAGGCCGATCTGGCGCCGGACGCCACGCTGATCGCCTGCGAAAGCCTGTATTTCGGCCGCAGCGCCATGGGCGAGGCGCTGGACGAGGCCCGCTTCGCCGATCGCTGGCGCGTGCGGCGCGGCGGTCGGCTGATCTTTGCCGAGGATGTGCGCCTTGCGGGCAAGGTCCATGCCCTGCTTCAGCGGCAGGCCATCGCCGGCGGCGCGCGTGCCGTGGCCACGGTGCTGGTGGCCGCGCCGCAAGCCCATGAACGGCTGGAGGGGGCGCGCGAGGCGATGGCGGGCGCCGTCTCGGAATGCGGAGCCAGCGCCCTGCCCGACCTGATCGTGGCGCGGCTGCTCTCGCCGGACGCCGCCGCGTTGCGGGCGGATCTTGCCCGCCTGATGATCCATCTCACCGGCCGCGCCTTGCCGCGCAGCTGGCAAACCTGACACCTGAGGACCCAATCCCATGATGTTGTCGCCCCGCGAAAAGGACAAGCTGCTGGTCTCGATGGCCGCAATGGTGGCGCGGCGCAGGCTCGATCGCGGCGTGAAGCTGAACTATCCAGAAGCCGTGGCGCTGATCACCGATTTCGTCATCGAGGGGGCGCGCGACGGGCGTTCGGTGGCCGACCTCATGGAGGCGGGCGCGCATGTGCTCACCGCCGAGCAGGTCATGGACGGCATCGCCGAGATGATCCACGACGTGCAGGTGGAGGCGACCTTTCCGGACGGCACCAAGCTGGTGACGGTCCATGAGCCGATCCGCTCCGCCAGCCATGCCCTTGAGCCGGGCAAGGTGGAGACGCTGCCCGGTGATCTCGTGCTCAACGAGGGCCGCGCCACCGTGACGCTCACGGTCGCAAACACAGGCGACAGGCCGATCCAGGTCGGCAGCCATTACCATTTCTTCGAGACGAACGCCGCGCTGAGCTTCGAGCGGGCCAAGGCGCGCGGCATGCGCCTCGACATCGCGGCCGGCACGGCCGTGCGCTTCGAGCCGGGCCAGAGCCGCGAGATCACCCTCGTCGCGCTGGCGGGCAAGCGCGAGGTCTACGGCTTCCAGCAGAAGGTGATGGGCGCGCTGTGATCCGATTGCGCCAAACCCGTATCCCGGCGCCACGATGACCACCGTTTTTTGACAAGGACCACAATCATGAAGCGCCTCCCGCCCCTCGACTCCCGCCCCTCGCCCTCGCCTTCCCGATCTGACGATCCGCCGGCAGGAGCCTGATCCATGGCCTTTCGCATCGCCCGTTCCGCCTATGCCGACATGTTCGGGCCGACCACCGGCGACAGGGTGCGGCTTGCCGACACGGATCTCGTCATAGAGGTCGAGCGCGACTTCACCACCTATGGCGAGGAGGTGAAGTTCGGCGGCGGCAAGGTCATCCGCGACGGCATGGGCCAGGGGCAGATGAGCAATGCCGAGGGCGCGGCCGACACGGTGATCACCAACGCTCTGATCCTCGACCATTGGGGGATCGTGAAGGCCGACATCGGCATCAGGAACGGGCGCATCAGCGGCATCGGCAAGGCCGGCAACCCCGACATCCAGCCGGGCGTCACCATCCTCATCGGCCCCGGCACGGACGTGATCGCCGGCGAGGGCAAGATCGTCACGGCCGGCGGCTTCGACAGCCACATCCACTTCATCTGCCCGCAGCAGATCGAGGATGCGCTGATGAGCGGGCTGACCACCATGCTGGGCGGCGGCACTGGCCCCTCGGCCGGCACATCGGCCACCACCTGCACGCCGGGCCCCTGGCACATGAGCCAGATGCTGCGCGCCGCCGACAGCTTTCCGATGAACCTCGCCTTTTCCGGCAAGGGCAATGCGGCGACCCCTGCGGCGCTGGTCGAGATGATCGAGGCCGGCGCCTGCGCGCTGAAGCTGCACGAGGACTGGGGCACCACCCCGGCCGCCATCGACAACTGCCTGAGCGTTGCCGATGACCATGACATCCAGGTGATGCTGCATTCGGACACGCTCAACGAGGCCGGCTATGTCGATGACACCATTGCCGCCTTCAAGGGCCGCACCATCCATGCCTTCCACACCGAAGGCGCGGGCGGCGGCCATGCGCCCGACATCATGAAGGTGGCGGGGCTGCACAATGTCCTGCCCTCATCCACGAATCCGACGCGGCCCTTCACCGTCAACACGCTCGACGAACACCTCGACATGCTGATGGTGTGCCACCATCTCGACCCGTCCATCCCCGAGGATCTCGCCTTCGCCGAGAGCCGCATAAGGAAGGAAACCATCGCAGCCGAAGACATCCTGCATGACCTTGGCGCGCTCTCGATGATGAGTTCCGACAGCCAGGCCATGGGCCGGGTCGGCGAGGTCATCACCCGCACCTGGCAGACCGCGCACAAGATGAAGGTGCAGCGCGGCGCGCTGCCCGAGGATGCCGGGCGCGGCAACGACAATTTCCGCGCCAAGCGCTATGTCGCGAAATACACGATCAACCCGGCCATAGCGCACGGCGTCTCGGCGCATATCGGCTCGATCGCGACCGGCAAGATGGCCGACCTCGTGCTGTTCGACCCCGCCTTCTTCGGCGTGAAGCCCTCCATGATCATAAAGGGCGGCGCCATCGCCGCCGTGCCGATGGGCGACCCCAATGCCTCGATCCCGACCCCGCAGCCGGTGCACTACCGGCCCATGTTCGGCGCCTATGGCAAGGCAATGACGGCCACCTCCGTCACCTTCGTCAGCCAGGCCTTCATCGCCAATGGCGGCGCGAAAAGGCTTGGCCTCTCCAAGGCTTGCGTGGCCGTAGCCAATGTGCGGGGCGGCATCTCCAAGAAGAGCATGATCCACAACGACGCCACGCCCGACATCCGCATCGACGCCGAGACCTATGCCGTCACCGCCGATGGCGAGCTACTGGTGTGCGAGCCGATGAAGGCGCTGCCCATGGCGCAGCGGTATTTCTTGTTTTGAGGGCATGATTGATTTCACGTTGCAATTTGCCATCAATGACAAGCGATATCAGGCCACAAACTCATGAACGGTCACGTCGGGTCGCCTCACAGCGGCCATCGTGATGCAGCTCCTTTTCGGGAGCTTCGCGATGGGCCGCTCCGGTCTGACGGATTTCGAGTGTGTGGCGATGAGGCTGCGGCCTGGCTCAGCTTACGCGCAACTGGTCGGCGGATTGCTTGCCGGTCCGGCGGTCCGTGGCCATTTCGAAGGATATCTTCTGGCCTTCCCTCAGTTCCTTCAGCCCCGCGCGTTCCACTGCGGAGATGTGGACGAAGATGTCCTTGGAGCCGTCATCGGGCTGGATGAAACCGTAGCCCTTGGTGGCGTTGAACCATTTCACGGTGCCGCTTGCCATATCAGGTGATGCCTTTTCGTCATTGCCAGAGTGCCGGTCCGCCTTTCGCGGAGCCGCGTGTTCATCGAAATCCTGGAGAGAGATGACGGCAAAACGCAACGGTTCCGCTTGAAGCGGCAGCCTCGACCAGCTCGTCCAGCCTCGAATTCGATCACGCAAAAAAGCTATGAGATGGCGAAAGAGCTGTCAATCGCGGTTGACGCGACGTTCAGGCAATGCGCCGGGCCGGCTCCGGCGCGATGGCCGGCAACGTTTCCATGACGCGCGCGGCGGGAATCGTGAACATCACTTCCGTGCCGACCCTGATCTTGGACTTGAGCGTGAAGACGCCGCCATGCAGGTCCACCAGACCCTTGACGATCGGCAGGCCAAGGCCCGAACCCTCCTCGGCAGTCTTGATGGCCTGCGAGCCGCGCCCGAAGCTGGAGAGCACGGTGTTGAGCTCGCTCTCGGGAATGCCGGGACCGTTGTCGGTGACGCAGACGTATTGCCCGCCATTGGTCGTCCAGCCGACCTTGAGCGCGATGTCGCCGCCCTGCGGAGTGAACTTCACCGCGTTGGAGAGGATGTTCAGGATGATCTGCCGCATGGCGCGCTCATCCGCCCAGACCTTCGGCAGGTTGGGCTCGACGGCCTGACGGATGGTCTGGCTCTTGCCGCGCGCCCTGAGGCTGAGCATGTGCAGGCAATCATCCGCCACATGGGCGAGATTGACAGCTTCTTCCTTGAGCTCGTAGCGACCTGCCTCGATGCGCGACAGATCAAGAATCTCGTTGATCAGGGTGAGCAGATGCTGGCCGCTGGAATGGATGTCGGAGGCATATTCGCGATAGGAGGGCGAGCCGTGCGGGCCGAAAACCTCGTTCTTCATCACCTCGGAGAAGCCCAGGATGGCGTTGAGCGGGGTGCGCAGCTCATGGCTCATGGTGGCCAGGAACTTGGACTTGGCCAGGTTGGAATCCTCGGCCTTGCGGCGGGCGTCCTCGGAGTTGATCGTCGCGGTTTCAAGCTCCGCGATCAGGATGTCCTTCTCGGCCCGGAACTCCAGCGTCGCCACGGCCTGCGAATAGAGCCGGTTGGCGAGGAAGAGGAAGAAGGCCTGCCCGACGATGCCCACCACCGCGATGGTGAACGTGCCCAAGTCGCGGTTGAACCAAAGGAAGGTGCACAGCGCCACGGCGAGCGGGCCGAGCGCCACATGCACCGCCAGCGGCACCGTGTAGGCGCTCATCACCACAACTGTGCCGTAGAACATCAGCGCGGCGACCACGAAGACCTTGGCGGCCGGGTCGGCAACGGCCGGGATCATGAGCACGAGGCCGGCCCAGATCGCAGCCACGATGGCCATGCCGATCACCAGCCTGCGGCGGCCCAGACCAGTTTCGGTCTCCCAGGTGCGCAGGGCGCGGCGGGCCAGCAGGAACAGAAGCACCGCCGAGGACAGGCCGAGCGAGCCCCAGACCGCGATGCGGAACGGAGGCAGCCAGAACGAGGCCACCAGGCTGACGGCCAGCGTGAGTATGACGAGGATGATGCAGGAGGCGCCGGAGGCCTTGGCCGCGAACTGCCGGAGCAACTCGGACTCGAAGGAACGCTCGAGCCCGCTGGCGGAGGTCAGGCGTTCACGCACGCTCTGGAGATTGCGGCCCAGTTGCCGGCGCTGGCCCAGCCTGTCCTCATCGTTCGCGCGCACAGCAGCGGTGGCCACCGGCGCGATCTGAACGGTTTCTGGGGTCAGACGGCCAGTCATGCTGGAGCTCGGGACGCTTTCACGCTAGACAGACGCGGGACCCAGAAACTTGCACGGGAATCGTTAACGCCTTGCTGATGCGGTCTGCTGAACTGGGGCCGCGCGGCCCGCGGAGGCGACGCAGCCGCCTCGTGGACTGGCTCGCCGGGGCAGGGATGCTGATGCTGCTCTTGCTCGGCGCGCAGCAGCTCGAGCAGCGATGGAACGCCCCGGATCAGGTGGCCGGCTTTGGCGAGGCCATCGATGGCGACTCTTTGCGGGTGGCCGGCCGGGAAATCCGGCTCAAGGGCGTCGATGCCCCCGAAATCGATCAGTATTGCGCGGACCGGACAGGGCGGAACTATGCCTGCGGCGTGGTGGCGCGCAGCTGGCTGCATGCGCGCCTGCAGCGCGGGGCCGTGATCTGCCGGATCGAGGGGCGCGACCGTTATGGCCGCCTGCTGGGAGCCTGCACGCGGGGCGAGGAACTGCTCAACGCCGCCATCGTGCGCGAGGGGCGCGCTGTGGACTATGGCGATTACCCCCGCGAGGAGCAGGAAGCGCGGGCGGCCCAGCGCGGCCTGTGGAGCGGCCGATTTACGCTGCCCTCGGAGCACAGGGCCATGAAATCGCAAGGCTGAAGGACTGCGCAGAGGGCTTCGCAGCCATCTTGCTTCATAGCCTGCTGGCCATCCCGCTCCCATCTTGAGAAGCATCACCGTTCCCACGAGCCGCCGTGGCGCGCGAAGCATGTGAACGCCCTTCCTTTGCGGCGACGCGATCAGCATCGCGGACATCATCGGGGGCGTCGCGCTCGATTTCGCGCGGGCGCAGCGCATCGCCATGCCGCCGGAGCTTGCGCATCGGGCGCGCAGGCATGATCAGGCGCGCGGGCATGAAAGCCTGCTGGCGCGCCCGAGCCGGAGCGCCTAGACAAGCGGCATGCCCCGCAAGATCCGTTCCGATGAAACCCTGACCGGCACGCTCGATGATCTGCTCGTCGAGCTGCGCGCCTGCCGCGTGTGCCGTGACATGCCCCGCAAGGACAGGCCGCTGGCCCATGAGCCGCGCCCGATCATCCAGGCCGCCGCCACCGCCCGGCTGTGCATCGCCAGCCAGGCGCCCGGCACGCTGGCCCATGCCACGGGCAAGCCCTTCATGGACCCGTCAGGAGTCAGGCTGCGCGAATGGCTGGGGCTGAGCGAGGCGCAGTTCTATGATGCCTCGAAGGTGGCCATCGTGCCGATGGGCCATTGCTTCCCCGGACAGGACGCCAAGGGCGGCGACCTGCCGCCGCGCAAGGAATGCGCGCCGCTCTGGCGCAACCGCGTCTTCGAGGGGCTGCCCGATCTCGAGCTCGTGCTGGCCATCGGCCAACATGCGCAGGAATGGCATCTGGGACGGCGCGGCGGCGGCGGCGGCCTGACCGAGATGGTGCAGAACTGGGAGAGCGTGTTCGCCACCCCGCGCACGCCGCGCATCGTGCCCCTGCCCCACCCATCCTGGCGCAACAACGCCTGGCTGAAGAACAACCCGTGGTTCGAGCGCGAGCTGCTGCCCTTCCTTCGGGGACAGGTGGCAAGGCTGTTGCGCTGACGCTGGCTGATCGCCCGCCGCGCAAGCTGACAGGCGGCAGGCCGATACGGATTGCTTCACCGGCTGCGTCCCGCCCGTCCGCACCTTCACAACCCGTGTCGCCGGCGCTGTCGCCTCAGCGCCCAACAGGCGCAGGCGGCCGTTCCGGACGTTCTCGCAGAGCGCCCGACAAATTCGGGACGAGAACAAAATTAGAACTTGTAAACGAGAACAAAGAGCGTACATTTCCGACAAGGCAAGGGCGGCGCGGAATCTTCATCGCGTTGTGAGGCTTGCCGCCACATGCCATAAGGACCGCGAACATGGCCCAAGCGAATCTCAAACTGGTTGAAGGCTCTTCCATGGACAAGACCAAGGCTCTCGACGCCGCGCTCTCCCAGATCGAGCGCGCTTTCGGCAAGGGCTCGATCATGCGGCTGGGCAAGAACCAGAAGGCTGTCGAGATCGAGACGATTTCCACCGGCTCGCTGGGCCTCGACATCGCGCTGGGCGTCGGCGGCCTGCCGAAAGGCCGTGTGATCGAGATCTATGGCCCTGAATCCTCCGGCAAGACCACGCTGGCGCTCCACACCATCGCGGAAGCGCAGAAGAACGGCGGCGTTTGCGGCTTCATCGACGCGGAGCATGCGCTCGACCCAGTCTATGCCCGCAAGCTGGGCGTGAAGCTCGACGACCTCCTGATCTCGCAGCCCGATACAGGGGAGCAGGCGCTGGAGATCACCGACACGCTGGTGCGCTCGGGCGCGCTGGATGTGCTGGTCATCGACTCGGTGGCGGCGCTGGTGCCGCGCGCGGAAATCGATGGCGAGATGGGCGACGTGCAGCCCGGCCTGCAGGCTCGCCTGATGAGCCAGGCGCTGCGCAAGCTGACCGGCTCGATCTCGCGCTCGAACACCATGGTGATCTTCATCAACCAGATCCGCATGAAGATCGGGGTGATGTATGGCTCGCCGGAAACCACGACGGGCGGCAATGCGCTGAAGTTCTATGCTTCGGTGCGTCTCGACATCCGCCGCACCTCCACCATCAAGGAGCGTGACGAGGCGGTCGGCAACCAGACCCGCGTCAAGGTCGTCAAGAACAAGGTCGCGCCGCCGTTCAAGCAGGTGGAGTTCGACATCATGTATGGCGAGGGCATCTCGAAGGTGGGCGAACTCATCGATCTGGGCGTCAAGGCCGGCATCGTGGAGAAGTCCGGCGCGTGGTTCTCCTTCGACAGCCAGCGCCTTGGCCAGGGACGCGAGAACGCCAAGACCTTCCTCAGGGCGAACCCCGATGTGGCCGCCCGCGTCGAGATGATGATCCGCCAGAACCAGGCGATCGTCGCCGACCAGATCCTGCAGAACGCGACGCCGACTGCCGACGATCTCGACGAGGGCGAGCCCGAGTGAAGTCTGCCTCCAGATGAGGCGCGCCCGTTGGCGTTGATGCGGCGCGGGCCGGCCCCAGCCCAGCTGGCCGGCCCGCAGCATCGGCTGTGTGGACATCGGCTGAACCCGCCACTAGACAGACAGGATTGCGAGGCGGCCCGCCGTGCCGTCGCGGTCCTTTGAATCGGGTGCTCTGGCCATGAGTGGCGTCAACGAGATCAGGTCGACTTTTCTGAATTACTTCAAGGCCAATGGCCATGAGGTGGTGCCTTCGAGCCCGCTGGTTCCGCGCAACGATCCGACCCTGCTGTTCGCCAATTCGGGCATGGTGCAGTTCAAGAACATCTTCACCGGCGTGGAGAAGCGCCCCTACAGCCGCGCCACCACCGCGCAGAAGAGCGTCCGCGCCGGCGGCAAGCACAACGACCTTGACAATGTTGGCTATACCGCCCGCCACCACACCTTCTTCGAGATGCTCGGCAACTTCTCGTTCGGCGACTACTTCAAGGATGTCGCCATCGAGCTGGCCTGGAACCTGGTGACACGGGAATATGGCCTGCCCAGGGAGAAGCTGACCGTCACGGTCTTTTCCGAGGATGACGAGGCGCACGGGCTCTGGCGCAGGATCGCGGGCCTGCCCGACAGCCGCATCATCCGCATCCCGACATCGGACAATTTCTGGCGGATGGGCGATGTCGGTCCCTGCGGCCCGTGCTCGGAAATCTTCTACGATCATGGCGAGCACATCTTTGGCGGCCCACCCGGCTCGCCCGATCAGGATGGCGACCGGTTCATCGAGATCTGGAACCTCGTGTTCATGCAATACGAGGAGACGGCCGAGGGCCAGCGCCTGAGCCTGCCCCACCCGTCGATCGACACCGGCATGGGGCTGGAGCGGATCGCCGCCGTGCTGCAGGGCACCCATGACAATTACGAGATCGACCTGTTCCGGGCACTGATCGGGCGCGTCGCAGACCTGACAGAGGTCGATCCGGCCGGCGCCCGGAAGGCGAGCCACCGCGTCATCGCCGACCATCTGCGCTGCGCGTCCTTCCTGATCGCCGATGGCGTGCTTCCCTCCAACGAGGGGCGCGGCTATGTGCTGCGCCGGATCATGCGCCGCGGCATGCGTCATGCGCAGTTGCTCGGCGCGCGCGAGCCCTTGCTGCACAAGGTGCTGCCCGTGCTGGTGCGCGAGATGGGGCAGGCCTATCCGGAGCTGGCGCGCGCCGAGGCGATGATCGCCGAGACGCTTGAGCTCGAGGAGACCCGCTTCCGCACCACGCTGGCGCGCGGCCTCTCGATCCTCGATTCCGAAACATCCGGCATGGGCGCGGGCGACAAGCTCAAGGGCTCGGTCGCCTTCACGCTCTACGACACATTCGGTTTCCCGCTCGACCTGACGCAGGATGCGCTGAGAGCGCGCGACATCGGCGTGGATGTCGCTGGTTTCGATGCCGCCATGGCAGAGCAGAAGGCCAAGGCGAGGGCGGCGTGGGCCGGCTCCGGCGAGGCTGCGGCCGACACGGTGTGGTTCGGCCTGCGCGACAAGGTGGGGCCGACCGAGTTCCTTGGCTATGCGTCCGGGAGCGCCGAGGGCGTGATCACCGCGCTGGTGCGCGGCGGCGCGGAGGTGGAGGCGCTGGCGGCCGGAGAGACCGGCTTCGTGCTGGTGAACCAGACGCCGTTCTATGCCGAGTCCGGCGGTCAGGTTGGCGATACAGGCATCGTCAGGGGCGAAGGCTTCAGCGCCCGCATCACCGACACGCAAAAGAAGGTGGGCGATGTCTTCGTCCACGAGGTGATGGTCGAGGCCGGCGTGCTGGCGCCTGGCAAGGTGGCGGAGCTTGTGGTGGACAGCGGCCGCCGCGGCGCCATCCGCGCCAACCATTCGGCGACCCATCTGCTGCACGAGGCGCTGCGCCTGACCCTTGGCGACCATGTCGCGCAGAAAGGCTCGATGGTCTCGGGCGAACGGCTGCGCTTTGATTTCAGCCACAGCAGGGGCATCGCCCCCGTCGAGCTGGAGGCCGTGGAAGCGATCGCCAACCGCATCGTGCTGCAGAACGAGCCGATCGTGACAAGACTCATGGGCGTGGATGACGCCATCGCCTCGGGCGCGCGCGCGCTGTTCGGCGAAAAGTATGGCGATGAAGTCCGCGTGGTGTCCATGGGCACTGTGCGGACGGGCGAGCGCGCGGGCAAGACCTTCTCGGTGGAACTCTGCGGCGGCACCCACGCCGCCGCCACCGGCGACATCGGGCTCATCACCATCGTCAGCGAAGGCGCGGTCGCAGCCGGCGTGCGCCGCGTCGAAGCCATGACCGGCGAGGCTGCCCGCCGCCATCTTGCGGCGGAAAGCCGCCGTCTGCACGAGCTGGCGGGCCTGCTCAAGACCACGCCCGGCGAGGCGGCGGAGCGGCTGGGCACGATCATCGAGGAGCGGCGCAGGCTGGAGCGCGAGCTTTCCGAGGCGCGCAAGAAGCTGGCCATGGGCGGCGGCGCGGGCAGCGCGGATCCGGAGCGCGAGATTGCCGGGGTGCGTTTCATCGGCCGCGCCATCTCGGGCGTGGAGATGAAGGATCTCAAGAGCCTCGCCGATGCCGCCAAGGCTCAGCTCGGCTCCGGCGTCGTGGCCATTGTCGGTGTCGGCGCCGATGGCAAGGCCGGCGTCGTGGTGGGCGTGACGGACGATCTCGCCGAGCGCTTCGATGCCGTGGCGCTGGTGCGCGCCGCGGCGGAAGCGCTCGGCGGCAAGGGCGGCGGCGGCCGGCGCGACATGGCGCAGGCAGGCGGGCCGGAGGGCGCGAAGGCGCCCGAGGCCATCGCCGCCATCGAGGCCGCGCTCGGCGCCTGAGCAGGGCCGGCCTGGGAAAGGCTGTCAAACCATTGGCCTCACCTCATGAAAAAGGCCGGCTTCGCGCCGGCCTTTTCCAGTTCTGCCGCGTGAGGGCGATCAGGCCGCCATGGCGCGAGTCAGGTTCTCGGAGATCTTGTCAAGGAAGCCGGTTGTCGACAGCCAGCGCTGATCCGCGCCGACCAGCAGCGCGAGGTCCTTGGTCATGAAGCCGCTTTCCACTGTGTCGACGCAGACCTTCTCGAGGGTCTCGGCGAAGCGGGCGAGCTGGAGGTTGTTGTCCAGCTTGGCGCGATGCTTGAGCCCGCCGGTCCAGGCGTAGATCGAGGCGATGGAGTTGGTCGAGGTCTCCTTGCCCTTCTGATGCTCGCGATAGTGGCGCGTGACCGTGCCGTGCGCGGCCTCGGATTCAACGATCTTGCCATCCGGCGTCATCAGGACCGAGGTCATCAGGCCCAGCGAGCCGAAGCCCTGCGCAACGATGTCGGACTGCACGTCGCCGTCATAATTCTTTGTGGCCCAGACATAGCCGCCGGACCACTTGAGCGCCGACGCCACCATGTCGTCGATGAGGCGGTGCTCGTAGGTGAGTTTCAGCGCCTCGAACCTGGCCTTGAACTCGGTGGCGAACACCTCCTCGAAGATGTCCTTGAAGCGGCCGTCATAGGCCTTGAGGATCGTGTTCTTGGTGGACATGTAGACCGGCAGCTTGCGGTTCAGCCCATAATTCAGCGAGGCGCGGGCGAAGTCCCGGATCGAGTCATCGAGGTTGTACATCGCCATGGCGACGCCGGCGCCAGGGGACCTGAACACCTCGCGCTCGATGACCTGCCCATCCTCGCCGACGAACTTGATCGTCAGCGTGCCCTTGCCGGGGAAGCGGAAATCGGTGGCGCGATACTGGTCGCCGAAGGCATGGCGGCCGACGATGATGGGCTGGGTCCAGCCCGGCACCAGGCGCGGCACGTTCTTGCAGATGATCGGCTCACGGAAGATGACGCCGCCAAGGATGTTGCGGATCGTGCCATTGGGCGACTTCCACATCTGCTTGAGCTTGAATTCCTCGACGCGGGCCTCGTCAGGCGTGATGGTCGCACACTTGACGGCCACGCCATGCTTCCTGGTGGCGTTGGCCGCGTCGATCGTGACCTGATCGTCGGTTGCATCGCGGTGTTCGATGCCGAGGTCGTAATAGTCGAGCTTGATGTCGAGATAGGGGTGGATCAGCTTGTCCTTGATGTACTGCCAGATGATGCGGGTCATCTCGTCGCCGTCCATTTCGACGACGGTGCCTTCAACCTTGATCTTGTTCATGAGGAGCGACCTTCCCGGGGGCATGTGATTGGCTGTGTCAGGCGCGCGGCACGGGGACGCAAGCCGTTCAGCGCTGTCTAGCGCGCGCGCGCCATGGCCGGCAAGCACGGCTTTGGGCTCAAGGTTACAGCTTCTTCAATCTGTCACCATGTGTCCTTGCGGCGCGTCCAGCCCAGCCGCCTCTCGCCTTTGGCTGCGTGCTGCGCTATGCGCGGGCCATGACCGGCGCAGGCACGAACCACACATTGATCAGCCGCGAGGGGCCTTCCCCGGCCATCATCCTGGTGGAGCCGCAACTGGCCGAGAACATCGGCATGGTGGCGCGCGCCATGGCGAATTTCGGCCTCAGCGACCTGCGCCTCGTGAAGCCGCGCGATGGCTGGCCTACGGGCGGCGGGCTGCCCAAGGGCGCGCATCAGGCGGCTTCGGGCGCCGTGCATATCCTGCAATCGGCGCGGCTCTTCGCCGATGCGCGCTCCGCCATCGGCGATCTCAACCTCGTCTTCGCCACAACCGCCCGCAATCGCGGCCAGATGAAGCGGGTGTTCACGCCCGCCGAGATGATGCCCGAGGTGGCGAGCCGGGTGAGCGCAGGCCAGGGTGTCGGCATCCTGTTCGGGCGCGAGCGCACCGGGCTCGAGAATGAGGAGATCAGCCTGGCCGACGCGATCGTGACCTTTCCGGTCAACCCGCAGTTCGCCTCGCTCAACCTTGCGCAGGCGGTGCTGCTCATGGGCTATGAGTGGTTCCGTGCCGCGCATGGCGACATCAAGCCGTTCGATCCGGACGCGCAGCTCCCCGCGGCGCGCGAGATGATCGTGTCCCTGTTCGATTATCTGGAGGATGAGCTCGACCGGGGCGGCTTCTTTCCGCCCGACAAACGCGAGATCATGGCCCGCAACCTGCGCGACATCCTGCACCGTCTGGCCATGACCGAGCAGGATTGCCGCACGCTGCGCGGCGCTTTCCACGCGCTGGCGGAAGGGCGAAAGCGCCGCAGCAAGGACGGCCCGCCACCCGCAGACTGAGCGCCCGCTCCTTGGAAAACGGCAAGGCCTGGGGCATAGTTCATAACTAAACCAATAAGCCCGGAAACGCCGCCATGACCGATGCCGCCCTTTATGCCGCCGCGAATGGCGTCGCCACCATCACGCTCAACAGGCCTGAGAAGCTCAACGCCTTTTCGGCGCAGATGTTCGAGGGCATCCGGGCGGGGCTGGATGCCGCCGAAGCGGATGAGGCGGTGCGTGTCGTCGTGTTCACCGGCGCCGGCCGGGCGTTTTCATCCGGTCAGGATCTCACCGAGAAGCTGCCCATGGACGCCGACGGCAAGCTCGATCTCGGCCCGCCGCTTGAGCGCGACTACAACCCGCTGGCGCTGCGGCTGATCGACTATCCCAAGATCACCGTCGCGGCGATCAACGGGCCTGCCGTGGGCGCGGCCGCCAACCTCGTGCTCTCCTGCGATCTCGTGGTGGCGGCGCGCTCGGCCTATTTCCAGGAGGCCTTCGCAAGGATCGCGCTGCTGCCCGACGCCGGCGGCACCTGGCTGCTGCCGCGCATCGTGGGCATGAAGCGGGCGCTGGCGCTGTGCCTGACGGCCGACCGCGTGAGCGCCGAGGAAGGCCAGGCGATGGGCCTGATCTACAAGGTGTTCGACGACGCCAGCTTCGCCGGGGAAGTGGCCGCCTTCGTGAAGCCCTTCGCCACCGGCCCTGCCCTCGCCTACCGCATGATCAAGCAGGCGCTTGCCAGATCCCTCGACAACGACTTCGCCGCCCAGCTCCAGCTGGAAGCGGACCTGCAGCGCCAGGCCGGCCGCACCGACGATTTCCAGGAGGCGATCATGGCCTTCATGACGAAGCGGCCGCCAGCGTTCAAGGGACGGTGAGGTGATGACTGACGCGGCGCTTTTGGCCGCGCACGTCCATCACGGCCTTGCGCTGCGTCAGCCCCTGAGCCGTCACCTGTTGAGCCGCGCCATCAGGCTCGACGTGTCCCAACGCGCGCCGCCCATCTTCTGCACTTCGGCATAGAACTGGTCCACCAGCGCGGTGACTGGCAGGTTCGCGCCGTTGCGGCGGGCTTCGGCCAGCACGATGCCGAGGTCCTTGCGCATCCAGTCCACCGCGAAGCCAAAATCATATTTGCCGGCGTTCATGGTCTTGTGGCGGTTCTCCATCTGCCAGGAGCCGGCTGCGCCCTTGGAGATCACCTCCACCACAGCCTCGATGTCGAGCCCGGCGCGCTGGCCGAAATGCAGACCTTCGGAGAGGCCCTGCACCAGCCCGGCGATGCAGATCTGGTTGATCATCTTGGTGAGCTGGCCCGCGCCGCTTGGCCCCAGCAGCTTGCACATGCGCGCGAAGCTGGCGATCACCGGCTCGGCTCTGGCGTAAGGTGCCTCATCCCCGCCGCACATCACGGTGAGCACGCCATTGTGCGCGCCCGCCTGCCCGCCCGAGACGGGCGCATCAATGAAATCGAAGCCGCGCGCCTTGGCCGCCGCGTGAAGCTCGCGCGCGACATCCGCCGAGGCTGTGGTGTGGTCCACGAAGATCGTGCCCTTGCCCATGGCGGCAAAGGCGCCGCCCTCGCCGATGGTGACGGCGCGCAGATCGTCATCATTGCCCACGCAGGCGAAGACGATGTCCTGCCCGGCAGCGGCCTCGGCCGGCGTGCGGGCAGCTTTCCCGCCATGCTCCGCCACCCAGGCCTCCGCCTTGGCGAAGGTGCGGTTATAGACCGTGACGGCGTGACCGCCCTTGCGCAGCAGGTGACCTGCCATCGGATAGCCCATCACGCCAAGGCCAAGGAATGCGACGTTCATCAGGGTTCTCCGTGAAGCAGGAAAAAAGGCTTCCCGCACTAGCGCAACGGAACGCCCCGCGCCAGTGCGGCGCGCGCCCACGGGCTGTGCAGGCGCGGGCGCGATGACGCCGATTTGAGCGCAGGGAACCCCGCGCCGTCACCGTTTTGCTATTGGTTGTTAACCCGACTCACACCACCTTGTATCGGTCGGCAAAGTCGCCGGCTTTTTTCAGAAAGGAGGTGATCCAGTGTCTCATTGTCATCATTCGCGGTCTCAAAAGGGCTGGGTCCTCTCTGCAAAGAGGCTCGGCGTCTGATCGGGCTCGCGTTCGACAATGCCAACGAGATCGGAAAGGGGCGGCGCAAGCTGCCCCTTTTCATTTGGGGGCGGTGGCGCCGGCCATGCTCATCCTGCCGCCAGTCTGGCATCTTGCGAGCCGGGATCCTCCCCATGCGGATTTCCGCCAGTTCCGCGCGCCGCAGAGGTGCCTTAGGTCCACATCGCCACGACAGGCAGCGTCTGCCGGCGCTCCCCTGCTCCCCGGAGCCGCTGCTGGCGTTTCGCTGTCAACGGTCCGCGACTTTGAGAAGGGCCGTCGAACGCCCATTCCGGCCACCCTAAAGGCAATTGAAGCTGCCCTTGCCGTTCGAGGTATCGAGTTTCTTTCCAAGGACGGGAAGGCATGGGGCGTGGCCTGGAGCTTCAAACCTTGAAGCCAACTAGACGGACATCAACGTTTGTCATATGAATGGTGGACCGGAGGGGGATCGGACCCCTAGCGAGCCAGTGCAAACCCGACTGCTGGAACCATTCCCCGGCCCGAAAAGCCGCCCGTTTGGGCGGCTTTTCTATTTCAAATAGCGAGAGCTCGCTTTACCATCTCAGGGTCGCGGTCAATCAACGTCAGCAAAACGCGAGCGGTCGCATCTGGGCAACGTTTGTCTTGCTCCCAATTCCTCAACGTATCCAATTTCAAACCGAACCTCGCGGCAAACTGGCGCTGCGTCATCCCAAGCTTATCGCGCACCCGACGAACATCGATGCTTGTCGGAGCCTCCCATTTGAGAATGCGGGCGGCCGACTGATCACCCTCGGTCCAAGCGAGCACGTCATCGAGCCCCTCAATTATCTTGTGACCGTCGTTCATGGTTCTCTCCTCGTACATCTAAGCTTGCCGGTTTGGGACCCGGATAAATCCGGTGGACCAACACATTCGTTCTAAGACCAAGGCAACTTTTGCCTCGATTTGCCTGTAGTTCTCTCGGGTAAGGTCCATTTTTTGGCCCTTCGAATAAACAGCAAGCAAGAAAAGCGGGAAATTCAAGTCTCGGAAATAGTAAATGATCCTAGCGCCACCACGCTTTCCTTGACCTTTTGCCGTCCATCGGAGCTTGCGGAGGCCGCCAGTGCCACGGATGACAGCTCCTTTGTCTGGGTGAGCCGAAAGGTAGTTCACTAAACCAGTACATTCATCCGGCGACAAAACATTGGTACAGTCACGATCGAATGATTTGGTCATCACGAACTCGATAGGGTGTCCTTGAGCCCGAAACGGAATTACATTTTCGACTTTCTGCATTACCACCACCTGCAAAGCGCTCCCAAAGCACAGCTTGAGCCAGTGGCAATCGCTGCACAAAGCACCTGTAGGCCAATGGCCTACCTGTGTCAACGACCAACTTTGCGTTGGTGCATTTGCTACCTAATGCCGGAAATGCCCATGGCGGCATGCCAAGCGATCCCGAGGCCATCATCTCATGCACTTGCAGGGCGCTTCCCGCGGCCCCGCGTCACACCATCGGCTGAGCCCTGCCATCCGCTCCGGCGGCGTGGCGGGCGGCGGTTGCGTCGTTGAGCGGCTGCCGGCCTTCGTGCGTGATGTCCCTGTGTTTCAGCCTGAAGGACAGGCGCACGCGGAGCCGCAGGTATAGCTCGATGGAAGCGTGCATCACCCTCGGCAGGAGGGAGGCTCGCGCCGATCGCGCCAATGAGCCCGTGTACCAGCTTGACACCGTGCGCCGCGCCCGTTTGTCGACCAGATGGCGGAGAAGATCGCCGCTGGTCACGAGCGGAGCCAGATCCTTGGCGACCTCGTGCGTGACGCCGGCGTGGTGGGGGATCGCGCCATAGGCTTCCGCCTCCGCCGGGGTCGGCGACAGCCTGAAATGGCGGTGGGCATCGATGGCCGCCGCCTGAAGGGCGGCCTGCATCTCCTGCGCGCTGAACAGCTCCGGGTCCACAGCGCCCAGCAGATTGTCGACGAAACGCAGCGCCACCTCCTGCTGCACGAGGGCGCCCCATTCGATCAGAACGGTGTTTTCGCGGACGGGCGGCGAGCAGATCGGCTTGCCGTCCTGCGAGAAGGCGAAGCCCTTGACGCTGGTGTGATCCGCGGCGGCCATGACCTCCAGCAGGCCGACATTCCAGGGAATCTCGCTCGTCCATGCCTGATGGCTGTCGTTGGCGCCAAGCACGGGATTGTTGATGCCGATATAGTATCCATGCAGCTTCACGCGGCTTCCGAGCAGCTTCTGCATCCGCAGTTGCGTGGTCCCCCGCCACCCGAAATCGACGATGCAGGCTTCATCCGCATCCAGCAGCCCGGCCTCCCCGAGATAGCGCAGCGCGGGTTCCCGGGCCTCGCGCGCCCGGCCTTGCAGCGGCTCCAGGAGGGACGGCGCCAGCAGCGCGCCGACAAGGGCGCGCCGCTCCTCCGGCGAGAGCGATGCTGATGTCCGGCTCATCTCGAAGGGCAATTCTCCGGCAACCGATGCGATGTCCGCGGGGCTGTACTTCAGCACGGTGAGCGCTTCACCGAGCGTGACGACGTCATAGTAGGCCAGGGCCAGCGCCTCTTCGACGATGGCGGGGCTCTCCACCGGCAGCGCCGGCAGCAGGAAAGCCTGCCGCGATGCGTAGACATAGCGCACCTCGACATCGAGCTTGAGCCAGCGCACCAGCCGCTCGCAGATCCTGGCCAGGATCTGGCCGTCACGGGCGAGGAAATGGATGGCGCGGCCGCCGCGCTTCAAGACATCGAGCAGGACCCATAACGTGTAGGCCATGAACAGCGGCCCCCCGACGCTGGCAGACGCCGTCACGATGCCTTCCTTGCCTGACTCCGGCTGAGCCAGGCGCGCGGCCCGGGCAGAGCCTGCGATGGCGGAGGCCAGAAATTCGCCTTGGCCAGAGGCCGCCAGCATGCGCTCGCGCGTCGTTGGGTGCGATCCGGTGAAGAATTCGGCGCCCCGGCCCCGGGCATTGCGCACATCGGCGACGACATTGCTGCCCAGATGCCGGAAGGAGGACGGGGCAACGCCACGCTCCGCCGCGACCTCGTCATCGAGCGTCCCCTCGGACTTGCTCTTGCAGCGTTCGCTGGAGGCCCCGACCCGGCAGGGAGCATCGATGCCGGCTTGCCGAAGCAGCGAGGCGACGAAAACGGGCGTGCAGCAGGAGCTGATGCCTTGCCTGAGCAGCTTTCTGCCAACGATCAGGTGAAGGTCCTCGGGCGAATGCACCAGCCGGCACAGCGTCGTATCGAAGACATCGAAGGTGAAATGCGGCGGGTTGCCCAACGGAGCGCCCAAAGCCATAGCCTGCCTCCTTGCCTCGTGTGGAGATCGGATTACGCCATGAACTGGCTGGCAAATGGATCAAGACCCCGCAGACCTCGATCACTGTCTAGGCGGCGATTGTGGCGAAAGTCTATCTGACCACCACATGCCGCGTCAGCCTGCGCTCCATCACATCCCAGAGCCGGCGGATGATCTCCACCATCGCAAGGTAGAGGAGCGCTGCGTAGAGGTAGATGCTGAGATCGAAGGAGCGGGCGAAGGCGAGGCGCGTCGCGCCCATCAGATCGAACAGCGTGACCAGCGAGGCCACGGACGATGACTTGATCATCACGATCAGCTCGTTTCCCAGCGGGCGCAGCGCCACGATCATGGCCTGGGGCAGCACCACATGGCGCAGCGTGGCCCAGCGGTGCAGGCCGAGCGCGGCGGCGCCCTCGAACTGGCCCTTGCCAATGGACTGGATGGCGCCGCGCAGCACCTCCGCCTGATAGGCCGCCGTGTTGATGGTGAAGGTGAAGAGCGCGCAGTAATAGGGCTCGCGGAAGAACCACCACAGGCCGACATCCTGCCAGAAGGGCCGAAGCTGCCCGAGGCCGTAATAAACCAGGAAGAGCTGGCAGAGCAGCGGCGTGCCCCGGAAGAAGGTGGTGTAGCCGCCAACCAGCGCTCCCGACCAGCGCGGGCCGTAAAGCCGCGCCAGAGCGAGCCCGAGCCCGATGACGAAGCCCAGCGACACCGAGATGGCCACAAGCTGAAGCGTGATGCCGAGGCCCGTGGCCATGCGGCAGCCATAATTCTGCAAAACCTCGGAGCCCACCCAGTAGCCGGGATGATCGCACCACCTCACCGCAACTGCCCCCCGAAGGCGGCCTGGCCCCGGTTGGAGCGGCGCTCAAGCCGAACGAAGAGCCACGAGGAGATCAGCGAGAAGAACAGGTAGATCAGCGCTGCGGCGGTAAAGAACAGCAAGGGCTCCTTGGTGTTGGATGAGCCGCGCTGGGCGATGAACATGATGTCCTGCAAGGTGATGACGGAGACGAGCGAGGTCTCCTTCAGCAGCACCATCCAGTTGTTGCCGAGGCCCGGCAACGCCACGCGCATGAGCTGGGGAAAGACGATGAACCGGAAGACCTGCGCCTTCGACAGCCCCAGCGCCGCGCCGGCCTCGCGCTGGCCCTTCTGGATGGCGTTGAGCGCGCCAGACCAGACCTCGGACGAAAAGGCTGCGAGCACGATGCCGAGCGCCACCATGCCGGCCACGAAGGGGTGGATCGAGAAGCCCTTGATGCCGATGGTTTCCAGCATGCGCTGGACCACGATCTGCACTCCGAAATAGATGATGTAGAGCGTCAGCAACTCCGGCACACCGCGGAAAACCGTGGTGTAGACGGTGGCGAACCAGCGGGCCACGGCGCTTTGCGAGCGCGCCATGAGCGCGATGACGAGGCCCAGACCCAGCCCGAAGGGCAGCGTCGCCAGCGCGATCGAGATGGTGACGCCCGCCCCCTGCAGCAGAGCCCAGCCCCAGCCGCCATCGCCAAACCCGAGATAGTGGAGGTTGCTGAACATGGAGGGCGGAGGCTCCGGGATGGCGGATCGAAGCGGAAGGGAGGCGCCATGTCCGGACGCAGCGAGGCGGAGGGGAAGGGAACCCGGCGCCCTGACGGCTGGCCCGATACCCTTCCCGGCCCTTCAGGCCGCCGGGGGTGACGCCGTCTTTCGCGGCCTCACATCACGGGGAACTTGAACCACTTGGCGGCGATGCGGGCATGGGTGCCGTCAGCGAGGGACTCGGCGATGGCCTTGTTCAGCATGTCCTTGATGGCGGCGTCCTCCTTGCGCACCGCCATGCCGACGCCAGGGCCATGGATCTGCGGATCGCGCTGGATGTCGCCCACAAGGCGGCAGCAATCCTTGCCGCGGGCGGCGAGGAAGTCCTCGAGCGCGAGGCGATCGGCCACGATATAGTCGAGGCGGCCGTTCAAGAGGTCGAGGTTGGCATCCTCCTGCTTGGGATAGAGGCGGATGTTGGCGTCCTTGTAGTGCTTCTCCAGCCAGTTTGCGTGGATGGTGGAGCCCTGCGCGCCGATGGCCTTGCCCTTGAGGGCGGCGGGCGACATGTCGTTAGATGTCACAGACTTGGCGGTGATCATCGAGATCGGCGTGCGGGTGTAGACGGCGGTGAAGTCGACGCGCTTGGCGCGCTCTTCGGTGGCGTTCATGCCGGCGATGATGACGTCGTACTTCTTGGCGAGCAGCGCAGGGATGATGCCGTCCCAATCCTGCACCACCCAGGTGCACTTCACCTTCATCTTCTCGCACAGCGCGTTGCCGTAATCGATCTCGAAGCCGACAAGCTCCTTGTTGGCGTTCAGCGCGTTGAAGGGCGGATAATCGCCCTCGGTGCCAAGCCTGAGTTCAGTGATGGCCTGCGCCTGCACGCCCGCGGCGCCGGCAGCGAGGAAGGCCGCAGCGGCGGCCCATCTGGCGAATGATTGCATGTCGAAACCTCCCGTATTGTTCTGTCTCCTCCAGCGCTTGCGGCGGAACCCGCGCCAGCCGGGGATTGCCCGACAGCTTGCGCGACCGGTCGGCGGGCCGCAAGGGGGGTCCACCGCGATGCTGCCCGATTTATGGGCGGGGACGTGGAATGGCGGCATCAGCGCGCGTTGCCGCCCGGTGCTCCTCCATCACGGACAAAAGCTGCGCCGCAACGCTGGCAGCGATCACGGCGGGCTCCTTGCCTGCGATGCCGGGCAGTCCGATGGGGCACGCAAGGCCCGCGATGCGATGCTCGGTGAGGCCCAGTTCGCGCAGGCGGCGCTGGAAGCGCGCCCGCTTGGTGGCGGAGCCGATCAGCCCCACGAAGGGCAGATCATCGCGCGACAGCGCCGCGGCGGTGATGGCGAGATCCAGCGCATGGTCATGGGTCAGCACCAGCACGAAGCTGCCGGCCGGCAGCGCCGCCACGGCGGCGGGCGGATCGCCGGTCAGCATAGCCTCGGCATTGGCCGCCAGATGGGGGGGAAAGGCGTCGTCGCGCGAGTCGATCCAGCACAGGCGGAAGGGCAGCGGCGCCAATGCCAGCGCCAGCGCGCGGCCGACATGGCCCGCGCCGAAAAGGGCGAGGGGCTGCCGGCCATCGCGCGCCTCGGCCTCAAGGCGCAGCCGCGCGAGCTCCGCCGCATCGGCCGCGGTGAACACCCTCAGATCGAGGACAACGCGCCCGCCGCAGCACTGGCCAAGGTCGGGGCCCAGCGCGCGGTCGATGCGCCGGGTCAGGCCCTCGCCAGCCCTGGCCAGTTGCCGGGCCAGAACCTGCGCCTCCCATTCCAGCGCGCCGCCGCCGATGGTGCCGAGATAGCTGCCATCCCTGAGCACCGCCATCATCGCGCCGGGCTCGCGCGGGGCCGAACCTCTGGTGTCGGCCACAGTGACGAGCGTGGCCGCGCCATCGCGCGCCACGATGCCGGCGAGCCGCCCGAGCAACAAGGCAGCCGGTGTCGTCATGGTGCTGTCGCCCATGTGGTCCGGCGGGGCGGCTGCGGCTTCAACGCGCCCCTCCCATCGGCCGGCCCCTGACCGCTTCGCAGGCGCGCAATATGGCTTCGGGCGTGGCCGGCGCATCAAGCGGCACGCGCGCGGACGGGTTCAGCGCATGGACGGCATCGGCCAGCGCTGAAAACACGGCATTGGCCAGCATCACCGGAGGCTCGCCCACGGCCTTGCTCGCATGGACGACATCGGCGCGGTTGGCGTTGGGATAGAGCGCGACGCGAAAATCGGCCGGCACATCGCTGGCGACGGGGATCTTGTAGGTGGCGGGCGCGTGGGTCAGCAGCTTGCCCCTGGCATCGAACACCAGCTCCTCGGTGGTGAGCCAGCCCATGCCCTGCACGAAGCCGCCCTCGATCTGGCCGATGTCGATGGCCGGGTTCAGCGATTTTCCGACATCGTGCAGAATGTCGACGCGGCGCAGCCTGTTCTCGCCCGTCAGCGTGTCGATCTCGGCCTCGGCGCAGGCAGCGCCGAAGGCATAGTAAAGGAAGGGGTTGCCGTGCTTCTTCGCGCGATCCCAGGTGATGCCCGGCGTCGCATAGAAGCCCGCATGGGAGAGGTGGACACGGT
The DNA here is from genome assembly GCA_023910605.1 of Bosea sp. (in: a-proteobacteria). Classification (NCBI taxonomy): domain Bacteria; kingdom Pseudomonadati; phylum Pseudomonadota; class Alphaproteobacteria; order Hyphomicrobiales; family Alloboseaceae; genus Allobosea; species Allobosea sp. The sequence continues at coordinate 1,685,579 of JAAVVV010000001.1, read as the reverse complement.
CGAGATGCGCCTTCCTGGCGAGTTCGCCAAAACCCATCGACTCGTTGGCATGGAAGACGCGGTCATCACGGAAGGCGATCTCCGACGCCTCGCAGCCCCAGAGCGAGGCTGCATGGTCCGCCATCCGGCCCCTGATCGCCTCGGCGGCGTTCAGCGCCGCGCGGGCGTTGAGATCGGTGCCCGATGACGCAGCCGTGGGGCCGGTGTTCGGCACCTTCTCGGTGGTGGTGGCGGTGATGCGCACGCGGGCGATATCGACGCCAAAGCACTCGGCCACAACCTGGGCCACCTTCTGGTAGAGCCCCTGCCCCATCTCGGTGCCGCCATGGTTCAGCTGGATCGAGCCGTCCTGATAGACATGGACCAGCGCTCCCGCCTGGTTCAGCGCCTTCAGCGTGAAGGAGATGCCGAACTTCACCGGGGTGAGAGCAAGGCCTCGCTTGATGTGGCGGGATGCTTCGTTGAACGCCGCCACCTCGTTGCGCCGGGCGCGGTAATCGGCCCTCGCCTCCAGCTCACGGATCAGCGCGTGCATCGTGTCGAGTTCGGTCACGGTCTGCCCATAGGGCGTCACATCCTCGCCCGGCCGGTAAAGATTGGCATAGCGCACATCGAGCGGATCGCGCCCGAGGGCCCAGGCGATCTCGTCGATCATCCGCTCGGCCATCAGCATCCCCTGCGGGCCGCCGAAGCCGCGGAAGGCGGTGTTGCTCACCGTATTGGTGCGCAGCCGGCGCGTGTTGATGCGGGTGACCGGCAGCCAGTAGGACGAATCCGAATGGAACATGGCGCGGTCGACCACACCCTGGCTCAGATCCGCCGAATAGCCGCAACGTGCAAGATAATCGACATCATAGGCCTCGATGCGACCATCGCCATCGAAGCCGATGCGGTAATCGCAGCGGAAGTCATGGCGCTTGCCTGTGGTGGCGAAGTCATCATCCCGGTCGAGCCGGATCTTGCAGGGGCGCTTGAGCTTGTGCGCGGCCAGCGCCACGATGGCGGCCCATTGCGTGGCCTGGCTCTCCTTGCCGCCGAAGCCGCCGCCCATGCGCCGCACCTCGCAGATGACGAAGGCATCAGGCAGGCCCAGCACCTTGGCCACGACATGCTGCACCTCGGTGGGGTGCTGCGTGCTGGAATGGACGAGGACCTCGCCATCCTCCCTGGGGATGGCGAAAGCGGCCTGCCCTTCAAGATAGAAATGCTCCTGCCCGCCGATGCGGAAAACGCCCTCGACCCTGTGCTGCGCGTTCGCCAGCGCGCCCTCTATGTCGCCGCGCTCGAAGCTGTAATCGTCAAGCACCTTCTCCCCCGTCGGCCCGGCGTCGTCGACGGTGACCAGCGGCGTCTCGGGGTCGATCTCAATCCTGGCGAGACGGGCGGCCCGCCGGGCAGCGTCCCGCGTTGTGGCGGCCACGGCGAACAGCACCTGGCCATGGAACAGCACGCGGCGCTCGGCGAACATGGGATCACCCCCGATCGAGGGCGAGACGTCGTTGACGCCCGGCACATCCTCGGCGGTGAACACAGCGACGACGCCGGGATGTGCCAGCACGGGGGACAGATCCATGGCCTTGAGGTTGCCGCGCGCCACGGGCGAGAGCCCGCAGGCGAGATGCAGCGTGCCCTCCGGCTCGCGCAGATCGTCGACATAGGCCGCGGAGCCCTGCACATGCAGCGTGGCGCTGTCATGGGCAAGCGGCTGGTGCACATGGCGCAGCGGCTCGGGCGGCGCACCGGCAATGGTGCGGATGCTGGCATTCATGGGGTGAACCGCTCCGTCATCACGGGGCGGCGCGAGCGCGCCGGGCCTGTGATCCATGACCATAATCCCTGGTCCATTGCCGCGCCAGCTCCGGGAACAGATCCAGACAATCCGGGTCGTCCTTCTCGATCAGACTGATCTTCCACTGGCGCCGCCATTTCCTGATGTCCGTTTCGCGCGCGACCGCAGCGCGATGTCTTCGAAAACCCCGAACCAGACCAGACGCTTCACGACATAACTTGCCGTGAAGCCCCGGATCGGCGATTGCCGATGCAAGCTCGCCCGGCGAACGGCATCAAGGCTCACCCCGAGATAGAGCGTGCCGTGCCGGCCGCTGGCCATGAGATGGACATGACCGCCCCTCGCCATGGATCGTTGTCATGGTTTCCGGGCTCTGGCTGCGCCAGCCCCGGAATGAGGGAGTGCAGTGGCCTTCATCCTGCCGCCTCAAGCCTTTGCGCGATCAGCCGCATTCCGTCTTGGCCCGCGACCTCGCTCAACGCTTTCAGCAGGAGGTTGCGCGCCACGGTGGTGCGGTATGCGCTGGTGGCGCGCTGGTCGGTGAGCGGCTGGTAATCCTCCGTGATGGAAGCGAGCGCGGCTGCCCAGCCGGCTTCGTCCGAGACCGACACGTCCCTGAGCGCGGCCTCTGTCGCCGGGGCCCTTTTCGGTGTGCCGGCCATGCCGCCGAAGGCGATGCGCGCGCCGGCGATGCGGCCATCCGCGAGTGTCAGGCAGAAGGCGCCCATGACGGCCGAAATGTCCTCGTCGAAGCGTTTGGACACCTTGAACGCGCGAAATTGCTGCCCCTCGCCCAGTTTCGGCACGATGACGGCGCTGACATACTCCGCCTCGCGGCGGTCCTGCCTGCGATAGGCAATGAAGAAATCCTCGAGCGGCAGCGTGCGGACCTCGTCACCCCGCCGAAGCTCGACACTCGCGCCGAGCGCGATGAAGCAGGGGGCGAGATCGCCGATGGGCGAGCCATTGGCGATGTTGCCGCCCACAGTGCCCGACGCCCGCACCTGAGCGGAGCCGAAGCGGCGCATCACCTCGCCAAGGTCCGGGTCGATGGCGGCGAGCCTGGCGTGGGCATCCGCATGGCTGACGCCGGCACCGATCCGCAGTTCGCCATCCTGATCGGTGATGGCATCGAAGCCGTCGATCCGTCCGAGCCAGATGATCTTCGGCAGATCCATGAGCGCCTTGGTGATCCACAGCCCGACATCCGTGGCTCCGGCGAGCAGCGTCGCGTCAGGGTGCTGCGCGTAGAGCGCCGCCAGCGCGCCCTGTGTGCGCGGAATGGCGAAGAAGCCTTCATCCGCAGCGCCAGGGCCCACCATCACCGTGGCGGCGTCCGTCGCCAGCGCGGCCAGCATGGCTTCTGTGGCGGCGCGCGCGGCCACGAAGCGGTCTGCCGCCTCGGCCGCGCAGGCATCGAAGGCAGCGTCCACAATCGGACGATAGCCGGTGCAGCGGCACAGATTGCCCGCCAGCGCGTCGCAGATCGCCTCGCGCGTCACGGGGCGCGCGCCCTCATGATACAGCGCGAACAGGCTCATCACGATGCCGGGAGTGCAGAAGCCGCATTGCGAGCCATGATGCGTGACCATCGCCGCCTGCACCGGATGAAGCGCACCATCCCGGGCAAGGTCATCGATGGTTATGAGCTCGCAGCCATCGAGCTGGCCGAGCAGCAGGATGCAGGTGTTGACCGGCTCATAGACGAGGCGGCCCTGCTTCAGCCGGCCGATCACGGCCGTGCAGGCGCCGCAATCGCCCTCCGCGCAGCCCTCCTTGGCGCCGGTGAGGCGCATGTCCTCGCGCAGCCAATCCAGCACCGATCGGCGCGGCGAAAAGGCCCCCAGCGCGACCAGCCGGCCGCGATGCACGAAGCGGATGGCTTTTCGCAAGGATACGGGCATGCTGAAATCGTTCATGGACGGATCATGCCGCGATGCAGCGCGGAACGGAAGAGGGGCGAAGCCGTGTCGATGTGTAGCAAGCTGATCATTGACGGTCGCGATGGGGGGTCCGAACCGTTGCAAAGCCATCATGGCGAGCGCAGCGAAGCCCTGACCGGCGGCGGGCATGGGCCGAGGCGTTCAACATGATCTCGCCTGGCACCCTCGCTTCCCGCATCGCGGCCGGCACGGGCGATGCGCGCGCCGATCTCGTCATCACGAATGCGCGGCTCTTCTGCCTCGTTTCGGGCGCGCTGATCGACACCGACATCGCCATCATGGGCGACACCATCGTTGGCACGCATGGGCGCTATCAGGGCCACCGCAGCATCGACGCCGCGGGCCGCATTGCCGTGCCGGGCTTCATCGACACGCATTGCCATGTCGAATCGTCGCTCATCACGCCCTTTGAATTCGAACGCTGCGTGCTGCCGCACGGGGTCACCACGGCCATCTGCGATCCGCACGAGATCGCCAACGTGCTGGGCGCTGACGGCATCCGTTATTTCCTCGCCTGCGCCGAGCGGATGGTGATGGATCTGCGCGTGCAGCTCTCGTCCTGCGTGCCCGCCACGCATCTCGAGACGGCCGGCGCAGCGCTCTCGGCGGCCGACCTGGTGCCGTTCATGGATCATCCCAAGGTCATCGGGCTGGCCGAGTTCATGAATTTTCCGGGCGTGCTTCACCGTGATCCGGGCTGCCTCGACAAGCTGAGCGCCTTCTCGGAACGGCACGTCGACGGCCACGCGCCGCTGCTGCGCGGGCTGCGGCTCAACGGCTACCTCGCCGCCGGCATCCGCACGGACCACGAGACGACGAACGCCGACGAGGCGCGCGAGAAGCTCGCCAAGGGCATGCACATCCTGATCCGCGAGGGCTCCGTCTCGAAGGACCTGCACGCGCTGCTGGAGCTGATCGACAGGGACACCTCGCCGTTCCTCGCCTTCTGCACCGATGACCGCAACCCGCTCGACATCGCCGAGGAAGGCCATATCGACTACATGATCCGCACGGCCATCGCCCATGGCCGCGATCCGCTCGCGGTCTACCGCACGGCCACGCTCTCGGCGGCACGGGCCTTCGGGCTGAGCGACCGGGGCTTCATCGGGCCGGGCAAGCGCGCCGACATCGTGCTGCTCGACGATCTCGCCGACTGCCGCGTCTCGCTCACGCTGGCTGGCGGGAAGCTGGCGACAGACGAAGCCTTCGCGGCGCGAGGGCCGGTGGCCAGCGTCGGCAAGGGCAGCGTCAGGTCACGCAAGCTCGTCGCGCATGACTTCCATGTCGCGGCAGCCAGCGGAGAGACATCCGTCATCGGCGTCGTGCCAGGCAAGATCATCACGGAGCATCTGAAACGCTCGCTGCCAACCAGCAGCGTCGTCCCGGATGGCGCCGGAGGCGCCGGGGATCACAGCCGGAGCCTTGCCGCAATCGACCTGGCGCAGGACATCGTCAAGGTCAGCGTCATCGAGCGGCATGGCAGGACCAACGGCATCGCGACGGGCTTCGTGCACGGCTTCGGCATGAAGCGTGGCGCCATTGCCTCGTCGGTGGGCCATGACAGCCATAATCTGTGCGTGGTCGGCGTGGACGAGGCCTCGATGGCGGCGGCGGCGAACCGGCTTGTCGCACTCGGCGGCGGATTCTGCGTGGCGGATGAAGGCGCTGTGCTGGCCGAACTCGCCCTGCCCATAGCCGGCCTGATGAGCGATGGCAGCTTCGAGCAGGTGCATGACGCGCTGATCCCGCTGCGCGCCGCCGCCCAAGCCCTCGGCGTGGCGCTGGCCGAACCCTTCCTTCAGGTGGCGTTCCTGACCTTGCCGGTGATCCCGCACCTCAAGATCACCGACAAGGGGCTGGTGGACGTGGACCGCTTCGCGCTGGTGGAGGCCGGGCCGGGGTGACGCCGGCAAGGACGCCGCCATCGGCTGCGGCGAACCCGGCGTCTTCAGGTCGGCCTGGAGCCGTGTTCGGCCAGCAGCGAGGCAACCCGCCGCGCATCATCGACAGCCAGGCGCTGGAAATCGGCCTGCGAGCGCTCGAGGCGCGGGGTCACATGTCCTGCCGCATAGCGCTTCATCAGGAAGCGCAAGGTCGTGTCCCAGGTCAGCGGCACGGCCCGCGCGTAGGTGAGGAAGCCGCCATGGATGTCGAGAGAGAAGGCCTTGGCGACCGGCTGGACGTTGAAGCCAAGCTTATGGGCCAGCGCGCCAATCGCGGCGTCGATCTTGTCCTCGGCCAGCAATTCGCGCAGCAGCCGGTCGGTTTCCGGCACTTGAGGGCCAGAGCCTGCGCGCAGGGCGTCTGCCGGCTGAGGGGCGGGCCATTCGTCGCCCTCATGCGCCGCCGGCATGTGCGCCGATGGGATGAACCCAGCAGGCGTGGGCTGACCCTGCCAGAGGCCGGCTCCATCGCCAGCCTCCAGCCCATTGGCGAGGTCCTCGCGCTTCACGACCACATCATAAAGCCCGCCATCATCAAGCGCTGCCTCGGCGAGCTTCATGCGACCGCGCTCGGAGAACCGGGCGCCGGCATTGGCGGCCAGCGCCACCATGATCTCGCCGTTTGCGCGCGAAAGGATGACGTCTGTGACGCGGCTGGCCAGGCTGGCGCGCTCGCACATGGCGAGCAGATGGGCCGGGCTCTTCACCGTGGCGAGGGCCAGAAGGTGCTCGTCGAGCAACAGCGGCGACAGCCGGATCACCGGCCGGGCGACGAGAATGGAATCATCGAAGGCGAGGTGCCGGATCACCACGCCGGGCGCGCGCGGGTTAGGCGCGATGGCGTCCGAAAGATGCGCCTTGGCCTGCTCCGAGCAGACCGGGATGAGGGACACGAAGATCAAGCCGAAGGTGTCGACGCTGCCCTCATCGAGCAGATGCGACACGCCCTCGAACAGATCTGCGATCTTGACGAGGATGTCGTCGCGCCGCCCTTCGCCAGCCGCGGCGAGGCTAACCTTCAGTTCGCCCATGACTGCCGATGATTCGGTCATTGCGCCTTGCTCAGGGACCATCATCCGCCACGGCACGATAGCCGTTGCGGATCAAGCATGGCCGATTGTCAGCCGACGTCAAGTTGTGGTCAGAAACCCTGAACGAATTGCAAATACATGCGTATTTTAGTCAAATTCCGGCATTTTCATGCCGTCATTTTCGGATTTCATACGCAATAACGCGCGTCGTGAGCCGGGAAGGCGCGTGCCGGGCTGCCTCTCGATCGCTGCGGCGAGCGCAACCATCCGCGCGGCGAACCCGTCGCCGCCCATGGCGACGGGATCGATGGCGAGGATCAGCTGGCCGGTGCGGGACGGGCCGCCCTTGTCATCCATGAAGGACGAGGCCTCGAAGGCGAAGTTCGCGCCCACCAGCGCGGCGGCGAGGATCTCGACCATCATGGCGAGCGTGGCGCCCTTGGCGTCGCCGAGCGGCACCATGGTGCCCGCCAGCGCCTGGGCCGGATCGGTGGTGGGTTTGCCGCCGGCGTCGAGAGCCCATCCTTCGGGGATGCTCTCGCCCTTCTGCCTGGCCGCGATGATCGGCCCGCGCGCCACCTTGGACAGCGCCATGTCGATGACCACGGGCTCGCGGCCCTGAAGTGGCGCGGCGAAGGCGATGGGGTTGGTGCCGAAGACGGGGCGCGAGCCGCCCCAGGGCGCCATCGCGCCCGGCGTGTTGGCGAAGAGCAGGGCCACGAGGCCAGCATCGGCCAGCTTCTCGACATGCAGGCCGGCCGCGCCGCAATGGCTCGATCGGCTGATCGGGGCGATGGCGACGCCCTGCGCGCGGGCAACGGCCGGCAGCCGGTCGATGGCGAGATCGATGGCCGGATAGGCGAAGCCGTCCCTGGCATCGATGGCGAGCACGCCGGGCCGGGGCTGGGTCGCCACCGGCACGGCCTTGCCGTCGATCTTGCCGTTGCGGGCCATGGCGAGATAGCTCGGCACGCGCGAAAGGCCGTGACCCTTGAGGCCGTCAGCCTCGGCCATGACCAGCGCCGTCGCCACGGAGCGTGCATTGGCGGGGGACACGCCGGCCTGCGTGAAGAGGGCTGCGACATGGGCGATGGCGTCGGGGATCGAAAGCGTGGTCATGGCATCATCTCCAGTGTCATCCCGGCGACGCAGCGAGCATCGGGAAAGGGATCCGGTAAAGGGCGCGATGAGTCGGCAAGGGGTTCCCTTCCCGCGCCCCGGACAAGCCGGGGACAACAGCCCGGCTATCCGGCCAGCGCCCGCTTCACGTTCTCGACCGTAACCCAGCTGACGCGCACGTTGGATTCTTCCGTCACGCCGGCGATGTGGGGGGTAAGGATGAGGTTGGGGCAGCCTGCAAACAGCGCCGCCTGCTCGCCCTTCAGCGGCTCCACATCGAAAACATCGAGCGCCGCGCCCGCGATGACGCCGTCCTTCAGGGCAGAGACGAGCATGGGCTCGTCCACCACCCCGCCGCGCGCGGCGTTGATGAGGATGGCGCTGCGCTTCATCGAGGCAAGCGCGCCGGCGCCGATCATGCCGCGGGTGCGCTCGGTCAGCGGCACGTGCAGCGAGACGACATCGGCCTCGCGCAGCAGAGCGGGCAGCTCGGCCGGCGTGGCGCCGAGCCGGGCCCAGGCCGGATCATCCGCCCTCAGGAAAGGGTCATGCGCGACGACCTTCATGCCCAGCGCCCGCGCCCGCATCGCCGTCTCGCGGGCGATAGCGCCGAAGCCGACGAGGCCGAGCGTCTTGCCCGAGATCTCGCAGCCCATCAGGTCGTTGCGCGGCCACCCGCCATTCGCGACGCGGTCGGTGGCGAACCAGGCGCGGCGCAGCAGCACCAGCGCGGCGGTGATGACGTATTCCGCCACCGAAACGTCATTGGCGCCGGTTGCGGGATGGACCGCGATGGACCGGGCGGCGCAGGCCACCATGTCGATGTTGTCGAGCCCGACGCCGAGGCGGCCGACCACCTTCAGCTTCGGGGCTCCAGCCAGCAGCGGCTCGCGCACCTGGGTGCGGTTGCGCACGATGATGGCGCGCGCGTCCCCCAGAAGGCTCGCCAGTTCCTCGGGCTTGTCGACGAGCTTGGGGTCATAGACCACGTCATGCCCCTTGAGGCCTTCGGCGATCGCGGCCTCGTCCATGAATTCGGTGATGACGATGTCGGGCATGTCTGTCCCTCAGGCGAGAAGGCGAAGGCCCGCCAGGATGACGAGCAGGATGACCAGCGTGGCGCCCATGAACACGGCCATGTGGCGCCAGCCGATGGTGAGGATGGATTTGAGCGAGGTGCCGAGCCCGAGCGCGGCGATGGCGACCAGAAGGCCCCATTTGGAAGCCTCGCCAAGCACGGATTTGATGACGGGATACCCCACCGGAGCAGAGAGCGCAGGGCTCGCCATCATCACGCTGTTGAGCAGGCACAGGCCCAGGAAGACGAGCGCGAAGACGGGCACCGGCACCTTGGCCTCGCCGGTGGCCTCGCCTTGCCGTACGAAATACCAGCCGATGGCGAGCACCATCGGCAGCAGCAGGAAAACGCGGAAGAGCTTGACGATGACGGCTGTGTTGCCGACGCTCTCCGACACGGCATAGCCCGCGCCGACCACCTGCGCCATGTCATGGATTGTGGCGCCGAGCATGATGCCCGTGGTGCGCGCATCATGGCCCAGCCAGATGCAAAGCGGCGGATAGGCCAGCATCACGATGGTGGAGATCGCGTTCGCCATCACCACCGTGAAGGCGATGTCCGCGCTCTTGCGCTTGTAGTCGGGCACCACTGTCGCCGCCGCCAGCGTCGCGGATGCGCCGCAGACCGCATTGGCCGCACCCGCGAGCGCGCCGAAACCCACATCGCGGTCCAGCACCCTGGCGAGCCAGATGGCGGCCACGACCGTGAGGATCATCGAGGCCACGACCAGCATGGCCACACCGAGGCCGAGGCCAATGATGTCCCCCAGCGCGATGCGCAGGCCCAGCAGACCGATGGCCCAGCGCAGCAGCTTTTTCACACAGAAGGTCATGCCCGGCTCGAAGCGAGGCGTCATCACGGTGGAATGCAGCGCAATGCCGATGATCAGGGCGATCACCATGTCCGGTAGCGCGAGGCGACCGCCGGTCAGCGATTTGAGCAGCGGCGCGGCGAGATAGGACGCAATCGCCACCGCCAGCGACAGCAGCATGCCTGGGGCGAGCTTCCGGACCATGGCGGCGGATGGCAGGCTCAAGGTCGTCATGGCGCCAGATCGATCGTGTAACGCAGCTGCGGCCTGTCGCCGTAGTGCGGGTTGACGAACTCCTCTACGAAACGGCCGCCATGCCCTTCAATGATGCGACGGGAAGCTTCGTTGTCGGGATGGGTGGTGATCTCGACCTTCCCAAGCCCCACGGACCGCGCCTCGCAGAGGATCAGGCCGAGCGCAGCGGTCGCATGACCCATACGGCGTTTCCAGGGCACGACCGTATAGCCGACATGGCCTGCTACGTAGGGCGGCAGCGCGTCCGTGCCCTTCTGCCAGCGCAGGTTGACCGCCCCACAAAAATCGCCGTCCCACATCCAGCGCATCTTCATCGGCAGGCGCGGCCGGCTCGATCCGTCAGGCAGGGTGATGACGCCGCCCTCGACCCGGTTCTGGTCGAGGATGAACGCCTCGGCGTCCCTGCTGATCGCATCAAGATGCTCGCGGGACACGTCGCGCGCGGCGAAGGGCGACCAGCCTGTCCTGAGCGCCGCCGTGTAAGCATCCAGATGAGTGCGAGACGGCGCAACGAGTTGAAGCTGCGGTGTCATCACGCCAAACTGTCATTGCGAGCGCAGCGAAGCAATCCAGAACGGCGCTTGCCGCAGCTGGATTGCTTCGTCGCTTCGCTCCTCGCAATGACGATCATGGGCATCACGCGCTGCGATAGAGCTTGGTCATCGAGAATTCGCGATGACCAAGCGCCTCGGCTGCGGTGAGGCGGCCGTTCGAGGTGCGCACGATGTTGGCGATCAGGGCGTCGCCGGCTTCGGGGATGGTCATGTCGCGGCGCAGGATGCCTGACACATCCACGTCGATGTGCTCGGGCATGGTGCGCATGGTCTGCGGATTGCCGGTGATCTTGATCACGGGGACGATCGGGTTGCCGATGACGTTGCCCTGGCCGGTCGGGAAGGTGTGGACGACATAGCCGCCCGCCGCCATCAGGGTCACACATTCGGCAGCGGCCGAAGAGGTGTCCATGAAGTAAAGGCCGGGGCCCTTCTGCGGCGTCTCGGCTGGCTGGAGAATGTCGATGAACTTCGACTCGCGGCCGATCTTCTCGAGGTTGCCCAGCGCCTTTTCCTCAATGGTCGAGAGCCCACCCTTGATGTTGCCCTTGGTGGGCTGGCTGTCCGACAGGTCGGAGGTCTTGAACTGCTCGATCACGTCGGTCTGGTAGGCCTGCCACATCTTGTACCAGCGCTCTCCGACCTCCGGCGTGGCCGCACGCGCCTTGCACAGGTGCTCGGCGCCGGTGATCTCGGAGGTTTCGCCGAAGACGCCGTGGATGCCCTTGGGGAGCAACTTGTCATACATGTTGCCGACGGTGGGGCAGGACGACAGGCCCGTGGTGGTGTCGCTCTCGCCGCACTTGGTGGAGACCCAGAGATCGCCGATGTCGCACTTCTCGCGGGTGAGTTCGGAGGCCCACTGCACGAATTCCTTGGCGACATAGCTGGCCTTGGCAATGGTGCCGATGTCGCCCACGCCCTCGATGCCGAAGCCCACGACCGGCTTGCCGGTCCTGGCGATGCCGTCGACCACGATCTTGGTCCAGCCATCCTCGATGCCGATCACGACCACGGCGGCCACGTTCGGGTTCGAGCCCGCGCCGATCAGGGTGCGGAAGTGGATATCGAGATCCTCGCCGAACTGGAGCCGGCCATAGGCGTGGGGGATGGCGAGCGTGCCCTTGATGTTGTTGGCCACGGCCTCGCAGGCGCTGTTGGACAAATCATCGAGGGGCAGGATCAGCACATGGTTGCGCACGCCGACGCGGCCGTTCTCGCGGCGCCAGCCCATGAAGTTGTCATGCCTGGCCGAGGAGCGCTTCTTCAGCACCGGAGACTTGAAGCCCGGCACGTCGATCTTGCGGCCCTTGATGTTGGCCAGGCGGTTCTTGTTGAGTTCGAAATTGGCGACAATGGTCATGATGTCATCTTTCTCGTCAGGGAGCCGATGCCGCGTCATTCCGGGGCGACGCCTCGGCGTCGGGCCCGGAACCCATGAACACCGGTTGCTTGGGGCGGAACATAGGCTGAATGCAGGTGGTCCTCGGTTCCGGTCTCCGCCGCGCGGCCCCGGAATGATGGCGTGCCGCGCTCACCAGCGCTTGGTCTTGAGGTTGTGCACGTGCACGTAGTCCCCGACCTTGGCGGGGCCGACCATCTTGCCGATGTCCTGGCCATACTTGATGGCGGTGTCGCCGGCCTTGAGGTCCTTCAGCGCGACCTTGTGGCCGATCGGCACATCGGAATTCGCCGTCAGTTCGAAGGATGAATTGTCGTGGGTGACGACGCACAGCATCCTGACGCCGGCCTTCAGGCCTTCCACCACCACCACGCCGACATTGTCCTCACGCTCGTGCACGAGCAGATGCGGAGCAGACATTCATTCCTCCCGGTTTCATGTTTCATCCAGCGACCGCCCCGGTCCGCCGCGAACAATCCTTCGCGGCCCCCTCGACGGCTCCGATGTTTTGGTCTTATATAAGACATATGACTTCTGACAAGCCTGAAATCGACGATCATGGTTCGGGAGCGAGCGCAGCGGCGCCGGTCCCTGTCGGATTCCGGCCGCTCTACCGGCAGGTCAAGGACGCCTTCGTGAAGCGGATGGTGGACGGGGTCTGGCCCGCCGGCTTCCTGCTGCCAAGCGAGGGGCAGCTCGCCGCCGAGATCGGCGTCAGCCAGGGCACGGTGCGCAAGGCGCTGGACGAACTCGCTGGCGAGAACCTGCTGGTGCGCCAGCAGGGACGCGGCACCTTCGTGGCGCAGCACGACGAAAAGCGCATTCTCTTCCAGTTTTTCAAGCTGGTTCCGGATGACGGCATCGCGCGATTCCCCGAAAGCGTCGTGCTCGAGGCTGCGGTGCATACAGCCACCGCCACCGAGCGCGAGCAGCTCGGGCTCGAGGCGGGCGCCAAGGTGGCTCGCGTGCGCCGGATGCGCGCCATCGACAATGTGCCGATGATCATCGAGACGCTGTCCCTGCCCGATGCGATGTTCCCCCGCATCACGGACGATGCCGTGCCGAACAGCCTTTATGCGTTCTATGCAGAGCGATACGGCGTGACCATCGCCCATGCCCGCGAGAAGCTGAAGGCGGTGGCGCTGACCTCGCGCGACGCCGAGGCGCTGGGCAAGCCGCCGGGCCATCCCGCGCTCATGGTGCAGCGCCTGGCGCTGTCGCTCGATGCGCGACCCGTCGAATGGCGGGTGAGCCTGTGCCTCACCGATGATGCGCACTATCTTTCGTTCATGCGCTGACAAGCCATTCGCCGGGGTCTGATGATCCCGGCGTCCAGCAAAACGAACCTTGGGAGGGTACACATGTCACGAACCACCACATCCATCACGCTGACGGCTGCCGCTGCGGCCGGGCTTTGCCTGCTGGCCGCCGCGCCCGCCGCAGCGCAGGGCTTCCCCAACAAGCAGATCACGCTGATCGTGCCGTTCGCCGCCGGCGGGCCATCCGACGTGATCGGCCGGCTCGTCGCCGAGCACATGGGCCGCACGCTCGGCCAGCAGGTCATCGTCGAGAACGTGGCCGGCGCGGGCGGCACGGCCGGGGCCTCGCGCCTCGCCACTGCGGCGCCCGATGGCTACACCATCCTCATCCATCATCTGGCGCTGAAGGCGGCGCCCGCGCTCTACAACAACCTGCGCTACGACACCGCCACCGCCTTCGAGCCGCTGGGCATGATCAACACCGGCCCGATGGTCATCACCGGCAAAATGGCGCTGCCGCCGCAGAATGCGCGCGACTTCTTCGCCTATGCCAGGTCGCAGGGCGACAAGCTGACCATGGCCCATGCCGGCGTCGGCTCCAACTCGCACCTGTGCATCATCCTGATGAGCCAGGCCGTCGGGGCCAAGCCGACGCAGGTCGCCTATCGCGGCACGGGCCCGGCCATGAACGACCTCGTCGGCGGACAGGTGGATGCGCTGTGCGACCAGTCCACCACGGCCGTGCCGCAGGTCCAGGGCGGCAAGATCCGCGCCTATGCAGTGACCTCGGCCGAGCGGCTGGACGTCATCAAGGATGTGCCCACCTCCCGCGAGGCGGGCACACCGGTGGAGATGACCATCTGGCATGGCCTCTACGCGCCCAAAGGCACGCCGGCCGAGGCGATCGCCCGGCTCAGCACGGCGCTTCAGGCCGCGATGAAGGACCCGGCCGTGAACGAGCGTTTCGCCTCTTTCGGCACCACCTCCTTTCCCGAGTCCCAGCGGACGCCGGCAGCCCACAAGGCGGCCTTCGAGGGCGAGGTGGCGAAATGGGCCAAGGCGCTGCGCGAAGCGGGCGTCGCAGCCGGCGCGGTGAACTGACGTCAGGGTCGCCTGGCCGGGATCATCCCGGTCAGGCGCTCAATGCCCGGCCAGGCCAGATCCTTCCGGGCCAGATCCTTCCGGGCCAAAGCCTTCCGGCCCAAAGCGTTCCGGGCCAAAGCGTTCCGGGCCAAAGCGTTCCGCACCAAGGCCGCCACCGCCGCGCCAGAGAGCGACGGGCACGCTCTCGCGGATGGATCGCTCGGCGGCAAGGCCGATGCGAACCGCCATGAGCCCGTCAGCCATGGTGACCTCCACGGCGCCGCCCTGCCGCACCACGCGATTGAAGCCCATGTGCTGGTAGTAGGTTGAGCCGTGATGGTCGCCGGCCATCAGAATGGCCTCGTCAACATGCACCTGCCGGCGCACAGGGTTCTTGGGCTCGCGCGGCGACACCAGGATCTCGCTCGCCCGCTCGCCGCCGCCCGGCCAGAAGCGCGCCGGGCCCGGCACGAAGGCTTCGACCTTGCCAGCCGAGCCGGTCGCCGCAAGCTCTTCTTGCCAGTAGCTGCCCTCGGCAAACATGCACAAGTCGAGCATCGCCCTGATCCCTGAGCGGAAATCGACGATCACGAAGGCATTGTCGAGGATGTCGGGCACGCGCCCGCCATAGCTCTCGTCGCGATGGTTCACGTCGGCTGCGCCCGAGGCATAGACCCGCACCGGCTCGTCAGCCGCGACCAACCGCATCAGGTCGAAGAAATGGCAGCATTTCTCGACCAGCGTGCCCCCGGTGCGCTCGGTGAAGCGGTTCCAGTCGCCCACCTTCTTGAGGAAGGGAAAGCGGTGCTCGCGGATCGCGAACATCCTGAGCCGGCCCACCGTGCCGGCGCGGACCTCGCGCAGCAGCTCGGCCACGGGCGGCATGTAGCGGTATTCCATCGCCACCCAGATCGGCGCGCCATAGGCGGCGGCGGCCCGCTCCAGTCCATCGCAGTCGGCCAGCGTCGTGCAGACAGGCTTTTCCACCAGGATCGGCAGGGCCTTCGGCGCTGCGAAGATGTCCCCGAGGATGGCCATGTGCGTGTCGTTGGGGCTGGCGATGACCAGCGCGTCGACGAGGCCTGACTCAAGCAGATCGCGGTGATCGGCGAAGGGCTTCGCGCCGCCGGCCGCCGCAGCCGACATGGCGCGCTGGTCAGCGTCGGGATCGGAGACGGCAGTCACGACCGCGCCGGGCACCAGCGCCAGGTTGCGGATATGCTCGCGCCCCATCATGCCGGCGCCGACCAGACCATAGCGAACAATGTCCGTCATCACGCCAGCTCCACCACGGGCAGGCCCATTTCCTCGCCCAACGCCCTGAGCGTGCCCCGATGCTCGCCATAGACGATCGCGACATGGTGCTCGAGGCCGAACTCCATCATGGCCTCCATCACATCATCCGCGGCGCGGTCGAAGCGCACGACGCCGGAGGTTCCGGTGAAGCTCATCGGCGCGCGCAGCATCTCCCCGCCCGCGAGGATCATGCTGGTGCGCCCCTTCGCCTGGCTGATGCGGCAGATGGTGACGCGGCCGGGCTTGAGGGTGAACTCCTGCAAGAGCGGCATCTTGCGGTTGGTGTGTATCTGGGCGCGGGGCCTCACCTCGGGATCGGCCATGGAGAGCGGCGCGGAGCCGCAATGCCAGAACACGGCCGTGTCGTCCTTGCCGTCAAAGTCCACGACATCGACCAGCCAGGCCGGGGCGCCCGACACTTCCTGAAGGATCATGCCGGTCAGCGCGCCGTAGACATCGGCCTCGCAGGCGCAAGGCGTCTTGCCCTCGGTGAGCAGGCCCATGGGGCCGCAGGCGGCGCAGCCATGATCGGTGAACAGCTCGGGCCAGCAGCGCACCGCCATGGCCGAACAGCCCTTCGCATCCCGCAATGCGCCGAGCGCGTGGTAGACGCCGAGGCTGCGCTCGAGCTGGGGCTGATCCACGGCGTCGAGCCCGTCGAGCCGGGCCGCGACCATGGCGCGCGTGGCCGCGATGGCGTCGGCCGGCACGGCGCGCGCCGTCTCGAACAGTTCGGGCAACGCAATGCGCCGGACATCGACGCCGGCCAGCGCCGCAAGGCGCGCCGGATCATAGGCGCAGGTGTCGAAGCCTGCGGGATGCTCGCCGACAAGGCCGATCGACTGGCCCGAAAGGGCCTTCATCACGCGCCTGGCCTGCTCGCGCTCCACCAGCGAGGGCGCAGGCCCGGCCGTGAAGGCCACATCGCGCTCCTCGCCGACCACCAGTCCGCCAATCGCGTCACCGATCATGGGCGCGTCGGGCGCGCTGTAGAGCCAGCGCAGCGGCACGCCGGCAAGGCCGAGCGCATGGGCCGCGAGGTTGAGGCCGCAGAAGGCGTTGAGCCGGAGCCGCCCGCCCGCGCGCGGCTCCGGCATCGCCCAGATGGCGAGCGGCGCAAGCTGCTCCCTGGCGATGCGCACCGTCATGGAGGCATCGGTGAAGGTGACCTGCAGGATCAGCAGAAGGTCGATCTTCTGCATCCTGAGCTCCGCAAGGGCGGCTTCCGTCGCCGCCGCGTCGAAGAGCAGGGCGCGGGAGCCGATGATCATGTGGCCGGTGGCCTCCAGCGCCTTGAAGCAGGCTGCGGCCATCTCCTCGGCATAGGGCACATCGAAGGTGGGCCGGGCCAGGGGCAGGATGCCGATCACGGGCATGGGTTGAACCTCTTCTCGCGCCTTGATGTCATCCCCGGCCGGAGCGCTGCGGAGGGGATGGGGATGCATTTGCCTGCGGCCGGCGGCCCCACCTTGTCGGCCCTGCTGGCCGGCGGGGATGACACCGGCATTTTTCGGCGTCCGGACATCAGCCTGCCTTGTAGTGCAGCCGGAAGCTGTCATCGGCATGTTCGACGGCAGCCTTGCCGCCATAGAGCGGGTGATCGAACCAGGCGGTGCCCTTCCGGTCGGTCAACGCATTCAGTTCGGCCATGTAGGGGACGGAACGGCTGCGCAGGCCATCGCGGATCGCGTCCCAGTCGGGGAAAGCCCTGAACGGCTCCGCCCAGATGGCGCGGCCCGCGAGATAGCCCGAGGCGCCGGCGGCGTAGGCGTGCTCCATGACGATCCTGAACTCGGCCATGGAGGCGCCGGCCGAGAGCATCACCCAGGGGCGGCCGCTGAGCGCGCCCATCTCGTTGAAGAGCGCCTGCGTGGCGGCGCGGTCGGCAGCATCGATGCCCTTGGCCGGCACCGGACTCTCGAGCTTGAAGACATCGATGCCGTAATCGGGCCTGGCGAATTCGCGGACGCTGTCGAGCACGTGCCCAGCGTGCTTGCCCTGCATCTCGACATAATCTGTGGTCTGGTGCTCGTCCTTCGCCAGCGGATAGACCAGCAATTCGAACAGGAAGGGAATGTCGCAGCGGGCGCAGGCCTCGCCGATGGCCTTGGTGAAATCCTGCTGGGCGCGGTTGACGGCCACATCGGCATCGGGGCGATACCAGGCCAGGACCTTCACGGCGTCGGCGCCTGTGCGCTTGATCTTCTCGACGGACCAGTGGTCGATCTGGGACGACAGCCGCCCGCCCGGCGTCTCGCGGAAGATCGAATCCTCCAGCGTCACGATCAGGCCCTTGGCGGGCGAGAGCAGGGAGAGCCCCCTCGGCAGGGCGAAATGCGGATCGAGCAGCATGGCCGAGGCATGGGCCTGCAATTCCTCGACGAGCATGAGCTTGAAGCCGGCCACATCATCATAGGGCGCCTCGGCGGCGCCGCGCGCGGCCTTGATCGGGTTCTTGATCGGCGGGCGCTGGTCCACCGCCACCATCTTGAACAGGCCAGCCGCGTCGGCCATCCGGCGCAGGCCCCAGAGCTTGCCGGGCGAGAGCGTTGTCATGAGCGTTCCTTCAGGAAGAGTTCGACTTCGGCGCGTGCCGGCGCGCCTTTCCGCCCGCCGAAGCGGGTGCACTTGATGGCTGCGGCCGCATTGGCGAAGCGGACGGCCTGCATTTCCGGCCGGCCTTCCGCCAGCGCCAGCGCGAAAGCGCCGTGCCAGACATCGCCGGCCGCGAGCGTGTCCACGGCCTGTATGGGAAAGGCCTCGACATGGGTGATGCTCCCGCCCTCGCGGACCCAGACGCCGCGCTCGCCAGCAGTGACGGCCAGCCAGCGCGCGTCGGCCTTGACGCCGAGGAGCGCACGGGCAGGATCATCAAGCCCGGTGAGTTCCTTCAGCCCCACCTCGCTGAAGGCGATGTGGCTGGCGGCATCGAGAAGCGCGGGGTCCATCGGCTTGCGGTCGCCATCGAGAAGGGCGGGCACGCCAGCGCTCCTCGCCAGGCGGAACAGGTGCAGCGCGCCCTCCTCCCAGCGGGTGTCGCCCAGCAAGCAGCCGACCCCTGCGGGCAGGGCGGCGGGCAACCATTCGGGCATAGCCGGCAGGGCGGCGTCGGAATAGGATACGATCATGCGCTCGCCGCCGCGATCGACCATCACGGCGCTTACGGGCGAGCGTCCCCCCGCCAACGGGCGGCACAGGTCCAGATCGACATGCTCATCGGCAAGGCCGGCCCGGATCGCATCGCCAGCGATGTCGTCGCCAAGGCGGGTCACAAGCGAGGCTCGCCCGTCCAGCCGGGCCACGGCCACGGCTGCATTGGCCGCGATGCCGCCGCCAAGCACCTCAAGCGCGGCGGCGCGATACTTCCGGCCCTCGGTCGGCAGGCTTTCGACGCCATAAATGTAATCAAGCGTCGCAATTCCGACGCACAGGACGCTCGCCATGCCTGAACCTGATGGATCTCCGAGGGTGGACCGAAGGCCCGGTTTAGACCCGGACCACGAAAACCTCAAGGGTCTTGTGTCTTATATAAGACTTGGGCATAAAGGGAACTCTGGCGTTTCGGACGTCAGCAAGGCACGATCAGGCGAAGGCGCCCGTCAGAGGCAGTCATTCCAGGGGAGAGACGCGTGGCAGCGGTGACCATCCGCAAGGTCCGCAAGGTTTTCGGCAAGGCCGAGGTGATCCACGGCATTGACCTGAGCTTCGGCGATGGCGAGTTCGTGGTGCTGGTCGGCCCGTCCGGCTGCGGAAAATCGACCCTGTTGCGCATGATCGCGGGCCTCGAGTCCGTGACCGGCGGAGAGATCGACATCGGCGGCACGGTGGTGAACGACCTGGCCCCGCGCGAGCGCGACATCGCCATGGTGTTCCAGGATTATGCGCTCTATCCGCACAAGAGCGTCTACGACAACATGGCCTTCGGGCTGAAGATGCGGGGCGCAGCGCCCCAGGAGATCGCCGAGCGCGTCAAGGAAGCGTCGGAGGTGTTGCAGATCGGCCACCTGCTCGACCGCAGGCCGGGGCAGCTCTCGGGCGGGCAGCGCCAGCGCGTGGCCATGGGCCGCGCCATCGTGCGCCGCCCGCGCGTTTTCCTTTTCGACGAGCCGTTGTCGAATCTCGACGCCCAGCTGCGTGCCGAGGTGCGCATCGAGATCAAGAAGCTGCACCAGCGCTTCGGCACTTCGATCGTCTACGTCACGCATGACCAGGTCGAGGCGATGACGCTGGCGGACCGCATCGCAGTGCTGCGCGCGGGCCATCTCGAACAGTTCGCGACGCCGGACGACATCTACAACAAGCCGGCCTCCAGGTTCGTCGCGGGCTTCATGGGCTCCCCGCCGATGAGCTTCGCAAGGCTCACCGCGAGCGCTGACGCCCGGATGCTGGCCATGCCGTCGGGGCTCGCCTTGCCGGCGCGCGCGGGGCTGAGGCCAGGCGCGCGCTATGATGCGGGCTTCAGGCCCGAGCATGTGAAGCTGGGGCCCGACGCCCTGCCCGGCGGCGTCAACGCCAAGGCGCGGGTCGAGATCCTGGAGCCTCTGGGCGCGGAGACGCTGGCGCTGCTCAGCATCGGCGGCGCCACGCTCACGGGCCGCTTTCCGCCGCAGTCCGGCGTCAAACCCGGCGACGAGGTCACCGTCTCGCTGGGCGCCAGCGACATGCATCTGTTCGACACTGAAACCGGCGGGGCGCTCGCCGCCTGAAGCCACAACCTGTCCAAGGGAGGACAAATCCATGAAGAAGCGGACTTTCCTGAACCTGTCGCTGGGCGCCACGCTCGGCTTCGCCCTGAGCGTCGGCGTGTCCAGCCTCGCCATGGCGCAGACGACCCTGCGCATCTTCACCGGCGGGCAGCAGCGCCCCGACGTGATGCGCAAGATCGCCGATGAATACGAGAAGCGCACGCCCGGCGTGAAGATCGAGGTCGAGGTCGGCGGCGCCACCTCCGAGCAGCAGCAGCAATACCTCAACACCGTGCTGGCCTCGAAGGATTCCGCGCTCGACGTGATCCTGATCGACGTGATCCGGCCGGCGCAGTGGGCCGCCGCACAGTGGGCCGAGCCGCTCGACCAGTTCCTGGGCGCCGACAGGGACAAGATCATGGCGCGCTATCTGCCCGCCTATCGCGAGGCCAACATCGTGGGCGGCCGCGTCATCGCCCTGCCCTACTTCGCGGATGCGCAGTTCCTCTACTACCGCAAGGACCTGCTCGAGAAGCATGGCGTGCAGCCGCCAAAGACCTGGGCCGAGCTTCAGGCCGGCGCCGAGAAGATCATGAAGGCCGAGGGCAACCCGAACCTTTCGGGCTTCCAGACCGCGGGCGCGCCGATCGAAGGCACCGTCTGCACCTATCTTGTGCCAATGTGGGGGGCCGGAGGCTCGCTCACCAACGCGCAGGGCCAACTCAACCTCGGCTCGGCGGAAGCGCGCCGCCCGTTCCAGCTCTGGGCTGACATGAAGGCTGCGAATGTGACGCCGCCGAACCTCGCCGAAATTCCGACCGACCGCATCCGCCAGAATTTCCAGGCAGGCAATCTCCTGTTCGCCATGAACTGGGGTTATGTCTGGCAGCGCACCCAGAACGATGCCGACAGCCAGATCAAGGACAAGGTCGGCGTGGTGCCGCTGCCCGGATTTACGGCCGACAGGGCCGCAACCTGCATCGGCGGCTGGCAGCTTGCCGTCTCGGCGTTCTCGAAGAACAAGAAAGCAGCCTTCGATTTCGCGATGTATCTGTCCTCGCCGGAAGTGGCTAAAGCACAGGCCATTGCCGCATCGCACCTGCCGGTGTTTGCAGAGACCTACAGCGATCCGGACGTACTGAAGGCCAACCCCTGGTTCGCGCAGGCGCTGCCTGTGGTGCAGACCGCGCGCTCGCGCCCGGTGACGCCAGCCTATCCGCGCGTGTCGGAGATCATCCGCACCAACATGAACGCCTTCCTCGCCGGCTCGAAGAGCGCCGACGCGGCGCTCGCGGACATGACGCGCGACCTCAGCCAGGTCATTCGCTGACCGCCTGAACCACATTGAAGGGCGCGGGGCCGCTGGCCCCCGCCCGCCCCTGCAGCGACGCGCATCCCATCCGCCTCCGCGGGCCAGGGCGCAGGACGGAGGCACGCCCATGACGCCGAAACTCTCCTCGCTGGAACGCGCCGAGCGCCGGCTCGGCATCGCCCTGCTGGCGCCGGCCTTCCTGCTGCTGGCTGGCGTGGTGCTCTATCCCATCGCCACGCTGATCCGCTCGTCCTTCACCACCAACAAGCTGACCGAGCCCTGGATGGCCCGGCCCTGGGTCGGCTTCGAGAACTATGTCACGGCGCTGGGCGACCACCGGCTTTGGGAAGCCACCTGGCACACGGTGCTTTACGTCATCGTCACGGTGCCGGGCGCGGTCGCGCTCGGGCTCGGGCTTGCCCTGCTGGCCAATCAGCCCTTCCGCGTCAAATGGCCTGTAAGGCTGGGGCTGCTGCTGCCCTGGGCGCTGCCTCTGGTCTTCGCCGGGCTCATCTTCCGCTGGTTCTTCGAATACCAGCAGGGCCTCGTGAACAATGCGCTGATCTGGATCGGGCTCTCGCCGGTCAACTGGCTGACCCAGGAGGGACCGGCCTTCTTCGCCATCTGCGTCGCCATCATCTGGAAGACATCGAGCTTCGCGGCGCTGGTGCTGCTCGCGGGGCTGCAGACCATCCCGAAATCGCTCTACGAGGCGGCCGAGGTCGATGGCGCCTCGAAATGGAACCAGTTCATCGAGATCACCCTGCCGATGCTCAAGCCCGCGATCATCGTGGCGCTGATCTTCCGCACCATCACCGCGATCCAGACCTTCGACATCCCCAAGGCCATGACCGATGGCGGACCGGGCAACGCCACCGAGACGCTGGCCATGTACATCCACAAGACCACGATCGACAGCCTCGACTTCGGCTATGGCTCGACGCTGGCGGTGCTCATGTTCATCGTCTCGGCCATCCTGACCTCGGTGTATCTGCGCCACACGCGGCGCGACCCCAGCGGCGGGCGGCACTGATGGAACCGGCGCCCGCAACCACAGGACCGCAGCCATGATGAAGTTTCCGTCTTCTCGCAAGATGACGCTGATCGCCGGCGCTGTCGTCGCCATCAACGGCTTCTTCCCGGCGCTCTGGATCCTGTTCACCTCGCTCAAGACCGAGAGCGAGTTGATGCGACTGCCGATCACGATCTGGCCCGACGCGCCGACGCTTGGCAATTATACCCGCGTCTTCACCGACCAGCCGATCATGCTCTTCATGTGGAACAGCTTCGTCGTGGCCGCCTTGTCCACCCTGCTGTGCGTGGTCGTGTCCGCGCTGGCGGCCTATGCGCTGGTCAGGCTGCGGATTCCGGCGCCGAACCTCATCCTGTCTGTGCTGCTGGCGGTGGCGATGTTCCCGCTGATCTCGCTGATGGTGCCGCTGTTCTCGGTGATGCGGGACCTGTCATTGCTCAACACCTGGTGGGCGCTGGTCTTCCCCTATGCGGTGCTGTCCATGCCGGTGTGCACGCTGGTGCTGATCTCCTTCTTTCAGGACATTCCGCGCGACCTCGAGAACGCGGCCATGATCGACGGCTGCTCGCGGCTGGGCGCGCTGTGGCATGTGGTGATTCCGCTCACGGCTCCGGGCGTGTTCACCGCCGGCATCCTCGCCTTCGTCAATGCCTGGGATGAGTTCCTGCTCGCGCTCACGCTGGCGCCGCGCGTGGCCAGCCGCACGCTCCCCGTCGGCATCACGCTCTACCAGGGCGAGTTCTCGTTCCCCTGGCCGATCATCTCGGCTGCGCTGATCATCGCCATCGTGCCGATCTGCATCATCATCGCCGTCTTCCAGGAGCGCGTGGTGGGCGGGCTGACCTCGGGCGGGGTGAAGGGGTAGCCTCACCCGAACCGATACTCCGTCACCTGTCGGTAGACCTCGCCGGGCCTCAGCACGGTGCTGGGGAAATGCGGCAGGTTGGGGCTGTCCGGCACGTGTTGCGGCTCCAGGCACAGCCCTGCGGCGGCGCCATAGGGCGCGCCGGTCAGGCCCGGCACGGGCGTGCCCATCTTGAAGCCGTCATAGAGCTGGATGGCGGGCTCGGTGGTCCAGACCTGCATGGCGAGCCCGTTTCTCAGGCTGCGCAGCGTGGCGGCATGGGCCACTTCCAGCCCCGGCATGCTGGAGGCCTCGCGGCGGTCGCGGCGCAGGATGAAGTTGTGGTCGTACCAATGCCGCGAGCCATCCGGATTGAGGCGGCGCACCGGGCGCGGCTTGCGGAAATCGAAGGGCGTTGCGGCGACGGAGGCGACTTCCCCGCTGGGGATCAGGTCGCCATCCACCGGCGTCATCAGGTTGGCGCGCAGCTCAAGCTCGTGGTCGAGGATGTCGGCCGAGCCGTCGAGGTTGAAGTAGGAGTGATGGCACAGGTTGACGATCGTGGGGGCGTCGGTGGTGGCCGTGAGTTCGACGCGCAGCGTGGCCGGCTCCGCCAGCGTGTAGCGGCACAGCACCGTCAGCGCGCCGGGATAGCCATGGTCACCATCGGGCGAGAGCAGAGCCAGCGTCACGGAGGCGGCGTCATGATGCAGGATGGTCCAGGGCCGCTTGCCGAAGCCATCGCCGCCGCCATGGAGAGAATGGCGCCCATCCTGATTGAGCTTGAGCTGGTGCGGCTGGCCGTCGAGCGTGAAGCGCCCGCCCTCGATGCGGTTGGCGAAGCGCCCGGCGATGGCGCCGAAATGCGGCGAATGCCTGAGGTAGTGATCCAGCGTCTCGAAGCCCAGCACCACGCGCTGCGGCTTGCCATCCGCCGGCACGCTCATGTCGCGCACCACCGCGCCCCACTCCATGATCGTGGCGGAGGCGCCGGCCGCCGAGCGGATGGTGACCTCGCGGATTGGGTGGCCGTCTACGAGTTTGCCAAGAAGGGTGAGTGTCATCGGAAGGTCCATTCCAGGTGCATGCTCGCGCACCTTTCCGCGCCGCGCGCCGGCGCGTCAATCTCGCGATCGTCATCAAACCATCATGCGGCTAGCCTAGCGGCGCATGACGCCATGACTGCAGTCACCCGCATCTCCCTGTCCGCCATTGCCGGCGGCCTCAACGACCGCACGATCCTCGCCATGGGCCTGACCCAGACGATCGGATACGGCACGCTCTACTACGCCTATGGCGTGCTGGCCCCGGCCATAGCGCGCGAGTTCGGGGTCGGCCTCGACTGGCTCTTCGGCGCCTTCACGCTCGGGCTGCTGCTGGGCGGGCTGGTGGCCCCGATTGTCGGGCGCGAGCTCGACCGGCGCGGCGCGCGGCAGGTGATGAGCTTCGGCTCTGTCATGGCAGCGGCCGGCCTCGCCGCCTGCGCGCTCGCGCCGAATTTCTGGGCCTTCTCGGTCGCCGTGATTCTCACCGAGGCTGCGACCTGCCTCGTGGTCTATGAGGCGGCCTTCGCCGGGCTGACCCAGATCTACCGCCACGAGGCGCGGCGCGGCATCACGCTGGTCACGCTGATGGCGGGGTTCGCCTCAACGATCTTCTGGCCGCTGACCCAGTGGATGCTTGGCGCCTTCGACTGGCGCTGGACGCTGGGCGCATTCGCGATCGTTCATCTCCTGGTGTGCGCGCCGCTCCACCTCACGGTGCTGCGCCGCGCCATGCCGGCCAGCCATGCAGCGAGGCAGGAGGCGCCGGCCAACGAGCCGCCGATGCATCTGGGCGACGAACGCCGACGGGCGTTGATCCTGTTCGCGCTGGCCATCGTGGTGTCCGGCATCGTCACCTCGGCCTTTCCCGTGCACATGCTCAGGATCATCGAGAACGAGGGATTCAGCCCGCATGCCGCGGCGCTTATCGCGATGGTCATGGGGCCGGCGCAGGTCCTTGCGCGCTTTGTGGAGGTGCTCGGCGGCCACCGCTTCGATCCGCTGATGACCGGGCGCGTGGCGCTTGGCGCGCTCGTGGCTTCGGTGGCGATCCTTCTCGCCCTGCCAGCCTCTCTGGGCACGGCGGTTGCCTTCGCCGCGCTTTACGGCGCGGCCCAGGGCCTTGTGACGATCGCGCGGGCGACCGTGCCGCTTCAGCTCTTCGGCGCGGCCGGCTACGGCACGCTCATGGGGCGGATCACGGGCCTGCGCTTCCTCGCCAATGCGGCCAGCCCGTTCCTCTTCGCCTTCGCCATGACGCATCTGGGCACCGACGCCGCCCTGTCGGCCAGCGGCGTCATCGCGTCAATCGCCTTTGGCCTGTTCCTGATGCTCAGGCCGCCCCGGCGCTGAACCGGCCGGCCCGGCGCCTCACCAGCTGCCGGTGTTGGGCATCGAGGCCCAGGGCTCGCTCTTCTGCAGCGGCTCGCCCTTCTGCAGCAGTTCGATGGAGATGCCGTCGGGCGAGCGCACGAAGGCCATGTAGCCATCACGCGGCGGGCGGTTGATGGTGACGCCGGCCTTCATCAGCCGGTCGCAGATCTGGTAGATGTCGTCGACGCGGTAGGCGAGATGGCCGAAATTGCGCCCGCCGGTGTAGTCATGCTCATCCCAGTTGTAGGTCAGTTCGACCAGGGGCGCTTTCGTTTCGGCGGCCCGGGCCGCGTCGCCGGGGGCGGCGAGGAACACCAGCGTGTACTTGCCCTCTGGCCTATCGATGCGGCGGACCTCGACGAGGCCGAGCTTGTTCACATAGAAATCGAGCGCGGCCTCCAGATTGCCCACGCGCACCATGGTGTGCAGAAATTCCAAAACACGCTCTCCTGTTTTTTTTCATAGCGATTTCAACTACTTAGCGAATACTGTACCACGCAACTCCTATGTAGAAAAGAAATATCGGTGTCAGATAATTCTTGACATAAATCTAGGTATATATTCTTATTCTTGCAGTCTCGCTGCGGCGCTGAAAGTAGAAGCGCGCGGTTGCTGAAAAACGACCCACCTATGCTATAGTCTGCTTGTTTAAGGCGGTGGGATAGCAGGAGTAACGCCCTGCCAGCGAGATTATTATTTTAACTTAAAGTATGCTAGAATTAAACCGCAAACAGCTATTATAGTACCAATAACCCATTTCCATTCCTTTGAGAGAAAATCTATAATTGCGCGCGCAAGTTTTGCCGTCCAATGCCGCTTGTGGTGCCCACCCATTACGACAATGCTGCCGTCGTCATAGGCTGGATAAGTGACAAACTCGCCTCGATACCACGCCTTCACAGCACTCTTGAACCGCTTGAGCATCTGCCCTCCTATGGCAAGAAACTGGCAAGTTTCGAGTCCCACGCAAGTCCTACGCAGGCTGCGCAATCATATGCATCGCTACCCGACTTTAGAGCCAAAAACTGCCCGAAACAGCCCGTTATCCACGCCCTTAACCGCTATGCACCGCTAAAACGCACCGTGTGCAGAAATTCCATGTCATTGCTCCTTCTGGCCGCCTGATTGATCGGCACGGTTGATCTTCAAGCCTAGATCGGGGCAGACAGGGCCCCAATGCAAGGGCCAGCGACGGGCTTTTGCGCAGCCCCAACCCCGTGTGATGCATGAACGGCATGATTTCCGGCGAGACGCCAGCCCAGCGGGTCAACCGCATGAAGGAACGCGCGGCCATCGTCTCGGTGGGCGCCAGCGTGGTGCTGACGCTCGGCAAGGCCTTCGCGGCCTATGTTTCAGGCTCGCTGGCGCTGTATTCGGAGGCCGCGCACGGGCTCATCGACATCGCCGCCACGCTGACCACCTGGTTCGCCATCCGCGCCGCCGACAAGCCCGCCGATGACGAGCATCATTACGGCCACGGCAAGATCGAGTCGCTGGCCGCGCTGGCGGAATGCGCGCTGCTGCTGGCGCTGGCCGGGGCGGTGGCCTGGGAGGCCGGCAGCCGGCTCTGGTCGGGGGTGCATCCGCCGGTCGAGGTCACGCCTGTCGTCATTGGCGTGCTCGTGGTGGCGATCCTCATAGACGGCACCCGCTGGCGGGCGCTGCACCTCATCGCCAAGGCGACCCATTCCGAAGCGCTCGCGGCCGATGCCCTTCACTTCGCGTCAGACCTCGTATCCTCGGCCCTTACGCTCATCGGCCTGCTGATGGTGCTTGCAGGCTATGCGCATGGCGACACAGCGGCGGCGCTGGGCGTTTCGCTCTTCATCTTCAGCGCGGCGATCAAGCTCGCCCTGCGCACCATCGGCACGCTGGTCGACACCGCGCCAAAGGGCATGCGCGAACGGCTGGAGGAAACGGCGCTGGCCGTGCCGGGCGTGGCGGAGGTGGAGTGGCTGAGGCTCAGGCCCGGCGGGGGACGCATGCAGGGCGAGCTGGGGGTGAAAGTCTCGCGCACGCTGGGCCTGGAGCAGGTTTCGGCGATCAAGCAGGATCTGGCCGGCGCGCTCGCCGTGGCCGCGCCCAACGCCGACATCACCATCACCGCCAACCCGATGCAGACAGAGGATGAGAACGCGCTTGAGCGGGTGATGATGATCGCCGCCCGCCTCAGGGTTCCGGTCCACCACTTCACCTTGCAGAAGGTGGGCGAGCGCAATTGCATCAGCCTCGACATGGAGGTGGATGCGCGCATGCCGCTCGCCGCCGCACATCAGCTCGCGACGCATCTCGAGGCAGCCATACGGGCAGATTTCGGCCCCCTGACCGAGGTCGAGACCCATGTCGAGCCCCTGGCCATGACAGCTGGTGATGGCGAGGATGCAGCGCCTGCCATCGTGGCGGAAGTCGCGGCCATGCTCGCCGGCGCCTGCGGCGACGGGGCGGTGCGCGACATTCACAATGTGCGGGTGCGCACCACCGAAGCCGGGCTGATCGTCAATTTCCATTGCCGCGCCGATGGCGCGATGGACGTCGCGGCCGTGCATGTGGCTGTGGACGAGATCGAGCGCGCACTGCGCCAGAGCCGCAGCGACATCGCGCGCGTCGTTGGCCATGCCGAGCCGCTGCAGCCCGGCGGCGCCACGGCGGCCGGGGCCGCTCCCGCCTGAGCGGCGCCAGAGGCGGCTGGGGCGGCGGAGGCGGCGGAGGGGACAAATTCGCGCGAGCGTGAGCGGCACGCTTGCCAGAGGCCGCAAAGCCATGACTTTGCTTCGGGCCATGCGCACGGACGATTCACACATGACCCGCGATTCCCAGACGATCCGCCTCGAGGACTACCGCCCGTCCGATTATCTGATCGACACGGTGAACCTCGACATCCGGCTGGACTCCACCGACACGCTGGTGCGCTCGCTGCTCAGCATCCGGCCCAATCCGGCCGGCCAGCCTGGCGCGCCGCTGCGGCTCGATGGCGACGAGCTCCGGCTCGGCAAGCTGCTGCTGGACGGGGCCGAGCCTGATGCGGGCGCGTTCGTGGTGGCGGCTGACGGCCTGACGCTGCTGCAACCGCCATCCCGGCCCTTCACGTTGACGATCGAGACGCGCATCAACCCCTCGGCGAACACGAAACTGATGGGGCTTTATCGCTCCAGCGGCGTCTACTGCACACAGTGCGAGGCCGACGGCTTTCGCCGCATCAGCTATTTCCTCGACCGGCCCGATGTCCTGTCGGTCTACACGGTGCGGCTAGAGGCCCCGAAGACCGAGGCGCCGATCCTGCTCGCCAACGGCAACCCCATCGCCACAGGCGACGTTCCGGGCACGGACCGGCATTTCGCGCTGTGGCAGGACCCCTGGCCGAAGCCTGCCTATCTGTTCGCGCTCGTCGGCGGGGATCTCGGCGCGGTGCATGACAGCTTCGTCACCGCCAGCGGCCGCAAGGTGGCGCTCGGCGTCTATGTCGAGAAGGGCAAGGAAGGCCGTGCGGGCTATGCGATGGACGCGATCAAGCGCTCAATGGCGTGGGATGAGAGCGTGTTCGGGCGCGAATATGATCTCGACGTGTTCAACGTCGTCGCCGTGTCGGACTTCAACATGGGCGCGATGGAGAACAAGGGCCTCAACATCTTCAACGACAAGTATGTCCTGGCCAGCCCGGACGCCGCGACCGATGGCGACTACGCCAACATCGAGGGCATCATAGCCCACGAGTATTTCCACAACTGGACGGGCAACCGCATCACCTGCCGCGACTGGTTCCAGCTTTGCCTGAAGGAAGGGCTGACGGTCTATCGCGATCAGGAGTTCACCGCCGATGAGCGCTCGCGCCCCGTCAAGCGCATCGCCGATGTGGTGCGGCTGAGGCTGACCCAGTTCGTCGAGGATTCAGGGCCGCTGGCGCACAATGTCAGGCCGCGCGCCTACAAGGAGATCAACAACTTCTATACGGCGACGGTCTATGAAAAGGGCGCCGAGCTCATCCGCATGCTGAAGGTCCTGATCGGCGATGGGGCGTTCCGCTCGGGCATGACCCTGTTCTTCGACCGGCATGACGGCACCGCAGCGACGATCGAGGAGTTCATCGCCTGCTTCGCGGACGTGTCGGGGCAGGATCTTGCCCATTTCGCGAAATGGTATGACCAGGCCGGCACGCCGCAACTTGTGGCATCGGGCCGCTATGACGCCGCGGCCCGCCGCTACACGCTCGATCTGGCGCAGAAAACTGCGCCGACGCCGGGGCAGGACGAGAAGCATCCACTGGTGATCCCGATCCGGCTGGGGCTGGTGGGGCAGGCTGGCGACCTGCCGCTCAGGGCCAGCGGCGAGATCAGGCTCGACGGCGACGTGCTGATCCTGGAACGGACCGCAGCAAGCGTCACCTTCGAGGATGTCCCCGAAGCGCCGGCTCTTTCGCTGCTGCGCGGCTTCTCCGCGCCGGTGCGCCTCGAGACGCAGCTGGGCACCGCCGAGTTGCTGCGCCTTGCGCGCGTCGACAGCGATCCGTTCAATCGCTGGCAGTCGCTGCGCAGCGTCATGACGAACGAGCTTTGCGCAGCGGCGGGCGCGCTGCGCAAGGGCCGCGCCGCCAGTTTCGATCCGGCGCTCATCGAAGCGATCGGCGTCGCGCTCGAAGGAGCCCAGGAGCCGGCCTACATCGCCCAGCTCATCAGCCTGCCCACGGCAGGCGATATCGCCCGCGAGATCGCCACCGATGTCGATCCCGACGCCATCCAGCAGGCTCTGGCCATGCTGGCGCGCATGAACGGCGCCGCGTTGTCCCAGGCTCTGGCGGCGGTCCGCGAGCGTCTGGCGACAGAAGCGCCCTACAGCCCCGATGCCGCCAGCGCGGGCGCGCGCGCGCTGCGGAACACGGCGCTGAGCTATCTGTGCCATGGGCTCGGCGGCGAAGGGGCCAGGCTCGCGCTGACCCAGTTCGAAAGCGCCGGCAACATGACCGATCGGCTGGCGGCGCTGAGCGCGCTCACCCATGCGCCTGGCGTGGAACTGACCCAGGCGCTCGCCGCCTTCGAGGAGCGGCACAGGGATGATCCGCTGGTGCTCGACAAATGGTTCGCGCTGCAGGCGACCATGCCCGGGCGGGAGACGCTGGGGCGCGTCAAGTCGCTGCTCGATCACCCCAGGTTCTCGCTGCGCACGCCCAACCGGGTCTATGCGCTGTTGTCCTCGTTTGCCCATGCCAATCCGAGCGAATTCCACCGCCCGGATGGGGCCGGATATGACTTCGTGAGCGACATCGTGGTGGCCGTGGACCGCATCAACCCGCAGGTCGCTTCGCGCCTTATGTCCTCGTTCCGCACCTGGAAAACGCTTGAGCCGGGCCGCCAGGCGCTGGCGCTGGCCGCGATCAGGCGGGTCGCCGACATGCCCGGCCTGTCGCGCGACATAGCCGACATAGCCGAGCGCGCGCTCGGCTGAGAAGGCTTGAAGAGAGCTTTCGGTTGCCTTTCAGAACGGCAGGCCTGCGGCGTTCCGGAGAAGGTTAACAGAACATTGCGCGCATAGGATTCGCGGCTTTTGGCCATGCGCGTAAAGGTTGTAAAAATCCATGCAGACTCACTTAAGGTCTAGACAGCGGGATTCCCTCGGATTCATAGTGAAGTCGATTCGGGAGGGGCAGAGCGTTCTCCCGCAAGTCGCGTCAAATGAAACCGGGAGGAGCCATCCATGGCGCGTGCAAACGCAGCCAGTGATTCTGCGCGCGTGGACACGATCATGGGCGTCGCCCGGTCCGTGTCGCATCCGCTCCAGATTGCGCTGCACCGCTCGGAGCCATGGCTCAAGCTCGCGATACCTGTTCTTGTCGGCGTCTTTGCCGCAATGCTCGGCCTTGCCGGCGCGCTCTTCGTCGCGGCCAGCCAGCGCGACACGCTTGAGGACTCCGCCAATGATCTCGACGTGATCGCTACGCTCGTAGCGCGCGAGATCGGCGCCTCGCCTGCCCTCCAGAGCCGGATCTCAGGGTCCAGCCTTCAGATCGGCGGGCTTCACGCCGTCACCTTCGCCATGGGCCGCCAGCTCATCGTCACCAACGCCGACGGCGCGATCGCCGCGAGCGAGCCGCGCGTGCTGCCGGGCCAGACCAGCCTGCTCGATGTGCTGGGCATCAGCCAGCCGCTCACCACCTTCGCCGACAAGGCCGGCGTGATCGCGCTGACGACGCCGGCCGGGCCGGTGCTCGCCACGGTGCGCAACCTGTCGGCTCCGCTCGGCCAGATGGCCATGATCCAGCCCGTCGGCGCAGCGATGCAGACCGCGCAGCGGCGCAGCCATCTCGTGCTGCTGCTGCTGGGCGCCTCTGTGCTGGTGCTCGGGGCGCTCACGGTGGCCTTCCTGATGCAGACCGGGCGGGCCCGCGCCGCCGACCGCGACTGTGACCGCGTGCGCCAGCGCATCGACGCTGCGCTGAACAGCGGTCGCTGCGGGCTCTGGGACTGGGATCTCGGCCGGGGCACGATCTACTGGTCAAATTCCATGTATGCCCTGCTCGGCTACGAGCGCACCGGCGAATTTCTCTCCTTTGGAGAGGTCAATACGCTGGTCCATCCCGAGGACGCCGATTTCTACGAAATCGCCAACCTGCTCTCCGAAGGCCGCGAGAACGAGATCGCCCATGATTTCCGCCTGCGGTCGTCCTCCGGCGACTGGATCTGGATGCGGGCGCGCGCCGAGATGGTTCTGGACACGGCGAGTGCCGGCAAACACCTCGTCGGCATCGCCGTCGACATAACCGAGGAACGGCGCATCGCGGAGCAATCGGCCACCGCCGACATGCGCCTGTGGGATGCGATCGAGACCCTGCCGGAAGCCTTCGTGCTGTGGGATGCAGAGCAGCGGCTGGTGACCTGCAATTCGCGCTTCCAGAAGCTGCACCAACTGCCCGACCACGCCATCCGGCGCGGCCTGTCCTATGACGAGGTGATGGCCCATGCGACGCCGCCGGTGATCGCAGAGGACATCCTGCGCCAGAACAATCTCGAAAACCGATCGCGCCTGAGCGAGGTGAAGCTGGCGGATGGGCGTTGGCTGCAAATCAGCGAGCGCCGCACCAAGGATGGCGGTTCGGTGTCCGTCGGCACGGACATCACCATCATCAAGGAACATGAGCACAAGCTGATGGACAGCGAGCGCCGGCTGCTCGCCACCATCACCGACCTCAAGTCCTCGCGTCGCCAGCTCGAAGCGCAGGCGCAGCAGCTCACCGACCTCGCCGAGCGCTACTATGACCAGAAGGCCGAGGCGGAAATCGCCAGCCGCGTCAAGACCGAGTTCCTCGCCAACATGAGCCATGATCTGCGCACCCCGCTCAACGCCATAATCGGCTTTTCCGAAGTGATGCAGAGCGGCATGTTCGGCTCGCTCGGCTGCGAGCGGCACATGACCTACTGCCGTGACATCAAGACGAGCGGCGAGCACCTGCTCTCGATCGTCGACGACATCCTCGAAATGTCCCGCATCGAGACGGGCAAGGTGCAGATCGCGCCGCAGAGGCTTTCGGTCCTGCCGCTCATCAGCGCGGCTGTCGCCAGCACGCGCCCGAGCTTCGAGAGCAAGGACATCGAGCTGATCTATGACATCGCCGATGAGCTGTCGGCCATGGCGGACGCCTCCGCCATCAAGCAGGTGATCGGCAACCTGCTGCAGAACGCCGCGAAGTTCACGCCCGAGGGAGGCTCGGTCTCGCTGAAGGCGCGCGCCGCCGGCGACAGGCTGCACATTTTCGTCGCCGACAACGGCATCGGCATCCCGGCGGAGCGGCTCAGCCGCATCGGCAGGCCGTTCGAGCAGGTCGAGGGCGGCGAGACGGCCCGCTCGCACAAGGGTTCGGGCCTGGGCCTCGCCATCGCGCGCTCGCTGTGCGAACTGCATGGCGGGGCGCTCAGGATCCGTTCGCAGGTTGGCGTCGGGACGGTGGTGATGGTGAGCGTGCCGGTGGCGAAGGACGAACCGGCGCTGATGCACTGAGCCCCTGCGGGATCAGCCGAGAAGCCGCTCGAAGGCGGCGCGGATGGCTGCACGACTATCGCGCAGCATCGATTCCAGCACCTTCGCATCGGGAGCGTTGGCGGCGCGCGCGATGAGGCGCATCACGGGACAGGGCACGGCGGCCGGGTCGAAGGCGCCGTCAATCGTCAGCCGCTGCCAGTGGATGACATCGTTCATCAGCCTGTGGCCGGCGGCGAAGCTGTCTGCATCGGCAAGCGGCAGCAGGTTTCTCCGCGCCGCTTCGGCGAAGAGCCCGGCCATGCCCAGCGTCGCAAGGTCGGGATGGTCCGCAGCATGGGCCAGCACGAGCGCCTCGGCCGCGAAATCGATATCGGTCAGCCCGCCGGCCGCGAGCTTCAGATCCCAGGGCTGGGCGTCGCCTTTGGAAGCCGCGATCAGCTTGCGCATGGCCTTCACGTCGCGGCGCACCTGCGCAGGGTCGCGACGCCGCGTCAGCACAGCGCGCACGATCTCCATGGCCCGCGCGCCCAGTGCCTCGTCGCCAGCCACGAAGCGGGCCTTGGTGAGGGCCATGTGCTCCCACAGTTCCGCTTCCTCTGTCTGGTAAGCGAGGAAGCTCGACAGGCGCACGGCCAGAGGGCCCTTGCCGCCGGAAGGACGAAGCCTGAGATCAACCTCGTAAAGGCTGCCTCTGCGGGTCGGAACCGTCAGGGCCGTGACGAGGCGCTGGGCAAGGCGTTGCGCCCAGGTCACCGCATCGAGCGGGCGACGGCCATCGCTTCGCGCCTCGAAATCCGGCGCGTCATACACGATCACCAGATCAAGATCGGATGAGGCGGTCAGGTCGCGCGCGCCGAGCCGGCCCAGCCCCAGCACCGCGACAGCAAGCTCGGGAATGTCGCCATGAGCGGCTGCCAGATCACGCCGCGCTTCCTCCATGGCCACGCCGATGACGCCGTCGGCCACCTTGGCATAGGCGAGGCCGGCGCGCTCGGGCGAATAGACATGGGAGAGCAGCCGCGCGCCAACGAGGAATGTCTCCTGCCGGCCTGCGTCGCGCAGCCTGTCCAGCGCCTCCTCAAGGCTGGGCTCGGGCCCCACCACCGCACGGATCCGCTCGCGTATGACCTGCCGATCGATGTCGGCATGGGTGAAGGCGGGGTCGATCACGCCATCGAGCACATGGGGGTTGGTGGCCACGATGCGCGCCAGGCGGGGCGCGCTGCCCAGGATGGTCGCGAAGAGCGCCAGCAGCGCCTCGTGGCTGAGCAGGATCGACAGCAGCTCCACCGCCGCCGGCAGGCGCCCGAAGGCATTGTCCAGTGCGTTGAGCGCGGCGTCCGGATCGCCCGAGCGCCCGAAAGCGACAAGGAGGGCGGGCGTGAGCTCGGTCAGCGCTTCCCTTGCGCGGGCGCTGGTGACCGCGCTGCGCCGGCCGAAATGCCAGCCGCGAACGATCTCTGCCGCCTGCGCGGGATCACGGAAGCCAAGACGGCCCAGCGTCTCCAGGGTGGCCGGGTCAGCCTCCGCGCCGGTGAAACTGAGCGTGCCCGCCTCCGCCGCCAGCGAAGGGCCTTCCTCAAACAGCAGGGCATAATGGGCCTCCACGCGCCGGGCATGGCGAGTGAAGGCAGCGGTGAAACTGGCGGTGCCGGAATAGCCCGCAAAACGAGAGAAAGCCGCCAGATCATCGGCGTCAATGGGCAGGCGCTGGGTCTGCTCGTCATGGCGCATCTGCAGTCGATGCTCGATGCCGCGCAGGAAGCGGTAGGATTCACCAAGCTCATCGCGCGCCGCGGCGGTGATCCAGCCCTCGTCGGTGAGCGCGCCCAGCATGTCCAGCGTGCGGCTGCCGCGCAACACCGGGCGCCGCCCGCCGAAGACGAGCTGCTGGGTCTGCACGAAGAACTCGATCTCGCGGATGCCGCCGCGGCCAAGCTTCACGTCATGGCCGGCCACGGCGATGGCCTCATGACCCTTCACCGCCTGGATCTGACGCTTCATGGCGTGAATGTCGGCGATGGCGGCGAAATCGAAATACTTGCGCCAGATGAAAGGCCTGAGCTCGCCCAGGAAGCTCAAGCCGCGCGCGATGTCGCCGGCGATCGGGCGGGCCTTGATCATGGCCGCCCGCTCCCAGTTCTGGCCCACGCTTTCGTAATAGGCATAGGCGGCATTGGTGGAGACGGCCGCCTGGGTCGAGGCGGGGTCGGGCCTGAGCCGCAGATCGACGCGGAAGACATAGCCCTCGGCCGTCCGCTCCTGAAGGATGCGCGAGAGGTCACGCGCAAGACGCACGAAGAAGCTGGCGGGTTCCGCGATGCCTGCCGCCTCTGCGAGCTCGGCATCGTAGAACAGCACGATGTCGATGTCGGACGAGTAGTTGAGTTCGCCCGCGCCGTGCTTGCCGAGCGCAAGCACGATGAGACCGGAGCCCTCGCCCGGCGCGTCCGGATCGGTCGGCTGATAAGCGCCGCGCTCCGCAGCCTTGCGCAGGATGAAATCGACCGTGGCCTGGACCGCGACATCAGCGGTGCACGAGAGCGCCGCGATGGCCTCCTCGACGCCCCAGACGCCGCCGCAATCGGCGAGCGCGATCAGCAGCGCGGCCCGCGCCTTGAGCGCACGCAAGGCCGACATGACCTCGTCGGCCGCTTGCGCCGCGCGGCAGGCGCGGATGGCTTCATCCAGCCAGGTTTCGTGAAGCGTCTCTGGCTCGGCCTCCAGCGCCTGTGCAAGCCAGAGCGGATTGCGGCGCATGATCTGAGCAAGGAAGGGTGAGTGCGCTGCAACGCCCGCAACCAGCCCGGCCGCAGCCTCCCCTGCCAGCGCCGCATCCAGCGCGGCGCGCTCCTCGGCATCGAGCCGCTCCAGCACGTGCCGCTGAAGCGCGGCCTGCGGCGTGTGGCGCGGCATGAGCAGCGGAGCGGTTACGATCCGGTGCTTGAGGGCTTTGTTCTGCGCGGGACGATCAACCATGTGCCGAGGCCTGTTTCGCGGCGGGGATAGTGAGCCGCACCAGCAATCCGGGCGCGTTGTCGCCCAGCTCCAGCGTGCCGTCATGAATGTTGGCGACCGCCTTGACAAGGCTCAGGCCAAGTCCGAATCCGGGGTGCGACCGGCTGGCGTCAAGCCGGCCGAAGCGTTCCAGAGCGCGCGCCCTGTCCTCCGGCGCGATGCCCGGCCCCCTGTCCGAAACGGAAAAGACGACGTTTGTCCCTTCCCTGCGCACAGAAAGGCGCACATCGGCCGGCGAGCCATCAGCCGGCTGCCCGTATTTCAGCGCATTGTCGAGCATGTTCGACAGGGCCTGCCCCACAAGTTCGCGGCTGCCGAAGGCGCTGGCGCCGGCCTCGACATCGCTGACCAGCACCGCCCCCGCCTCCTCGGCCAACGCATCGTAAAGCTCAGTCACACCTGATGCGGCGGCGCTGGCATCGAAAGGCGCCATGCTTTCGCGCGCCTGGCCGGCCTCAAGGCGGGCGATCATCAGCAGCGCGTTGAAGACGCGGATCAGGTTGTCGGCATCCTCCGTCACGCCCTCCAGCGCGCGGCGCATGTCCTCGGGCGAGGCGTTGGCGCGCAGGGCCCCATCGGCGCGGTTGCGCAGGCGGGTCAGCGGGGTCTTGAGGTCATGGGCGATATTGTCGGAGACCTGCCGCAGGCCGCCCATCAGCACGGTGATCCGGTCCAGCATGGCGTTGAGGTTGATGGCGAGCCGATCCAGCTCGTCGCCATTGCCGCGCACGGGCAGGCGATCCTTCAGGTCATTGCTCATGATCGAGGCCGTCATCTCGCTCATCCCGTCCACGCGCTTGAGGATGCGCCGGGCGATGACGAAGCCGCCCACCAGGCCGAGCACGAGCACGACAGCGAGAGCCCACCCACCGGCGCGGCGCACCACCGCGCGCAGCCGGTCGCGTTCGCTCGCATCGCGCCCCACCAGGACCCTGAAGCCGCCCGGCAGCACATAGACCCTGACGATGGCGAAGGTGGGCCGCATCCCGCCTGCCTCGTCGCCCGAGCGCGAGAACGGGATCTCGCTTTCGCCGGGCCGGTCCAGCAGGCCCTTGGGCACCTGCTCGACATTGCCGGCCAGCCTTTCGCCGAAGGGCGTCGTCACGAGATAGAGCGAGGCGCCGGGGCCGCGGGCTCGCTGTTCGATGACCATGATGAGCCGGCGCACGCCGCCCTGACGGAACTGCTCCGAGAGGCCCGTGATCTCCGCATCGATGGTCTGCCGGATCTGGTCCTCGATGAGGCGGCGGGCATTCCACGCCACATAGCCCAGCGCGGCAGCGGCGAAGATGGCGAAGACGCCCATGTAGAGCAGCGTCAGGCGGAAGGCCGTCGAGCGGAACAGGCGGGAGCGGGCGAGGCCCGGCCGGCCTGGCGCGGCATCCGACGCCGGCGAGGCCGCCTCAGGGGCGCTCACCTCGCCTCCGCGCGCAGGCAGTAACCGGCGCCGCGGACGGTGTGCAGCAAGGGACCGGCCGCGCTGCGGCCCTTGTCGATCTTGGCGCGAAGGCGTGAGACATGCACATCGATGACATTGGTCTGCGGATCGAAATGATAATCCCAGACATTCTCCAGCAGCATGGTCCGCGTCACGACCTGGCCCGCGTTTCGCATGAGATATTCCAGCAGGCGGAACTCGCGCGGCTGAAGCGCTATCTCCTCGCCGGCGCGAACGACGCGGCGGGTGAGCCGGTCCATCTCGAGATCGGCGACGCGGTAGACAGTGGGCTCGGCGGAGGCGGAGGCGGCACGGCGGCGCGACAGCACCTCGACGCGAGCCAGCAGCTCCGAGAAGGCATAGGGTTTGGGGAGATAGTCATCGCCTCCGGCCCGCAGACCCTTCACCCGGTCATCGACCTGGCCGAGCGCGGACAGGATCAGCACGGGCGTCGCGTCCTTCTGCTCGCGCAGGGCCCGGATCAGAGAAAGCCCATCCATGCGCGGCAGCATCCGGTCGACCACCAGCACGTCATAGCCCCCGCCTTCCGCCATGGCGTAGCCGGTCAGGCCGTCGGCGGCGTGGTCGGCGACATGCCCCTCCTCGCGAAAGGCCTTCACGAGATAGGCGGCGGAGTCCGAATCGTCTTC
Organism: Bosea sp. (in: a-proteobacteria); assembly: GCA_023910605.1. NCBI lineage: Bacteria > Pseudomonadati > Pseudomonadota > Alphaproteobacteria > Hyphomicrobiales > Alloboseaceae > Allobosea > Allobosea sp. Next base: position 1,646,654 of record JAAVVV010000001.1, on the reverse strand, counting down.
GACAATCAGCAGACGCATGGGGCTTCACTACCATAATCGCGGCCGGGTGTGCGCACCCGGCCGCCGGGGAAGAAGACCGACAGGGCCAGGGCGGCCGGTGCATCAGGCCGCTGGCTGGCGCCCCACCTGCAGGGAGATCGAACGCTCCCGGCCCTCGCGCCAGATCGTGACCTTGACGCTGTCGCCCGGCTTCACCTCCGCGATGCGGCGGGTGAGGTCGCGCGCATCCTTCACCGGCCTGCCGTCGATGGCGGTGATGGTGTCGCCCCGGCGAATGCCGGCGCGCGAGGCCGGACCATCCCCGGTCGCGTCCGCCACGAGCGCGCCCGATGCCTGCCGCAGACCGATCGCATCGGCGATCTCGGCGGTGACGGGCTGGATCTGCACGCCGATGAAGCCGCGGGAGACGCTGCCCTTCTCGCGCAGGTCACTGATGACCTTCTCCACAGTGCTGGCGGGCACGGCGAAGGCGATGCCGACATTGCCGCCCGAGGGCGACACGATGGCTGTGTTGACGCCGATCACCTCGCCGGCGGCGTTGAAGGTGGGCCCGCCCGAATTGCCCCGATTCACGGCAGCGTCGATCTGGAGATAGTCATCATAAGGGCCTGCGCCGAGATCGCGGTTGCGGGCCGACAGGATGCCGGCCGTGACCGTTCCGCCAAGGCCGAAGGGATTGCCCACGGCGATCACCCAGTCACCGATGCGCGGCTGAGCCGAGGCGAGGCGAACGAAGGGGAAGGATCCGCCCTCGCTCACCTTCAGCAGCGCAAGATCAGTGCGCGGATCAGTGCCCACCACACGGGCCTCGACCGTGCGTCCGTCATCCAGCACGAGCTGGACCTCGACAGCGTTGGCGACGACATGATGATTGGTCACGACGAAGCCATCGGCGGAGATGAAGAAACCCGAGCCTTGCGACATTTGCACGGGGCGGCCGGGCTGGGCGCCGCCGCGATTGCGAGCGCCCCCCTCGAAGTCACGGAAGAAGCGCTCCATGCCGGGCGGCAGGCCCTCGGGCAGGGCCTCGCGGCCGGACATGGCCTCGGCACGGGCCTTGACGCGGACGGACACGACCGAGCCCTTCACGTGATCCACGACATCGGCGAAGGAGGGCGGGCCTGCGAACTGGCGCACGGCCTGCGCTGCAGCCGGGCCAGGGCCGGGGCTGACCGTGGCGCCCAGGCCCGCGACGAGGCCGACCGACAGCGCGGCCGCTCCGGCAAGCAGAGCCGCGCGGCGCAGGGGGGACGGGGAAACAGCATGCGTCATAGACAATCTCCAGCATTCTTGGCGGCAATTCGCCAGGATCGGACCAGAGAATGACCAGCCGAAGCTTACGCCGCGATGAGGCATGGATGAAAACTTGGTAAGGTTTACGACGGACCAGCCGTCGCCCGGCAAGCGCCGAAGTCAGCGCTTCTCCAGGATGCGTGCCAGCTCCAGCCGCTCGGCGTCGCTCAACGCATCGCCGACATGGCCGGTGTGGCGACGGCGCATCCGCCAGAGCCCGAAGGCGCCGGCCATGAACAGCAGGGCCGGCCCTGCCCAGAGGAGCGCGGTGTGCAGGCCGAAGGGCGGACGCAACAGCACATATTCGCCGTAACGCGCCACGACGAAGCTCGTGACCTCGGTGTTGCTGTCTCCCGCCTTGATGCGGTCGCGCACGAGGACGCGCAGATCGCGCGCGAGCGGCGCTTCCGAGTCGTCGATGGACTGGTTCTGGCAGACGAGGCAGCGAAGGCCGGCCGAAACCTGCCGCGCGCGCTGCTCCAGCGCCGGATCGGCGAGCCTTTCCTGCGGCGTCACCGCTGCGGCTGGCAGGCTGGCCAACATGAGTCCGACCAGTGCGAGGATGCGCAGCATGGGCCTCACTCCGCAGGTTGTGGCGCAGGGCCGCCGCGCGAGCCGGCCCCCGGCCGGGGACTGCGCGCCTTGGCCGGGGCGGCAACGCGGAAGCGCCGGTCAGTCATGGAGATCACGCCGCCCAGCGCCATGATGATGGAGCCGATCCAGATCAGAAGCATGAAGGGCTTGAGATAGAGCCTTACGCCCACCGAACCGTCAGGCTGGACCTCGCCAAGACTGACATAGACCTGGCTGACGCCGAAGGTGCGGATGCCAGCCTCGGTGGTCTGCATGTTGTTGCGCGTGATGAAGGTGCGCTTGGTTGATTCGACAACGCCGTGCGGCTGGCCGTTGATCTCCACGGTGAAGCGTCCCACCAGCTCGCGGAAGTTGGCGCCGGTGCGCGGGAAGGTCTGCTGCAGGATGATGGCGGTGTTGCCATTGGCCAGTCGGTCGCCCGGCTTCATGATGGCGATGTCCTCGGTGGCCCAGGCCGTCGCGGCGATGCCGATGACGGTGACGCCGACGCCTGCATGGGCCATGGCCGAGCCATAGGCGGAACGCGGCAGTCCCACGGCGCGCGACCAGATGGCCCTGGCGCCCGAGGCGCGGCCGATGACGCGCTCGCCCAGATCCCAGATCGCGCTCGTCACAAGAAAGACCCCGAGGCCGATCCCGAGCGGTGCAGCCACGGGCCCGCCATAGGTGGCGGCGAAGACCATGACCGTCATCACCACGCCGATGATGATGGATGTGGCGAGGCGCTGCGCCGTGCCGAGCAGGTCGCCGCGCTTCCAGGCCATGGACTGGCCGAAAGGCAGCAGGAGCAGCAGCGGCACGAGAAGCGGCAGGAATGTGGCGTTGAAGAAGGGCGGGCCAACCGAGATCTTGGCCCCGGTGAGGCCCTCGAGCGCCAGAGGATAGAGCGTGCCGATGAAGACGGCGCCGCAAGCGGCCGCCAGGAACAGGTTGTTGACGACGAGCGCGCCCTCGCGGCTGACGGGGGCGAACAACCCGCCCTGCTTCAGAAGCGGCGCACGCCAGGCGAAGAGCGCCAGCGAGCCGCCGATGAAGATCATCAGGATGATGAGGATGAACAGCCCACGCGAGGGGTCTGTGGCGAAGGTGTGCACCGAAGTGAGCACGCCCGAACGCACGAGGAAGGTGCCGAGCAGCGACAGCGAGAAGGTCAGGATCGCCAGCAGGATGGTCCAGACCTTCAGCGAGTCGCGCTTCTCCATCACGATGGTGGAATGGATCAGCGCTGTGCCTGCCAGCCAGGGCATGAGGGAGGCGTTCTCGACCGGATCCCAGAACCACCAGCCGCCCCAGCCCAGCTCGTAATAGGCCCAGTAGGAGCCCATGGAGATGCCGAGCGTGAGGAAGAGCCAGGCTGCAAGCGTCCATGGACGGACAGCGCGCGCCCAGACCGCGTCGATGCGCCCGTCGATCAGCGCCGCGATTGCGAAGGCATAGGTGATGGAGAAGCCGACATAGCCAATGTAGAGCAGCGGCGGGTGGATCGCGAGACCGAGATCCTGCAGGAGGGGGTTGAGGTCATTGCCCTCCGGGGGAGCGGGATCGAGCCTGTTGAAGGGGTTCGACGTCAACAGGATGAAGAGAAGGAAAGCGACCGTGACCGAAGCCTGCGCGGCAAGCGTGCCAGCGCGTAGCCGCTCCGGCAGGGACTTGCGGGCGATGGCCACCAGAGCGCCGAACAGCGACATGATCAGCACCCAGAGCAGCATGGAGCCCTCGTGATTGCCCCAGGTGCCGGTCAGCTTGTAGATGAATGGCTTGGCCGAGTGTGAGTTCTCCGCCACGTTCTGGACGGAGAAGTCCGAGACCGCATAGGCATGCATCAGCACGCCGAAGGCGAAGAGGAGCAGGACGAACACCCCGATCGCGGCCGGCTCCCCGACCCGCGCCAGCGCCATGTCATTGTGGCGCACGCCCCAGATGGGGATCACCATCTGCACGAGCGACAACGCCAGCGCCATGGCCAGTGTGAAATGGGCGATCTCGACAAGCATCGTGCGTGCGCCTCAGGACTGCGGTTTCGCTGCCGGCGGCTGCCAGTGACCCTGCTTCTTCAGCGAGTCGGCGACCTCCCGCGGCATGTAGTTTTCATCGTGGCGGGCCAGCACGCTGTCGGCCTTGAACAGGCCGCCTGCCTGCAGCACGCCCTCGGTCACGACGCCCTGCCCCTCGCGGAACAGATCGGGCAGGATGCCGGTGTAGGTGACGCGCACCTCACGGTTGCGGTCAGTGACATTGAAGGAGATGGTCTGGCCCTCGCGCAGCACAGAGCCTTCCTTGACCAGCCCACCCAGGCGGAAGCGGGTTCCCGGCGACACGGCCTTATCCAGCACATCGGTGGGCCCGTGGAAGAACACGATGTTGTCGCGCATGGCGAAGAGCACGAGCCCGGCCGCCAGCGCCAGCACGGCGCCACAGGATGCGATGATGGTGAGCCTGCGCTGCTTGCGGGTCATGCTCGGTCTCTCATCGGGAGCGCTCTCATTGCGGCGGCGGCGACAGGCCGCTCTCGCGGGCGGCGGCCTCCACGGCGGCGAGGCCGGCTGGATCGGAGCCCAGGGCGGCGCGCGCCCTTGCGAGGGCTGCCTCGGCCAGAGGCCGCTCGCCCATAACGGCACGCGCCCGGATCAGGCGCGACCATTCCTCGGCAGAGCCGCCCTGCGCGGCGAGGCGCGTGGCAAGGCCTTCCACCATGCCGCGGATGGCGGCGGCGCGCTCGGCCGGAGCCAGCGCCGCTATGCTTTCGCCGCCGGCGGGCACGGCTGGCGCGCCCTCCATGCGGGCGATGCGCTCGTTGACGACGCCGGCCCAGTCGGCGCCAGGCGGCGCGGTGGCCAGCAATGCCTTGAGATCGGCGATGGCGTCGGCCTTGTCGCCGTCCTGCTCGCGCGCGATGGCGAGATAGAAGCGCCCCTTGGGATTGAGCGGCGCGAGCTTGCGGGCCTCCTCGAAGGCGGCGCGTGCATCGGCGGTCACCACGCCCCCGGCCGCCAGCGCGCGGGCCTCGCCCACGTCGACCATGCGCTCCATGGTGGGGCCGAGGTGGATGGCGGCGTTGGCGTATGCACGCGCGGCGTCGTCATAGCGGCCGGCGCGGAGGTAAATCGGCGCGAGGATCTCCCATCCCCGGCCATCGGTCGGATTGAGTTGCAGATGGTTCTCGACGCGCGTCAGGGCCACGGCGAGGTCCATCTGGCCCGGATCGGTGGACAGGCGCGCCGCGAGGGGCCGCGCTTCCAGATGCGGCGAGCCCTTCACGCCATAGAGCGACAACGCCACAAGCGGAATGGTGGAGAGGATGATGGCCGAAGCGGCGCGGCGGCGGCGATAGGTGACCTCGCTTACCGCGCTGGCCACAGCGTCGGTTTCAGACTCGGCGCGGATGAGGCGCCGGGCGACCTCGGCCCTCGCCAGCTCGGCGTCGGCCTCGGAGATCAGCCCGCGATCGAGGTCACGGGCGATGTCGCCCATCTGCGCCTCGTACATGGCATGAGCGTCGGCAGCCCCGATGGGGCGGGCGGAGCGGCGTGCGAGCGGCATCATCGCCGCGATGACCGCAGCGCCTGTAATCCCGGCGATGATGATCCAGATCAGCATGCGTCGTCTCTACCTTGAAACAGCCGGCGCTTCATCATCTGCGCTGGCGACAAACCGTCACGCGCGGCTCCCTGACGCCATGATCGCAATCAATCCGCCAACATCCAGGCGCCGCTGGACGTGCGGCAGGCCGAACCCTCGCCGCGCTGGGCGCGGCCGTCGATGTAGATCGCGTGGCTGAAGCTGCGGCACGGCCCGCTGGCTCCCTGCTTCTCCGGGCCCGGCTCGACGAAGCCGAAATGGCCTCTCGCGCTGCGCCATGAGGCGCGCTGGCCCGTCTCGGCGGCGCTGAGCTGGGCTGCGAAGGCACGCTCGCGATCCGGCGCGTCGAGCAGTTGGCCCACAGGGCCGGCGAGCCAGCCCGTGACAGGGGGCGGGCCGGCGGGAGCGGTCGGCGCCGAGGCGACGGGAGCGGCGGCCGGCATGCAGCCAGCCAGCGCTGCACAGACGGCAAGGCAGACGGCAAGGATGGAAAGACGCATCGGGAAGTCCGGAGAAACAACAATGATCTGATACCGTTGCACGAGTGGCGCGGCAGTTCAAACGGCCGGCAGCAACAGCACGCAACGCAAGCCGCCGCTTGGCGCCTCCTCGAGCGTGAGATTGCCCGTGTAGAGCTTGGCCAGATCCACCACGATGGACAGGCCAAGCCCCGAGCCGGGCATGGATTCATCAAGGCGACGGCCGCGCTTCAAGACATCGATGCGCTCGCTTTCGGTGAGGCCGGGGCCGTTATCCTCGACCATAAAGCGGAGCATGCCGCGCCCTGCGCCCACGACACGCTCCACCGACAGCGACACCTCGTCGTCGGCCCACTTGAAGGCGTTGTCCAGCAGGTTGCCCAGCATCTCCTCAAGATCCTGCTTCTCGCCCCGGAAGCGCAGGGCTCGCTCGACATGGATGGTCACGGTCACGCCCTTGTGCCGGTAGATCTTCTCGAAGGTGCGGATCAGCGCATCCACCGGCGGCGTCACGTCGCAGTCGCCGCCCAGCACGCCCGAGAGGGCCGCGGCGCGGGCGCGATCGAGATAATAGCTCACCTGGTCGCGCATAAGCATCGCCTGTTCGCTGACCTTCGCCGCAAGCACGCCGGGGTGCGAATCAGCCTCGTTGACGATGACGCTCAGCGGCGTCTTCAGCGCATGGGCAAGATTGCCGACATGGGTGCGGGCGCGGTCGAGAATCTCGCGGTTGGACTCGATCAGCTGATTGAGCTCACCTGCCAGCGGCTGGATGTCAGGGGGGTAGGCCCCGTCGATGCGGCTGGCGGCGCCGGTCCTCACCTCCCCCACCGACTGGCGCAGCCGCGCCAGCGGCGCGAGGCCAAGCCTGACCTGGAACAGGGTGGAGGCGATGAGCGCCATGAACAGCAGGCCGAAGGTGATGCTCAGCGCGATGCGGAAATCCCGGATGTCATCGACGAACTCATCGGCGGGCGCCGCCACGGCGATGATGTAGCGGCCATCCTCGCCGGCATCGATGCTGCGCTCGAACTGCCGCAGGCGGCGCTCGTCAGGCCCGATGATGTAGCCCTGCCGCGCGCCGCGGGCGACCTCGGCGCCGAGATCCTCGAGCTTGGGCAGTTGCCCGCCCACCAGCGAACGGGATGCGCGGATGACGGGCCGATCGCCATCGGTGCGCATCACCTGCCAGTACCAGCCCGACATGGGCAGGTCGAAGCGCGGCTCGCCCAGATCCCCGATCTGGCGACGGTCATTGTCTATGGGCGCGGCGAGGTCGGCCACGATCTCCTTGACATAGACGCCGAGGCGCTCGTCGAAGCCGCGCTCGGTGACCTGGCGCTGCAGCGTCGACAGGATGAGGCCCGCGACGAGGAGGATGATGAACGACCACAGGGCCGCCAGGCTGATGAGCCGGCCCGATAGCGATGATTTGGCGAGGCTGCCGGGCAAGCGCATCGTCACGATCCCTCACGCCAGCCGCCGGCCTGCCCCGCACGGGGCCGCTCAGCGCGTGCCGGGAGCCGCGAGCACATAGCCGAGGCCACGAATGGTCTGGATGACATCGACGCCGAGCTTCTTGCGCAGGCGGCCGACGAAAACCTCGATCGTGTTGGAGTCGCGGTCGAAATCCTGATCGTAGAGATGCTCGACCAGCTCGCCGCGCGACACCACGCGGCCCTGATGATGCATCAGGTAGGCCAGCAGCCGGTATTCATGGGAGGTGAGCTTCACCGGCTGGCCATCGACCAGGACACGGCTGGCGCGGGTGTCCACGCGGACCGGACCGCAGACGATCTCGCTTGTGGCGTGGCCGGCCGCGCGGCGCAGCAGCGCCCGCAGACGCGCCAGCAACTCCTCCACATGGAAGGGCTTGACCACGTAATCATCCGCGCCGGCATCGAAGGCGGCGACCTTGTCGCTCCATCGGTCGCGGGCGGTGAGGATCAGCACCGGCATCGTCTTGCCGGCGCGGCGCCACTGCTGCAGCACGCTCACGCCATCGACCATGGGCAGGCCGAGGTCCAGCACCACGGCGTCGTAAGGCTCGGTCTCGCCCAGATAGCCGCCATCCTCGCCATCGAAGGCGCGATCGACGGCGTAACCGGCCTGCTCCAGCGCCGTCACGACCTGCCTGTTGAGATCCTTGTCATCCTCGACCACGAGAAGTCGCACGGCCATCCCCTCCCACGCGCGGACAATGCGCGTCAGCGCACCTCTGCGACCTTGCCCGAGCTGCCGTCAACCGTCACGTGGCCGACGCGGCCGTCGCGCTGTAGCAGGGTGACGCGGTAGACCAGCCGCTCATCCTGGTGGCAGAGCCGGACGCGCACCACCTCGCCGGCCTGGGCGCCGCGCGCGGCGCGCGTCGCCTCGATGGCTGGCACGGCATGGCCGGCGTTGACGGCCGCGCGCAGTTCCTCGCCTGTCAGGCAGGCATTCTGCGCCCGCAAGGGCGCAGCCGCGCTTGCGGCGAGCGCGACCGAGACGGCACATGTGAGGTGGAACGGATGCATGCGAGACGACTAGGGTTGAACGCCTGAACTCATCATGAATAGGCGGCGGCCACCGCAATGGCACGCCGCCGACGTTCACATGCTCGCGATGCGCTTGGTCGCGCCAATGCGGAAGATGGTGGAGGCGATGAAGCTGAGGCCCGCCACCACCTGCGGCACCGCCTCGGCAAGGCGGGCCGTGTCCGCCGCGCTGGTGTGCCCCCCTGCAAGGGACAGCATGATGGCGCCAAGGCCGATGAGGTTGGACCACAGCGTGCGCGAGGCCATGAGGTTTTTCGTGTCGGTCATGGGCGTTTCGTCCTTCGGCCGGAGAGGAGGCATGTCCGCCGCGCCTTGTCCGGCCAGGGCCAGGGCGGCGGCTTCGGTTTCGGTCACGCGGCGTCGCCAGCCACGGCCGAAGGCGGTCCAGGTCGGCAGACGCTCGAGGAAGCCCAGGCGCCGGCTCGAATAGGCGCGGATCAGCCCGGCGACCGGCCGCGCGCGGGCTGCGGCGAGCGTCACCGGGCCGATCACGCCATCTTCCCGGACCAAGAGCTCGCGCTGCAGCCAGCGGGCGGCGCGGCCGGGGCCTGAATTGACGGCAGCGTCGAAGATGGCGAGATCGAGTCCACCTGGGAGCCTGTCGGCGTTGATCGCGTCCCAGTAGCGGGCGCGATAGATCCGACCGGCCTCGGCACGATCGAGCGCCATCAGCTCCGCTTTCGAAACAGGCCGGCCGCGATGCTGCGCCAGCGTGGCGCGGGTGATGCCCATATTGGTCGCGCCGCCCGGATCGAGCGGGTGATCGGCATAGCCGCCTTCATGCCGGAAGATCAGGCTCAGTGCCTGCGGATAGGTTTCGCGCGCCATGGGGCCTCCTGTTGCGGTTTGCGGATCATGCAGCGGCTCACGCCACGACGACGAGGCTGCGCCGGACATGGCCCAGGCCAACAGCCTCGCTGAGCTGCGCGACCGCAATGTCGAGCGTGGCCTGGGGCGCTCCGAAATCGGCCGTTTCCCAACCGGCTTCATAGAGCGCTTGCGGCGCGCTGCAGGTGAGACGCCGCAGCGGCACACCACCGCCATGGATGGTGACGTCGTAGCGCTCGGAGCTCTCGCCGAGCGGGACTTCGGCCAGCTCCCAGTTGTCGCCGTCGAGCCGGGTGCGGCGCGTCCAGCCGATGAGGATGCCCGACGCCGTACGGCGCGCCCTCAGATGCACGGGCGAGAGTGGGCGCAGGGCATGGCCGGTGGCAACGGTCTCAAGCTCCAGCACGGCCGGATCGGCGGCATCGAGCCCGGCTGGCACGAGCCTGTGGCGCAGGGCGCGGCCGAGATCGCCAAGCCCGCTCACCAGCGGAACCAGCGCCTCGTCGAGCGCGACCAGCAGTGCGCCGGCCGGTGCGGACGTCCGCGCGACGTCCTCCGTGCCGCCAAGACCACGCAGCAGCCGGGCGAGGCGATAGCGCCGCGGGCCGACCAGTGTGACCGAGGCCGCCGCCAGAACCTCCCATCGGCCATCGGCGCCCTGAACCGCGAAGCTGTTGGCGCCGGCCAGCGCAGCGCGATCGGAGACGGACTGAAGTTGTCCAGCCTCGATCTCGACCTCGCAGGATGCCGTCAGGTCCCAGCGCCAGAACAGGCCAGGCGGGAGCGGCGCAACGAGCCGTCCCATCAGCGCCGGGCGGGAGATGCGCCCGACCGTGGCGAAGCTCACGCCATCGGCAGAGCGCAGCAGGTCGAGCCCACCCGGCCAGGGCGCGGCATGGGCGGCCATGTATTGCAGCACCGGCGGCTCACGAATGGCAGTGAGTTCGAGCACCACGGCGAAGGGCTTGCCCGGCAGGGCCGGCGCTGCGATGCGGCGTGGGGGCTCGGCCGGCGGGGCAACAGGCGGCGCAGGCGAGCGCTCGGCGCTCAGCGCGGTGACGCGCCGCACCGCCCCATCGGCGATCTCGACGATGTGGAACAGGCGCTGCGCGCCATCAACTGAAAGCGAGATCATGTCGCCGGGCTCAAGGCGCAGCTCGCGCGGCGAGAGCGAAAGGCTCAGGGTTTCGCGCCCGACCCAGGCCTCCCTCAGCCGCATCTCGGCCAGCCGGTCCGCCTCGGGCCGCGCCGTGACGATCGCCGCCTCGATGGACAGCTCGCGACGAGCCGCTCCCGCCAGCCGGCGCGAGCGGCTCGTCGCGCGCCGGTACTCCCAGGCGCCGTCAATGAACCCGACGCGCAGCTCGCGTGGCAGCTCCGACTCCTGCGCGCGGCGCAGGATGAAGGGCCGGCCTTCCTTATCCGGGACCAGAGCCTGCGGAGTGACCATGATGGGATTGCGGCCGCCGCGCCCCCGGATGACAAGCCGGCCTTCGCTGAAGGCGGCATCGAGCCCGAAAAGCCGCGCCAGCGGCTCGATCGCCTCCCGCGCCGCCATGGGGCGATCGACGACATAGCCCTCGACGATGTGATCCATCTCCAGCCTGGCAGCAGGTTCGAGGCCGAAATCGGCGAGGATCGCAGCGATCAGCGCATCAAGCGGGGCTGCCTCCAGCCGGCCATTGAGCCAGTGCCCGGTGCGCCAGTTTCCGCCATCGCTCCACACCTCCCCAAGCATGGGGAAGGCAGGAAACGGCCGCGCATCCCAGGCCCAGACGGCGATGTCGGCGGGATCGATCATCCGCGACGCTTTGTTCGCAGACAGCGGATTGGCCTGAGGATCGAACATGGCCGAGCCGGGGGTGAGTGCCGCGATCTGCGCCGCAAGCGCCCGCAGCTGCATCAGGTCGTCGCGCTCCCCGGTCGAGAAGAAGGGAACCGCGCCCTCCGAGGAGCGCGGATCGGGAAAGACGTTCGGCGCATTCGCGCCCTTGTCCACGGCCGGACAGCCGATTTCCGTGAGCCAGATCGGCTTGGAGCCGGGAACCCAAGGCGTTGCCCCCGCCAGCTCCACGCCGCCGACCCGCTCGCGGTGCGGGCTCAGCCACCAGCCGGCCAGATCCTTGGGCCGGAACACCCAGGGCTTGCCATGAGCGCCGTCGGTGATCGGCGTGCGGAGCTGCGCGGCGCGGGCGGCGCCATCGGCATAGAACCAGTCGAAGGCCTCACCCGAGCGCTGCCGCGCGGCGAGATGGTCAAGGTCATGCACCGACCGGGCGGAGCCGGCATCCAGATGATCGGGGCCATCGCGCCAGTCCGTGACCGGCGGATAGTAGTCGATCCCCACCGCGCTGATGGCGCTCGAGGCCCAGAGCGGATCGAGCGGAAAACGCACCTCCTGGCCGCCATCGCGCACATGGGCGCCATACTCGGTCCAGTCCGCCGCATAGGTGATGCGCGTGGCGGGGCCGAGCATGGTCCGCGCATCGGCGGCGATCGCCATGAGGGCGGACACGAAGGGATAGGCGCCGGCACCAGACCTGACGCGGCTGAGCCCCACCATCTCCGAGCCGATGACGAAGCCATCCACCCCGCCGGCCTGCCCCGCAAGGCGCGCATAGTGCAGGATATGGCGGCGGAAGCTCCACTCGTCGGGCCGGGCGCAGGCGATGGCCCCGTTGAGCACGGAGAGGTCGGACGGCCCGACCGTGCCGACAAAGGCTGCAAGCTGCGCCGTTGCGGCCGCCGTGCCGTCGGGCGAGCCCGCCAGCCCCGGCGCAGGCGCGCAGGTGATGCGCCCGCGCCAGGGAAAGGCGGGTTGCGATGCCGCGCCACCCGGCGCAGGCAGCGCGTTTCCGGGTCCGACATCCATCATGATGAAGGGATAGAGCGTGACCTTGAGGCCCCTGCGCTTGAGCTCGGCGATCAGCGAGAGCACGCTTTCGTCACTCGGCGTGCCGCCATAGGCCGCGCGCCCCTCCACCTGCGTGACGAGCCGGGCGCTGGCGCGGGTCTGCCCCGCCACGCGCCAGGTGGCGCCGGTTGTCGTCTTGACGGCATTGTCGATGCGCGGCGCCACAGTGCAGGAGCCGACGCGCAGGTCGTCGCCGAACCAGCTGATGATCACCTGCACTCCCGTCAGGTTCGGGCACAGGGCCTGAAGCTGGTCGAGCGAAGCCATGACATCGCTGTCGGCAGCCAGTTGATGGCGGTTCTCGGGCTGGGAGCCGCCGAGGCCGAGAGGCCTTGTCACGCGGCCCACCTGATAGGCGAACTCGCTGGAGCCGGGGATGAGATTCACGGAGCGGATGAGATCCCCCGCGCCCGGCAGCGCGCGCACCACCTCGAAGGAGAACTGCGGCACGCGGTTGCCATAATCCGCGAGCGGGAGCCGCTCGAACACGACATAGGCCGTGCCGCGATAGGCCGGCGCGTTGCCAGCGCCTTCCTTGGCGAGAATCAGCGCGTCGGGCTGCTGGACGCCATCGCCTCGATAGACGCGCATGGTCAGCCGGGTGAGATCGACCTCGCGGCCATCAGCCCAGACGCGCCGCACGAAGCTGATCGGCCCGTCGCACAGGCCGATCGCGAGGTTGGCGAAATAGCTGAAGCTGGTTTCGCGCTGCCGCTGGCCGGACAGGCTCTTGCCGCCCGAGGCCTTGCGCGTGGCGGTGACGACCTGTTCCTCGAAGCGCGTGGCCCAGATCAGCTGGCCACCAATCCGCGCACGGCCATAAAGGCGCTGGATCGGGCCGCCCTCGCTGGCGCTGAGCCCGTCCATCTCGCGCAGCCTTGGGCCTTCGACGAGCCTGGGCTTGCCGGCGAACAGCGCATTGTCGATGGCGGCCCCGGCCACGGCGCCGGCGGCCCGGCCGATCATGCCGCCGATGGGCCCGCCGAAATAGGAGCCGATGGCCGAGCCGGCGGCCTGCAACACGAGCGTGGTCATGGCGTGATCTCCGGAAAGCGGAAGGCTGCTGCGAGGTGCCGTTGCCACCAGGGGCCGAAGGGCGCCTCGCAGACCGACGCGCCGTCATGGGCGTGGATCATCAGTCCCGGGGCGCTCAGGATGGCGAGGTGCTTGGCCGGCAGGTAGGCGCGCCAGCGAAAGGCGAGCACGTCGCCGGGCATAAGCTGCTCGATCTCCACCCGCAGGAGGTGACGCGCCGCAGCAGCGAGCAGCGGCTCTGCCCGCCCCGTCCCCGCCAAAGCGTCCTCTGCGGGCAGGCTCTCTGCCCAATCCGGCGCGTAAGGCGGCAGGTCTTCGGGCTCGGAACCATAGCGCTCGCGCCAGACGCCACGCAAAAGCCCGAGGCAATCGCAGCCGACGCCGCGCAGCGATGCCTGGTGGCTGTAGGGCGTGCCGATCCAGCCACGCGCCGCGGCCACGATGTCCTTGCGGCCCCTCACCGGAAGAGGCTCCCGCCATCGAAGGCCTGCCCGCCATCCTCGGTGGCCACCTGAAACAGGAAGTCGCTGCCCGGAATGTGCGGAAAGCCCTGGAAGTTGACGCTGTTGCCGAAGCGATCGCGGCATGTGGCGAAGCTCTTGTCGCAGCCCGGCGAAAGGCTGACCGCATCGCCGATTGCCATCGGGCGCGGCGCGTCGAGCCAGAGCTCGATGCGGTGGAGCCCGTCGTCAAGGTGATGCCGCCTGATCTCGACGGCGTGGCCGGCATTCGCGCCGCCGAGCACGGCGAGCCGTCCGCCGGTGAAGCGGCCGGCCGGAACCGCCGCGAGGCCTGCGACAGCGATCCAGCCGCGGCCATCGGTGGCGGCGATGGTCGCGGCAAGGGGATCGACCGCCACCGTGCAGCGCGCATCTCCCAGATCGGCGCCGCAGCGCATGGCGTAGAGCCGGCCGCGCTCCTCGTCATGGCGGTGGCCCGCGCCCCGCAACTCGGCGGTGAAGCCCGTGTCGCCGCGGGTGATCTCGCCGATCGTCAGGACGTCGAGCCGCTGCCGGTCGCCGGCTCGCTCCAGTCCACGATGTGAATGGCGACCTCGGCATCGTCATAAAGCCCGCGCGAGATGTCGGCCTCGGTGATGCCGGCTGAATGAAGCACGCCGGCCACATCGAGGCTGGCAACCGCAAAGCCCAGTTCGCTCTGCGCCTCGCTGGCTTCGAGGCCGGATCGGGCCTTGTGGACCACGCCATCAATGACGAGATCGCGGTCGTGATCGGTGAAGCCCATCACCACGCCGTCGGCGCGGTTGAGGGTCCAGCAGCGGGCGAGCGTGGTGACGGCGCCCGCGAGATGGGCGGCAAGGCCGGGATGGACGGCGCGCATGGTCAGAGCACCAGTTCGACCAGAGGAATGCTGGGGATGGCGCCCGCGTCGAACGCGCTGAGCTCCACATCGAGCTCATCAATGTCGAAGCGCACCGGCACGTCGAACTCGAAGCCGGCGAGCAACGCCGCGCCGGCCGGCGGCGGCGCCGCAAGCGTGACGACGCCGCTCGCGGCATCGACCGCAAAGGCCGAGGACGCAAGCGGCGCATCTCCGACGGCAAGCCGCACCGTACCGGCCACGGGCTTCACGATGGGGCGCTCATAGGGCGCATGGGCCCCGCCATAGCGCTTGACCAGCTGGAATGCGGTGCGGACGCCATCGCCCTGCCCGATCGGCTGATCGAGCGCCGTCGGCGGCGCATTGCCTGGAGCGCTGGTCCAGTCGAGCGGATCGCGCCAGCGGAAGCCGATGAGGCGCCCGCGCCGCTCCTCGAAGAAGGCGACGACCTCCGCCAGGGCGGCAAGCGTCCTCACGCCGTAGCCCGCATCGAAGCGCCGCCGCGAATGCTGCCAGCGCGCATTGCGATGCTCGCGGCCCGAGGCAAGCGTGACGATGTCGGTGCGACGCGCCGGCCCACCCCGCGCGCCGCGGGATATCTCGATCGGAAAACGCACCTCGTGAAAATCAGCGAAGCTCATGAAGCCCCCTTGTCAGAGCGTGCGGCGGCCGCGCGAGACGGCGCGGGCCATGGCGGCGGAAATCTGGCCTTCCGAGCGGCGGAAGCTTTCGAGATCGGCGGCGGCGATGTTCACGGTGATGCTGGCCGGCGCTGCGCCCTGCCCCGCGGCGCTGACGCCGAGCTTGCCGTCGGGGCCGCGCGACAGGGGCAGGATGGCCTCGGCGCCCGCCTCGCCCATCAGCCCCAGATTGCGGCCCATTCCGAAATAGGTAGGCTGGCCGATCACCCCGCCATTGGCGAAGGGCCTGACCGAACCCATGAGCTGCATGGGCGGGCCGACGCCGCCACCAGAGCCGCCGAGCCCGCCTGGAACCGACTGCAAGCCCTCGGACAGCAGGCCGGAGACGCCCTGTTCGAGCGGCTTGAAGGCGGATTTGAGGAGCGACTGCGACAGGCGCAGACCGATGCTGCGCAGCACATCCTCGAAGCGCCGCCCCTCCGTCGCGCCCCTGGCGAA
This sequence comes from Bosea sp. (in: a-proteobacteria), assembly GCA_023910605.1. Classification (NCBI taxonomy): domain Bacteria; kingdom Pseudomonadati; phylum Pseudomonadota; class Alphaproteobacteria; order Hyphomicrobiales; family Alloboseaceae; genus Allobosea; species Allobosea sp. Next base: position 1,630,915 of record JAAVVV010000001.1, on the reverse strand, counting down.
GGCGCTGGACAGGGTGTTGCCCAGGGTGGTGGCGCTCACGCGCAGTTCACGCAGCAGATTGGCCTGCACAAGGAGCGGCTGGGTTGCATCCTCTGCGGCCGGGGCGTCGTCAGGGGTCATGGGGCATGTCCTGTCAAGGTTGCGGTGGATGGCGGGCGAAGGGGGCGGCGATCAGCCATGCCGGCGGATCAGGTCCTCCAGGCTGGCCCGATCGAGCGGTGCAGGGCGGATCTGGCCTGCGCCCGCCATCAGGGCGAGTTCGCGCGGGGTCAGGGACCAGAATGTGTCAGGGGGCAGCCGCAGGTGGCCAAGGCCGAGCGCCAGCGCATCGGCCCAAGGGAAGGCCGGCGCCTTTCCAGCGCGCGATGGGCCACCTGCGGCGATCAAGGGTTGTTGCAGGGGTCCCTGCGAGCGGCCACGCCTGCTGCCTCCGCGGTGACGGCGGCTTCGCCTTCATCCCCGAAGGTCGCGACCAGCAGGGCCGCGATGGCGCCGATCACGGGCCCGAGGCCATCTTGAAGCCCAAGTGCCGCGATGTCGGCGTCGGACAACTGATGGCCCGCGCCGTGCAGGCCGATGCGCAACAGGCCGATGATGTCGCGCGCGCCGAGCCGGCCCGCGCCGAAGCGCTCCGCCAATCCGGCAAGATCGCCTGCGCCCATCGCGTCCTCCAGTTCGGCGAGGCCGCCAAGGGTGAGGCGCAGGCTGAGGCGTCGGCCGCCGATTTCGAGCGGGATTTCCCCGCGATGCCGGTTCGCCATGGCTCAGATCGCCGTGAAAGTGAGCGCGCCGGCGGAATCGAGCGAAAGCTCAAACGTGACCTCGGCCGCATGTTCGCCGCGATATTCGAGCGTGGAGAGCTGGAACAGCCCCTGCACGCGGCCGAAATCGGGGATCACCAGCTGCCAGGCGCGAATGTCGCCATCGAAGAATATCTGGCGCACCAGCGCATGGGACGCCTCGTCGCGGAACACGCCCGCGCCCGAGATCGCTGCACGACGCATCCCGGCCCCGGCGAGCAATTCGCGCCAGCGGCCGCTCGATTCGGCATGGGTGATGTCCACTGCCTCGGCGTTGAAGGCGATTTGCCGCGCCCGCAGGCCAGCAACGGTGGTGAAGGTTCCGGGCGTGTTTTCGAGGCGCAGCAGCAGGTCCCGGCCGCGTTGGGCTGTCATGGCTTTGTCCTTTCCTGAGGGTCAGAGGCGTTCGGTGACGCAGCGCAGGCGCACCGTCGCGCTGGAAAGCCCGGTGCGGGCGTCGCGCTTGAGGTCGAGGCCGGTCTGGCGGATCTGCACGAGCCGGTGACCGGCCGGACTGAGCGGCGCGTCGTGCAGCAGGGCGGCAAGGCGCGCCGCGATCGTGAGGGCAGCGGCCGTCTCGCCACCGCTGCCTGCCCAGACGACGAAGGACAGGGCCTGCTCGCAGCCCTCCTCGGTGCCGGTCGACCAGTCCCGGGCCTCGACATCGCCATGGACGATGTAGGGGCCGGAGGCGGCGCGCGGCGGCTCGTCATAGAGGCGCGGGCCGCCAAGCAACGCGCCCAGCTCCGCGTCCGCTACAAGGCGGGCCTGGATGACCCGGCGAAGGGCGATCACGGCATCCATCATGGCTTGATCTCCTCGCAGAGGCAGACAAGGCGGCGGCGCGTGCCGTCGGGATCGCCCGCCGAAACGATGCCGAGCGTCATGTCCGCTCCGATGAGGCGCATTCCGGCGGTGACGCCCGCTCGCCAGCGGAAGCTGACCTCATGACGGGCAGCCTGTTCGGGCCGGCCGGCGAGCCTTCGCTCCTCCCCGCCGCGCCAGAGCAATTGCGCCCAGACCAACGCGACCGGCTGGTGCGTGGTGGCCCAGCCTCCCGCATCGTCCGCGATGAGGACAGGCTGTTCGAGCGTGAGGCGGCGGCGGGCCGAGCCGATCCGGGATGCACTGCGGTTCCTTGCCATGCTCAGAGCCTCGCGCGGCGATAGGGCGCGATCAGCGCCATGACATCGGCAGGCAGACGCGCCTCGGTGCCCTGGGCATCGTCGCCCCGGTTCTCGAACCAGCGCGCGACGAGCCGCAGCATGGCCTGGCGCAGGGGCGCGGGCACATCGGCCGCAGCCGGCCCGAAGCCGCAGACCAGATCGATCTCGATGCCGGACTGGCGGCGGCCGGGCTCTGGCGGCGATGCGTCAAGCCGCAGCACGGCCGGGTCCGTGTTCGGCATCAGCGACAGCACCCCCGCCGGCACGGGCGTCGCCGTTCCCACCGCATCGAAGGTGCGCGCGGCTGCGATCGACGCGACGGGTGCAAAGGGCAGCCTGAGCGCGCCGCCTGCCGGCCAGGCGCCCAGCACGAGACGCCATGTCTGCGCGATCATCAGCCGGCCGCTCGCCGCCTCGATCAGCAGGCGCGAAGCGGTGATCAGCGCGCGCAGCAGTTCATCCTCGTCAGGACCGTCGATCCTGAGATAGAGCTTGGCGTCGGCCAGCGAGACGGGCTCGACGGCAGGTGGCGCGATCAGGATGGGGCTCATGATGTCCTCGGCAAAAACACGGTTGCGGTTCGGCCTGCGCCTGGGCGCGGCGCTGCTGCTGGCGGGGTGGGCCGGCACGGCGCAGGGAATCGTCGGCGGCCAGACGGGCGGGCCGCTCGATGCGTCGGCGGTGATGGTGCTGCATGACCGGGGCGGCGTCTGCACCGGGGTGGTGGTGGCGCCCGACGTCATCCTGACGGCGGCGCACTGCGTGCCGCAGGGAGCCCAGCTCAGGGTGCATTATCGCGAGACGGGCCAGCCTGTTCTGCTCGAAACCCAGGCGGTCCAGCGCCATCCGGGCTACCGGGCCAATGCCGTGAAGGAGCGCAAGCGCTCGATCGACCTTGCGCTCGTGAAGCTGCCCGCGCCCTTGCCCGGGCGCTTCGAGGCCGCGACGCTGAGCGCCGCCGCGCCGGAGGGCCGCGTGACCGTGGCAGGCTATGGGCTCGGCCGCGAGGGCGTGGCCTCCAGCACCGGCACATGGCGCTCGGTCCGGCTCGACGTGGCCACGCCCTATGGGCCGAGCCGCATCCTGCTGTGGGCGCGTGGCCCCGCAGGCTCCGGCGGTTGCCAGGGCGATTCAGGGGGGCCCATGATCGATTCCGAGGGCGGCGTAGCTGCGATCATGACCTGGTCGGTCGGCACAGGCGGCAGGTCCTGCGGCGATCTCACCCAGGGCGCGCTGCTCGGCGCGCAGCGCGAGTGGATCGACGTCAGCCTGGCGCGCTGGTCTCGCAGCGCGAACTGGCGCTGAGAGGTGGCATTTTCACCAGGGCGGCGCGGGGACGCTGGACGCGCCGGCGGCGCTGGAACAAAATGAAGGCGATGAACCGGATCACGCAGCACAGGCATGGCCGCAAGGCCGGCGCCCATTTTGTGGCCTTCAGCGCCGCCCTCATGCTTGCCGGCGCGCTGCCGCAGCCCGCCAGCGCCATCGTGGGCGGCGATCTGGTGCGCGCCTCCGATCAGGCGCGCCGCTGGACCGTGAAGGTGGAGAGCAGCAAGGGCGAGCTTTGCACCGGCGTGGTGCTGAGCCCGCGCATCATCCTCACCGCAGCCCATTGCGTGCTCGTGGACGGACGCTTCAGCATCGTCGCGCTCGACGCTGGGATGCGCCGGCGCAGCATCGGCGTGACGCATGTCGTGGCGCACGAGACCTTCCTGCCGGGCCGCACGCCGAGCACCCAGCCCGGCGTGGATCTGGCGCTGCTGCGGCTGGCCGAGGCGCTGCCGCAGGGCACACAGCCCGTAACCATGGGCGGCGAGCTGGGCACGGGCGAGCCCCTGACCATCGCAGGATTCGGCCTTGGCCAGGAGGACAGGCGGCAGACAGCCCGGACGCTTCGGCAGAGCCGGCTGATGTCGGCCGGGTCCTACACGTCGAGCAACAGCGTCGTGGTGGCCGTGGACATGAACAACCTAGGGCAGGCACCGGGAGCCGGCGCCTGCCGCGGCGATTCAGGCGGGCCCATCACACGCGGGGGGCCGGACTCGAACGAACTCGTCGGCGTGGTCAGCTGGTCGAGCGGGCCGACCAACCAGAGGGTGCGCAGGGTATGCGGCGGCTACACCGCCATCACCCCCGTCGCCCCGCATCTGGACTGGATCAACTCCCGCGCCGACCTGCTCGCAAAGATGCCGGAGGAGCCGTCCGCCCGGCCCGCCGCGCCGCCCGAGGCAGGCGCGCGCCGTCCCCTGCGCTCCCCGCTGCCGAACACATTGCCGGTCCGGCAGCAGGGCGGCGGCTGAGGCGGCTCAGGCTGCGAAGCGCAGGCCCTTGATCGCGGCGAAGTCCTGAATGCCGCCACCCACCCTCTTGGTGGTATAAAACAGCACATACGGCTTGGCGGAATACGGATCGCGCAGGATGCGCACACCTGCCCGGTCCACGATCAGGTAGCCGCGCCGGAAGTCGCCGAACAGGACCGAGACGGAGTTGGCGGCGACGGCCGGCATCGCCTCGGCCTCGGCCACGGGAAAGTTCATCAGCGTGGCGGGCTGGCCGACGCCGGCCGGCGGCGTCCAGATGTAGTTGCCGGCGGAGTCGCGGAAGCGCCGGATCGTGCTCTGCGTGCGGCGGTTCATGAGGAAGGCGCCGTTCTGGCGGTAGCCGGTGCGCAAGGCGTAAACCAGATCGATCAGGACATCAGACGGATTGGACCCCGAGAAGGCGCCGGCCGCGCCGGTGTTGAGGACGCCGATGTTGCCCCAGCTCCAGCTCGCATCCGCCACCACGGGCGCGGTGAGCACGCCGCGCGGCTGGGTCGTGCCGTTTCCGGTGAGGAAGGCGGCGCTTTCCTGCTCGGCGAATACCGTCTCCACCTCTTCCGCAACCCAGGCATCGACATCCACCAGCGCGTCGTCCAGAATGGACTGCGTGGCCGAGGGCATGGCGTAAAGCTCCATGGCCGGAAAGACGAGCTCGGAGAGCTGCTGCGAGGCCGTCTCGGGCCGCGCCGCAGTCTCCCCCACCCAGCCCGATGCCGGGCCTGTGACTGAGAAGGCCGCGCGGTAGGTCCCCGCAGAAATCGAGCGGACGGTGGCGAGGCTGCGCATCGGCGACAGGTTCGCCAGCCGTCGCAGGATCTCGCCCTCGACCTCGGCCGGGGCGACGAAGCCGCCATCGGGGCCGGAGCCGACCGACAGCGCCTTGCCCTCAAGGCCAGGCCCGGCCACCTCTCCGCGCCGCACATAGGCATCGAAGCTGGCCTTGCGCTCGGCGGAGCGGCCCTCGTCGCGACGTGACGCGCCATCCAGCGCAGGGCGGCGGTTGCCCAGAGCGAGGCGGTCCATGCGTCGCTTGTGCTCGTCGAGCGCATCGTCGATCCGCGCCAGCTTCTCGTCGAGCAGGACATCGGCGCTGGAGCGCTGCTCGATCTCGTGCAGGCGCTGGTCGTTGGTCTCGCGGAAGGCCTCGAAGGCGTTCCTCAGCTCGCGATAGGCTTCGCCGGCCTCGCCCAGATGGGCCTTGGCTTCAGGGGCGGCGGCAGGTTGGGACAGGCTGTCCATTGGGCAGGCTCCTTGAGGGTTGGTGGAGGGACACAACAGGGGTTCGGGTTGCCACGCTCAGGCGTGGGCTGGCCCGGCACAGGGGCGGCACGCGGCCTTGACCGCAGAGACGCGCGCCTGAGGCAGAAGCGGGAAGGTCACGATGGAGATTTCCCAAAGGTCGATTTCATGCAGCCGGCGATGGCCGGTGCGCGGATCGGTGCGGGCCTTGACGGTGCGGAATCCGATCGACAGCCCGTCGATCGCACCCTCCCGCATCAGGGCCAGCGTCTCCCGGGCGCGGGCCACGCCATCGGAAAGCCGGCCCCGCACGAACAGGCCGCGCTCATCCTCGCGCAGCAGCAGCCAGCGGCCGATCGGCTGGCCGGGGTCATGCTGCCAGAGCAGCCTGATGCCGGAGGGTCCGCGCCTTGCCAGCGAGCGGGCGAAGGCGCCGGGCTCCACGACATCCTTGCCAAGGTCGGGCAGGCCGAAAAGGCTGGCATAGCCCTCGAACTGGCCGGCGGCATCGATCCGCATGCGGGGCTCCGGGTGGCTCTTCGCCTCGAGCCAGGGCCGAACTGCGAAATGGGCTTGACGGGGGCTCCTCATCGCGGCTTCGCCCTTGATGGGCGCGGCCCTGGCGCCGCTTCGGCGCTGCCTGCAACGGAGCGCGGGCGCGCGCTGCGCTGCGGCGAAAGCCCGAGGCGCTGCACGTCGCGGTCGAGCCGTTCCAGAACGCGCACGAAATGGCGGATGGCGTCATGCGCTTCGGCGCGCTCATTCTCCTTGCGCTCGGCAGGCGGCACGGGGCCGCTCAAACGAAAAAGCCCGCCTTGCGGCGGGCGGTCCGGTGTCATCTTGTCAGCTCCCTCGTTGTGGTTTGGGCGGGTGGCGCGCGGCGCCGGGCCTCGGACTCGTCAGCTTTTGTGGCGCTGGTTGAAGCGCGCCAATTCCCTGACGAACTCGTCGAAGCGGCGGTTGGCCGCCGCCAGATGCTTCAAGGTGCGCGTAAGCAGCATCGAGGCGCCCACGGCCCAGAACAGAAGCGCGATGTGGCCGATGTCGCTATTCTCGGCGAAGCGTTCGAGAAGAGTCTCCATGGCCGTTCGCCTCCCCGGCGGTGGTCGGTTTGACAGGCGGATATCCCAGCGCCTCACGTTTCTCGGCCTCGGTCAGCAGGTCCCCGGCCGCCAGCACGCGGCGCCAGAGCTTCTCGCGGTCCTCCGCCAGTTCCTCGATCGCGTCGAGGTCGGGCTCGATTTCGATGCGCGCGCCATAGGCTGTCTCCAGCCAGCCGGCCATCGAGCCCAGCGTGCGCCTGACGAGCGGGATCACCGTCTGCCGCCAGAGGGCGCGGTTGGCTTCTGCATAGTTGGCGTGGGTCGAGTCCCCCGGCAGCCCGAGCAGCAGCGGCGGCACGCCGTAGGCGAGCGCGATCTCGCGGGCGGCGGCGGCCTTGGCCTCGATGAAATCCATGTCCTTGGGGCTCAGCGATAGCGGCTTCCAGTCGAGGCCGCCCTCCAGCAGGAGGGGCCTGCCGGCATTGCGCGAACCCTGGAAGCCATCCTCAAGCTCGGCCTTCAACCTCTCGAACTGCGCATCCGTCAGCGTCGCGCCGTCAGGCCCGGCATAGACCAGCGCGCCGGAGGGGCGGGCCGCATTGTCGAGCAGCGCCTTGTTCCACATGCCGGCAGCATTGTGGGTGTCGAGCGCGCGGGCGGCCGCCTCCATCGGCGACAGCCCGTAGTGATCATCGAGTGGATGGAACAGCGTCAGGTGCAGGATCGGCGGCAGGCCATCCCCATCCTGGCGGAAGCGCACGGTCTGGCCGCCCACGGTGTAGTCATGGGCCTCCGCCCAGCCATCGGGGCCGGGCACTACGCGCATCCGGTCGGGGCGCAGCGCATGCAGCTCCCGCACATCGGCATCGAGCGAGACCGCCTCGACATAGGCGTTGCCCGACAGGAGCAGGTGGCCATAGACCGTCTCGAGGAAGGCGCCTGCGGCCTGGTTCGGGTTCGGCCGCACCAGCAGAGCCTGCAGCGGATGGCCGGAGGCCTCTGCTCCATCGACGCGCACGCTGAGCGCAAGCTGGGCGGCGCTTTCCGCCACAAGCCGCACGCAGCGATGCACGATGGCATTGGTCTGGTAGCCCTCGCGGGCCAGCGCGCCGTAATCGCGCGGGGTCCACAGCGCCCGGCCATGGCGCTGCAACGCGATCAGGGGCGCTGTGCGCGAGCGCTTTGCTTCAGGCACAGGAGCGCGCGCCCGCGAGAGCCAGCCGGAGAAGAGATTAGGCATGTGTGGGGTTTCCTCAAACGAAAAGCCCGCCGGAGAGGCGGGCTTTCAAAATTTTAATCAACGCAGCTAGCTTCTATGCAGCGTGGTGCATTTCCTCGCAATCATCATACCCGTCAGCGCAATCCATGCCCTCTTGGTCTGAAACCAAAGATGGTTCGTTCAAAAGCGCATCGTTCCATTCTTTGGCAGACATGCGATCAATCAAGGTCTGGTTTGGCTTTGCGTAAAATGCGTCTGCACGCTTATGAGCTGCGGTCATAGCGTCGAGCAACGTGTCCGGGGCCTCAACTGCACCAGCAGGAATCCTCGCGGTCATTTCACACCTCCTTTCCTAACCATTTTGACTTTGATTGCGGTACAATCAAGTCGCTATACCCGTACCGGGCATATTTTTTCGGGTCAACGGCATCCTTGACGCGAACCTCTCGGCAGTTGAGGAGCTTCGCGTACTCCTCAGAGACTGTTTGGAAAGTCGGCGATTGGTGTTTCGGTGGGCTGGCGAATGTGATTCACATTACGGATGTGGACACATGAGAACCGGGGCCGGATGGCCAAGATCGCCAAGAAGACGAAGCGCTATCCCTGCGACCTGACGGACGAGGAGTGGGCCCGGATCGCGCCCTTGATGCCCAAACCCGGACGGACGGGACGGCCTCGGGAGACGGACTTCCGCGAGGTGATCAACGCCGTGCGCTATCTGGTGCGCTCGGGCTGCGGCTGGCGGATGCTGCCTCATCATTTCGGCCATTGGCGAACGGTTTACGGCTGGTTCCGCGAACTGGCGCGGCGCTTCCTGTTCCAGACCATCCACGATGTCGAGCTGATGCTCGACCGGGAGCGGGTTGGTCGCGAGGCAAGCCCCACGGCGGCGGTGATCGACAGCCAGTCGGTCAAGGCTCCGCAAGCCAAAACAAGGGGTTACGACGCCAACAAGAAGATACGCGGCCGCAAGCGACATATCGCGGTCGATACCGACGGACGGCTCTTGATGGTCAATCTGACGACCGCCGACATCTCCGACAGCGCCGGTGCGCAAGCCATCCTCGATGCCATCCGCAAGCGCTGGCCCTGGGTGAAGCATCTCTTCGCCGACGCCGCCTACGACCGCCTGACCTTGATGGACAAGGCCGCCTATCTCAACTTCGTCATCGAGATCATCCGGCGCTCCGAGCAGCAGAAGGGCTTCCATGTTCTGCCCCGGCGCTGGGTCGTCGAGCGGACCTTCGGATGGATGATGCGCTGGCGCCGCCTCGTCCGCGACTATGAAAAACGCATCGACGTCTCAACCGCCATGATCCACGTCGCCATGGGCGGCCTTCTTATCCGAAGAAACGCTCATCCCTGACTTTCCAAACGGACTCTCAGCGCATGCCAAAATCATAACCAATGCACCCTGGAGATACGATGGGGCAAACGATCTTTCGATCCAGTTAAGAGACAGATAGCTCTTGCTGCGATTTGGCTTACCAAGCGCAAGGGCCTGCAGTTGCCTTTTTCCATTTATAACTTGCCATACGGCCATATCGAAGTGAGAGGGACAATTCTTGAATTTATACCAAAGGCGTTCCCAACTATGAGAAAAACCCTCATGTGTTTCTGGCGAATAATATTTACGCCATTCTAACTGAGCAAAATTTACAGCTTCATCTGTTATAGAAGAAATCTGTACAGATCTCCACTGCATGGCGCCTTTAGATTTATCAATACTTGATTCAATCGAGTCAACGATACGCTCCCGCGCGCGACGACGCAGAACATAGTAGTATGCAGCCTTCTCGATTGACATGGGATTAACTCACAACCTCGTCGGTTGTTCAATGACAGAGAGTGCAATTCACTTCAAGCTTCTGCTCACAGGCCCCGCACGCGCGGCCTGGCCGGCGGCCCCAGCGCCAGATGCGTCACGGCCCAGACCAGCGCGTCGAGGCGGTCAGGCGAGCGCCCCGAGCTGAGGCCGCCGGGGCCGAAATCGCACATCTCGTCCTCGAGCGCGGGCAGCGCGCCGACATGGCGCACGCGGCCGCGGGCATAGAGCGCCGCCACCGGCTCGGCGCGCAGATACTTGCCGCGCGTGGCCCTTACAGCGGTCACAGGCAGCGTATCGTCGGCCTGATGCAGCACCGAGGTGGCCATCTCGCCGCCCTGGTTGACTTCGACCACGATGCAGTCCGCCTGCCAGCGCTGGTAGAGCGCGGCCACACGCCCCGCCCACTCAAGGGGCCGCGCGCGGGACAGGGTGCCGTCATGGAGCACATGCACCACGCCATCGGCGCAGATGCCCGCGACGATCATGCCGCAGGCATCGGCCTGTCGGCCGGAACTGGCTGGCGGATCGACCGCCACGCAGATGCGGGCCAGCGGCGGGCAGGCGCGGATGCGCAGGGCCTCGATCATGGGCCGGCTCCACAGCGCATCGGCCCGCTCCTCGATCAGCTCTCCGTCAAGCTCCTGCCGGCCCAGGCGCGTTCCGCCATAGGCGCGGGTCATGGCCGCTATGAAGTCGGGCGCAAGGTTGAAGGCGTTGTCTCGCGTCCGCGCCCGGCTCACCGCCGTGGCCGGATCGGCCAGCAGGCGGCGGATGAGCGCCGTGGGGCGCGGCGTCGTGGTGGCGAGCAGGCGGGGATGCGCGCCCAGCCTCAGGCCGAACTGCAGCTGGTCCCAGGTCTCGTCCGCGTGGCGCCACTTGCCGATCTCGTCGCACCAGGCCGCCTCGAACTGCGGGCCGCGCAGGCTTTCCGGGTCCTCCGCGGAGAAGACCTGGCCGATCGCCCCGTTTGGCCAGGTGAGCCTGCGGTTGCTGGGCCGCCAGAGCGGGCGCTCGGCGCCGTCATGGGCAGCCAGCACCCCGGACACGCCCTCGATCATCACGTCGCGCACATCGGCGAAGGTCTCGCCCACCAGCGCGAGGCGGCCAAGCGGCTGCGCACCGGGCGCGCCGAGCGCCAGGCTCCTGATCCATTCGGCGCCGGCGCGCGTCTTGCCCGCGCCGCGCCCGCCGATCATGAGCCAGACGGCCCAGGCGCCAGGGGGCGGCAGCTGGTCATCGCGCGCCCAGAAGGCCCAGTCCCTCAGCCAGAGCTTCAGCAGCGCCGGCGGCATCGTCCCCAGCGCCGTCTCCCGCCCGGCGGGGCTCAAGTCCTTCCAGGCGTCGCGCAAGCTCCGCGCGCAGGCTGGCGAGATCGGCAAGGGCGCTGTCGGGGTCGAGTTCATGGGGATTGTCCGCATCCTCCAGCGCACGGTCCACTTCGATGGCGGCGGCATCCATCTCGATCAACTCCTTGATGGTGCGGGCCAGGGTCGCCAGAGCCTTGGCCTGCGCCTCGGCGCCGGCTTCCCCCGGCGCAAGGCCCTTGAGGCGCAACTCGTGCGCCCTGATCTGGGCCTCGGCCGCCTGCCAGAGCCGCTCAACCAGATCGACCCGGCTCGCACGCACGGCGCCCTCGGTCACAACCTCAACTCGATGATTCATGACGATCCCCACACACCCGAAAACCTGGCGCATGTCCGCCACGGCAAGGGGCTCCCTGCCGTGCATGCTCCAGAACGCCGAAAGCCGCCATCGCTGTCTCGGCGGTGGCGGCTCTCAGTCACAATTCTTGAGCGTGCCGGATTGATAGCCGATCAGCGCGACGCTGTCAAGGACATTATTCCTACAACCTTAAAGGGTGTCAAGTTGCATGTCGTACAGTGCGCGGCTCTGCCCCTGACGATATCGCCTCACAGCTGCGACAAGCAGGCCCGAGCCCCAGTCGCGGGCGCGAGGCAGGACGACACGACGCTGCTGTTGCCGGGTTAGCCCTCGCCCCGGCGGTTCTGCTCCGGCGAGGCGGGTGGGAGGCTGGAGCGCGGCTCGTGAAAGCCGTCATCAGCAATCGGTCAGCTCTGGGCCTGCTCCATCCATTTCGGCGTGGCGGTGGGCACGAAGGCCGCCAGCTTGTCGAGCAATGCGCCGGGGCGCGTGTCCATCAGCGCCATGTGGCGGTGCTGCTCGCGCACGAATCCCTCGCTGGTGGCCTTGTCCAGGAAATGCAGCATCTCGGCATAAAATCCGTCGACATCATAAAAGCCGAGCGGCTTGTGGTGGATGCCGAGCTGGGCCCAGGTCCAGATCTCGAAGATCTCCTCATAGGTGCCGATACCCCCCGGCATGGCGATGAAGGCGTCGGCGAGTTCGGCCATCTTCGCCTTGCGCTCGTGCATGGAGTTGACGACGTCCTTGCGCGTGAGGCCGCGGTGGCCGACCTCCTTGGCCTCGAGAGATGCGGGAATGACGCCATGGACCGCCCCGCCAGCCTCGAGCGCGGCATCGGCGATGACGCCCATCAGCCCCACCGAGCCGCCGCCATAGACGAGGGTGAGGCCGCGCCGCGCGATCTCGCGGCCCAGCGCGCGGGCGCCCTCGGCATAGCTGTCCTTCGCCCCGATGCTGGAGCCGCAGAAGACGCAGACAGACTTGATCATGGCCTTGGCGCTCCGAGCGCGGCGAGGATGCGCGCCCAGCTGCGCGCGCCCTTCTGGAAGGAGGAGAGGTCGTACTTCTCGTTGGGCGAGTGCACGCGGTCGTCGTCGAGGCCGAAGCCGACGAGGAGCGTGTCGATGCCGAGCGTGCGCTTGAAATCGCCCACCACCGGGATCGATCCGCCCGAGCCGATGATCGCGGCGGGGCGGCCCCATTCCTCGGTCAGGGCCTTCTCGGCCTTGGCCAGCGCCGGCATGTCCCAATCGAGGCTGATGGCGCGCGAGCCCTTGTAGCGGATGAAGTCGGCACGGCAATCGGCCGGGATGCGGGCGCGCACATAGGCCTCGAAGGCCTCGATGATGGCTTCCGGGTCCTGATCGCCGACCAGGCGGAAGGACACCTTGGCGCAGGCTTCGGAGGCGATCACCGTCTTGGTGCCCTCGCCCTGATATCCGCCCCAGATGCCGTTGACATCGCATGTGGGCCGCGACTGGATCATCTCGATCAGCAGCCGGTCGCGCTCGCCGGCCGGCACGCGCAGGCCGACCTGCCCCAGGAAATCCTCAGGCGTGAGGCCAAGCCCCGCCCAGGCGGCCTTGATCTGCGCCGGCAGCTCATGGACCCCGTCATAGAAGCCCGGCAGCGTGACCTTGCCATTGTCGTCGTGCAGCCCGGCCAGCACCTTGGTCAGCACGCGGATCGGGTTCGCGGCCGCGCCGCCGAACAGGCCCGAATGCAGGTCGCGGTCGGCGGCCGTGATCTTGACCTCCATGTAGACCAGCCCGCGCAGGGCGGCCGTGATGGCAGGGGTGTGGCGGTCCCACATGCCGGTGTCGCAGACCAGCGCCACATCGGCGGCGAGCTCCTGCTGGTTGGCCTCGATGAAGGCGGGCAGGTTCAGCGAGCCCGATTCCTCCTCGCCCTCCACCAGGATGGTGACGCCCACCGGCAGATCGCCCGTCTCCGCCAGCCAGGCGCGGCAGGCTTCGATGAAGGTCATCACCTGCCCCTTGTCGTCGCAGGCGCCGCGCCCGGTGATGACGTGGCGGCCAGGCTCGATCTCGGCGATGCGCGGCTCGAAGGGCGGCGCATGCCACAGGCTCAGCGGATCAACCGGCTGCACGTCATAGTGGCCATAGAACAGCACATGGGGCGCGCCCTTCCTGGGGCGGTGTCCGAGCACGATGGGATGGCCCGGCGTCGGCCGGGCCGACGCCTTGAAGCCAAGCTCCGCCAGATCCCGCACCAGCCAGTCCGCCGCACGGGCGCTGTCGGCCTTGTAGGCGCTGTCGGTCGAGATGGACGGGATGCGCAGCCACTCCATGAGCCGCGCGAGCGCGCCCTCACGGTCGGCATCGAGACGGGCAAGGACAGGCTGGAGAGCGGACATGGGAGCACCGGGGATGATTCAGGAGAAGCTACTGTGACAGGCGCGCGCCGGCCGGGAAACGGCAAAGTGGGCATGACGCCGGCGAGGGGGGAGCGCGGCGGGATCGTTGGAGCGCGTCATGAAGTCCTGAAGGCGCGCCATGCTGATGGCCGCCTCCCTCCCCGCCCTGCCCTCAGCGGCGGCCGCCCAGGATGCTGCCCAGAACGCCGCGGATGATGGCGGTTCCGATCTGGCGGCCGACCGAGGAGGCCACCGAGCGGGCGGCGCTGGTGGCGATCTTCTCGGCCATGGACGGGGTGGAGCGGCCCTTGGCGCCGGGCTTGGCCGCGCCGCCGCCGAAGATGCCTTCCAGCATGCCGCCAATGCCCCCTGCGCCGGCCTGCTGGGCGGGCGCGTTGGGGTTGGCGGGGTCGAGCCCCTTCCGCTTCATCAGCACCTCGTAGGCGCTCTCGCCGTCGATGGGCTGGTCATACTTGCCGCGCAGGCCGGAGGCCGCCATGGCCTGGGCGCGGACGGCCGGCGTCACGGGGCCGACCTGGGCCATGGGCGGGGCGATCAGCGCGCGCTCCACGATTGAAGGCACGCCGCGCCCTTCGAGCAGCGAGATCAGGGCTTCGCCCACGGCCAGCTGGGTGATGGCCTCCTCGGTCTTGAACTTGGGGTTCTGGCGGAAGGTTTCGGCCGCCGCCTTCACCGCCTTCTGGTCGCGCGGGGTGAAGGCGCGCAGGGCGTGCTGCACGCGGTTGCCGAGCTGGGCCAGCACCGTGTCGGGGATGTCGAGCGGGTTCTGCGTGACGAAATAGACGCCCACGCCCTTGGAACGGATGAGCCGCACCACCGTCTCGACCGCTTCGAGCAGCACCTTGGGCGCGCCGTTGAAGAGCAGGTGCGCCTCGTCGAAGAAGAAGACGAGCTTGGGCTTGTCGAGATCGCCAACTTCGGGCAGCTCCTCGAACAGCTCCGAGAGCAGCCAGAGCAGGAAGGTGGCGTAGAGCCTGGGGTTCGCCATCAGCTTGTCGGCGGCGAGGATGTTGACGATGCCGCGCCCGTCGCGGTCGGTGCGCATCAGGTCATGGATGTCGAGCGCCGGCTCGCCGAAGAAGAAGTGGCCCTTCTGGTTCTCGAGCACGAGCAGCTGGCGCTGGATGGTGCCCACGGTCTGGGCCGAGACATTGCCATACTGCACGGTGAGCTGGGCCGCGTTCTCGGCGATGTGGGTCAGGATGGCGCGCAGGTCCTTCAGGTCGATGAGCAGCAGGCCCTGCTCGTCGGCGATGCGGAAGGCGATGTTGAGCACGCCCTCCTGCGTGTCGTTGAGGTCGAGCAGGCGGGCCAGCAGCAGCGGGCCCATCTCGGATATGGTGGCGCGGATCGGGTGGCCCTGCTCGCCGAACAGATCCCAGAACACGGTCGAGAACATGTCGGGCTCGTAGGGCACGCCAAGCTCGTCCGCGCGCTTGACGAAGGGCGGCTTGGCGTCGCCCGGCGCGCCGATGCCGCTGAGGTCGCCCTTGATGTCGGCCGCGAAGACAGGAACCCCGGCGCGGGCGAAGCCTTCGGCCATCACCTGCAGCGTCACGGTCTTGCCCGTGCCGGTTGCGCCCGTCACCAGCCCGTGGCGGTTGGCGAGCTTGAGCGTGAGCAGTTCGGGCTTGTGGCTCTTGCCGACCAGGAAAGTGCCATCGGGGATCGTCAGCTTGTCGGCCATGGGGCTCAAGTCTCGTCAACGGGGGTGGATGCGGACGCAGGTGTATTGTATTGCATCGCCCTGCGGAAGTGGGCGCTGGTGGCGCCACCAGCCATACTGAAGCATTGCGCCTTGATTTCGCGCCCGTCGGAGGCGACAAAGCCTTCCAACGAGGCGGGCGGCGTGCCTGCCGAGGCCACAGGGCAAGGATAGCCACCATGGACGAACTCATCGCGCGCGTGACCGCAGCAGCCGGCATCGACGCCGCCATGGCCACCAAGGCCATCGGCATGATCCTGAACTTCCTCAGGAAGGAAGGCCCTCCCGCCGAGGTCAATGAGCTCATCGCCCAGCTTCCGGGCGCGGAGGACGCCATGGCCAATGCCGGCAAGGGCGGCATGATGGGCGGGCTCGCCGGCATGATGCCGGGCGGCGGCGGCGTGATGGGCCTCGGCGCATCGCTGATGGGCGCAGGCCTCTCCATGGGCCAGGTGCAGAGCGTCTCCAGGACCATGTTCGCCTTCGGCCGCGAAAAGGCCGGCGAGGACGCCATGGGCGCCATCGTGGGCGCGATTCCGGGCCTTGGCCAGTTCGTCTGAGTTTGAGGCCGCCACGGCGGGGCTTGGCCGAAGGGGGGATTTGCGGGAGAGCGCCCCCATGGCATGACAGCACGCGCCGGGCCTGAACGGCGCGTTCCCTGAACGCCGGGTCAGCGCCGGCGCCATAGCTTTGCGTGCGAAGGCTCCGTCCATGGCCAACTCATCCGCTCTCAATCCGTTCGAGCCCGCCGGCGAGGCGCAGTGGCGCGCCGCCGTCGACAAGGCGCTCAAGGGCGCCGATTTCGACAGGGCGATGTTCAGCCGCACCGCCGACGGCATCGTCATCGCGCCGCTCCAGCCGCGCAAGACGGGGGCGACGCCGATCCTCAAGGCCCGGGCCGGGCAGCGCTGGCGCATCGCCGCGCGCGTCGAGCACCCGGAGGAGGAGGACGCCGCGCGGCAGGCCCTCGCCGACCTCGAAGGCGGGGCGGACATGCTCAGCCTGATCTTTCATCATGCGCCCTCGGCGCGCGGCTTCGGCCTCAAGACCACGGATGCGCGCACGCTCGATGCCGCGCTGGAAGGGGTGAGCCTCGATCTCGTCGCGATCCGGCTTGAGCCCGCGCCGCAGGCGCGCATCACCGCGCGGATCTTCGCGGAGGTGGCGGCGCGCCGCAAACTCGACCCGGCGGCGCTGGATGTCAGCTTCAACATCGATCCGATCGGGCTTCTGGCGCATAGCGGCGTGCTGCTTGCGCCCTGGGCCGATGTGGGCCAACGTCTCGCCGACATCGTGAGCGAGTTCGGCAAGCTCGGCTTCAAGGGGCCTTTTCTTGGCTGCGATGCGCGCATGGTCCACGAGGCCGGCGGCTCGGAAGGTCAGGAGCTGGGCTGGGCGCTGGCCTGCGCCACGGCCTACATGCGGGCGCTGACGGATCGGGGCGTGGCGCTGGCCGAGGCCGAGCGCATGGTGGGCTTCACGCTGGCGGTGGACCAGGACCAGTTCATCGGCATCGCCAAGCTGCGCGCCCTGCGCCGGCTGATGGCGCGCGTGCAGGCGGCCTGCGGGCTCGCGCCCGCGCCGATCCGCATCCATGCCGAGACGGCCTGGCGCATGATGACGAAGGCCGACACGCCGGTGAACATGCTGCGCAACGCCACTGCGGTGTTCGCGGCGGCGGTGGGCGGGGCTGACAGCATCGGGGCGCTGCCCCACACCGCCGCACTGGGCCCTGGCGACGATTTCGCGCGGCGCGTGGCGCGCAACACACAGCATGTGCTGGCAGAGGAAAGCCATCTGTGGCGCGTGGCCGACCCCGCAGCAGGCGCCGGCAGCATCGAGGCCCTGACCGATGCGCTGTGCGAGCGCGGCTGGGCCGCCTTCCAGCAGATCGAGAGCGAGGGCGGGCTGGTGGCCTCGTTGACGGGCGGGCGCCTCCAGCAGGCCATCGCGGCTGTCCGGGCGCGGCGCGAGCGCGACATCGCCACCGGCAAGGCGGCGCTGACCGGCACGAGCGCCTTCCCCGACCTCACCGAAAAGGCCAGGACGGCGCTGGACCTCAAGCCCGCCGTTTCGGCCGCGCCCAAGGGCGGCTCGGTCTGTGCGTCCGCCCTGCCCTCGCTGCGCCTCGCAGAGCCGTTCGAGCAATGCCGAGACCGGGCCGCGGCGCTCGTCACCGAGGGCAAGGCCGCCACAGTGTTTCTGGCCATGCTCGGGCCTGCGCAGGCCGCCGCGCCGCGCATCGGCTTCGCAGGCGGGGTCTTCGCGGCGGGCGGCATCGGCGCCATCCAGCCCGACAGCTTCGCCGGGGCGGACGGCGCGACCGATCTCGTCGCGCTCACCGACGCCTTCAAGGCCAGCGGAGCCAGACTGGCCTGCCTGTGCGGCCCCGATGGAGCCTATGACGCCGAGGCGGTCGATGCCGCGATGGCGCTGGCGGCCAGCGGAGCGCACGGCATCTGGCTGGCCGGCAGGCCGGGCGAGCGCGAGGCGGCGCTCAGGGCAGCCGGCATGACAGGTTTCATCTTCGCCGGGTGTGATATGATTGCCGCCCTGAAGGAGGCGCTCGATGTCATCGCTGCCTGATTTCGCCGCGCTTCCGCCCTGGGCGGACCTGCCGCCCGCTCACGCGGACCACGCCGCTCCCGCCGAGTCCGGGCCCTGGCTCACGCCGGAGGGCATCGCAGTCAGGACCGTGCATGGCGAAGGCGATCTCGCCGGGCTCGATTTCCTCGACACCTGGCCGGGGCTGCCACCCTTCGTGCGCGGCCCCTACCCCACCATGTATGTCAACCAGCCCTGGACGATCCGGCAATATGCCGGTTTCTCCACCGCAAGGGATTCCAACGCCTTCTACCGGCGCAATCTCGCGGCGGGGCAGAAGGGCCTGTCGGTGGCCTTCGACCTCGCCACGCATCGCGGCTATGATTCCGATCATCCGCGCGTGGGGGGCGATGTCGGGATGGCCGGGGTGGCGATCGATTCCATCCTCGACATGCGCGAGCTCTTCGCCGGCATCCCGCTCGACCAGATGAGCGTGTCGATGACGATGAACGGGGCCGTGCTGCCCGTTCTGGCGCTCTACATCGTCGCCGCAGAGGAACAGGGCGTGCCGCAGGCGAAGCTCGCCGGGACCATCCAGAACGACATCCTCAAGGAGTTCATGGTCCGCAACACCTACATCTACCCGCCTGCCGCCTCGATGCGGATCATCGGCGACATCTTCGCGCATACCTCGGCGCACATGCCGAAGTTCAACTCGATCTCGATCTCCGGCTACCACATGCAGGAGGCCGGGGCGACGCAGGACCTCGAACTCGCCTACACGCTGGCGGACGGCGCCGAATACATCCGCGCCGGCATCGCGGCCGGGCTCGACATCGATGCCTTCGCGCCGCGCCTCTCCTTCTTCTGGGCGGTGGGCGCCAACTTCTTCATGGAGGTGGCCAAGCTCAGGGCCGCACGCCTGATCTGGGCCAGGCTGGTGAAGGATTTCGGCGCGCGAAGCCACAAGTCACTGCCGCTGCGCACCCATTGCCAGACCTCGGGCTGGTCGCTGACCGCGCAGGACGTGTTCAACAACGTCACCCGCACCATGGTCGAGGCCATGGCGGCGACGCAAGGCGGGACGCAATCGCTGCACACCAACAGCCTCGACGAGGCGCTGGCGCTGCCGACCGATTTCTCGGCCCGGATCGCGCGCAACACCCAGATCATGCTCCAGCAGGAAAGCGGCACCACGCGCATGATCGACCCGTGGGGCGGCTCCCATTACGTGGAGCGGCTCACTGCCGATCTGGCGCAGCGGGCGCTCGGCCACATCGCCGAGGTCGAGGCGCTGGGCGGCATGGCCAAGGCCATCGAGAAGGGCATCCCCAAGCTGCGCATCGAGGAGGCGGCGGCCCGCACCCAGGCGCGCATCGACGAGGGCGTGCAGAAGATCATCGGCGTGAACGTGTTCAAGCCCGACAGCGAAGCCACGATCGACGTGCTCAAGGTGGACAACGCCACCGTCCGGGCCGAGCAGATCGGCAAGCTCCAGAGGCTGCGCGCCAGCCGCGACGCCGCAGCCTGCGAGGCGGCGCTGGGCGCGCTGAGCGAAGGGGCTCGCGGCATGGGCAACTTGCTCGCGTTGTCGATCGACGCGGCCCGCGCCGGCGCGACCGTGGGCGAGATCAGCCTCGCCATGGAGCAGGTTTTCGGCCGCCACAGGGCCGAGATCAAATCGATCAAGGGCGTGTACAAGCGCGAGGCGGGCGCGGGCTCCTTCGCGGTCATACGCGTGCAGGGCATGACCCAGGCCTTCGAGGAGAATGACGGCCGGCGGCCCCGCATCCTCGTCGCGAAGATGGGGCAGGATGGGCATGACCGGGGTCAGAAGGTGATCTCCTCCGCCTTCGCGGATCTGGGCTTCGATGTCGAGATCGGCCCGCTCTTCGCCACTCCGGAGGAAGCGGCGCGGCAGGCGGCGGAGGGCGATGTCCACATCATCGGCGTGTCCTCGCTCGCCGCCGGCCATCTGACGCTCGTGCCGGCGCTCAAGGCCGCGCTCGAGAAGGCGGGCCGGCCCGACATCATGATCGTGGTCGGCGGCGTGATCCCGCCGCAGGATTTCGAGGCGCTGCGCGAGGCCGGCGCATCGGCCATCTTCCCACCCGGCACGGTGATCCCGGAAGCGGCGGCCCAACTGCTCGATGAACTCAACGCACGGCTGGGCTATGCCCAGCGCAGCGCGGCGGAATGACCCGCCCGCTGGCACCTGACTGGCCTCACAGGACGACATGACCTCAACGCCCTTCTCCCAGCGCTACGGCGCCGACGATGCCCCTGCGCGGCCTCTCATCAGCCCCGCCATCGAACTGATGCTGAACCATCGCTCGGTGCGCGCCTACAGGCCCGATCCGCTGCCCGAGGGCGCGCTTGAGGCCATCGTGGCGGCGGCGCAGTCGGCAGCGACCTCCTCCAACCTCCAGACCTGGAGCGTGGTCGCCGTCGAGAATCCAGACACGAAGGCGCGCCTCGCCGCGCTTGCCGGCGGGCAGAAGCACATCGAGGAATGCCCGGTCTTCCTGCTGTTCCTCGCCGATCTGGCGCGGCTCAACCGGGTGGCCGATTCGGCCGGCCTGCCCCATGCCGGCAACGACACGTTCGAGATGTTCCTCGTCGCGGCCATCGATGCGGCGCTGGCGGCGCAGAATGCCTGCGTGGCGGCCGAAAGCCTCGGCCTGTCCACGGTGTATATCGGCGCCATGCGCAACCGGCCCGAGGAGGCTGCGGCGCTGCTTGGCCTGCCTTCCTTCGCGGCGGTGGTGTTCGGCCTGTGCGTCGGCCTTCTCGCCGAGGGCCGCGAAGGCTCAGTGAAGCCCCGGCTGCCGCAGGAGGCAGTGCTGCACCGCGAACGCTACGAGCTTGAACGGCAGGATGCGGCCATCGCCCGCTACAACGAGGCCATGGCCGCGTTCAACGCCCGCGAACGCGCCGGAACGACGACGCCCTGGACAGTGCATTCCGCGCGGCGGGTTGCGGGCCCCGAGAGCCTGTCCGGCCGCCATGTGCTGATGCAGGTGCTGCGCCGGATGGGTTTCTTCAAGGCGGAATGATCCTCGGCGCCGGAGCGCCACTGGCCTACTTGCGTTCCGGCCCTCGTCAGCCAAGGCGAGGAGCGCGGAATGGCCACTCGGAACGATCAAGGCGAGCAGCGGCCCGAACGCCGCAAGAGGGGCGGCAGGCCACCGACTGTCAGGCCTCAAGGGTGGAACAGGGCCTCGGGCAGCCAGGCCGGTTCACGCTCCAGCCCATCCTGGACAAGGGCATCGAGGAATACATCCGCGATGTGGATGTCGATGAGCTTGACGTGCTGCTGACGCTGCTCAGGCGAAGCGAGCACGCCATGTTCGGCCTCAAGCGCAAGGTTCGGTTGTTCGGCGCCATCGACATCGACTGAAAGCGGCGGCCGTCCGGCCTCAGCGCGCGCGCTCGATGGCCCGGCCGATGACCTGGCGGACCTCATGATCGCTCAGGAACAGGTCATGACGGATGATCTGCAGGTTGCCGCCGAAGCTCGAGGCATCGGCGACACGCACGCCGAGCGCATCAAGCCGTTCGCGCTCCGCCGATCCGGCGCGGGCGATGCCGCCTGCAAGGCGCGAGGACACGGCCAGAGCCCGGTCGTTGGTGGCCGAGATCACCGTGATGCGGTTCGCGGCAGGCCCAAGCTTGCGCACCGTCTGCTCGAACTGGTCTATGTCGATGTCGGGCGAGGCCAGCACAATGGCGCCGACGCGGTTCATCACCGCCTCTCCCGCCTCGCTGCGCAGCTGGCGCAAGGTCTCCAGCGTCAGAAGCGTGCCCATGGAGTGCGCCACGATGTGCACGCGCCCGATTGTGGGATTGCTGGCCAGCGCCTTCAGCGCCTCCTCGAAGCCGTCGCGCGACCACATCGCGCTTTCGCGGTCATACTGATAGGCGATCAGCCGGCCCCCCGAGGGCCAGGTGAACAGGGCTGTGCGGCCGCTCCAGGCGATTGCGTCCGAGAGCTGCGCCGCGCTGGCGACCGCTGTTTCGAAGGTCTCGTTGAAGCCGTGGACATAGATCAGCACGTCCTTGCCGTTGGCCGATTGCGACAGCGCGCCGGCGGCGCCGGAACTGCTGACGCCGGCCAGCGCATTCACCGTCCAGGGCGATGCGACGGCGGCGGTGATGGAGCCGGTGATGCTGCGGTCGGGCGGGTTGAGCCGCGCCTCGGCGAAGCTGAGGCCGGGGCCGCGATCGGCGGTGAAATAGGGGCTGCGCATCCCCGGCGCGGCGCGGCGCGTCGTGGCCACGAGCACCACCGGTTCTTCCTGAATCGGCGTGAGCCCCTCGCGCGCGACCACGAAGGGCGAGTTGAGCCCACGCTCGTTGAACAGGCAGCCGGACAGGCCAAGGCCCAGGCCCATCAGCAGCAGAAAGCGAAGCGGGCGCGGCAGGATGGTCGGCAGCAACATTTTGAAGACCAGTCAGAAAAATCAGTCTGCGCGGGAAAAGCGCAGGGCGGGATTAAGGAGGGGTTAGAGCCCGAGCAGCAAGGCGGATTTGAGGCGCGCTCGATCTGGCCGGCCCTTCAGGGCGCGCCGATGGACGAACCGGCGACGGGCTCGGCCGGCTGGCCTATCCTGAGCGGCAAGGTGATGACCTGCCCCACCGCGTTCAGCGTGCCCTGGGTGAGGAGGCCAGCGCCCTCCACCGCATTGACGCCGCCGCTCTCGAGCCTCTGGCCGGTGGCCAGCCGCATGCCAATGGAACGCACCACGGCCGGGCTCTGGGCAAACTTGCCGTGCCCGGTGGCGTCGGCCGTCTCGACGGTGGTGAGATCGACGACGTCGACGCCGTTTCGGGCCAGATTGGTGCGGTAGGGCTCCTGATTGGGATCGATCGAGCCGAGCCGCTCGCGGCTGCCCCAGATCAGGCGCGAGACCCGCAAGGCCTCGTCATCGCGCGAGATGAAGAGCGAGATGCGCGGCGGGGACGGCCCGAAGCTGCGGCCCTGTTCGAGCGCCACATCCACATCGATGTCCGGGGCGGCGAGCATCAGGTTGCTGATCTTGGGATGGACGCGCCCATTGCGGATGCCCATCTGGCGCAGCGATTCCATGGCCAGCCAGCCACCCATGGAATGGGCCAGAACCGACACCTCCGAGACGGCGGGGTCCGCCGCCAGCATGGCGAGCAGGCTCTCCAGCCCGTCGCGCGAGACCGAGGCGCTGGTGCGGTCATAAGGATAGGCCGAAAGCGTGCCCCAGGATGACCAGCTGAACAGCACGGGCGTCACGGCCGCGCCGGAATCATGCACGATCTGGGCGAACCGGAACGCGGCCTCGTCGAAGCGGGTGTTGTAGCCGTGGACGAAGACCAGCACATGGGACCGGCGCGTCTGGCGCACGCGCTGGCGCAGCGTGGCGACGAAGCGCTCCTTGTCGAGATAGCTCGCGCTCGCGGCGGCGAAGGCGCTGCGCGGGTCGGGCGGGATGGTCTGCGACCAGGCGATGTCGCCGGGCTTGTGGCCGGGGGGAATGCTGATCGCCAGCCTGGCGAAGCGCGGGGTCAGGGTGCGGTCGCCGCTGAACATCAGGCCAGGATTGTCGATGGGCCGCCGCGTCGTGCTGACCAGCAGATCGATCACGCTGGCTTCTGCGGGAATGCCGGCGACAGGCGCAAGCGCAGCCGGCGGTCGCGAAGCGCAGCCTGCAAGGCCGAGCGCAAGCACGGCCATGGCCAATTCGCGCCAATGCGAGTTCATCGCCATCCGCATCCGTCGCACTTCCGCCCTTGCAACCTCGTCGCTAAGGTCGTGCCATGACAAGCCCGGCCATACAAGCGCCTAGCGGAGCCGACGCTGGCGCAACGCGCCTGCTGGTGACGGGCTTCGGGCCCTTTCCGGGCGTGATGAAGAACCCGACGGCCAGCCTTATGCGCCTGGTTGTGAGGCGGCTGCGCCGCGCGCCGGGTCTGATCGTGGCAGGCGGCGAACTCACTGTGCGCTACGCCTCGGCCCGCGCCGAGCTCGCAGGGCTGATCAGCCGGCACGAGCCTCACGCCATCCTGTTGCTCGGCCTTGCCTCGCGCGCGCGCCAGGTCCGCGTCGAGCGCCATGCGCGGCTGCTCGACAGCCCGCTTCACCCGGATGCTGACGGGCGCGCGGGAGCAATCCCCGAGGGCGCGGCCAAGCGGCTACCGGCGTTGCCGCTCAAGGCGAAGGCCGCGCTGGAGCCGGCGCTGGCGCAGCTGCGCGCAGGCGGGCTGAAGGCCCGGCTCTCGCCGAGCGCGGGGCGCTATCTGTGCAACGCGGTCTATGCGGCGGCGCTGGCTGACCCCTCGCCGGGGGCGGCGAGGCGCCGCGTGCTGTTTGTGCATGTGCCATGGACCCGGCCCCCGGCCGGCTGCGTCCCGAAATCCCGCGCCGCGCGCTGGAAGCCCGCGCCGGAGCGACTTGCCGCAGCGCTCGCCGCCATGGCCCGCCAGATGGCGCGCGAGTCGCGGCGTGCCGTAACGGGACATGTGCCGCTGGCATGAAGCTTGAGCCTTCGCCTCCGCAACAGGAGTGCGTTACATGCTGACGCGGCGCGAACTCATACGGACGGCCCTGATCGGGACAATGGCGGCCCCGGCCGCGGCATGGGCCCAGACGGCCGGGATTCAGCCGGCGGGACCGCGGCCTGCCAATCCCGGCGGCGCCGGGCTCGGCGGGATCGGGCTCGACGCCACCTATCTTGGTCTCCGGCCGGGCTCCCCGGACGACCAGTCGCGCCGCCTGCAGGAAGCGCTGGTCGAGGCTGCGCGACGCAACGCCCCCTTGCTGCTGCCGCCGGGGCGCTACCGCATTTCCAATGTCGTCATTCCCGAGGGGATGCGCGTCGTCGGCGTGCCGGGCGCCACGGTGCTGGCTGCGGTCAATCCAGGGCCCATCCTGCTGGCGCGGCGCACTCGTCGCGCGGCGCTGCAGGGCCTGACGCTGGACGGCATGGAGCTGCGGGCGCCGAGCCGCGCCGGCCTGTTCGTGGCCGAGGATGTGGCCGAGATCGACATCAGCGATTGCGAGATGCGCAAAGCCGGCGCCAACGGCATCAGCCTCGTGCGCTCCGCAGGCCGGATCGAGCGCTGCCGGTTCGCCAGCGCCGCCGATTTCGGCGTGTTCAGCCTCGATTCGCGCGGCCTCGCCATCGAGCGCAACAGCCTTGAGGACATCGGCAACAACGGCATCGGCCTGTGGCGCAGCGCCGTGGGCGACGACAATTCGCGCATCTCGGGCAACCGCATCACGCGGGTGCGCAGCGATGCCGGCGGCGACGGGCCGAACGGCAACGGCGTGCTGCTGTTCCGGGCGGGCGGCATCATCGTCGAGGGCAACACCTTCCGTGACTGCGCGCTGACCTTCATCCGCAACAATTCCGGCTCGGCCGTGCAGATGCTGGGCAATAACGGGCTGCGCTGCGGCGAGGTCGCCTACTATTCCGAGTTCGCCTTCGAGGGCACGGTGATGGCCAACAACATCGCCGAGGATGTCGCGCAGGGCTTCAACATCACCAATCTCGATCATGGCGGGCGCCTCGCCATTTGCGCCAACAACCTGATCCGCAAGGCGCGCCGCGGCCTGGCGCCCAAGGGCAAGGAGCTGATCGGCGGCTCGGGCATCCATGTCGAGGCCGAGGCCTCCGTCACCGGCAACGTGATCGAGGACGCATCCGATGTGGGCATCTCGCTCGGATGGAGCTGGGGAATGCGCAACCTGCTCGCCACCGGCAACATGATCCGCACCTGCCCGGTCGGCATCGGGGTCAGCCTCGTGCCAAAGGAGCGCAACGTGGTGATCGCCAACAACGTCATCGCGGGGGCCGCGCGCGGCGCAGTGGTGGGCACCGAATATGGCAAGCCCGTCACCGGCGACCTGACCCGCGCGCCGGACAGCCGCGCCGCCGGCGTCCGCGTGGAGGGCAATTCCGTGGCGTGAGGGCGCGCTGGCGGGCTTGGCAAGCCCGCGCGGCAGCCCGACATCGGCGCGACGCCCCGCATGGGCGCGCAAGCTCGGGCGCGCCGCGCGCCGCTTCAACCGGCGCAGGGGCCGATCCGACGACCATCTCGGAATCGTGAGCGCGGAGCCGCCGGCAGATGGCGCACGCCCCAGCTTCGCCACGCTCTTCTGGTTAATGAAACCTTCCAGGGACGGTCATCCCGGCCGTTCGCAATGGCAGGAGATTGAACCATGTGTGACTACAGCCTGCACCATGTTGCATCCACTCCGGCTCAGGTCGGCGACAAGCTCGTGACCACACCGTTCCCCATGTCCGGCACTCGCGGCTTTGCGGCCGAAGGGCGTCCTGACGTGGTCGTCTGCATCCCTCCCGGCGCGGAACTCGCCTTCGAGAAGGATGTCGGCGTGAACCGCGCGCTGGGCCTGTTGCCCTCGCGCAAGATCGCAGCGCGCGTGGCCCGTTTCCGGCAGGTCAACATGGACCAGCCCTATGCCCACCACGATGCGCTGGAATTCCCTGACGGGCTCATCGTCCATCTCACCAGTCTGGCGTTGGGTCAGCGGGCCACGGTCCTGCAGCTGCCCGCCCAGCCGAAGCTTGGGAGCGCAGAGGCCGCAAAGGCGGAGCTGCGGGTCGAGGCGGATGACACTGCCGGCCAGCCTTCGCTCCCCCTGCCCTCGCCGCATCGCGAGATCGTCTGATCCCTGACAGCAAACGGCAGGCGGAGCATGGCGGCGCCTGCCGATCAATGGCCGGGCTTCAGCTCACTTGCTTGGGTGAAGCGCCCACATGTTGCGCCCGATGGTCCGGAGCGTGGCCGCAAGCCGGGCGGCGTCCTCACCTGCGAGGTCCGGTCGCAATCGACCGCGACACCGGTCATGCCGGCATCAGGAACCACGGCCAGGCCGAACAGCAAGGCCAAGGCGCCTCCCTCGCGCCAGGAAAACCGCGACAGGAATGACCTGGCCGACAAATCCACAGCCCTTGCGGAAGGCAGGCGCTGCACTCCAGGGAGTTGCGAAGCGCTGAACACGGACGCGGAGCCGACTCTTCAGCAGCCCTTCCTTGCCCGGGTAATGAATCTGATGCGAAGAAAACTTCATAAACCGGTTTAATGTCGCGTCCGCCTGCCATGACCGGAGCGACCTGCGTCCGGGGCGCTCCATGCCCACCCGCACAGCCTGCTTGACCGAGGGCGGCGAAACGCGTCAACACAGTCCGGCCACGATCCGGAAGTGTCCCTGCCATGCCGAAGAGCACCTTGTCCGCCGATCTGCGCTCCGGCGCGCTCGTGTATCATCGCTACCCCAAGCCCGGTAAGCTCGAGATCCAGGCCACCAAGCCGCTGGGCAACCAGCGCGACCTGGCGCTTGCCTACTCACCCGGCGTGGCGGCGGCCTGCGAGGCGATCGTGGAGGATCCGGCGCAGGCGGCGGAGCTGACTGCGCGGCAGAATCTCGTCGCCGTGATCACCAACGGAACGGCCGTTCTCGGCCTCGGGGACATCGGACCGCTGGCCTCAAAGCCGGTGATGGAAGGCAAGGCGGTCCTTTTCAAGAAATTCGCCGGGATCGACGTGTTCGACATCGAGGTCGAACAGAAGGACATCGACAGGTTCGTCGATGTCGTGGCCGCGCTTGAGCCCACTTTCGGGGGCATCAATCTCGAGGACATCAAGGGACCCGAGTGCTTCGACATCGAGGAGAAGCTCAAGGCCCGCATGAGCATCCCTGTCTTCCATGACGACCAGCATGGCACAGCGATCATCGTCGCGGCGGCGGTCACCAACGGGCTCGAGATCGCCAACAAGCTGCTGCCGGACGTCAAGATCGTGGTGTCCGGCGCGGGCGCGGCGGCGCTGGCCTGCCTGAATCTTCTGGTCAGGCTGGGCGCCGATGTCGCCAACATCTGGGTCACCGACCTCGAGGGCGTGGTCTATCGCGGCCGCCCCGTGCTGATGGACCGCTGGAAGGACATCTATGCCCAGGACACCGACAAGCGCACGCTTGCCGAAGTGATCGAGGGCGCCGACATCTTCCTGGGCCTGTCCGCCGCCAATGTGCTGAAGCCCGAGATGGCGCGCAAAATGGCGCGGCGCCCGCTCATCATGGCGCTGGCCAACCCCAACCCCGAGATCACGCCCGAGGAGGCGCTGGCGATCCGCCCCGACGCCATGATCTGCACCGGGCGCTCGGACTACCCCAACCAGGTCAACAACGTCCTGTGCTTTCCTTACATCTTCCGCGGCGCGCTCGATTGCGGCGCCATGACGATCAACGAGGAGATGAAGGCCGCCGCCGTGCGCGCCATCGCGACGCTGGCGCGGGAGGCGCCCTCCGATGTCGCCGCACGCGCCTATGGCGGCGAGCAGCGCACCTTCGGCGATGAATCGCTGATCCCCAACCCGTTCGATCCGCGCCTGATCCTGCGCATCGCGCCGGCGGTGGCGCAGGCGGCGATGGACACGGGCGTGGCCAAGAAGCCTATCGAGGACATGGACGCCTATCGCGAGCAGCTCTCGCGTTTCGTGTTCCGCTCGGGCTTCATCATGAAGCCGCTCTTCACCCAGGCGAAGGCGGACCCCAAGCGCGTGATCTACGCCGAGGGCGAGGATGAGCGCGTGCTGCGCGCTGCCCAGGTCGTGCTCGAAGAGGGCATGGCGGTGCCGATCCTGATCGGGCGGCCTTCGGTGGTCGAGGCGCGCATCAAGCGCTTCGGGCTGAGCCTGAGCATCGGCCGGGATTTCGAGCTGGTGAACCCGGAGGACGATCCTCGCTACCGCGACTATGTTCAGACCTTCCTCGACATCGCAGGCCGGCGCGGCATCACGCCCGAGGCCGCCAAGAACCTCGTGCGCACCAACAACACGGTGATCGCGGCGCTGGCGGTGGCGCGCGGCGAGGCCGACGCCATGATCACGGGCCTGGAAGGCCGGTTCCTCAGCCGCCTCAGGCACATCCGCGACATCATCGGCTGCGCGCCGGGCGTGCGCGACCTCTCCGCGATGACGCTGATCGTCACCAACAAGGGCCCGTACTTCCTCACCGACACGCATCTGAAGGCGGACCCCACCGCGGAGGAAGTCGCCGACGCCACCTTGCTCGCGGCGAAGCACGTGGCGCGCTTCGGCATGACGCCCAAGGTCGCGCTGCTGTCCCATTCCGATTTCGGGGCGGCCGACACCGCCTCCTCGCTGAAGATGCGCAAGGCCACACAGCTCATCAACGAGCGCGAGCCCGCGCTTGAATGCGACGGTGAGATGGAAGCGGACACCGCGTTCTCGGCCATGATCCGGGAGCGGGTGCTGCCATCATCGCGGCTCAAGGGCGAGGCCAACCTGATGGTCTTCCCCAACCTCGACGCCGCCAACATCGCCTACCAGTTCGCCAAGATGCTGAGCGATGCGCTGCCGGTGGGGCCGATCCTGCTCGGCGCCGCCAGGCCGGCGCATATCCTCACCGGCTCATCCACGGCGCGCGGCGTGGTCAACATGACGGCGGTGGCCGTGGTCGAGGCGCAGGATCTCGCGCGCGCCGCCGCCGGCTGAGCCGACGCCGGGTTTACGCACTGCGGGCATGGCCGCCGTCGCTCGTGCCGGCAGGGTCGACAGCGCGGCTTTGCTGGCGACGGCCAAGCCATTGCGGCGGCGCCATCGCGCCGACCGGACGCATCGCGCGGGAGGCCCCTGAATTCCTGTTCTGACGCGGACTCACCGTATCGGGTTGCACGCCCCCCGACGCCATGGCGGCCCCGAAGCGCAGCGACAAGCAACATGGCCCAGCGATGAATTCGTTCATAACTGAACCATTGCTCTTGCGCGGCGTCCGGCAGCAGCCATACTGGCCCCAGAACGGACCTCGGAGGTCCGCAAAGAGGAGGTTTTCCTGATGCTGCATCGTCCTTTCGCTCGCACGGCGCTCGCCGCCCTGCTGCTTTCCGCCAGCTTCGCCGTGACACAGCCGGCGCTGGCCCAGGTGATCTACAATCGCGGCCAGGAAGCCGACCCCGAGACGCTCGACCCGCAGAAGATCTCGACCTCGGCCGAGTTCCACATCATGCGCGATCTCTATGAAGGCCTGATCATCCATGACGGCCAGGGCAAGGTCGCGCCGGGCGTCGCGGAAAGCTGGAAGGCCTCCGACGACGGCAAGGTGTTCACCTTCACCCTGCGCGCCAACGCCAGATGGTCGAATGGCGATGCGGTGAAGGCAGGCGACTTCGTCTTCGCGTGGCGCCGGGCCGCCGCTCCGGAAACCGGCGCGAAGTACACCAATGTGCTCTATCCGGTGAAGGGCCTTGAGGCCGCGCACAAGGGAACGGCCGGCGCGAAGCTCGAGGATATCGGCATCCGGGCCATCGACGACCGCACGCTCGAGATCACGCTCAACAACCCCACGCCCTATTTCATCGAGCTTCTGACGCTGCCGGTGGCGGGGCCGCTGCATCCGCCTTCCGTGACGCAGCACGGCACCAATTTCGTCAAGCCGGAGAACAAGGTGTCCAACGGCGCCTTCCGGCTGCGCGAGTTCACGCCCGGCGCGCAGGCCTCGCTGGTCAAGAACCCGAACTTCCATGACGCGGCCAACGTCAAGATCGATCAGGTCAACTTCATTCCGATCGCGGATTCCGCCGCCGCCGCGCGCCGTTTCCAGGCCGGGGAGATCCTCTCGACCGTCAATATACCGGCCAACCAGATCAAGACGCTGCGCCAACAGCTCGGCGCGCAGGTCTCTGTGACGCCGCAGCTCGGCACCTGGTATCTCACCTTCAATACCGAGAAGGCGCCGTTCAACGACGCGCGCGTGCGCCGGGCGCTGTCGATGGTGCTGGACCGCGAATTCATCGCCGATCAGGTGTGGAACGGCTCGATGCTGCCGGGCTACTCCTTCGTGCCGCCGGGCACCAACAATTACGGCCCGCAGATCGAACTCTCCTTCAAGAACCAGTCGGCGATCGACCGCGAGGAAGCGGCCAAGAAGCTGCTGGCCGAGGCCGGCTTCGGGCCGGGCAAGCCGCTCAAGGTCGAATACCGCTTCAACATGAGCCCCGAGAACCAGGCCACCTTCGTCGCCATCGCCGACCAGTGGAAGGCCATCGGCGTCGAAACCTCCCCGATCTCCACAGACGGGCGCACGCACTTCGCCTTCCTGCGCGATCGGGGCGCCTATGACGTGGCCCGCGCCGGCTGGATCGCCGACTACAACGACCCGCAGAACTTCCTCTTCCTGCTCGAGTCGAGCGCCATTCCTGGCCTCAACTACGCGCGCTGGTCGAACCCCAAATATGATGGGCTGATGAATCGCGCCGCCGCCGAGACCGACATCGCCAAGCGCGCCGCCCTCCTTGGCGAGGCCGAAAAGCTGCTGCTCGAGGAGGCCCCCTACGCGCCGGTGCTGTTCTTCACCAACCGCAACCTGATCTCGCCGAGACTGATGGGGTTCACGCCCAATCCACGCGCCAGCAACCCGACCCGCTTCATGTCGATCAAGGGTTGAGCCATGACGACATGCGCTCCGCGCGAGCGCGCCCCTGGCCCTTCCCGCCTCGCGGGGAGGGTTGAGGCGGCTTTGCCGCCATGCTGAGCTACATCTTCAAGCGGCTGCTGTCGGCGCTGCCCACGCTGTTCGTCGTGGTCACACTGTCTTTCTTCCTCATCCGGCTGGCGCCGGGCGGGCCCTTCGACCTCGAGCAGCCGCTCGAGGCGAAGGTGATGGAAAACCTCAACCGCATCTACAAGCTCGATCGCCCCCTGATCGAGCAATACTGGCTCTACCTCACCCATCTGGCGCGCGGCGATTTCGGTCCGTCCTTCTACGCGCGCGACTTCACCGTGGCGGAATTGCTGGCGCGCGGCCTGCCGGTCTCCATCACCATCGGCGGGCTGGCGCTCTTGATCGCGCTCATGGTTGGCATCGTGCTGGGCACAATCGCGGCCTTCCGGCAGAACCATGGCGCCGATTATTCCGTGATGGTGTTCGCCACCTTCGGCATCACCATCCCCACCTTCGTGGTGGCCCCGGTGCTGCAGATCGTTTTCGGGCTGATGCTCGCCTGGCTGCCCGTCGGCGGCTGGAATGACGGGGCGGTGCGCAACATGATCTTGCCGGTGGTGGCGCTCGCCCTGCCGCAGATCGCGGTCGTGGCCCGCATGATCCGCGCCTCGATGATCGAGGCGCTGCGTTCCAACCATATCCGCACGCTGCGCAGCCAGGGCCTGCCGCGCTCGACCATCGCCATTCATGCGCTGCGCGGCGCGATGCTGCCGGTGGTGTCCTACATGGGCCCTGCCGCCGCGGCGCTGCTGACCGGGTCCGTGGTGATCGAGACGATCTTCGGCCTGCCGGGCGTAGGCCGCTACTTTGTCGAGGGCGCGCTCAACCGCGACTACACGCTGGTGATGGGCACGGTGGTGATGGTCGCGGTGTTCGTCCTGTTCTTCAATCTCGTGGTCGATGTGCTCTACGGCCTGCTCGACCCGCGCGTGAGGTATGATTCATGAGCGCTCCGGGTTCAGGGGCCGCTGCGGCGGCGGGACAGCCCCCACCGATCGGACGATCGCTCTGGACTGACGCGCGCATCCGCCTGTTCCGCAACAAGGCGGCGGTTGCGAGCCTGTTCTTCCTGATCTTCATGACGCTGCTGGCCATCATCGGGCCCATGCTCTCGCCGCACCAGTATGAGCGCGTCTACACCGACTATGTCCGCGTGCCGGCCAGCCTCACGGCCTACCCCAAACCCGATCAGGTGGCGCCGGCGGTGGAGCGCATCGCCGCGCGCATCCGCGCGCAGATCGAGAGCCAGCAGATCGTGGGCGCTTCCGTGCGCGTGGTTCTGACCAGCATGAGGCCGATCGACGAGCGCAACCTCGCCTTCTTCGGCCGCTCAGACCTGTTCCAGGGCGCGGCTGTGGTGGAACGGGCCGAGGAAGGCCGCAGGCTGGTGGTGGAGGCGCCTATCCGCTGGCGGACATTCCTGTTCGGAACGGACGGCAACGGGCGCGACCTGTTCACACGCACCCTCGTCGCCGGCCGCGTTTCGCTGGCGATCGGGCTGCTCGCAACGGGCGTGGCGCTGCTCATCGGCGTCGCCTATGGCGCCACTGCGGGCTATCTCGGGGGGCGGGTTGACACGGTGATGATGCGCATCGTGGACATTCTCTATGCCCTGCCCTTCATCTTCTTCGTCATCATGCTGGTGGTGTTCTTCGGGCGGAACTTCATCTTGATGTTCCTCGCGGTCGGCGCCATCGAGTGGCTGGACATGGCGCGGATCGTGCGCGGGCAGACGCTCTCCATCAAGCGCATGGAGTTCGTGCAGGCGGCCGAGGCGCTGGGCGTGCGCTCCAGCGGCATCCTCAAGCGGCACATCATCCCCAACACCCTCGGGCCGGTGGTGGTCTACATGACGCTTCTGGTGCCGAAGGTCATCCTGCTCGAAAGCTTCCTGTCATTCCTCGGCCTTGGCGTGCAGGAGCCGATGACGAGTTGGGGCGTTCTGATCGCTGATGGCGCGCGCAACATCCAGAATGCGCTGTGGCTCCTGATCTTCCCGGCCGTGTTTCTTGTCAGCACGCTGTTCGCGCTGAACTTCCTGGGCGACGGGCTGCGCGACGCGCTCGATCCGAAGGACCGGTGATGGAGCCGATCCTCAGCTTCCGAAACGTCGCGATCCGCTTCCGCACCAATGACGGCATGGTCGAGGCGGTGAAGGGTTCGAGCCTCGACGTCCGCCCCGGCGAGTTCGTGGCCATCGTGGGGGAATCGGGCTCGGGCAAGAGCCAGAGCATCCTCGCCGCCATGGGCCTGCTCGCCCAGAATGGCGAGGTCACGGGCTCGATCCGCTATCGCGGCCAGGAGATCATCGGGCTGCCCGGTGCGGAGCTGAACAAGCTGCGCGGCGCCAAGCTGGCCATGATCTTCCAGGAGCCGATGACCTCGCTCGATCCGCTCTACAAGATCGGGGCGCAGATCGGCGCCACCTTGCGCCAGCACCAGGGGCTTTCCCGGCAGGCGGCGCGGGCCAGGGCGCTGGAATTGCTCAAGCTCGTGAAGATCCCGCAGCCGGAGAGCCGGCTCGATTCCTATCCTCACGAGTTGTCGGGCGGGCAGCGCCAGCGCGTGATGATCGCGATGGCGCTGGCCAACAATCCCGACATCCTGATCGCCGACGAACCCACCACGGCGCTGGACGTGACGATCGAGGCGGAGATCCTGGCCCTGATTGCCGAATTGCGCCAGCGGCTTGGCATGGCGGTGGTGCTCATCACCCATGACCTGGGCATCGTGCGCGCCTATGCTGACCGCGTCTATGTGATGCGCACGGGCGAGATCGTCGAGCATGGCGAGGCGGCCGCGCTGTTCGCCGCGCCGCAGCACCCTTACACGCAGATGCTGCTGGCCGCCGAGCCCGAGGGCCGCAAGGCCCCGCCGCCGGAGAGCGCCCCGATCGTGGTGGAGGCGAGCGACGTGCGCGTCACCTATCGCATGAGGCGCGGCTTCTTCGGACGCGACTCCTCCGATGTGCGCGCGGTGGACGGGGTGAGCCTGACGCTCAGGCGCGGGCAGACCATCGGCATCGTGGGCGAATCGGGCTCCGGCAAATCCACCCTGGGAAAGGCCATCCTCAAGCTCGCGCCGGCAGCGGGATCGATCCGCTTCGAGGATCGGGCGCTGCTGCCGCTCAGCCGCGAGGAGATGCGGCCCCTGCGCAAGCAGTTGCAGGTGGTGTTCCAGGACCCGTTCGGCTCGCTCAGCCCGCGCATGACGGTGGGCGACATCATCACCGAGGGCCTGCTCGTGCACGAACCGGCCCTGAGCCGGCGCGACCGCGACGCGCGCGCCGCCCAGGCGCTCGACGAGGTGCAGCTCGATCCCGCCTTGCGCAACCGCTATCCGCACGAATTCTCGGGCGGGCAGCGCCAGCGCATCGCCATCGCCCGTGCCATGATTCTCAAGCCGCATGTCGTCATCCTCGACGAGCCCACCTCGGCGCTGGACCGCACCGTCCAGAAGGCGATCGTGCTGCTGCTCAAGCAGTTCCAGCAGAATCACGGGCTGTCCTATCTGTTCATCAGCCATGACCTCACCGTGGTCCGCGCCATGAGCGACCATGTCATGGTGATGAAGGACGGACGCGTGGTGGAGGCCGGCCACACCGACGCCATCTTCGACGCCCCGCAGGACAGCTACACGCGCAAGCTCATCGCGGCCGCAGTCAAGGGAAAGCCGCCAAGCTGAGACGCCTTGCCGCCGACGCGACCCGCCATGTCCTTGTTGCGGAGCGATGCGCTTGATCTGACCCCCCCGATCTCGCCATGATGGCGATCACAGGCAGCCGGCCGGGCCGCGCCGCCACAGCCTCACAGGACGTCCATGTCGCGCATCGTATATGTCAACGGCTCCTATGTGCCCGAAGAGCAGGCCAGGGTTTCCGTGTTCGACCGGGGCTTCCTGTTCGCGGACGGCATCTACGAGGTCTCGGCGGTGATCAACGGGCGGCTGATCGACGTCGACGCGCATCTGGCGCGGCTTGAGCGCTCCTGCGCCGAGATCAGGCTGGAGCTGCCATGGAGCCGGGGCGAGCTTGTCGGCATCCACCACGAGCTGATGAGCCGCAACAACCTGACATCGGGCGGCGTCTACCTTCAGGTCACGCGCGGGGCGGCGGATCGCAGCTTTCCCTTCCCGGCCAAGGCGAAGCCCAGCCTGGTGATGTTCACCCAGGCCCGCGCCATGAACCGCGAGGTCGGGCGCGGCTACACCATGGTCTCGGTGCCGGATCTGCGCTGGAAGCGCCGCGACATCAAGAGCGTGGGTCTGCTGGCCCAGGTGCTGGCCAAGCAGGCCGCCGCCGAGCAGGGCTGCGACGAGGCGCTGATGATCGAGGATGGCGTCATCACCGAGGGCGGATCCTCCACGGTGTGGATCGTCAAGGACCGCACGCTGATCTCGCGGCCGCTCTCACAGGCGGTTCTGTCCGGCATCACGCGCAAGGCGGTGCTGAGCTATCTCGGCGAGACGGGCTTCACCTTCGAGGAGCGCGCCTTCACGCTCGATGAGGCGATGGCGGCGGACGAGGTGTTCATCTCGGCTG
Organism: Bosea sp. (in: a-proteobacteria); assembly: GCA_023910605.1. Taxonomy (NCBI): domain Bacteria; kingdom Pseudomonadati; phylum Pseudomonadota; class Alphaproteobacteria; order Hyphomicrobiales; family Alloboseaceae; genus Allobosea; species Allobosea sp. Next base: position 1,594,931 of record JAAVVV010000001.1, on the reverse strand, counting down.
CGACGGCGCTGGTGATGCCGGTGACGGAGATCGACGGTCAGGCCGTAGGCGGGGGGCAGCCCGGCCCCGTGGCCCGCCGGCTGCGGGACATCTATTTCGACCTGGCGGAACAGGGCGGCGCGCTGGGTTGAGCGCGCCGCCCTGGTCAGCGACGGCGCGCCGAGGTGGCGGCGCCGCCGAGCGAGATGAACACATCCGTGTCGCCGCTGGCCTGAAGGGTCGCGGCCGGGATCACGATGTTGGGCTCGATGTGGGTCCAGCCAGCCTGGGCCTGGCCGCTCGGCACGGTGGCGCCGACGCGCACATTGCGCGCCAGCACCACCTGATCGCCACGGCGCACCTCGATGCGCAGGTTTGAGCCCAGCGTGCCGGCAGAGCCGGCAGGCCCGACGAGGACGCGGCCTTCGGCGCCGACCCGCATTGTCACGCCGCCGCCCGGCGCACGGGCGCATTCGCGCGCCACATCGGTGATGGTGATCTGGGAGCGGACGCTTTCGCTCGAGCCGCCGCCTATCCGGACCGCCGCGCCGCCGGGCACGATCGACACGGGCGGGCAGACCAGTTCATCGGGGTCGATATCCTCGACATAGACCGGGGCGGGCGCCGTGGCCGAACCGAAGCGCAGCATGTTGCCAAGCGTCGAGCCTCCGGCGGGCGCGGCCGGGCTGGAGCCGCTGTCGAAGAGGCCGCCGCCGCAGCCGGCGAGCAGCATGGCCAGCGCCATGGCCGGGGCCAGTTTCCTGCCAACGGCGCCGAGACGGGGGGAGGCAGCAGAAAGGGAACGGTCAACAATCACGGAAGTTTCTCCAGCCCTTCGCCGAACCCGGTCAGCGATACAGGTATCCCGACGCCCTCCTCAGGTGTTTGAAACACGATGAAGGTGGCGTTCTGCCCGGCCTTGAGCGCGGCGATCAGCGCGTCATCCATCACCACCTCGGCGATGCAGCCTGTGTTCAGGCAGCGCACGAAGCCGGCGCGGCCAATGTCCTTGTCGTCGATCTTGAGCCCCAGGCCGGCCGGGAGCAGCACGCCAAGGGGCGCGACGACGCGCAGCAGGCGGCTCTGGCTGTCGGCCGTCTTGAGGGCGATGACGAGCAACGTGACGTTGGGCCTGTCTTCGGCCGCTACGTTCTGCACGAGCGCGCACTGTTCGGACTTGGCGCCTGGCGGCGTCTCGCAGCGCATCTGCCAATCGCCGTGGCTGGAGCGCACCACACCCTGAGCCATGGCGGGACCTGAGCCGGCCGCGAACGCGGCGAACGCCGCCGCCGCCAGGACGCCCTTGAGGTTGCACCAAGGCCATTGCCGCATCGTGCCGTCTTCCCGCTTTGCCACTTCTTGCCCCGTGCCGGACCGGGCCCCGCGCGAATCGCGGATGGGCGCCGGCCGCGCGGGCCGTAACTGTGTTCGCACCATTAACGCCCGGACCTGTCAAGACAAGGCCTCGTCACAGGAGCGTCCCGCCGCGCGCCGCAAACGCGCCGCGAGGACATGACCGCGCGCACCGGCAGGCCCCGGATGACCGCCCGGCCGATGTGGGGCTATGTCGCATAAACTGCGCCAAACAGCCAATTGAATCGCTGGCGCGCTTGTGGTCTTTGATTTAGAGCAATGCCCGAATGCCGCGTGTAAATCGATGCGGCCGCGCGATTTCCAGCCCCAAGGCAGGCGTCGCGGCAGACGAACAGGTCAAGGAGCTTGGAATACGATGCGTGGACGCCAAAACCGCGTTACGAACTGGGTCGCCGCATGGCTGGCGAAAGGCATGGCGGCGGCGGGAATCGCGGCGGCGGCAGTGCTTGCGCCAATCGTGGCCTTCGCGGCGCCAAACGGCCCGGACGGCCAGATCAACCTCAGCACCCCGGCCTCGAACAAGATGGCCGAAATCGTCTGGTTTCATAACTATCTGCTGATCCTGATCACCGCGATCTGCATCTTCGTTCTGGCGCTGCTGGTCTATGTCTGCTGGCGCTTCGCGGAGAAGCGCAACCCCACCCCATCGCGGCTCACGCACCATGCCGGGCTCGAAGTGGCATGGACCATCATCCCGGTGCTGATCCTGGTCGTGGTCGCCATCCCGTCCTTCCGCATCATGCGCGACCAGCTCGTGATCCCGCCGGCCGACGTGACGCTGAAGATCACCGGCAAGCAGTGGTTCTGGACATGGGAATACCCGAAGGATGGCGGCGGCTTCACCTTCGACCAGATCATGCTGGACGACAAGCAGCGCTTGGAGCTGGTGAATTCGGGCAAGGCCAAGCCGGCCGACGTGCCGCGCCTTCTCGCGGTCGACAACGAGGCCGTGATCCCGGTCAACAAGGTCATCCGCCTGCAGGTGACCGCCGGCGACGTGATCCACAAGTTTGCCATGCCGGCCTTCGGGCTCAAGCTCGACGCCATCCCCGGCCGTCTGAACGAATTGTGGTTCCGCGCCGAGAAGGAAGGCGTCTTCTATGGCCAGTGCAGCCATGTCTGCGGCGAGAATCACGCCTTCATGCCCATCGCGATCCGTGTCGTGAGCGAACAGGCCTACGCCGCCTGGCTCGCCGAATCGCAAAAGCGCTTCGCAAGCCGCGACGGCGCGACGACCAAGGTCGCCGCCGTCATCGGCCAGTGAAACTGACTTGAGAGGAACAGCTCAATGGCCTATGGCTCATCAGCAGCGCATGCCCACGACGACCACGCCCATGCCAACCCCACGGGCTGGAAGCGCTGGCTCTATTCCACAAACCACAAGGACATCGGCACGCTCTACCTGATCTTCGCGATCGGGGCGGGCCTGGTCGGCACCTTCCTGTCGATCGCCATGCGGCTCGAGTTGCAGGAGCCGGGGATGCAGTATTTTGCGTCCGGGCAGGCCTACAACGTATTCGTGACCGGCCATGGCCTCATCATGATCTTCTTCATGGTGATGCCGGCCCTGATCGGGGGCTTCGGCAACTGGTTCGTGCCGCTGATGATCGGCGCGCCGGACATGGCCTTCCCGCGGATGAACAACATCTCTTTCTGGCTCACCGTCGCCGCCTTCGCGCTGCTCGTGATCTCGATGTTCGTCGAGGGCGCGCCCGGCTCGACCGGCGTCGGCACGGGCTGGACGATCTATCCGCCCTTCTCCTCGACCGGCCATCCCGGCCCGTCGGTGGATTTTGGCATCTTCGCGCTGCACCTTGCGGGGGCCGCCTCGATCCTGGGCGCGATCAACTTCATCACCACGATCCTGAACATGCGCGCTCCGGGCATGACGCTGCACAAGATGCCGCTCTTTGCCTGGTCGATGCTGATCACCGCCTTCCTGCTGCTGCTGGCGCTGCCCGTGCTCGCGGGCGCGATAACCATGCTGCTCACGGACCGCAACTTCGGCACGACCTTCTTCGATCCGGCCGGCGGCGGCGATCCGGTGCTCTACCAGCACCTGTTCTGGTTCTTTGGGCACCCTGAAGTCTACATCATGATCCTGCCGGCCTTCGGCATCGTCAGCCACATCATCTCGACCTTCTCGCGCAAGCCGATCTTCGGCTATCTCGGCATGGCCTACGCCATGGTGGCGATCGGCGTGGTCGGCTTCATCGTGTGGGCGCACCACATGTACACGGTCGGCCTGTCGCTCAACACGCAGCGCTACTTCGTGTTTGCGACCATGGTCATCGCCGTGCCCACCGGCGTGAAGATCTTCTCCTGGATCGCGACGATGTGGGGCGGGTCGATCCGCTTCTCGGCGGCCATGGTCTGGGCGATCGGCTTCATCTTCCTGTTCACGGTCGGCGGCGTCACCGGCGTCGTGCTGGCCAACGCTGCGGTCGACCGCGCGCTGCACGCCACCTACTACGTGGTGGCGCACTTCCACTACGTGCTCTCGCTGGGCGCCGTGTTCGGCATCTTCGCGGGCTGGTATTACTGGTTCCCGAAAATGAGCGGCTACACCATCCCGGACTGGATGGGCCATGTGCACTTCTGGCTGGCCTTCATCGGCGCCAACGTGCTGTTCTTCCCGCAGCACTTCCTCGGCCTCGCCGGCATGCCGCGCCACTATGTGGATTATCCGGCCGCCTACGCCTACTGGCACTGGTGGTCCTCGATGGGCTCCTACATCTTCCTCGCCAGCCTGTTCTGGTTCTTCTTCGCGGTGGCCTATGCCTTCATGAAGAAGGAGCGCGCGGCGGACAATCCGTGGGGCGAAGGCGCCACGACGCTGGAATGGACGCTGCCCTCGCCGCCGCCCTTCCACCAGTTCGAGACCCTGCCGCGCATCACCGGCAAGGATCACTGAGGCTGAACCTTCCGCGGCGCCGGCCGGATTCCCTCCGGCCGGCGCCGTGCCTGCCCCGCTCTTCTTTCCCGAACGCCGATCCGCCAGGCCCGCGCCGGCGTTCGGGAAAGCAGACACCGCTGGAAATCGGCCGCCTGGCCGCAGCATGACGCACCGTTTCGGCCCGCCGCGCAGGGCCGCATTGCAAGGCCACAACGATCATGTCCGCCGCGTTCGACAAAGCCGCCGAGGCCGCCCTGCCCGCCACCAGCGCGGGCGGCGATGTGGGTGATTACTTCGAGCTTCTCAAGCCGCGCGTCATGTCGCTCGTGATCTTCACCGCGCTGGTGGGGATCGTGGTGGCGCCGGGCGCGGTGCATCCGGTGATCGCGGCCGCCTCGCTTCTGGCCATCGCGGTCGGCGCCGGCGCGTCGGGGGCGCTCAACATGTGGTATGATGCCGACATCGACGCAGTGATGAGCCGCACGGCCAAGCGCCCGATCCCGGCAGGGCGCATCCAGCCGCAGGAGGCCTATGCCTTCGGCATGGCGCTGTCTGCGGGCTCCGTGCTGATGCTTGGCGTCGTGGCCAACTGGCTGGCCGCCGGGCTGCTTGCCTTCACGATCTTCTTCTATGCGGTCGTCTATTCGATGTGGCTCAAGCGCAGCACGGCGCAGAACATCGTGATCGGCGGCGCGGCTGGCGCCTTCCCGCCGATGATCGGGGAAGCGGTGGTGACGGGCCAGATCGGCTGGGCCGGCTTCGTGCTCTTCACCATCATCTTCTTGTGGACTCCCCCGCACTTCTGGGCGCTCGCCATGGCCAAGGCCAAGGATTACGAGAAGGCCGGGGTGCCGATGATGCCCAACGTGGCGGGCGACGCCTCCACGCGCCGGCAGATCATGGCCTACACGATCGCCCTCGTGATCTTCGCCTTCGTGCCGGTGGCCATGGGCATGGGCGGCGTCGCCTATGGCGTCGTGGCCCTGCTCGGCGGTCTCGGCATGGTCGGAATCGCCTGGCGCATCCTCAAGGCCGCGAGCGTGGAGGCCAGCCACAAGGCCGGAATGCAGATGTTCGGCTTCTCGATCCTGTACCTGTTCGCGGTGTTCTCGGCGCTGCTCGCCGAACACAGCCTTGGCCTGATGTGGGCCGTGCCGCGGATCATCTGACATGGCCGAACGCTTCCCCGTCCCGCCCAAGTTGAGCCCGGATGAAGAGCGGGTGCGCCGCCGCCGCTCGATGGCGATCGCCGTCGCGCTCGGGGCGCTGGCCGTGATATTCTATGCCGTATCCATGGTGAAGATCGTCGCATGAGCGAGAAAGCAGATAGTCCTTCCGCAAAGCCTGAGGACATCGCGCGGCTGAAGGCCACGCGCACGGCGCTGTGGTGCGGCGCCATCGTGGCGTCCATGACCGCGCTCGCCTTCGCATCCGTGCCGCTTTATGACCTGTTCTGCCGCGTCACCGGTTTTGGCGGCACGCCCATGGTTCGCAGCGTGGGGGCGTCGGGCACCTCGGACCGCGTGGTGCAGGTGCGCTTCGACGCCAATGTCATGCCGGCGCTCGGCTGGAGCTTCGAGGCTGAACGGAGCGTCATCAATGCGCGCGTCGGCGAGACGATGACAGTGTTTTACAAGGTGACCAACCGCTCCGACCGCGAGACGACAGGGATCGCCACCTTCAACGTGCAGCCCTCCACGGCGGGGGCGCATTTCGTGAAGATGCAGTGCTTCTGCTTCACCGAGCACACGCTCAAGCCGGGCGAGAGCATGGAGGCGCCGGTGGTGTTCTACATCGATCCGGACATCGAGACGAACCGGGACATGCGCGATGTCGGGGCCATGACCCTGTCGTACACCTATTTCCCGTCCAGGAACGGGCAGGCTGTCAGCGGCCCCCTTGCCGACGCGAAAGTCGGCGGGGACAAGCCGAAACTCTGACGCTATAGACTGAGATCACGAGACCGAGACCCACGACCAGGAAGAGGGCTGCGATGGCCAGCGGGACCACCAAGAACCACGATTATCACCTCGTCGATCCGAGCCCGTGGCCGTTGATCGGCGCGTTCGCCGCCTTCGTGATGGCGACCGGCATGGTGATGACCATGAAGGGCATGGCTCCCGCGGGCATGAAGATCGGGCCGCTGGTGCTCGGCGCAGGGGTGCTGGGCGTGCTCTACACCATGTTCGCCTGGTGGGTGGACGTGACGCGCGAGGCCGAGCATCAGGGCCACCACACCCGCGTGGTGCAGATCCATCACCGCTATGGCATGATGATGTTCATCGCCTCCGAGGTGATGTTCTTCGTGGCCTGGTTCTGGGCCTATTTCGATGTCGCACTGTTCGCCGGCGAGGCGCAGCAATACGCCCGTGCTGATTTCACGGGCGGGGTCTGGCCGCCCAAGGGCATCGAGACCTTCGATCCGTGGCACCTGCCGCTTCTCAACACGCTGATCCTGCTGACCTCGGGCACCACGGTGACCTGGGCGCACCACGCGATGCTGCATGATGACCGCAAGGGCCTGAAGCAGGCGCTGTGGCTGACCGTTATCCTGGGCGTTCTCTTCACGGTCTGCCAGGTCTACGAGTATTCGCACGCCGCCTTCACCTTCTCGGGCCACGTCTATGGCTCGACCTTCTACATGGCCACCGGCTTCCATGGCGCGCATGTGGTGATCGGCACGATCTTCCTGGCGGTGTGCCTGTACCGCGCCTATCTCGGCCACTTCACGCCCAAGCAGCATCTCGGCTTCGAGTTCGCCGCCTGGTACTGGCACTTCGTGGACGTGGTGTGGCTGTTCCTGTTCGCCGCGATCTATGTCTGGGGCGCGGGCGCCGCCGCTGGCCACTGAGCCGGACCATACGAGGACAACGGGGCGGCCTGGGCCGCCCCTTTTTCATTGGGGAACCGGAGCACTGCCATGGCAACGCCCTCGCCCTTTTCCGCCGGCCTCGCCTGCCGCTGTCCACGCTGCGGCGAGGGCAGGATCCTGAGCGGCTTTCTCACCGTGCGCCCATCCTGCGCGGCGTGCGGGCTTGATCTTGGCTTCGCCGATTCAGCCGATGGCCCCGCCGTCATCATCATGTTCATCGCGGGCTTCGCCATCATCGGCGGCGTCCTGGCGCTGGAAATGGCCTATGAGCCGCCGTTCTGGGTGCATATGGCGATCTGGGTCCCGCTTGCCGTCGCGCTGTGCCTGAGCCTGCTCAGACCCATGAAGGGCCTCGCCATCGCCCTGCAATATGCGCGCGACGCCGGTGAGGGCCGGGTGGAGCGCTGAGCATGGCGAAGGCCGCACGCAAGACCAAACGCGCTGCGGGACGCGCCAAAGCGCCTGGCGCAGCCAGCGCCCTGGCGCGGCCGGCTTCGCTCCTGCTGCTCACCGTCCTCGCCGCGCTATCGATCGTCATCCTGTGCGGTCTCGGCTTCTGGCAATTGCAGCGCATGGGCGAGAAGCGCGCCTTCCTTGACCGGCTGGCCGCCCAGCGCAGCGTGGCCCCTGCGCAACTGCCGGAGCCTGCGCTGTGGCCGACGCTCAACCTGGACCGCGCCGATCTTTCCCGGGTCACGGCCAGCGGCGTGTGGCTGCCCCAGGCCAGCGCCACGGTGCGTGTGGCGATGGGCGCGCCGCAGCCGGGCGAGCGGCGGCTGGGCGGCTTCGGCCGCTATCTCATCACAGCCATGCGCCTCGACAATGGCGCGGTGGTGCTGGTGAACCGCGGCTTTGCGCCCGAGGAGATGCACGCCGCGCTGCCGGCCCCGACCGGGCGGGCGCAGGTCATCGGCATCCTGCGCAAGCCCGAAGCCTCCAACAGCTTCACGCCGCCCCCGGACCCCGCGCAGCGCGATTTCCACACGCGCGATCCGGCGACAATCGCAGCTGCGCTCAACGTCAGGGCCGCACCCTTCCTGATCGAGGCGGAGCGCTCGGGCGATGCGATGATCCCGCCGGTCGGCACCGACATCGCGGAGCTGATCAGGCGCGTGCCGAACAACCATCTGCAATACGCCCTAACCTGGTTCGGGCTTGCGGCCGCGCTGGCCGGCGTCTTCATCGCCTTCATCCGCGCGGGGCGGGCGATGCCGGCGCCGGGCAGCGACAAGCCATGACGCTACGTCAATCTGGCGCGCGGGGGCGTTTACGCCTATAGGACAGCCCCATTCCACCATTGGCCCTTGATCACGCGCCGAGGATTTCCGCCGTGCTGCACATCTCCACGCGGGGCGAGGCCCCCGCCCTTTCCTTCTGCGACGCGCTGTTGGCGGGGCTGGCGCGCGATGGCGGTCTGTACGTGCCCGAGAGCTATCCGCGCCTCAGCCAGGACGAGATCGCAGGCTTTGCCGGCCAGTCCTACGCCAGCGTCGCAAAGACCGTGATGGGCGCTCTGGTGGGCGGGGAGATCCCGCAAGCGGCGCTCGATGGCATGATCGACGCGGCCTATGCCAGCTTCCGCCATCCGGCAGTGTGTCCGCTCGTGCAGATCGGCGACAATCTCTTCGTGCAGGAGCTGTTCCACGGCCCCACGCTGGCCTTCAAGGACGTGGCGATGCAGCTGCTCGGGCGCATGATGGACCATGTGCTCACCGAGCGGGGCCAGCGCGCGACAATCGTTGGCGCGACCTCGGGCGACACGGGCGGAGCGGCGATCGAGGCCTTCCGCGGCCTCAGCCAGGTCGACATCTTCATCCTCTATCCCCACGGCCGGGTCTCCGAGGTGCAGCGCCGGCAGATGACCACCGTGGACGCGCCCAATGTCCACGCCCTCGCCATCGATGGCGATTTCGACGACTGCCAGGCGCTTGTGAAGGCGATGTTCAACCATCAGGCCTTCCGCGACGAGATGCGCCTGTCGGGCGTCAACTCGATCAACTGGGGCCGCATCGCAGCGCAGGTCGTCTACTACTTCACCGCCGCCGTTTCACTGGGGGCGCCCGGCCGGCCGGTGTCGTTCTCGGTGCCGACCGGCAATTTCGGCGACGTGCTGGCAGGCTGGGTCGCCAAGCGCATGGGCTTGCCGATCGAGCGGCTGGTTGTGGCGACGAACGTCAATGACATCCTGGTGCGCACCGTGCGCACGGGCGCCTACCAGGCCACGGGCGTGACGCCGACCACATCGCCGTCGATGGACATCCAGGTATCGTCCAACTTCGAGCGCCTGCTGTTCGAGGCGCATGGACGCGACGGCGTCGCCATCAGGCGCATGATGGGCAACCTCGCCCAGTCGAAGCGTTTCGAGGTGGAGCCAGGGCCGCTCGAGGCCATTCGCGGCGAGTTCGATGCGGTGGCGGTGAGCGAGGCCGCGACGGCCGGCGAAATCGCCTCCGTCTGGCGGCAGGCGGGCTACCTGCTCGATCCGCACACGGCGATCGGCGTCGATGCGGCAAGGCAGGGACTCGCAGCGGACCCGCGCACGCCGATGGTGGTGCTGGGCACCGCGCACCCGGCCAAGTTTCCCGACGCCGTGCGCGCAGCCTCCGGCGTCCACCCCGCCCTGCCGGCGCATCTGTCCGACCTGCTGGAGCGCAAGGAGCTGTTCACGCGCCTGCCCAATGCGCAGGGCGATGTCGAGCGCTTCATCCGCAGCCAGGCCCGCGCCGTGCGCTCGGTGGCGGCATGAGCGCCAAGCTCACCCTTCCGGCGGCTGCGCCCGGGCTGATCATGCCCGGCGACGAAGGCGTGACGATCACCACCCTGCCTTCGGGGCTGCGGATCGTGTCCGAGCGCATGAACCATGCCTCCACCGTGTCGCTGGGCGTGTGGATCAGCGCCGGCTCCCGCCATGAGGCGGCGGGGCAGCACGGGCTGGCGCACCTGCTAGAGCATATGGCCTTCAAGGGCACGGCGCGGCGCTCGGCGCGGCAGATCGCCGAGGAGATCGAGGCCGTGGGCGGCGACATCAACGCCGCCACGAGCATCGAATACACCTGCTACACCGCACGCACGCTGGAAGAGGACCTTACCCTCGCCATCGACATCCTGGCCGACATCCTGCTCAACTCCAGCTTCGCGGCGGAGGAACTGGCCCGCGAGAAGGGCGTGATCCTGCAGGAACTGGCGGCGGTGGAGGATACGCCGGACGATCTCGTCTACGACCTGTTCCTGGCGCGCGGCTTCGCCGAACAGCCGCTCGGCCGCGCCATCCTCGGCACGCCGGAAACGGTGCAGGGCTTCGATGCCGATGCGATCCGCGCCTATCTTGCCGGGCATTACACCGCCGGGCGCATGGTCATCGCCGCCTGCGGCGCGGTGGACCATGATCGGCTCGTGGCGCTGGCCAGCGCCGCCTTTGCGCCCCTGCCTGCCGGGCTCCTTGCTCCGGCGGGCGCATCGGCCTCGGACCAGGCCCATCGCGCGCTCTACACGGGCGGGGAGGTGCGGCGCGTGGCGCGCACCGACCAGAGCCATCTCGTGCTCGGATTCAGGGGGCAGCCCTTCACCGGCGGCGAGCATCATGCGCTCCAGGTTTTGGCGACCGTGATGGGCGGCGGCCTTTCGTCGCGGCTGTTTCAGGAGGTGCGCGAGACGCGCGGCCTCGCCTATGCCATCGACGCGTTCCATTGGGCCTTCACCGATGCCGGGGTCTTCGGCATCGGCGCCGGCACGGCGCCCAAGGACATTCCGGAACTGGTGCGGGTGTGCATGCACTGCCTGCGCGATGCGGGCCAGAGCGTGAGCGAGGCCGAGGTGCAGCGCGCGCGGGCGCAGATGAAGGTGGGCCTGCTCGGCGCGCTGGAAACGCCGGGCGGCCGCGTGGAGCAGCTGGCGCGCCAGGTGCTGACCTTCGGGCGCGTCATCCCGCGCGACGAGATCGCGGCGCGCATCGACGCGGTGACGGCGCAGGATGTGCGCGCGGCCGCGCTCGACGTGCTCGCCTCGCCGCCAACGCTTGCCATGGTCGGGCCGAAGATCAAGGCCGCAGACTTGAAACTTGCGGATCTGACGGCTTCTGGCGCACATTGAATCGACCACGAGGACGCTACCCAGCGCATGGCCCTGTTCCGCTTCACCGCCGACACCACACCGAGAGCAGTCCTCAAGGGCGACGGAGTGATGCTGCGCCATCCCATCATGGACGATTTCGAGGAATGGGCGGCGCTGAGGGCGCGCAGCCGGGCCTTCCTCGAGCCGTGGGAGCCGATCTGGAGCGAGGACGACCTGACGCGCCGCGCCTTCCGCCAGCGGGTGAAGCGCGCGGCCGCCGAAGGTGATGCGGACGAGGCCTATGCCTTCCTCATCTTCCGCATGCAGGACCAGGCGCTGGTGGGCGGCCTCACGCTCGGGCTGGTGAGGCGGGGCGTGGCCCAGGCCTGCACCATGGGCTACTGGATCGGCGAGCCCCATGCCGGGCAAGGCTACATGACCCGCGCGGTGAAGGCCGTGACGCGCCATGCCTTCGAGGATCTGCACCTGCGGCGCATCGAGGCCGCCTGCCTGCCGTCAAATGACCGCTCGCGCACCCTGCTCGAACGGGTCGGCTTCCAGCGCGAGGGCTTCGCGCGGCAGTATCTGTGCATCGCCGGCCGATGGGAGGATCACCTGCTCTATGCGCTGCTGGCCTCGGACCCGCGCCGGTGAGAGCGGTGATCGCCGTCGCGGCTTATCCACCGGGCTCGGCGGCCCTGCCTTGCCCTCGCCACTGGCGCTGATTAGCAGTTGTCGCCACCATCATCCAGACAGGACGCCGCGCCGTCCCCCCAAGATAGCAGGTTCCAACCCGCCCGTGCCCCTCTTGAGCCTCCTCAGGACGTGTCTGCTGAGCCTGCTGGCGCTGGTCGCCTTCGTGCAGGGCGCGGCCGCCGTGGAGGCGGTGCGGGTGCCGGTGGACGTGCCGGCGCTGGACCTGACGGAGACGGTGACGCGCAACCGCTCCGATGGCGACGTGATCCAGATCTCGACCGCCCCCGGCGCAGACGGCATCGTGCGCCGCATCGCCGTGCGCGCCCGCGAGGCCGGATCGCGGCCGGACTGGATCGTGTTCGCGCTCAAGAACGACAGCGACGAGCAGATCGACCGGCTTCTGGTCGCGCCTTTCCACCGGCTGATCGGCTCTGGCGTGATCTGGCCCGACCTCGGCTCCTCGCGCATCGAGGCGGTGACCGCGAGCCAGGGCCTCAGGCCCGAGCGGGAGGACAGCACGGAGGCCGATGTCTTCCTCATCACGCTTGATCCGGGGGCCACCATCACCTTCGTGGCCGAGCTCAATTCCAACCGTCTGCCGCAGCTCTACCTCTGGGAACCCGACGCCTATCGCGAAAAGCTGAACGGCCTGACGCTCTACAAGGGCATCATCATCGGCATCGCCGGGCTGGTGGCGCTGTTCCTCACGATCACCTTCGTGGTCAAGGGCGCAGTGATCTTTCCGGCTTCGGCGGCGCTGGCCTGGGCGGTTCTCGCCTATGCAGGGCTCGACTTCGGCTTTTTCCAGCGCATATTCCCGCTGTCGCCCTCGGCGGAGCGCATCTATCGGGCTGGCGCGGAGGCCGTGCTGGCGGCGACCTTGCTGGTCTTCCTCTTCGCCTATCTCAACCTCGCGCGCTGGCATGTGCGCTATGGGCACATCACCGCCGCCTGGCTGATCGGGCTGGCTGGGCTGATCGCGCTCGCGGTGGTCGATCCGCCAGTGGCGTCCGGCGTGGCCCGCATGTCGATCGCGGCGGTCGCGGCGATCGGCTTTGTGCTGGTGCTGCATCTGGCCAGCCATGGCTATGACCGGGCCATCATGCTGATCCCCACCTGGTTCGTGCTGAGCGTCTGGGTGGCTGCGGCCGGCTTCACCGTGGCGGGGCAACTGACGCGCGATCTCGTGCCTGCTGCCCTCATCGGCGGGCTGGTGCTCATTGTCATCCTGATCGGCTTCACCGTGCTGCAGCATGCCATCGCCGGCGGCGGCATGGCGGCCGGGGTCATCACCGATTCCGAGCGCAAGGCGCTGGCGCTGACCGGCTCGGGCGACGTCGTGTTCGACTGGGACGTGGTCTCCGACAAGGTGCATGTCTCCCCGGAGCTGGAAGCCTCGCTCGGGCTCTCGCGCGGGACGCTCGAAGGCCAGGCGGGGCGCTGGCTGGACCACCTGCATCCCGCCGACCGCGATTCCTGGCGGATGACGCTGGCCGGGCTGATCGAGCACCGGCGCGGCAAGATCAATCTCGACATCCGCCTGCGCGCCGCCAATGGCCCCTATCAGTGGCATCAGGTGAAAGCCCGCCCCATCACGGGCTCGGATGGCGAGGTGATCCGCATCGTCGGCACCATCTGCGACGTGACCGACGATCGGATGGCGCAGGAGCGCCTGATGCATGACGCCGTGCATGACAAGCTCACCGGCCTGCCAAACCGGCAGCTCTTCCAGGACCGGCTGGACGCGGCGCTGGCGCTGGCGCGGCAGGATGAGGGCATCCAGCCCACCGTCATCTTCATCGACATGGACCGCTTCAAGGCGGTCAATGAATCGGTGGGCATGTCGGCGGGCGATTCCATCCTGCTGACGGTGGCGCGCCGGCTCGCGCGGATCCTGAGGCCCCAGGATACGCTGGCGCGGGTGGCGAGCGACGAATTCGCGATGATCATCCTCTCCGAGCGCGAGCATGAGCGGCTGAACCAGCTGACTGAACTGATCCGCCGCGCGGTCAATACGCCGATCACCCAGTCCGAGCGGGAGATCTTCCTCACTGCCTCGATCGGCGTCGCCTTCTATGACGGGGCGGTGGCCATCAAGCGCGACGACGTCATGAAGAATGCCGAGCTCGCCATGGTCCACGCCAAGCGCCAGGGCGGGGACCGCATCGAGATCTTCCGGCCGACCATGCGCACCGACCGCAATGACAGGCTGGCTCTGGAGAGCGACCTGCGCCGCGCCATCGAGCGGGGCGAGATGAAGGTGTTTTTCCAGCCCATCGTCCGGCTGGAGGACCGCACCATCGCAGGGTTCGAGGCGCTGCTGCGCTGGGACCACCCCAAGGAAGGACGCATCAACCCGCAGGTGTTCATCCCCGTGGCGGAGGAGACCGGGCTTATCGTGGAGCTGGGCGCCTTCGTGCTGGAGCGCACCGCACGGGAGCTTTCCGCCTGGCAGGCGGCGCTGGATGTGGACCCGCCGATTTTCGCCAGCGTCAACATCTCCAGCCGCCAGCTTCTGCGCCATGACCTTCTGCATGACGTGAAGCAGGCGCTGGGGCGCCACCGCGTGCTGCCTCAGACGCTGAAGCTGGAACTCACCGAAAGCCTGGTGATGGAGAACCCCGAATATGCCGCGCAGATGCTCACACGCATCAGGGCGCTGGGCGCGGGGCTGTCGCTCGATGATTTCGGCACGGGCTATTCGTCCCTCGCCTATCTCGAGCGCTTCCCCTTCGACACGATCAAGATCGACCAGAGCTTCGTGCGCCAGATGGCCCAGGGCAAGCAGCCCGTGATCCTGCGCTCGATCATGGCGCTGGCGGCGGACCTCGGCATGGACGTGGTGGCCGAGGGGGTGGAGAGCGAGTCCGACGCGATCGAACTTTACCAGATCGGGGCCCAGTATGCGCAAGGTTTCGCCTTTGGCGAGGCGATGAGCGGCGAAGAGGCGCGCCGTCTGGTCGGTGCGGTCGAAAAGGCCGCCTGAGCCTCAGCCATGGCCGGCGGCGCTGGAGAGCCGCCCCGGATCAATGCCGAGCTTGGACAAGGCGCGCTGGTACTTGGTGTCGTGGCTGATGTCGAAGAGCAGCCCGGCATCGGCATCGCAGTGCAGCCAGCCATTGGCCTGAATCTCGTGTTCGAGCTGTCCAGCCCCCCAGCCCGCATAACCAAGGGCCAGCACCGCCTGGCGTGGCCCGTCGCCCACCGCGATGGCGCGCAGCACGTCGATGGTGTGGGTCAGGCACACGCCGTCGTCGATGGGCAGGGTCGAGGCATCGGTGAAGTAATCCGACGAGTGCAGGACGAAGCCGCGCCCGGTTTCGACGGGGCCGCCGCGCAGCACCTGAACTTCAGCCTCGGAGGGACGGAGCCGGATCGCCTGCTCGTTCTCGACGATGCCGAGCTGGAGCAGAAGCTCGGACAGCTGCACATCCGGCGCGCGACGATTGATGACAAGGCCCATCGCCCCTTCATCGGAATGGGCGCAGACATAGACAACCGTGCGCTTGAAGCGCTCGTCGCGCATGCCGGGCATGGCGATCAGGCACTGGCCGTCGAGATAGCTGCGGCCAGACGATTTTGAAACGTCCGCGATCCTCATCTGCCCATGCTATCCCAGTTGCGCGGAAAATAAACAGGATCGAAACAGCTGGCGAGCGATTATTCTTTCCGGTCCTGCGGGGCATCACAAAGCTGCGGCTTCGCGCGCCTGACGATCACGGCAGGATCACTGTTTCGAAATGCCTGGTCTGGCGTCTCGCCTTTGCCATCAAATGCAACTAAACAGATCGTCCATGCGTCTGACTTTTTTCTGCCTAGCCTTGGGCTTCATGATGGCCGCGCCTGCGCTGGCGCAGCCGGAGGCCGTGTCCTCGCAATGGTCACGGGCCAGTCACTCCTCGGTCCGGCTCATCGCCGGTGGGCGCAATCCTGATGGCGCCTATCGCGTCGGGGTCGAGATAACCATGGCGAGCGGCTTCAAGACATACTGGCGCCAGCCCGGCGATTCAGGCGTGCCACCGATCTTCGACTGGAGCGGCTCGGAGAACCTCGGATCGGTCTCGGTGCGCTGGCCGGCGCCGAAACGCTTCGTAGATCATGGCCTTACCACCATTGGCTACAAGGGCCACGTGATCTTTCCCGCGCTGATCCGGCCTGCCGAAGCCGGCAAGGCCGTCACCGCGCTGCTGAAGCTCGATTATGCCGTGTGCGACGCCATCTGCATCCCGGTCAAGGCCGAGGTCATGCTCAAGCTGCCGGAAGCGAACGAGACGGCGCTCACCGGCGAACTCAACCGCTTCCGCGCGCAGGCGCCGCGCGCCAAGGAACCGGGCAAGCTCGACGACCTCGTCGGGCTCGTCTCCGCGGTCACCCGCAAGGAGAATGGCCGCCAGATGGTCGAAGTGACGATCGCCACGCCGAACGGCGCCGCCTTGCAGGATGTCTTCCTCGAAGGGCCGGAGGGCTGGCTGTTCGGAACCCCGTCCGTGGTCACCACCGAGGAGACGCAGAGCGTGCTGCGCGTGCCGGTGGACGACAAGCCCAAGAACGTGGTGGGCATGGTGCCGGTCGTGCTGACGATCACAGGGCTGCCGGAGTCGACCGAAGTCAGGTTCGATCTCGACATGTCGCCGACGAAGCCATAGGTATCGGCTCGCGGCGTTCCGCGGCCGCGTCAATCCGAGATGATGCGGGCAGAGGGATGAGGCGGGCGCGGCCGGGCTGGTTCAGCCTCGGGCTCCAGCTTCGCCCCTGCGACACACCTTTTTCACTGCCTCAAGGAGAGTTCCATGACGATCAAGGTTGGCG
Organism: Bosea sp. (in: a-proteobacteria); assembly: GCA_023910605.1. Classification (NCBI taxonomy): domain Bacteria; kingdom Pseudomonadati; phylum Pseudomonadota; class Alphaproteobacteria; order Hyphomicrobiales; family Alloboseaceae; genus Allobosea; species Allobosea sp. Next base: position 1,578,255 of record JAAVVV010000001.1, on the reverse strand, counting down.
ACCGGCTGCCGCAGAGCACGTTCCGGGTCATGACCGCCGATGGCCCCGCTGCCCGCACGACCGACGAGATCTTCGCGGGCCGCAGCGTCGTCCTGTTCGCGGTGCCGGGCGCCTTCACGCCCACATGCCACCGCAACCATCTGCCCGGTTTCCTCGCCAAGGCCGACGAGATCAAGGCCAGGGGCATCGACGCCATCGCGGTCGTGGCGGTGAACGACGTGTTCGTGATGAACGCCTGGTCCAGGGACACGGGCGCCGGCGACAAGATCGAGTTCCTTTCCGACGGCAACGCCGATTTCGCCAAGGCGACAGGACTTGAGCTAGACGGCTCGGGCTTTGGCCTGGGCACCCGCTTCCAGCGCTTCTCGATGGTGGTGCGCGACGGCGTGGTGGCCTCTCTCAACATCGAGGACGCGCCCGGCAAGGCCGAGATTTCCGGCGCGGAAGCCTTGATGAAGGACCTCGCCGGCGCCTGAGCCGGACAGAGTTTCACGAAACCGGACCTGCCGCGATGCAGACAACGATCACTGTCCTCAAGCCGGCCGACCAGGCCGCCTGGGAACCGCTCTGGCAGGGCTATCTGGCGTTCTACAACGCGGTCGTCGCGGCTGACACGACGGCAAGAAGCTTCGCGCGCCTGACGGGCGGCAACACGGCGATGGGCGGCTTTCTCGCCCGTCGCGACGGGCGCGCGGTCGGCCTCGTGCACTGGATCTGCCATCCCAGCACCTGGACCGTGGGCGATTACTGCTACCTTCAGGATCTTTATGTTGACCCCGATCTGCGCGGCGGCGGCGTGGGCCGCGCGCTGATCGAGGCGGTCTATGTGCGCGCGCGCCAGCGTGACTGCTCGCGCGTGTACTGGCTGACGCACGAGTCCAATGCCGAGGCGATGAAACTTTACGACCGCATAGCAGACCGCAGCGGCTTCGTGCAGTATCGCAAGGTGCTCTGAGGCAGCATAACCCTTCTGATTAACGGTCTTGGGCTTTGTTGCTTGGCCCGCCCCCCCGACCGCTGTATTCTTGTCGCTCATATGGGCATTCCGGTGGGAGGGGCCGTGGCCGATACCACGCATACGGCATCTTCGCTCCACGCACGCTCGGGAGCGCCGGCCCGGCTCGGCTTTGCCGGTCAGGTCTCGGTCCTGCTTTATCTCGCCTTCTGCGGGCTGGTGACGCTGATGGCGCTGACCCGGCCGATCGCGAACTGGGACGCCCTGCCCTATGCGGCCTCGGTCATGGTGCATCAGGGCGAAACCGACCCGGCAGCGCTGCACCGGCGCGCCTATGCGCTGGTCCAGGCCCATGTGTCGCCCACGCAGTTCCATGAGCTGACATCCTCCCTGCCCTACCGCGCCGCACAGGCCGCCAGCGCCGAGAACTTCGTCTCGATGCTGCCCATGTATCAGGTGAAGGGCGGCTACATCGCCACATTGTCCGTGCTGTCGCGGTTTGGCGACATTGTCACGGCCGGGCGCGCGCTCAGTCTTGCGGCCATCCTGGTCATGCTGGGGATGCTGCTTTGGAGCTTCCATGCGCTCGGGGCCCTGCATCTCATCGGCTTCACGGTGCCCATGCTGGCTGCGCTGCGTGTGATCGACCTGGCGACAACGGTTACGCCCGATGCCGTCGTCGCGGCGCTTGGCGTCTCTGCCATGGCGCTGATCGCGGTCGCCGGAAGACTGGCCGTGCCAGCACCGGCGCTGGCCCTGCTGGTGCTGGCGGTGCTCTTCCGCCCAGACATGGCGGTGGTCACGAGCGGCCTGCCGATTGCGCTGGTCTCGGGGGGGGCGCTGGCGGCCTTCCTCGCCGGCCAGCCGATCCACCGGGCGCTGACAGGCGCGGTCCGGACCGTCGGCGCGGGGCCGTGGCTTGCGGCGCTGGGCGGGGCGGTCGCCTACATGCTGGCCAAGGCGGGCATTGCCCATCCCGGCTGGTGGACACATTTCAACTTCTCCTTCGTGGCCCAGCCAGACAACCTGTCAGGCCCGGCCCTCGTCTATGACTGGCGGGTGCACGCCTCGGCGATCGCGCGGTCGAGCCTTCGGATGCTGCGTGAGGAAAACTGGGGCTGGATGATGCTGGCCATGCTGCTGGCCACGCTGATGTGGGCGAAGGCCCGCGCCATCCCGCCGGTGCTGCTGGGGCTGGCGCTTGCCGCCATCGGAAGCGTGGCCGCCCGCACGCTCGCCTTCCCCTTGACGGATGCGCGCATCGCGGTGCTGCCGGTGCTGACGCTCGCCATCGTCGCTGCTGGCATCATCGGCGCCGGCCGCCCCGCCCGGGACGGGCCTGGCGCGCAGGCATGAGCTGGCAGGCGGCAGCACGCTCGCCGCAAGGCGCCTTGCCGGCCCTCGTGGCCGACCGCTTTCGCGAGGCGATCTTCGTGCTCATCCTGCTGGCGGTGTGGGTCACCACGCGCCCCTATGATCCACCGCAGCCGGGTGTGGTCGGCGCAGCGACGTCCGATCTGGTCAACCAGATCACCTTCTCGGCCCTGGCTGTCGCCAGCGTGATCGGGCTGGCGCTGGGCGATCTGCGCCGGATCAGGCCGCTGCTGCAACTGTCCTATGCCGCCATGCTCGGCTGGCTTCTGGTCAGCATCATGCCCGCGCTCGACATTGGCTCGTCCTTCCGGGCGCTGGCCTTCACGCTCATCGCGATGATCCTGGCGGCGTCGCTGCTGGCCCTGCCGCGCGACTACGCCCGTTTCCAGAGGCTGTTCTACGGCACGGTGCTCCTCACGCTGGCCGTGGCCTGGGCGGGGGTGCTGCTGCTGCCCGATATCGCCATCCACACCGATGTGGACACGTTCGAGCCAGAGCATGCCGGCTCCTGGCGCGGCCAATTCTCCCACAAGAACATAGCCGGGGCGATGATGGCGGCGTTCGCCATCATCGGCGTCTATGCGCTGCGCTCGGGGCGTCGTGCGGTGGGCCTTGTGCTGCTGATCGGGGCGGTCACGTTCCTGTATCTCACGCGCTCCAAGACCTCGCTTGGCCTGCTGCCGATCGCGCTGGTCCTCGCCTATCTCGCTGAGCGCATTCCGTTCCTTGTGGTGCGCGCCGGGCTGCTGCTCGGGCCGATCCTGACGCTCAACGTGCTGACGCTCGGCTCGGCGCTCTTCCCCGGCATCGCCGAGCTCAACCGCGCCCTGCTCAAGGACCCGAGCTTCACCGGGCGCTTCGACATCTGGCGCTTCGGCTTCGAGAAGCTGGCGGAGCGGCCATGGACCGGATTCGGCTTTGAATCCTTCTGGCTGACCGACCACACCATGCGCGGGGAATCCAAGCTCGAGCTGGCCTGGGAGGTGCAGAACATCATCCATGGCCATAACGGCTATCTCGACGTGCTGCTGACCCTGGGCATTCCGGGGCTGGTTCTGGTGGTCTACATCTTCCTGCTCAAGCCGGTGTGGGATTATCACAACCACCGGCCGGGCGATGCCAACCGGCGCTTCGCGGGGGCGTGCCTCGCCATCTGGCTGTTCATCTCGCTGGGGATGTGTCTCGAGGTGTTCTATTTCCGGCGCGCGGATCCGATATGGTTCCTGCTGCTGATCGCCGTCTTCGGGCTAAGGATGGCCTCCCGGCTCAGACTTGAGGATCGTGACCAGCCGCGCCGCAGCTAAACGAAACGCAACATGATGTATTTGTTATTTCTATTTAAGTTTTCTTCAACCGGGCCAAGCCTACACCATGAGACCCGTTCTTTACAGTGGTCAGGTCCGTGCCGCACAACATGTTCGCCGAAGTGCACCGTCAGGATTTCCGGTTGCGCGCCCAATCGCGTGACATTCCCGAATTACATGACCTTTACCTTACGGTCGGACGTGGCCGGGCGCCGCACATCGCGGCCTTCGATGTGCCGCTCCTCGAGCGTTATGCCCGCAACCTGATGCGGCTGGAGCCTCTCGCCGACGGCAGCTACCGCTACACCCATTACGGCCAGGACATCGCGGAGATCGCGGCCTTCGACATGACCGGGCACACCACCGCCGATTTCGAGGGGCCGCAGCAGGGCTTCTTCGAGGCGGTGTACCGCGAGTCTGCGCAGACGCAGGCGCCGCTCTTCACCATCCACCGCGCCGTCAAGGCGTCGATGATCCACACCTGGGAGGGCCTGGTGCTGCCGGTGCTCATGGATGACGGCGCGACGGCCTTCATCGTCTACAATCGCCCGCGCGAGTTCGCGCAGGATTTCCTGCAATCCATGCTCAACGTCCTGCCTGACGGCATCGTGGCGCTCAGGGCCATGCGGCAGGCAGACGGCATGCTCACCGATGCGCAGATCATCTCGCTCAATCCGGCCGCCATCGCGCTGATGGACGAGGCCGGCGAGGGCTCCCTGTTGCGCTCGACGCCGCTGCTGTCAGGCGCCGAAGTCTGGACCGCGCTGCAGAACGTGATCCTGTGGCGCGACACCGCCAATGTCGATCTCTCCAGAGAGGTGGGCGGCGAGACCCGGCACATCCGTGCGCAGATCACGCCGCTCTTCGACGGCGCGCTGGTTCACCTTGCCGACATCACCGCCCTCAAGTTCGCCAACCTGGTGCTTGAGCGCGAACACCAGCAACTGCGCTCGGAAATCAGCCGGCAGCAGGATGAGGGCGACGTGCTGCGCGGCCTCGCCCATTCCGATCCGCTGACGGGCGCGCTCAACCGCCGCGGCCTCTTCGCCGCAGCCGACGAATGGAGCCGCAGGGGCTGTGAGCGCACGGTGATCGCGGTCGACATCGACCAGTTCAAGCACATCAACGACCGCCATGGCCACGGCGCGGGCGACGATGTGCTGCGCCAGGTGGCCGCGATCCTGCTCGATGTGACAGGCGATGCCGACGGCTTCCTGGGCCGGCCGGGCGGCGACGAATTCGTCTGCGTGCTGCCATACGGGCTGGACGAAGCCATGCAGTTCGCCGAGCGCGCACGGGTGCGTGTCCAGGTCAGCCCGGTGGCCACATCCGTCGGCCCTGCCATGATAACCTGCAGTTTCGGCGTGGCCGGCTGGGGCGCGGGCCTGAGCATCGACGCGGCGCTGCAGGCCGCCGACGGGGCTCTTTACCGGGCCAAGAAGTCGGGGCGCAACTGCGTGGTCGCGGGCAGCAGCGACGCGCTGGCGCTGATGCAGGGCGCGGGCCTCGCCACCCGCGCGGGCCGCCGCTGAAGCGCGGGCCGTTCGCCCCGCTCAGCCTGCCTCCAGGCCGTTCTTGAGGCCGGCGCGCGCCAGGGCATCGGCGCGCTCATTCATGTCATGGCCGGCATGCCCCTTCACCCAGCGCCAATCCACCGCATGGATGGCCAGCGCCTGATCGAGCCGGCGCCAGAGATCCTCGTTCTTGACGGGCTTCCTGTCGGCGGTGCGCCAGCCATTGCGCTTCCAGTTGTGGATCCAGCCGGTTATGCCGTTCTTCACATACTGGCTGTCGGTGTGCAGCTCCACCCGGCACGGGCGCTTCATGGCCTCCAGCGCGCTGATCGCGGCCATCAGCTCCATGCGGTTGTTGGTGGTGAGCCGCTCCCCGCCCATCAGTTCCTTCTCGACCCCGCCATAGGTCAGGATCGCGCCCCATCCACCGGGGCCAGGATTGCCCGAGCAGGCGCCGTCGGTGAAGACGACGACCTTGCCGGAAGCTGCGCCATCGCTCATCGCGTCAATCCATATTCGGAGGCCGAGCCGATGCGGCGATGAAAGGCGAGGCGCCGGTCGTAGGGCATGGGGTCGTGCGGCTTGACCAGCGCGCCCGCCGGCACATCGAGCAGGTCGACGGTGCGCGTCAGCAGAAAGCGCAGCGCTGCCCCGCGCGCCAGCATCGGCAGCGCCGCGACCTCAGCATCCGTCAGCCGGCGGACTTCCTCATAGCCCGCAAGCAGGGCGCGGCCCTTGGTGAGGTTGAACGAGGCGTCGGGCTCGAAGCACCAGGCGTTGAGGCCGATGGCGAGATCGAAGGCGAGCGCGTCATCGGCCGCGAAGTAGAAGTCGATCACGCCCGAGCAGCGGCCGAGCAGGAAGAACACGTTGTCGGGAAACATGTCGGCATGGATCACGCCGATGGGCAGGCCGCTGGGCCAGTTGGCCTCATGGAAGGCCACCTCCCCGGCGATGCGCTGGCTGAGCCCCGGCGAGATGCGCTCGGCGCGCGCGCCGCTCGCCTCGGCCAGCGGCCGCCAGCCCGACACCGAGAGCGGATTGGGCCGGCGCAGGCCAAAGCCGCGCCCTGCCTCATGCAGCGCCGCCATGGCATGGCCCGCGGCGCGGCAATGCTGGGCGCTGGGCTTGCGCACGGACATGCCGTCCAGATAGCTCACCAGCGCCGCCGGCTTGCCGGCGATGTCGGCCAGCGCCCCGCCATCGCGCATCCGGATCGGGCGCGGGCAATCGAAGCCATGCGCCGCGAGATGGTCCATCAGGCCGATGAAGAAGGGCAGGTCCTCACGCGGGGCCCGCGCCTCATAGACAGTGAGGATGAAGCGGTCCTTCGTCGTTTGCAGGAAGAAATTGGAGTTGGAGACGCCCTCGGCTATGCCCTTGAAGGCGATCGGCTCGCCGATGTCGTAGCGCGCGACGAAGGCTGCCAGATCCTCGTCGGAAACATCCGTGTAGACGGCCATGGATCAATCCGCCGCCACGGGTCGCAGCTCGCGCGGCAGGGGAAAGAACACGCTCTCGTCGGCGGTCGAGACCTGCTCGACATTGACGTCATAGCGCGCGGCGAAAGCGTCGATGATCTCCTCGACCAGAACCTCGGGCGCAGAGGCGCCGGCGGTGATGCCGAGCGAGGCGACCGAGCCGAACACGGCCCAGTCGATGTCCCCGGCGCGCAGCACGAGATGGGCGACGCGCGCGCCGGCGCGTTCGGCCACCTCGCGCAGGCGCTGGGAATTGGATGAGTTGGGCGAGCCCACCACGATCATGCCGTCCACGCGCGGGGCCACGGCCTTCACCGCTTCCTGCCGGTTGGTGGTGGCGTAACAGATATCCTCCCTGTGGGGGGCGACCATGGCCGGGAAACGGGCCTGCAGCGCTGCCACGATCTCGGCCGTGTCATCCACCGAAAGCGTCGTCTGCGTCACGAAGGCGAGCGCGGCCGGATCGGGCGGGGAAAGCCTCGCCACATCCTCGACCGTCTCGACAAGGGTGATCGCGCCGGGCGGCAGCTGGCCCATCGTGCCCACCACTTCCGGGTGGCCGGCATGGCCGACCATGATGATGTGCCGGCCGCGGCGGTGATGGATCTCGGCTTCACGGTGCACCTTGGTGACCAGCGGGCAGGTGGCGTCGATGGCGTGGAGCTGCCGTTCCCTTGCGTCGGCCGGCACGGATTTCGGCACGCCATGCGCCGAGAAGATGACGGGGCGCGAGGTGTCGGCGACTTCCGAGAGTTCCCTGACGAAGACGGCGCCCTTCTTGCGCAGCCCGTCCACGACATATTTGTTGTGCACGATCTCGTGGCGCACATAGACCGGCGCGCCGTGCAGCTTCAGCGCCTGCTCGACGGCGTCGATCGCGCGGACCACGCCGGCGCAGAAGCCGCGCGGCGCGCATAGCAGGATGTCGAGGCGAGGTTTCATGTTGGCTGTCGGCGGTCCCGCCCCCGGCTTCGTCATCTGCGATGTAGGAGGACGCTTCTTTCGGCGCAATCGCGATTGTGTCAAGCACGGCCGCATCGCCTCAAGCCCTCACCTGCCCGGACTGTCCCAGATGCCCTCCCCCATCCGCCTCGTGCTCTTCGACATGGACGACGTGCTCTGCGCCTATGACTGGCCGGGCCGCGTGGCGGAGCTGGCGCGGCTGAGCGGCCGGCCGGCCGACGCCATCGCGGATGCGATCTGGCACTCGGGCTTCGAGGACGAGGCAGACGCCGGCCACATCGATGCTGACGCTTACCTGACGGGTTTCGCGGCGCGGCTGGGGATGCCCTTCACGCGTGCCGACTGGACGGCAAACCGGCGCGCCGCCATGACGCCATGGCCCGACATGCTGTCGCTGGCGGCGCGGATCGGGCAGCAGGCGCGGATCGGCATCCTCACCAATAATGGCCACCTTACCGGGGCGGCGCTCGATGAGCTCTTCCCTGAGCTTCGGCCGATCTTCGGCGACGACATCCTCACCTCCGCCGCGATGGGCGTACAGAAGCCTGACCCGGAGATCTTCCGCCGCGCACTCGGCCGGTTCGGCGTGGATCCGGGCCGAGCCTTGTTCACGGACGACAGGCCGGAGAATGTGGAGGGCGCCATCGCAGCCGGCCTGCATGGCCATGTCCATGCTGGAGCCGCATCGCTCCGCCAGAGGCTCAACGGGCTCGGGCTTTGCCTCGACTGAGCAGCCGTTCTGCGCGGCCATCATAATTCACGACGAGGACTCGCGGTTTGGCGCGGCGGGGGTTATCTCATGCGGGCCCCCGGCATATGGTTGTCGGGGCCCACCCCAGCAAGCAAGCCCCGCCAATGGCCGACGCATCCCATGCCAGCTTCCTGCCGCCCATCGTGACCTTCTGCGCCGGTGCGGTGATCGCGGCGCCGCTGTTCCGACGCTTCGGTCTCTCCGCGGTGCTGGGCTATCTCGCTGCCGGCATCGTCATCGGGCCCTTCGTGCCGGGCATGGTCACCGATGCAGCCGCGATCCGGGGTGTGGCGGAAATCGGCGTGGTCCTGCTGCTGTTCATCGTCGGGTTCGAGTTGCAGCCATCGCGGCTGATCGCGGTCTGTGTCAAGGATCGGCAGGCGGCGCGGCATATCGCCGAGATCGCACCGCCGATGTGCGCAAGCGCGACCTGCAGCGGCTGGAGGTCCAGGCCACGGATGGCATCATGGCGCGGCCCGATCTGATGTGCGGCACGACGCTGGTCTTGACGCCCGAGCCGCTGGCGCAGCCGAAAAAGGCCGGCGCTGCGCTCAACGAGGAGACACGCGCGGCCGTCGGGCATTCAGCGCCGGACCGCAACGACACCAGCGGGCCCGCCGCGCGGGACTCCGCAGGAGCGCCCGTTTGAGAATCGACCGGACCGATATGCTGCCAGGGCAGGCCGCGCAGGCGAGCCCGCCCAAGGCCAGGCCCCAGGCCGTGTTCGTCAGCGGCTCGACCATGCGCCATGTCATCGTCATGACCGCCACCGGATCGGTGGGGCTGATGGCGGTCTTCCTCGTGGATTTTCTGTCGCTGCTCTATGTCTCGTGGCTCGGGCGGCCGGCCGCGACAGCGGGCGTGGGCTTCGCCACGTTGATCCTGTTCCTGTCCACCTCGGTCAATATCGGCTTCCTGATCGCGGTGAGCGCGCTCGCCTCCCGCGAGATCGGCGCCGGCAAGCGGCAGCGGGCGCGGGAGATCGCGGGCTCCACCATCGCGCTGATGGTGGCCACGGCGGTGGTCGTGAGCGCGATGATGCTGGCCGCCATGCCCTGGCTGCTGGAGGGCCTTGGCGCCACGGGCGAGGCGCGGGATGTCGCCGAACGCTTCCTGATCATCGCCATTCCCTCCAATGTGCTGATGGCGCTGGGCATGGGCTTTTCCGGCGCGCTGCGCGCCGTGGGGGATGCCAAAAAGGCAATGTATGTGACGCTCTCGGGCGGGATCGTCATCGCCGGGCTGGACCCGTTGCTGATCTTCTGGGCCGGGCTCGGCACCGATGGCGCGGCCTGGGCGACCGTTGTCTCGCGCGTCGTCTTCGTGGTGGTGGGCTGGTGGGGAGCGGTGCACGTCCATGACATCGTGGCCTGGCCGAGGCGTTCGCATCTGTTCAGCGACATGCGGCTGGGCAGCTTCATCGCCTTGCCCGCCGTGCTGACCAACCTCGCGACGCCGATGGCCAATATCTTCGTGGCCTCCACCATGGCGCAATATGGCGACAAGGCGGTCGCTGCCTTCGCGATCATCGACCGCATCGTGCCGCTGGCCTTCGGGGTGCTGTTCGCGCTCTCCGGGGCGGTGGGCCCCATCCTCGGCCAGAACTGGGGCGCGGGGCGCTTCGACCGGATGCGGCAGGTGATGCGCGACGCCACGCTGTTCTGCGCGCTCTATGTCGTGCCGGTCTGGTTCATCCTGATGCTGGCGCAGAACCAGCTCGTCGCGCTGTTCCAGGTCACCGGCCTCACCGCGGAACTGCTGAGCCTGTTCACCATCGTCTCGGGTCCGATGTGGCTGACGCTGGGCGGCCTGTTCGTGGCCAACGCCGCCTTCAACAATCTCGGCTTCCCGCTCTACTCCACGGCCTTCAACTGGGGGCGGGCCACGTTCGGCACCCTGCCGCTGGTCTGGCTCGGCGCCTGGTGGGGCGGACCTCACGGGGCGCTGATCGGCATGGCCGCAGGCGGCGCCGTGTTCGGCATCGGCGCGCTCATCGTAGCCTTCCGCACCGTGGCGGCGCTCGAGAAGCGATCGAGAGGCGATTGAGACGTGATTGAGACGTGAGATTGAGACCTGATTGAGACTTGGGCCAAACTCCCCTAAGCTCGGGCGCATGTGCGGTGCAACGGCCGATGCCGCCATCAGGGCGGCGCACATCGCGAGGGGACACGTCCATGATGAACCTTTTCGAGATCATGCAGGCGGCCCAGGGTGGCCGGGCTGTCGGCAACCTGTCCAGCCAGTTCGGCATTTCGCCCCAGCAGACGCAGAGCGCGCTGGAAGCCTTGCTTCCGGCTTTCTCCATGGGGCTTCGGAACAAGACCCAGTCGCCGGACATGTTCTCCCAGCTGGCAGGCATGATGACCGGCGCGCAGGCGGGACAGCAGGCCTATGAGGACGCCAATGGGGACGGCATCCCCGACCACCTGCAGCAGGAGGGCAACCAGGTGCTCGGACAGCTCTTCGGATCGAAGGAGATGAGCCGCGCCCTGGCCGATCAGGCCTCCATGGCGAGCGGCGTGTCCTCCGCGGTGCTGAAGGCGATGCTGCCGGTGGTGGCTTCCATGATCATGGGCGGGTTGTTCAAATCCGCCAGCAACCAGGGGCTTGGGGGCATCCTCGGCCAGCTCGCGCAAGGCATGGGCGGCCAGCAGGGCGGCGGCTTTGGCCAGAATCAGGCCTCCAGCAACCCGATCGGCGACCTGATCGGCTCCATGATGGGCGGCGGGCAGGCGCAGCCCCAGAGCGGCGGCGGCATGGGCGACATGCTGGGCGGGCTGATGGGCGCCATGATGGGCGGGACGCAAGGGCAGCCCCAGCCTCAGCCGCAGACCCGGCAGGCCGGGTTCGACCCCGCAGCCATGGGCCTCGAGGCCCTGACGGGCATGTTCAACACAGGGCGGCAGGTGCAGGAGCAGCACCAGACCAACCTTCAGACCATCTTCGACGCCTTCCTCAAGCGCTGAACGCGCAGCGCCTCACCCTCAGCAGCACATACGGGCGGGCATCGCGCCAGCCTTCGCATCGGCGCGGGCGACCTTGGCCCCGACAGGGCCAAAAGCCTTGCCGTCGCCAGCCTGGCCGCGAGGGGCCTGCATGGCGCGGCCATGCCCGCTGCCGGCGATGTCCGCCAGCACGCTGGATGGATCGGACAGCATCGACACGCCGAGCGCGCCATTCACATCGCTGCGGGTAAGGCCGATGTCCTTCAGGGCATGATCGTCGAGATGCGCCAGTTCGCGAACCGCCATGCGGTTGCTGAGGGCGCGGCGCAAAGACGCCAGCCCGACGAGAAGCCGGCGCGCGCCGCGCAGCGGCGCAGCGGACAGGACCGATGACAGGATGAGCATGGCAATCCTCTGAAGGCTTGGGGCGGCAGCCAACCCCCATGGGCGGCGATCCGAACATTAAGGCCGAGTCTTGCATCAGGATAACGAATAGATATGATGTTAAAGTTCACACGTTCTGATGGAACCTGCAATGGCCCACCTGCTTGATTCCGATCAGCTCCGCACCTTCGTAGCCATCGTCGACGCCGGCTCATTCACCCGCGCCGCCGATGTGGTGCACAAGACGCAATCGGCCGTGTCGATGCAGATAAAGCGGCTCGAGGAGCGGATCGGGCGGCCTTTGTTCGAACGCGACGGACGCCATGCGCGGCTCACCGAGGATGGCGAGCGGGTGCTTGACTATGCCCGCCGCATCGTGCGGCTGAACCTCGAATGCGTGACGAGCTTCACCGATGCCGAACTCAAGGGCAGGGTGCATCTGGGCGTGCCGGATGACTACGCCGACCGCTATCTGCCCGAGATTCTGGCGCGTTTCTCGCGCTCCAATCCGCAGGCCGAGGTGACGGTGGTGTGCGAGCCGACGCCCAATCTCGTGGAGAAGTTGCAGGCCGGGGAGCTCGACCTGGCCATCATCACCCATGTCGACCGGCGCGGGCCTGCCGAGATCGTGCGGGTGGAGCAACTGCTCTGGGTCACCTCCGCGCGCCATCAGGTGCATGAGGAGGTGGTGGTGCCGCTGGCGCTCGGGCGGCCGACCTGCAACTGGCGGCAATCCGCCACCGGGGCGCTGGAGCGCAGCGGCCGCCCCTTCCGCGTTCTTTATGCCAGCTGGAACTCGACAGCCGTGGGCGCGGCGGTGATGGCGGGGCTGGCCGTCTCTGTGCTGCCCGAGAGCGCGGTGCGGACGGGGATGCGCATCCTGGGCCAGAGCGACGGCTATCCGCCGCTGCCGACCTGCCGGATCGGATTGCTGAGGGCGGTGGGCGATGTCTCGCCGCTGGTCGACGCGCTGGCCGACCACATCGTGCAGAGCCTCGACAACCTCGCCAGCCTCAAACCGGCCATGGCTGCGGAATAAGCTGCTCCCGTGCCGCCCGGTGCAGCCTGTTGCAGGCCCGGAAGGATGCCGGAAGCGGCGCAGCGCGCTGACGTGCCCGGCATCACGTGGCTGGGGTGGCTGCCTTGTCCATGAACTGAACCTGTCATGGCGCCCTTCTTCAAGGGCTGGCGGAAGGCGCGGCGGACCAGGGCCGGCTCATGTGCCTTGCAAGTCGTGAAGGCTTTGGCTCGATCTTTCCCGGACAAAGTCTTGCGCATTCAAAGAGCCGTCGCCTCGAAGACTGGATCTATGGAACCCTGCCATGGGCCCTTGTAGGCGGCGATGAGGTCATCGGCCACCGTGCGGCCGCGCTCCACGATCCCATCCAGCGGATCGAGATAGCGGGTTTCATCTCCTGCGGCTGGGTCAAGCCGGGCGCGGCGCGCCAGCCCCTGCCGAGACAGGGCCAGCACGTCGCGCGCGATGTCGCGGACGGAGCGGCCGGCGATGCGCGCTTCCAGCGCCTGCGCGGGCACGTCGTCACGCAGCGCCTGGCGCTCTGCGGCGCTCCAGCCCCTGACCAGCTGCCAGGCCTGATCGAGCGCGGCCTCGTCATAGAGCAGACCAACCCAGAAGGCCGGCAGCGCCACAAGCATGGCAGCGGAGCCAGCATCGGCGCCGCGCATCTCGAGATAGCGCTTGAGGCGCACCTCGGGGAAGAGGGTGCCCATGTGGTTGGCCCAATCGGCGATGGTGGCGCGCTCGCCCGGGGCGCGGTCGAGCCGTCCGGCCATCAGATCGCGGAAGGAGCCGCCCGACACGTCGTGATAGACCGGGCCGCGCTTGACGAAATACATCGGCACGTCGAGCGCCCAGTCGACATAGCGCTCATAGCCCATGCCATCCTCGAAGGCGAAGGCGAGCATTCCAGAACGGGCGTTGTCGGTGTCGCGCCAGATCTCGGAGCGCATCGAGCGCAGGCCGTTGAGCCGGCCTTCCGTGAAGGGCGAAGCCGCGAAGAGCGCAGTCGCGACCGGCTGAAGCGCCAGGCTGACGCGCAGCTTCTTCACCATGTCCGCCTCATCGGCAAAGTCGAGATTGACCTGCACGGTCGAGGTTCGGAACATCATGTCCCGGCCGCGCGTGCCGACTTTCGGCATGTATTCGCGCATGATTCGGTAGCGCGCCTTGGGCATCACGGGCGTCTCGGCCAGGGTCCAGCCAGGGCTATGGCCGAGCCCGAGAAAGCCTATGCCCAGGGGGTCGGCCAGCGCCTTCATGTCGGCGAGATGAGCCTCGAGTTCCGCGCGGGTCTGGTGAAGCGTCTCGACCGCCGCGCCGGACAGCTCGAACTGCCCGCCCGGCTCCAGTGAGATCGCGGCGCCGCCGACCGGATCGACAAGCCCGATCGGGTGGTCGCCCTCCATGATCGGCTCCCAGCCCAGACGCCAGGACAGCCCATCGAGCAGGCGACGGATGCCGCCTTTGGGGCCGCCATAGGCGACAGGCGACAGATCGGCCCGGAAGAAAGGGAATTTCTCATGCTCGGTGCCAAGCCGGAAGGCCGAACGCGGCTTCTCGCCGGCAGCGATCCACGCCACCAGCGCATCGCGCGAACCGAGCGGAGTGGGATCGGACTGATCGCGGGCCATGGACATCTCGGGCTGGAGGTCATGCCCGTGCCGAGCGTACCGGCACCGCGGTAGCGGCCCCGATCCGCCCCGATCCCGGGACTCATTGAGGCAGATATGGGGCAATTGGCGACAATGCAATGATCCTGCCCATTGCTCGGCATTAAGATCTTGCACGGATGCAATAGTTGCCCGATGGCTCCGGGCGGATCATCGCGCGCGAAGCCTGAACCCTTCCGTCGAAAGCCACGATCCGCGTGCAGATTGGCTGCTCGCAGGCCGTGCTTTTGCATGAGCGGCGCAGGGAGGCGAGCGCGGCCCGCATCTGGCGTCGGCGCAAGACCGGAGCGCGGAACGGCGCCTGCGCGGCGCACGCGCCCGGTCAGTGCAGCACGGGATGGCGGCCGCCCGCGCGGCCTTCGGGGAGCGGCCTTCGGGGAGCGGCCCGGCGAGCGTTTCGCTGGCCAGAATGGCGCCCTGCACGGGTTAGGCTCCGGTCCGACGCAGAATGCATTCCGGCCGCCACCTAACAATGCCTATCAACAAGGCTCAGTTACGGCGCTGGCGTCGAATGCGCAAAAGGCTGATATCGCCTCGCTTTCGAAGAGTTCAGCCTCGGGGCGGCCCGCGCCAGTCACCCAATGTGGACTGAACGATGGCGAGCGCCGCGACGGCGGCGGTGTCGGCACGCAGGATGCGTGGGCCGAGCGAGATGCGCACGGTGTTCGGCCTGGCCGCGAGCCGGCGGCGTTCATCCGGGTCGAAGCCGCCTTCCGGGCCGATCAGCAGCGCCAGCGGCGCCGGCGGCAGCCCGGCGAGCGCCTCGACCGGATTGGCCAGCGGCGCCTCCTCGTCGCAGAAGATCAGCCGGCGCTCCGGCTCGAGCGCCGCGATGGCGCGATCAAGCTTCTGCTCCGCCGCAATGGTGGGAACGGCGAGGACGCCGCACTGTTCGGCGGCCTCGATGGCGTTGGCGTGCAGCCGCTCCAGATTGATGCGAGAGACCTGGGTGCGGCGCGTCAGCACGGGCGCAAGCAGGCTTGCGCCCATTTCCACCGCCTTCTGCGCCATGTAATCAAGGCGGGCCGATTTCAGCGGCGCGAACAGATAGTGCAGATCGCCCGCAGCCGGCTGCGGCCGGAGCTGACGCGCCGGCTCCAGCGCAAGCTCCTTGCGGCTCACCGCGACAAGGTGGCAGAGCCATTCCCCGTGACGACCGTTGAAGGCCAGAACCGTCCCGCCGCTCGCCAGCCGCAGCACATTGCCCAGATAGTTGGCCTGGGCGCGGTCGAGCGCCACGCCAAGGCCCTGCGCCAGATCGCCGGTCACGAACAGGCGCGGGCCGGCCGCGCCGGCTTCGGCGTCACGGTCGGGTGGTGCGCTGGTGCGGCCCATGGCAGGCTCTCCGGGTTGGGGCGCGCCGGGCCATCCTCACGCGAGGGTGATCGGCCGCGCTCCGGTGATGCCATAGTTGCGGCTGATTCTGAACGGATCGAAAAAGGGATGCCGCGCGCCATCGGCGCAGTTGTCCCGAGGCGCGCGGAGAAGGCGGGTGGAACTGCGCCTTGCGCGCTGCTATAGACAGCGCCAGGCGGAACCGGCGCCGGCGGATGCGACGGCCTGCCTGCCGCAGCGCTCGGTCGGCGCGGTCAGATTTTCGGAGGAGTTGACGATGTTGAAGCGCCTTGTACTGGCCGCTGGCATGTGCAGCGCGATGATGCTGGCGGCTGCGCCGGCCCAGGCCCAATCCGGCGTCTGCGCCAATCTGGGCAAGCTGCTTCAGGAGCGCGAGGGCATCCTCAAGCGCATCAACGGGCTGGGCAAAAAGAACGTCAACCCGGCCAATGCCTGCAACCTGTTCACGACGCTGGTGAACAACGGCAACAGGACCATCGCCTTCGCGACCGAGAACAAGGACTGGTGCCAGATCCCGGACGAGTTCATGACCAATCTCACCTCCGGCCAGAGGCAGGTCCAGGGCGTCCGCGGACAGGCCTGCCGCGCAGCCCAGCAGCAGGCGGCGCTTCAGCAGCGCGCGCGCCAGCAGCAGCAGCAGGTGCAGCAGAACGGCGCCGGCGCATTCGGCGGCCCTGACGGCTTCTCCTCGCAGCCATGGCGGGTGCCCCAGGGCGCCCTGTGAGCGAGGCGTCCAGCGGGGCGAACGCGCCCCTTCCGGACGCGGCGCGCGGCAACTGGGTCGACACCGCCGCTCCGGCGTGGCTGCGGCCCCATCTCAAGCTTGCACGCCTTGATCGGCCGATCGGCTCCTGGCTTCTGCTCCTGCCCTGCTGGTGGGCGGCCGGGCTTGCGGCCATCGCGGGAGGGCCAGCCTGGCCGCAAGCCTGGCACATGCTGCTGTTCGCCATCGGGGCGGTGGCGATGCGCGGCGCAGGCTGCACCTTCAACGACATCATCGATCGCGACCTCGACAGGCATGTGGCGCGCACGCGCAACCGGCCGCTGCCGGCCGGGGACGTCACGGTTTTCCAGGCCGTGGTCCTGCTTGGGCTCCTTTGCTTCACGGGCCTGGCCGTTTTGCTCCAGTTCAACGGCTTCACGATCATGCTTGGCGCATCCTCTTTGCTCGTGGTCGCCATCTATCCCTTCATGAAGCGCGTCACGGGCATGCCGCAGGCCGTGCTGGGGCTCGCCTTCTCCTGGGGGGCGCTGGTTGGCTGGAGCGCTGCGTTCGGCTCGCTGGCCTGGGCGCCGGTGCTGCTCTATGGCGCGGCCGTTTTCTGGACGATCGGCTATGACACGATCTACGCGCTTCAAGACATCGAGGATGACGCGGTGGTGGGGATCCGCTCATCGGCCCGCACGTTTGGCGACCACACGCGGCTCGCCATATGCGCGTGCTACGCGCTTGCATCCGGGCTGACGCTGCTCGCCATACTGGGGGTGGGCGGGGGCTTCATCGCCTTGGTGGGCTGGGCTGCGTTCTCACTGCATCTCGCCATGCAGGTGAAGCCCTTGCCCAGGGTGGCCCCGGCGAAGGCGCTGGCGCTGTTCAAGTCGAACCGCGATGCCGGCCTTCTGCTGGCGGCGGGGCTTTGCCTCGATCCGGCGGTCAGGCTGCTGTTCGGCTGAGGCGCGGACCGTTCAGCGGCCGCCGCCCGACATTTCGACGCCATTGACCGCGACCGGGCCGATGCCGAAGCGCGCCGCCTTGCGCCGCGCCAGAAAGCGCGGACGGCGGTGGCGCAGGAAGGAGTGCTGCCGGCGCATGTGGAACGGCCCCAGCGCCACGGCGCCAAGCTGCGGATAAGGCTCACAGACCGAGCCGTCGGCGGCCATCAGCAGCAGCGGCAACCCGGTCGAGCGGCCGATGGAGCGCCAGACGGCCACAGCCTCGTCCTCGTCGATGACGGCGACCACCAGGTTGCGCCCGCCGCCTGCGGTGAGAAACACCTCGAAAAGCATCGATGCAGGATCATGGCTCTGAAGCCGGAGCCCGACGCCCTGCCAGGCTGCGCCCTCGCGGATGATCCGGACGCCTTCCAGGCGCTTCAGCGGAGCGGACCAGTCGATCAGGGCGGCCGGAGCCGCCGCAACCGGGTCGCGCTCATTCTCGCGGGCCGGGCCGATCTGGATGAGCGGGTCTGGCCGCGTGTGGCGGCCAGACCCGTATGCCGGCGCATTGTTCGCCATTTGAAGCCTCGTTTTCCCTGAAGGCGGGCCGCTTTTTTTGAGGTGCGGCCTCGCTCTTGCAGGCAAACCATGCGCGCAGCAGGTGGCCATGGGCTTAAGGCATTGCGTTAAGGGGGCGTTGCGCCGGGGCTTTCCCCGCACATGCTTGACGGATGCTTATCGGCTTGCCGGAAAGCGCGTTCCAGCCGTAAAGAGGCCGATGACCTGTTCCGTGCTCGAACGCCTGCCCGAACTTGCCGCCATGGCGCACCGATCGGCGGTGGCGGCAGGGGAGATGGCGATGCGCCATTTCAACCCCGGCGCCGCCACTTCGGCCCGTGTCTGGACAAAGCAGGGCGGCTCGCCCGTCACCGAGGCGGACACCAGCGTCGATGCCTTCCTCAAGGTGAGCTGCGCCATGGCGCTGCCCGAGGCGGGCTGGCTTTCGGAAGAGACGGCCGATGATCCGGCGCGCCTGACGCGGAGCCTGGTCTGGGTGGTGGACCCGATCGACGGCACGCGCGCCTTCATGGCCGGCGTGCCGGATTGGTGCGTCTGCGTGGCGCTGCTGCTCGACAACGAGCCCGTCCTTGGCGTCGTCCACGCGCCGGCCATCGGCATGACCTACCAGGCCATCGCCGGACAGGGCGCCACTGGCAATGGCATGAAAATCATCGCCTCCGTTCCCGGAAAAGGCGCCGCGCCCAGGCTTGCGGGCCCCAAGCCCATGCTGGACGCTCTGGCGCCAGGCTATCCGCTGGAGCCGCAGCCCAGGGTTCCATCGCTGGCGCTGCGCATCGCCCGCATCGCTGATGGCTCGCTCCACGGCGGGCTTGTCTCGGCCGACAGCCGTGACTGGGACCTCGCCGCCGCCGATCTCATCTTGCGCGAGGCGGGCGGCCTGCTGACCAGCCTCGATGGCGCGAAGCTGCGCTACAACCGCGAGCGGCCCGTGCACGCCACACTCGTTGCGGCGGGCCAGGCGCTGCATCCGGGCCTGCTCGAGGCCGCCGCCGCCATGCGGGAGGCCAGCTTCGGGCGGCGCTGAGGCGCGCCCGCTTGGCCACCTGAACCTTGGCCTGAAGCATCGCAAATCCCCCTCGCAAGCGCAGGCGGGATAGGCTATCTCGCAGGCGTCCGCCCTTCGACCGCACGGAACGCCCATGACCGAAGCCGCCGCCAGGCAATTGCCCCACCTCGTCTTCGGCGGGGAACTCACCCATCTCGACGGCGTCGAGTTCAAGGACCTGTCAAAGCTCGACATCGTCGGGGTGTTCCCCAACTATGCCAGCGCCCACGCCGCCTGGAAGGCCAAGGCGCAGGCCACCGTGGACAATGCCCATATGCGCTACTTCGTGGTGCACCTGCACCGGCTGCTTGATCCCTCCAGGGCCGGCTGAGGGCTGGGGCCCCGTGGCGCTCGCGATCCTCAAGAAGCCCCTGTTGCAGGAGGCGCTCGGCCGCCTGCTCGCGGGCTATCTCAAGCTCGTGCGCCGCACCAACCGCATCATCATCGAGCCCGAGGGCGTCTATGAGCGATGCGTCAGGCCAGACCTGCCGGTGATCGTGGCCATGTGGCATGGCCAGCATCTGATGGTGCCCTTCGGGCGGCCCGAGTGGATGCCTGCCAGCTCTCTGGTCTCGCGCCATGGCGATGGCGAGTTCAACGCGATCGCGCTGCGCGAACTGGGCATCGGCACCATCCGCGGCTCCGGCGCACATGGCCGCAAGGTGCGCGAGAAGGGCGGGGCCAGCGCCTTCTTCGCGATGGTCAGGGCGATCATGCAGGGGCAGACCATGGTGCTCACAGCCGATGTGCCAAAGGTGGCCCGCGTGGCCGGGACGGGCATCGTCAAGCTGGCGCAGGTCACGGGGCGGCCGATCTATCCGGTGGCCGTGGTCACCAGCCGGCGCTACAGCGCGTCGAACTGGGACGCGACGACGATTGGCCTGCCCTTCGGCCGATGCGGCATCGTGGTGGGAGACGCTATCCATATCGCGCGCGAGGCCGATGCCGGCATGATCGAAGCGGCGCGGCGGGCGGTCGAACTTGGACTGGATGCCGTTCATGAACGGGCCTTCGCCCTTGTCGGCCGCGAAGACCCCGCCGCGCACCTCATCGCGCCCAACCGGCAGCGCGCCGGCGCCACGGCCGGGCGCGCCGCAGCCATGCCATCATGATGGCGCCCGCATGAGAAGCCCCTGGCAACTCAAGGCCTACCGGATGGCGACGCGCCTGGCCCAGCCGGCCGCAGGCCTCATCCTCGGCCACAGGCTCAAGAAGGGCAAGGAAGACCCAGCGCGCCTCGGCGAGCGCAAGGGCGTGCCCGGCCGCAAGCGCCCCGATGGCAGGCTGGTCTGGATCCACGGCGCAAGCGTGGGCGAAACCATCTCCATGACGCCGATCGTCGAGCGGCTGATGGCGCGTGGCTACACGGTGCTTGTCACATCGGGCACGCTGACCTCGGCCCGCGTGATGGCGGAGCGGCTGCCCGCCGCCTCGATCCACCAGTTCATTCCGCTCGATGCACCCGGCTTCATGCGCAGTTTCCTCCGCTACTGGCGGCCCGATGTGGGCCTGATCGCCGAGTCCGAGCTTTGGCCCAACATGCTGATCGAGGCGGGCGAGGCCGGCATTCCGCTGATGCTGCTCAACGGAAGGATGTCCGAGCGCTCTTATGAACGGTGGTCGCGCCAGCCGGCGATGGCGCGGGCCCTGCTCGCGCGTTTCGATGTGGTGATGGCGCAGTCGCGGCTGGACGGCGAGCGCTACTCGCGCCTCGGCGCGCCGCGCATCGCGCTTGGCGGCAACCTCAAGTATGACGTCTCGCCCCCGCCCGCAGACCCGGCCATGCTCGCGCTGCTCGAGGGCGCCACCGGCGGCCGGCCGATCTGGATCGCGGCGAGCACGCATCCGGGCGAGGACCAGTTCATCATCAACGCGCACCGGCGGGTGGCGGAGCGCCTGCCGAAGCTGCTCACCATCCTCGCGCCCCGACATCCGCAGCGCGGCGCTGACATCGAGGCTCTGGCGCGCTCCATGGGCGTCGCCACCGGTCGCCGCTCGCTCGGCGACGTGCCGGACAGCGCGGTGGACCTTTATGTCGCCGACACGGTGGGCGAGCTGGGCCTGTTCTACAGGCTGGCGCCGATTGCCTATCTCGGCGGCTCGCTCGTGCCCCATGGCGGGCAGAACCCTATTGAGCCGGCCAAGCTGGGCGCGGCCATCCTGCATGGGCCGCATGTGCACAACTTCACCGATGTCTATGCCTCGCTCAACGAAAAGGGCGGCGCGGTGAAGACGCCGGACGCCGGCGCCCTTGCCGGGCAGTTGCTGCACTGGCTCAGCCATCCGTCCGAGGCGCGGGGCGCGGGGCGGCAGGCGGGGCAGATCGTGGGCGAGTTCACCGGCGCCGCCGACCGCGTGATGACAGCGCTCGACCCGCTGCTGGCGCGCGCCGCACTCGCCCGGGCGGAGGCCTGATGAAGCCGCCCGGCTTCTGGTGGCGGGCCGATGTCACCGCAGCCGCGCTCGCCCTGTCGGCGATCGGCGCGCTCTATGGCCGGATCACTGCGGCCCGGATGCGGCGGCAGGGCGCGTCCCCGCCCTGCCCTCTGATCTGCATAGGCAACTTCACGACCGGCGGCTCGGGCAAGACCCCGGCCGCGATCCATGTCGCCCAGCGGCTCATGGCGCGGGGGGAGCGGCCTGTCTTCCTCACGCGCGGCTATGGCGCGCGGGTCAATGCCGCAATGCGTGTCGAGCCCGGGCGCCACGGCGCTGGGCAGGCCGGCGACGAGCCGTTGCTGCTCGCGCGCGTGGCGCCCACGATCGTCTCGCCCGACCGCGTGGCGGGCGCCCGTATGGCGGCCGAGGCCGGCGCAAGCGTCATCATCATGGATGACGGGCTGCAGAACCCAGCCCTTTCCAAGTCGCTCTCCATCGCGGTCATCGACGCCGCAACCGGCTTCGGCAACGGGCTCTGCTTTCCGGCCGGGCCGCTGCGCGCGCCTGTGGCGGCCCAGCAGCCGTTCATTGCAGCGGCTCTGATCATCGGCGATGGCGAGGCCGGGACGCGCGCGGCGGCTGCCCTCGGCCGCAACCCCGGCGCGACGCCGCTCCTGCGGGGACGGCTTGAACCGGCGCCGGAGGCCGCTTCACGGCTTGCTGGCCGGCGCGTGATCGCCATGGCGGGGATCGGGCTGCCCGCCAAGTTCATCGCCACGCTCGAGGCTTGCGGCGCCGAGGTGGCGGAGCGGCATCTGGTGGCGGACCATGCGCCCTATGGCGCGGATGAACTCGCGGCGCTGGCGAGCCGCGCCGCGACGCGCGGGCTGATGGTGGCCACAACCGAGAAGGACGAGGCCCGCATCGGCGCCGCCATGCCGCAGGCGCTGCGCGAGCGGCTGATCGTGGTGCCGGTGAGCCTTGCGCTGACGGATGGAGCGGATGTGCTCGAAGCGCTGCTTGACGAGGCGCTGATGGACCCGGCGCGTCTGCGGGATTGAAGCCCGCCGCTCAGCCGGCCTTGCCCTGCTGGCGCACGCGCTGCAGCACCGCCTCGGGCGAGGCGTAAGGCTCGTTGAGGTCCACCGACCAGTAGCGCAGATCCTCGAGCAGTATGCGCACGCCGGTGACGGCGCAGCGCACGAACTGCCCCTGGCGGATCACGACGAATTCCCCGTCGCCGTAATCAAGCACCGCTTCCTGGCCGCCAAGCAGAGGGGGTTCATGCCGGTTCATGCCTGTATCCTTGCGAGCTGCCGCTCCGTTTCAGCCGTCGATTGCTCGGCCCCAAACCCTGCCATCTGGCCGCGCATGGGTTTTTTGACGGGCCAGACGCTCTCCATCACGCCAAAATGGGAAAACACGCTTGCCCTTCTCATGGCAAGGATGAAAATGGGGCATGAGACTGGAAAAGCTCCAGCCCGCAGGTCCCTCGATGACGTCGCCATGCTCCTGACCCTGCTTCGCCGTCCCGAACGGGGCGGAACGATCGCTGATCGGGCTCCTGAAAGCCGCAAGGCCCGTGGCGCGGGCGCTCGCCTCGTGGCGCAGGCAATGGCGGCCCTGTTCGTGATGCTTCCCCTTGGCGCGCTTCCCCTTGCGGCCTCGGCGCAGACGCTGGTGCGCGTGCCCGGCGAGGATGTGGAGCTGACAGCGGTTTTGTATCAGCCGGACGGGCCGGGGCCGCATCCGGGCGTGATCGCGCTGCATGGCTGCGGCGGCCTGTTCAATTCATCCGGCGCGCCCTCCGCGCGCCATGCCGACTGGGGCCAGATGCTGGCCAGGGCCGGCTTCATGGTGCTGATGCCCGACAGCTTCCGTTCGCGCGGGCTGGGCGCGCAATGCGGCATCGTCAGCCGCACGGTGCGCGCCAGCCGCGAGCGCGTGGCCGACGTGCTGGCCGCGAAGGCCTGGCTGCAAGCGCGCAGCGACGTGAAGAGCAGCGCGATCTCGCTGATCGGCTGGTCCAATGGCGGCGCCACCGTGCTCGCCGCCGTCCGGCGCGACCGCAGGCCGGCCGATGGCCGCCCGGACATCGCCCGCGCCGTCGCCTTCTATCCCGGTTGCCGCTCGCAGGTGGAGTCGCCCCAGTTCAGCGCGCGGCTGCCGCTGCTGATCCTGATCGGCGAGGCCGATGACTGGACGCCGGCGGCGCCCTGCCAGGCGCTGGCGAAGGCGGCCGTCGCGCGCGGCGAGGCGGTGGAGATCAAGCTCTACAAGAACGCCTTTCACGATTTCGACCACCCGCAGCGGCGGCTGACCGAGCGCACCGATCTTGCATTCTCAGCCCGGGGCGACGGCAGGGCCACCGCCGGCACCAACCCCGAAGCGCGGGCGGACGCGCTGGTGCGCGTGCCGGCCTTCCTCGCGCGCTAGGCGGCATGCGCCGCACCACCCGGCTCAACCCCGCCGATCCTTGAAGAAATCGCGCAGCAGCGCCGCAGCCTCGGCTTCGGCAAGGCCGCCATAGACCTCCGGCGCGTGGTGGCAGGTCGGCGCCGCATAGAGCCTGACGCCGCTTTCGACCGCGCCGCCCTTGGGGTCAGCCGCGCCGAAATAGAGCCGGCGGATGCGGGCAAACGAGATCGCCCCCGCGCACATCGGGCAGGGCTCGAGCGTGACGTGAAGATCGCAGCCGTTGAGCCGCTCCTCGCCCAGCGCCTCGCAGGCCATGCGGATGGCCAGCATCTCGGCATGGGCCGTGGGGTCGCCCAGCTCGCGCGTGCGGTTGCCGGCCGCGGCGATGACGATGCCCGCCCGCGTGATGACTGCCCCGACGGGCACTTCGCCGCGGCCCGCGGCGGCCTGGGCCTCGGCTAGCGCCTGCTGCATCGGCGAGGGGGTGGCTGGCGCTGGCATGGGCGGTTTCGGGATTTTTCTCGCAGGACGGGGAAAAGCCTGATACCACGCGCGACCTGCACAGATAAGCCGAAGACGCCGCCATGATGGCTGCGGGGCCTCGGCGACAGCGCCTCAACCGCCAGTGATCCAGCCATGAGCGACGACGACAACAGACGTGGACCGCGCGGACCGCGCAAACCCGGCGGCGGCGGCGGGCGCGACAAGGGCGGGCGTGATGGCGGCGGCTTCAAGGGCGGCGGCTTCAAGGCCGGGCCACGTGGCCCGGGCGGCTTCAAGGGCACCGGCGCTCGCGGCGAGTTTCGCAGCGAGTTTCGCGGCGAAGGCCGGGACGCACCGCGCGGCGAAGGCCGGGCCGCACCGCGTGGCGAGAGCTACAGGCCGTCAGGCTTCAGGCCCGTGGGCGCGCAGGATGCCTCGGGCTTCCGCGACGCGCCGGGGGCAGCGGAGCGTCCGCCGCGCGAGCGCCGCGAGGATGGCGAGCGCCAGCCCCGCCGCGCGCGCGAGGACCGGCCCGGGCGCGCCGCGTCAGAGCGTCCGCGCTCATCCTCGCGCCCTGAGCGGCGGCCTTTCCTGCCGCGCGAAGGCCGGCCCGAGCGGCTGGCCTCGCCCGAGAAGGAGGGCGGCGTCGAGCGCATCGCCAAGGTGATCGCACGCGCCGGCGTCGCCTCGCGCCGCGAGGCCGAGGAGATGATCGAACAGGGCCGCGTCACGGTGAATGGCGAGCGCATCGCTTCGCCCGCGCTGGATGTGGCGCCGGATGCGCGCATCACGGTGGACGGGGAGGCGCTGCCGGCGCGCGAGCGCACACGGCTGTGGCTCTATCACAAACCGTCGGGCCTCGTATCGACCAACCATGATCCCGAGGGCCGCACCACGCTGTTCGAGACGCTGCCGGAGGATCTGCCGCGCGTCATCACGGTCGGCCGGCTCGACATCAACACCGAGGGCCTGCTGCTGCTGACCAATGATGGCGGCCTCGCCCGCGTCATCGGGCACCCCGAAACCGGCTGGCTGCGCCGCTACCGCGTGCGCGCCTATGGCGAGATCACGCAGGACAAGCTCGATGCCGTGCGCGGCGGCGTGACCATCGACGGCGAGAACTTCGGGGCTGTCATCGCCACCCGCGACCGGCAGGTGGGCGACAACACCTGGCTCACGGTGGATCTGCGCGAGGGCAAGAACCGCGAGGTCAAGCGCGTGCTCGAGCATCTCGGGCTTGTGGTGAACCGGCTCATCCGCATTTCGTTCGGGCCGTTCCAGCTCGGCGACCTTGCAGAAGGCGAGGTCGAGGAGGTGCGCACCCGCGTGCTCCGCGACCAGCTCGGCGACCAGCTCGCCAGCATTGCAGGCGTGGATTTCGACGCGCCGGTGCGCAACGAGAACCGGCTCGACCGGCCCCATCCGCATGAGGAGCCGCGCCAGGACGCGCGCGGCGGCCGTGGCCGCCCCGCGGCAGCAGGGCGCGAGGAGCGCGGCCCGCGCCAGCGCTTCGACCGCGAACGCACGCCGGAGGGTCGCACGCCCGAAAAGCCCGCCCGTCCCCGCCGCGAAGGCGCCTATCATCGCGCCCGGGAGGAAGGCGGCGACGCGCCGCGCGACATCCTGCTGCGCGCCGAGGAAGGGCGTGGCGCTATCTGGCGCGACGAGGAGACGACCGGCCTCAAACCACGCCGGACCGGCCCGCGTCGCGGCGCTGATCCGCGCGAGGAACGCAGCGAACGCGCCGCGCGCGATGCGGCCGGCGGACGCGAGCGCGTCCGCGCCAGGCCCATCGAGGACCCCAAAGGGCGCCGCATCACGGTCGAGCGCGTCAGCGGGCCCTCCCCCGACCTGCCGCGCAAGCCGCGCTACACCCGCGCCGATTTCGCTGCGCCATCCGGCGAGGAGCGCCCCTTCCGGCGGCCCCGCACCGAGGAGGGCGGCGAGGACCGCAGGCCCGCCCGCGCCCCAAGGGGCGATGTCCAGTCGCGTCCGCCAAGAGCGAATCCCGAGGGGCGTTCGCCAAGAGCGAATCCCGAGGGGCGTCCGCCCCGTGGACCCAGCGACCGGCCAGAGCGCGCCGGTGGCGACAGGCCCTTCAAGCCGCGCTACGACGGCGGCGCACGCGGCGCGGGCGAGGGCTTCAAGCCGCGTGGGCCACGCCAGGATTTCGGCGACAGGCCGCCCCGCAAGAGCTTCGACGACCGCGCTCCACGCAAGAGCTTCGACGACCGCGCTCCGCGCAAGGCGTTTGAAGACCGCGCTCCGCGCAAGGCGTTTGAAGACCGCGCTCCGCGCAAGGCGTTTGAAGACCGCGCTCCGCGCAAGGCGTTTGAAGACCGCGCTCCGCGCAAGGCGTTTGAAGACCGCGCTCCGCGCAAGGCGTTTGAAGACCGCGCTCCGCGCAAGGCGTTTGAAGACCGCGCTCCGCGCTCTGGGGAGGAACGCAGCTTCCGGCCGCGTCCAGACGGCGACAGGCCGCAGCGCGGCTTCCGCGAGGGCGGGCGCAAGGAGGGCGGCGGCTTTGGCGCCAAGCCCTTCGGCAAGGATGGCGCATCGCGCGGCGGGCCGGGTCGCTCCGGTCCCGCGCGCAGCCCCGCTCGCGGCGGTGACGACAAGCCGCGCGGGCCGCGCAAGCCGCGCTCCTGACGGTGTGAGCGGTGCGGATTGTCGGCGGCACCTTGCGCGGACGCAGCCTGGCCGGGCCCAGGCCCGGCACGCTCGGCATTCGTCCGACCTCGGACAGGATGCGCGAGAGCCTGTTCAACATCCTTGCGCACAGGCCGGGCATCGCGTTCGAGGGCGCGCGGGTGCTCGATCTTTTCGCGGGAACCGGCGCCCTCTCCTTCGAGGCGATATCGCGCGGCGCAGCCTTTGCGCTGCTGGTCGATGACGGCACGGAGGCGCGCGGATTGATCCGGGCCAACCAGGAAGCGCTCGGGCTGGGTGGCTCAACGCGCGTCTATCGCCGCGACGCTACGCGCCTGGGAGCCATTTCCGGCATGGAGCCGTTCGATCTCGCATTCTGCGATCCGCCCTACCGCAAGGGCCTTGGCGAACTGGCGCTGGCCTCGGCCCGCGAGGGAGGCTGGTTGCGGCCCGGCGCTCTCGTTCTCTGGGAAGAGGCGGCCGATGCAACGCCCACCCTCCCTGCCGGTTTTTCCATGACGGAAGAGCGCGCCTATGGCGAAAGCTGCGTGCGCTTTCTTTCCCCCGTCTGAAAGCGCGCGCCATGCTTGCAACCATCCTCGATGTCGTCGCCCTCGTCAGCGCGCTCGCTGCGGCGGTGCTGTGGTGGCGCGCCTCGGGCGCGATGGTGCGCCGCATCAGCATCAAGGAACAGCTCGACGCGCAGGACTTCAACCGCATCGTCACGGCGATGAAGCGCTCGCAGATCCTCAACCGGCGCGCGGCCCTGGCGACAGCGCTCTCGGCGCTGGCGATCGCGGCGAAATACGCGCATGACCTGTTTCTCGCCGGCTAGCTGGGGACGGCATCAGCGTCGCCCGAACAGCCGCTCGATGTCGTCGAGCTTCAGCTCCACATAGGTCGGCCGGCCATGGTTGCACTGGCCGGAGCCCGCGGTCGCCTCCATCTCGCGCAGCAGCGCGTCCATCTCCTCGGGGCGCAGGCGGCGGCCGGCGCGGATGGAATGATGGCACGCCATGGTGGCCAGCACATGGTCGCGCCGCTGCTCGATGGCGCCGGTCCCGCCTTCCGCCAGAGCGGCGGCGACATCCTCGACAAGGCGGCGCAGGTTGCCGCCCGCCAGTTCAGCCGGCGCCTCGCGCAGCAGGATTGCGCCGGGCCCAAAGGCCTCGATGACGAGGCCGAGCCCGGCAAGCTCCTCGGCTGAAGCGGTCAGGCGGTCAGCCTCGACCGGGTCAAGCTCCACCACCTCAGGCACCAGCAGCAACTGCCGCGCGATGCCGCGCCCGGCCCGCGCAGCCTTGAGCCGCTCATAGACAAGTCGCTCATGGGCAGCGTGCTGATCGACCAGGATCACGCCATCGCGCGTCTGCGCCACGATGTAGGTCTCGTGCAGCTGCGCCCGCGCCGCGCCCAGCGGCCGGTCGATGCGCCCGGCCATGGCCTCTCCATCGGCCCGCACATCGGCGGAGGGCTGGCCAAGCTGGCCCAGATCAGGCAAGCGCGGCGCTGCGCCATAAGCGCCGCCCTCGCCGAAGCCGGCTGCCGGCTGGCCCGGCTGCGCGGGAACCGGGAGTGGCTGCGGCGGCATGCCGTTCCAGCCGAAGCCGGGAGCCGGCCTGTGGGGCTGGAAGAGGCCGCGCATGGCGGCGAGCGTGCGCGCGCCGCCCGTGGTGGCGGCGCGATGGCCTGCCCTCGCGATGGCTTCACGCAGCGCGCCGATGATGAGGCCACGCACCAGCGCCGGATCACGGAAGCGCACCTCGGTCTTGGCCGGATGGACGTTGACATCCACCAGCCGCGGCTCGCAGGCGATGTCGAGCGCAAGAACCGGCCAGCGGTCGGAAGCCAGCACATCGGCATAGGCGCCGCGCACTGCGCCTGTGAGCAGGCGATCGCGCACCGGTCGGCCGTTGACCGACAGGTGGATGGCCTGCGCACTGGCGCGGTGGAAGGTGGGCAGGCCCGCAGCGCCATGGATGCGGAAGCCCTCGCGGGCGGCATCCACCGCGATGCAATTGTCGGGGAAGTCGCGACCGAGGATGCGCGCGAGGCGAGACAGGCGGCCCGCTTCGCCGGGCTGCTCCGCCGGGCACTGGAAGGGGGTCAGGCCATCGCCCGACAGCGTGAAGCGGACATGCGGATGGCACAGCGCCAGCCGGCGCACCATCTCGGCGACGGCGAGGGCCTCGGAGCGGTCCGATTTGAGGAACTTCAACCGCGCGGGCGTCGCAAAGAACAGGTCGGTGACCTCGATGCGCGTGCCTTGCGCGGCGGCGGCCGGGCGCACCTCGCCCTTGGCGCCCGCCTCCACGGTGATGGCCGAGCCCATCGCCGCGCCCGCCCGCCGCGTCACGATGTCGAGCCGCGCCACCGAGCCGATCGAGGGCAGGGCCTCGCCCCTGAAGCCCAGCGTGGCGATGGCGAAGAGATCGCCGCTGGGGAGCTTGGAGGTGGCGTGGCGCTCGACCGCGAGCACAAGATCATCGGGCGACATGCCCGCGCCGTCATCCACGACGCGGATCAGCCGGCGGCCGCCCGCTTCGATGACGATGTCGATGGAGCGCGCCCCGGCGTCCAGCGCGTTCTCCACCAGTTCCTTGACGGCTGCGGCAGGCCGCTCGATGACCTCGCCGGCGGCGATCTGATCGACGAGGACCGGCTCGAGGCGACGGACGGCCAGGGCGGCCATGGCCGGGATCAACCCAGGCCCACTGGCTGCCCGACTGCGATCACCAGCTGGCGGTCCTCGCCATAGAGGCGCCCGGCGACGCGGCGCGCATCCTCCATCGTCACGGCGCGGAACAGGTCGTTGCGCTTGACGGTATAGTCGATCTCGAGGCCGTTGACCGCGAAGGAGAGGAGCTGACTGGCGATCTTGCTGGAGGTGTCGAAGCGCAGCGGGAAGGAGCCGATCAGGTAATCCTTCGCGGCGGCCAGCTCCTCGGCCGTCGGGCCATGGGCGGCGAGCGAGCGCATCTCGGCGCGCATCACCTCAAGCGACTCGGCCACCCGGTCATTCTTGGTGGCGGTCCCGCCGGCATGGAAGGCGGCGTGGCGCATCGGCACCAGCGCGCTCGACACGCCATAGGCAAGGCCGCGCTTCTCACGAACCTCCATGAACAGGCGCGAGGTGAAGGCCGAGCCGCCAAGGATGTGATTGACGATTTCGGCGGCAATGAAGTCGGGGTCCTCGCGGAACAGGCCGGGCGCGCCATAGCGCAGCGCGGTCTGCGGCACATCCATCGGCACGATCTCGACATGGCCGAGCCGGCCGAGGCTGGTCATGGCCACGGGCGCAAGCTGCGAGGCCGCCGGCAGAGGCCCGAATGCGGCATCGAGGGCGGCCGCCAGCTCGGCGGGGCCGATGTCGCCCACCGCGACGATGCGCAGGGCCTGGCGGTTGAACAGCCGGCCGGTCAACGCGCGCAGGTCCGCGCCCGTGACCGCAGCCACGCTGTCGAGCGAGCCGCGGGCCTGGTTGCCATAGGGGTGGCCGGCGAAGCCAAGCTGCGAGAACATGCGCCGCGCGATCGCGTCAGGGTCCTGCTGCTCGCGGCGCAGCCCGGCGCTGACCTGAGCCTTGACGCGCGCCACCGCGTCATCGTCGAAGCGTGGCTTCTGCAGGGCGAGGCCCAGGAGGCGGAACGCCTCGCCGCGATGCTGCGAAAGGGTCTTGAGGAAACCCCGGAAATCATCGCGGTCGGTGGAGAAGCTGAGTTCGATGGCATGATCGGCGAGCGCGTTCTGGAAGGCCTCGGCGTCCATGTCGCCTGCGCCCTCGTCAAGCAGCCCAGAGACGAGATTCAGCGCGCCGGCCTTGCCTTCGGGATCATGGACGGCGCCGTTGACGAAGGCGAAATCCAGCGCGATCAGAGGCAGGTTGCGGTCCTCGACCAGCCAGGCGGTGACCCCGCAATCGGCAGTCACAGTCGAGATGCGAGGGCCTGTCTTCACATGCGCGTTCATGACGGACTTCCAGAATGATGGCTTTGAGGGTGGCGCTGCCGTGCCCCCGTGGGCATCAGGCGTTCATCAGGCGCCCGGTGACGCCGCGCCTGAGATCGACATGGGCGCGCGCCGCAGCGACGACCTGCCCGGCGGTGACGGCTTCGAGCCGCTCGGGCCAGCGCTCGATATCCTCGATGCTGTCGCCGACCGCGAGGGAGGAGCCGTAGAGCCGCGCAAGGCTCGACTGGCTATCGCGCGCATAGATGGTGTCGGCCACAAGCCGCGTGCGCGAGCGGCGCAATTCGGCCTCCGTCGGGCCGCTGGCGAGGAAACGCTCGACGGCAAGGTTCAGCGCGGCCTCGAGCGCCTCCAGCGTGACGCCAGGGCTGGGCACTGCCGAGAGCGATATGCGGCCTGAATCCAGCATCGAGCCCCAGTAGGAGCCGCTGACATTGGAGGCCACGCCCCCTTCCACGACCAGATCGCGGTAGAGCCGGGAGGTCGCGCCGCCGCCCATGATGTCGAGGGCCAGATCCAGCGCGAAGGCTTCATCGCCGGTTGCCCTGCCATAGCTCGGCGCGGCGAACTGGCGATAAAGGATCGGCTGGCGCACGCGGGCATCGGCCACGGTGACGGTGCGGGCGGCGCGCGCCGGGGGCTCGACGAGGCGTCGGCCCACGGGCGCTGCGCCCGTGGGCGCGATCGGCCCGTAGATGCGCTCCGCGAGGGGCCGCACCTCATCGACGTCGGTGTCGCCCGCCACCACGAGGATGGCGTTGTCGGGCGTGTAGAAGCGCCGGTAATAGGCGAAGGCATCGGCGTGCTGGAGATCGGAAATCTCATGCTCCCAGCCGATGATCGGCAGGCCATAGGGATGGTGCGTGAACAGCGCGGCGGTCATTTCCTCGGAAAGCTGCGCGCCAGGGTCGGCGTCGACGCGCATCCGCCGTTCTTCGAGCACGACATCGCGCTCGGGCGCCACCACATCCTCGTCGAAGGCGAGGCCGGTCATGCGGTCCGCCTCATAGTCCATCACGGCGGCGAGATGCTCGCGGGCCACGCGCTGGAAATAGGCGGTGTAGTCATAGGAGGTGAACGCGTTCTCCTGCCCGCCAAGGGCCGCGAGCGTCTTCGAGAAGACGCCGGCCGGATAGCGCGCCGTGCCCTTGAACATCAGATGCTCAAGGAAGTGCGCGATCCCCGACTTGCCGACCGGATCGTCGGCCGAGCCGTTGCAATACCAGACCATGTGCGTGACGACCGGCGCGCGCCGGTCAGGAATGACCACGACCTGAAGGCCGTTGGCGAGGTGGAAGGCGGTGGCGGTGGCTGGCTTGTCCAAGGACTTTCACATCTGTTGAGCGCGGCGCATGAGCCGCAAGGCAATGGGATCGATTGCAGGAGCGCCAGGTGCAAGGGCGAAGGTGGTCAGGAATGCGTGAGCGCGGCATGGACCCAGGAAAAACCCACGCCCTCCGGCAGGCTCGTCTTGCCTAACCAGAGCTTAACAACTGCATTTCAACCCAAACGGGCATGGCTGGCAAGCCCCTGCAAGGGATCGCCAGACGCAGCCAGGCCAAAAAATGTGCACAAACTGCTGCCCACGGCCGCGCCATCGCGGCCGCCTGTCGAACCGTCTCAGCGTCCGCGCGTGGCGAAATCGCGGGCGCCGCCGTCGCGCTTGTCGGCGATGCTGTCGGCCGGGGCCTCCCGCTCGGCACGCACACGCTGGGTGGCGGCGCGCAGCCCTGTCGGCGGATCGGTGAGCGAGCGGCGCGGCGGCTCGACGCCCAGAGGCATCTCGGCCTGGGCGGCGCGGCGGGTGTCGGCCTCGCGCATCATCTGCATCGGGGTGTAGTGGATCGAGCCTGCCTGCTGGTCATAGGCGTCGAAGCTGGCGCGGTTGCCGCGGGCGCGGATGCGGGTGAGTTCCTCGCCGCTCAGGCGAGCCTGCGTGTCGCCGCGGCGGATCTTTTCCTCGGCGAGCGCGGCCTGCGTCGCGGCGCGCGACTCCCGGCTGCGCGTGCTGTTGGGATCATTGGGCCAGTTTACGCTGTTGCGGCGCGTCTCCGCGTCCTGGGGCGCGGGCAGCGTGGACCGGGGCGGCACCACCAGCGGCGGACGATCACGATACTCGATGGCGGGGCGCTCGGGCGCGGTCAGGCCAATCGCCGAGAACAGCGCGCCGCCGAAGCCATCGGCCTGGGCAATGGCCGGAGCCGAAAAGCCCATCGAAAGAGCCATAGCCACCATGCAAACAGAAGACCCGCCAAGACGCATCGCGATCCATCCTCGTTCAATCGATCCGGACCGGCGGATGCCTCGCAGCCAAACATGGCGCCGTCAAGGCTTGCTCAACCGCCGGGCGCCGCACGATCCAATATCAGCGTGTCATACAGCAAGAGGATCACCCCGACAACAATGGCGGCATCGGCGATGTTGAAGACATACCAGCTCCACGCTCCCCAGTGCAGATGCACGAAATCCGCCACGGCTCCATATGCGATCCGGTCGATGACATTGCCCAGCGCTCCGCCCACGATGAGGCCCAGCGCCAGCGCCTCGCTGCGCCGTGCCGAGCGCCGCAGCCAGAGCGAAAGCCAGATCGAGGCCGCGATCGAAAGCCCAACCAGCGCCCAGCGACCCAGATCGTTCGACTGCTGGAACAGCCCGTAAGAAATGCCCCGGTTCCAGACCATCACGAATTCGAGGAAGGGCGCGAGCACCCAGGGCCCGGTGTCCTCCAGCCGGACCCAGAACAGGATCCAGAGCTTGGAGAGCTGATCGGCGAGGAAGACGCAGGCCGCCACCACCGAACCGAAGCGTGCGGGCGAGGCAGCCATCACGCCGTCGTCACGCCAAGCTCGCGCAGCGCCATGGCGTCGCGCGGGGTGATGTCGGGATAGGAGGGGTCAGCCGTGGCGGGGTCGAAATACCGCCAGGAGCGGGCGCATTTGATGCCGCCCGCCGGCTGGAAACGCACGGCCACGCCCCTGACGTCCTCGACGCGGAAGGCGTCGGCCGGCCCCTCGCCGGCAGTCAGGGTGATGCCGGAGGTGATGGCGATCTCGGCGAGGTCGACCCCCGCCAGCGCGCTCGCCAGCCCGGGATCGGCGATGAACAGCTCCGGAGCGGCCTCCAACGAAGAACCGATCACCTTGGCCGCGCGCTGGAGTTCGAGCGCGCCGGTGATGACGCGCCGCACGCGGCGGATCGCCTCCCAGCGCGAATCGAGCGCCTCGTCGCGCCACGAGGCCGGCACGTCGGGGAAGGTTTCCAGATGCACAGAGCCGCCGGCTTCCTTCACGGCGGGATAGCGCTCGAGCCAGGCTTCCTCGGCGGTGAAGACGAGGATGGGCGCAAGCCAGACCGCGATGCAGCGGAAGATATGATCGACCACGGTGAGCGACGAGCGGCGGACATGGCTGGATGCGGGATCGCAATAAAGAGCGTCCTTGCGCACGTCGAAATAGAAGGCCGAGAGATCGGCCGTCATGAACTGCGCCAGCAGCGCCACCACGCGCTTGTAGTCATAGGCGGCGTAGGCGGCGCGCACCTGGACGTCGAGTTCAGCCAGCCGGTGCAGCATCAGCCGCTCCATTTCGGGCATGGAGGCGGCATCCGTGACGCGGGCCGCCTCGTCGAAATGGGCGAGCGTGCCCAGCATCCAGCGGATGGTGTTGCGCAGCTTGCGGTAGGTTTCCTGCATGGTCTTGAGGATTTCGGGCCCGATGCGCTGATCGTCCGAGTAATCCACCGAGGCGACCCACAGGCGCAGGATGTCGGCGCCTGATTCCGCGATGATCTTCTGCGGCGCGACGACGTTGCCCAGCGATTTCGACATCTTCTGGCCCTTCTCGTCCATGGTGAAGCCATGGGTGAGGACCACATCGAAAGGCGGGCGGCCGCGCGTGCCGCAGCTCTCGATCAGAGATGAGTGGAACCAGCCGCGATGCTGGTCCGAGCCTTCGAGATACATCACCGTGTCGCGCCCGCCATCGACCTTGCGGCGCGTGCCGGCCAGATCAGGAAAATGCGCGGCATCCTCCAGCACATAGGCGTGGGTCGAGCCTGAATCGAACCAGACATCGAGCACGTCATTGACCTTCTCGAAGTCGGCGGCGGCAAAGCCGAACGGTGCGAGGAAGCGGCTGCCGTCGGCGCTGGCGAACCAGGCGTCGCCGCCTTCGGCCTCGAAAGCCTCGCCGATGGCATGGTTCACCCGCTCGTCGCGAAGGATCTCGCCTTCGCCAAGGCCGTGGGCCGGCAGGTCCCGCCTCGCCACGAAGACGGTGATGGGCACGCCCCAGGCGCGCTGGCGCGAGACGACCCAATCAGGCTTGGCCTCGATCATGCCGCGGATGCGGTTCTCGCCCGAGGCCGGCACCCATTGCGTGGCTCGGATGCCGGCGAGCGAGGCGTCGCGGAGGGTCTGGCCTGCCATGAACGGCTTGTCCATGGCGATGAACCATTGCGGCGTGTTGCGGAAGATCACGGGCTTCTTCGAGCGCCAGCTGTGCGGATACTGGTGCTTGAGGCGGCCGCGGGCAAAGAGGTTTCCGGCCTCGATCAGGGCCTTGATGACGGCCTCGTTGGCGTCGCCCTTCTCGCCCTTGCCGGTTATGACGGCGCTGCCCGCAAAGCCGGGGGCGTCCTTCGTGTAGGTGCCATCGGCGTCCACCGTGTAGGGGATGGCCGTGTCGATGCCCTTGGCGCGGAGCATCTGTTGCGTATCCGCCCGCATCCAGATGTCGAAGTCCTCGCGGCCATGGCCGGGGGCGGTGTGGACGAAGCCGGTGCCGGCATCATCGGTCACATGGTCGCCGTCGAGCAGGGGCACGTCGAAATCGTAGCCTTCGCCGGCGAGCGGGTGGGCGCAGGTGATGCCGCCAAGCAGGTCGGCAGGAACGTCCATCAGCCGGGTCGCAACGGCTTTCGCCTTGCCGAACACCTCGTCTGCTAGCTTGTCGGCGACGATGTAGCGCTTGCCGAGCGTGGCGAAGCTGCCATCAAGCAGCCCGGTCAATTCATAAAGACCATAGCCGATCCTGTTATTGAACGAGATCGCGCGATTGCCGGGGATGGTCCAGGGGGTGGTGGTCCAGATGAGGATGGAGGCGCTTTCAAGCGCTTGACGCGCGTTGGATGCATCCAGCACCGATTCCCCAATTCCGAGAATACCAGTTACGCCCACCGCAGAGCCATACTTGCGCACCGGAAACGCCACCCAGACCATGTCGCTCTGGTAGTCGTGGTATTCGATCTCGGCCTCGGCCAGCGCGGTGCGCTCGACGACGCTCCACATCACCGGCTTGGAGCCGCGATAGAGCAGGCCGTTGGTGGCAAACTTCATGATCTCGCGCGCGATCTGCGCTTCGGCGGGGTAGCTCATGGTCAGGTAGGGCTTGTCCCAGTCGCCCTCGACGCCGAGGCGCTTGAACTGCTCGCGCTGCACGCCGACCCAGTGCTCGGCGAAGGCGCGGCACTCCTTGCGGAACTCGATGATCGGCACCTCGTCCTTGTTCTTGCCCCTGGCGCGATACTGCTCCTCGATCTTCCATTCGATGGGCAGGCCGTGGCAGTCCCAGCCGGGCACGTAGTTGCTGTCATGGCCCGCCATCTGCGCGCCGCGCACCACGAGGTCCTTGAGGATCTTGTTGAGCGCATGGCCGATGTGGATGTCGCCATTGGCGTAGGGCGGTCCGTCATGCAGCACGAAGCGGTCGCGGCCCCTGGCGGCCTTGCGCAGGCGGGCATAGAGCCCCGTCTCCTGCCAGCGGGCAAGCAGGCGCGGTTCGAGATTGGGCAGGCCCGCGCGCATGGGGAACCCGGTCTGCGGCAGGTTCAGCGTCTGCGAGTAGTCGCGCGTGGCGGGTGTGTCAGGAACGTCCGTCATGGTCTTTTCGCTTGTCTGCCGCGCTCATGGACCAGAGGCGGCCCGTAACGCCGGGCTGCGCCGGGATCAGCGCTCTCATGGGCCATTGGGGCGGCTGTTGCAAGAATCGGCTGTTGCAAGAATCGGCTGGATGGAAAGGGCTGGATGGAAAGTGCTGCGTGCATGGACTTGCGGGGCCGAGCCGGCGCCGTCGATCATCCCGGCCCGTCGGCGCCGTTCAGGCGCGAGGGGCCGGGCGCATAATTCGCGAAGCGAGGCGAAAGGCGCTTTCCATGGCGCGCCTGTAGCAGCTTCGCGCCGGCCTTGCCAAGGCGAAGCGCCGTCTCGACCTCAGGCCGCCTTGATGGTGGAGATGTGCTGGCCGACAGCCTGGCGCAGCATGTCGGCATTGCGCATCACCGTTTCGGCTGCGCTATCCAGCTCGCCCGCCGCGCTCAAGGCGCTGCGCTTGGAGGCCTGGTCCACGGCGACGATGGCGTTGGTCATCTCGGCGCTGGAGCTTGCGGCGTCCGAGATCGAGCGCGCGATTTCCAGTGTGGCGGCGCCCTGCTGCTCGACCGCGCCGGCTATGGAGATCGTGATTCGGTCGATCATGGCGATGGTCTCGCCGATGCCGCCGATGGCGCCGACGGCCTGGTGGGTGGCGCCCTGCATTTCCGCGACCTGGCGGCGGATCTCGTCCGTGGCGCGCGCGGTCTGGCTGGCGAGTTGCTTGACCTCCTGCGCCACCACGGCGAAGCCGCGCCCCGCCTCGCCGGCGCGGGCGGCCTCGATGGTGGCGTTGAGCGCGAGCAGGTTTGTCTGCTCGGCGATGGAGGTGATGAGCTTCACCACCTCGCCGATGCGGGTGGATGAGGCGGCGAGGATGCCGACAAGTTCGCGCGTTGTGTCCATGGCAGCGACGGCCTCGGCGGTGACCGAGGAGCCCTGGCTGATCTGGTGGGAAATGTCGGCGATCACGGAATTGAGCTGGTCTGCGGCGGCGGCCGCAATCCGCACGCTGTCGGCGGACCCGGCCGAGGCCGCCGAGGCCGCGCCGAGCTGCGAGGCTGTCATGTCGGCGGCCTGCCGGAGCTGCTCGGCATTGGCGCGCAGCAGCGTGGTGGTCTCGAGCACGCTGCACACCGACTGCTCCACGGACTGGTTGAGATGGCGCGCGGCATCCGCGATGTGCTCGGCGCGCTGCATGCGCTCGCTGGTTTGGCGGGCCTCTTCCTCCGTCATCATTTCCTTCTCGACCAGCGAGGCGCGAAGCAGCTCGATGGAGCGGGCCATGTCGCCGAAGACATCCTTGCGGTCGCGATAACCCACCATACTGGAGAGCTTGCCGCGCGCCAGCTCGCGGATCGACCCGGCCAGCGGGCCGAGCGGGTTCAGGCTCCGGCTCATCATGATGAAGCCGACCGCGCCGCCAAGCAAAGCCAGGAAGGCCGAGCCGATCATGATGGCGCTGTCGATGCCGTTGGCCATCGCCTGCAACTCGTACTTGCGGGCGCCGACATTGAGGATGCCGCTCACCGCGCCGTTGGGCGTGACGATGGGCACATACTGATCGAGATAGGCGACGCCATGCAGACTGGTCTCGCCCAGATACAGCAGGCCGGAACGCACCGCCGCGAAGGCCGGAGCCGCCGTGCCGAGATGGCCGCCGACCGCGCGCCCGCCATCGGGCCTGCGCACGGAGGTGCTGATGCGCTCGTAATCGCCGCGCTCGGGGTCCCAGCGGAAGATCGTGGCCTTCCCGCCAAGGATCTGGGCCACGGTGTCGACAAGGCGATGATCGGAGAAGCCCTCGACAGCGGGCATCCGGATGCGGTCCACGCCAAGCGGAGAATGCAGAACCTCGATGCCGGGCTGGGAGGTGCGCATCAGGTGCGCAGCCAGCTTCATAGCGTTGTTCTGGGCCTGGAAGCCGCTGCTCATGATGCTGGAATTGACGATCGACACGGAAAGCGCGCCAAGGCACGCCGCGCTGGCCATGATCAGCAGGATCACGCCGAGCGCCATCCTGACGTGCAGCGACATACCCGAGACAACAGGCCGCTTCATGAACCGACAGTCTCCACAGTGACGCGGAGCATGGGGCGATTACAGTTAACGTTCTGCAAACGAGTCGGCGGCAGGCCGCCCGGCGCGCAGGTCAGGGCTTAGCCGAGCATGCCGCGGGCGACCAGCGAATCGGCATCCATGCGGGCGATCAACGCATCCACCGAATCGAACTTCAGCTCGCCCCTGATCCAGCCGGCGAACTCGACCTCCACGGTGCGTCCATAAAGATCGCCGGCGTAATCGAATACATGGCTCTCGAGCCGCGGCGCGCCATCGTCGAAGGTCGGGCGGCGGCCGAAGCTGGCCACGCCGCCGCGCCAGGCGCCGTCGATCCGCAGGCGCACCGCATAGATGCCGTGCCGCAGCCGATTGTCGGGCGGCAGCGCCATGTTGGCGGTGGGATAGCCAAGGAGCCGGCCGCGCTTGTCGCCGTGCACGACCTCGGCCGCGATGCGCCAGCGGTGGCCGAGCAGCGCATTGGCCCGGGCCACATCGCCCTGCCCGAGCGCATCGCGGATGCGCGAGGAGGAGACGACGCCACCCTCCCCGTCCAGCACCGGCGCGGCCACCGAAACGAAGCGGCCCGCCGCCCGCAGCCGATCCCGCAGCA
This sequence comes from Bosea sp. (in: a-proteobacteria), assembly GCA_023910605.1. NCBI lineage: Bacteria > Pseudomonadati > Pseudomonadota > Alphaproteobacteria > Hyphomicrobiales > Alloboseaceae > Allobosea > Allobosea sp. Next base: position 1,538,819 of record JAAVVV010000001.1, on the reverse strand, counting down.
TGTCGGCATCGCCTTCGCGGCTGCGGCCAAAGGCGAAGTCCCCGCCGATGACGACGCCGGCGACATCGATCTGTCCAAGCAGCAGCTCATCGATGAAGGAGGCGGCGCTGCGGGCGGCGAAGGGCTTGTCAAACGGCAGCTCGGCGATGGCCTCGCACCCATTCTCCGCCGCAAGGATGCGCCGCATCAGCGGCGTGGTGAGCCGGAATACGGGCTGATCCGGCCTGAAGACGCTGCGCGGATGCGGCTCGAAGGTGATCAGCCCCACCGCAAGGCGTTCAGCCCCGCCAGATTTCGTCCCACGGCCCTGAGCCGCCGCAAGCCTCGCCGCCTCGACCAGAAGCGCCTTGTGGCCGAGGTGGACGCCGTCGAAGTTGCCGATCGCCACCACCGCGCCGCGCAGGGGCGCGGGCGCTGCGCCCTCCCCGGTCCAGGCCGTGAGCGCACTTGCTGCAAGGGGGGAGAGTTCGCTCGACACGCTGTTGTCTTCCGGTTGGCGCTGAGGGCTGGTGACGCGATCAGGGCGCGGCGTCAAGCGCGGGGCGCGCGGCGGAACCTGCCCGGAGCCGCGCCGCGACAGGCACTTAACCCGATATCAACCGCGGGGGCGTATCTGCACAGGGAAGGCCTGCCTGGTGGGGCGAGTTGGGCCGATGGTCCGAGAACGTAGGGTCATGCACTGCACGGAGTGAGCCATGGCTCTTGACACATCGATGCCGATCCTGATCGTGGACGATTACCAGACCATGGTGCGCATCATCAAGAACCTGCTCAGGCAGCTCGGCTTCGAGAATGTCGACGACGCTGCGGACGGCGGCGCCGCGCTCGACAAGCTCAAGCAGAAGAAGTACGGCCTCGTGATCTCCGACTGGAACATGGAGCCGATGACGGGCTACGAGCTGCTGCGCCAGGTGCGCGCCGATGACGGCCTGCGCAACACGCCCTTCATCATGGTCACGGCTGAATCCAAGACCGAGAACGTCATCGCCGCCAAGAAGGCCGGCGTGAGCAATTACATCGTCAAGCCGTTCAACGCGCACACGCTGAAGTCGAAGATCGATGCGGTCTGCGGCGTCTGAGAAGGGCCGGTCTCACCAGCTCAGGCGCGGCATGACATAGGTCGGCTGGAAAGGCTGGGCCCTGAGCCAGTCGCCATGGTGGTCGCGCCAGTCCTGGCGGCCGACATCACCCCAGTGAATGCCATCGAGCAGCAGGATCGAGCGCACGCCGATGCCATGCGCTCCCGCGACATCGGTGCGGATCGCGTCGCCGATTCCCAAGACGCGCGCCAGATCGACGGGGCCGCCGCGCAGTTCGCCGGCGATGGCAAGCGCCTGCTCATAGACGGGGCGGTGCGGCTTGCCGGCGTAGATGGTCTCCCCGCCCAGCTTCTCGTAAACCTGCGCCATGGCCCCCGCGCAGGGGATCAGCCGATGGCCGCGCTCGACGATGAGATCAGGATTGGCGCAGATCATCGTCAGCCCGCGCGCGGCCATTGCGGCGAGAATGGCGGCATAGTCGTCCGGCGTCTCGCTCTCGTCGTCGGCGAACCCGGTGCAGACGCAGTATTCTGCATCCTCCACGCCGGCGCGCGGGGCATCAAGGCCAGCGAACAGCGTGTGGTCGCGCCCGGGGCCCAGATGCAGCAGCGGCTGGCCGGCGCGGGCTGTGATCATCTGGCGGGTCAGATCGCCGGAGGTTATGATGCGGTCGAAGGAGGACCGGGTCACGCCATAGCCAAGCAGCTGGGGGATGACATCGGGCGAGGGCCGCGGAGAATTCGACACCATGACGACGAGCCCGCCGCCCGCGCGATAGGTCTCCAGCGCCGCGCAGGCCGCAGGGTGCGCGCTCTGGCCATTGTGCACCACGCCCCAGACATCGCACAGCAGCACGTCGATGCCGCCAGCCAGTTCGCGCAAGCCGTCAACCAGCCGGGGCGCTGCGGCAACGCCATGTGCGGTGGCAGCGGACAAGTCAGGCATGGCAGGCTCCAGCGGCAGGATGCGGCTCGCGGTCAGTGGCCGAGCGGGCCGCCGCCGTCAAGCCGGCCAGGCCATGCTGCAACTTGAGCCGCGCGGCCTCAGCCGTTGGCCCGGCGCAGCACGGCACGGAAGGGCACGCGCACCGGCAGATCCGGCTGCGCGCCCGCAGGCGCGCTCTGGACGGTTGCTTTCGCGCCCGAAGGCGCGCTCTGGACAGTTGCTTGCGCGCTCGAAGGCGCGCTCTGGACAGTTGCTTGCGCGCCCCCCCTGCCCTGCATGGTCCGCTCGCCCTGAGCCAGGGTCACGGGCTGGGCCGCGACGCGGGGCGGCGCGGGACGCGCGTTCATGGGCAGGTTGTCGACCAGCGCCTCGGCCGAACCCGTGGCGACCGCCGGCGTCGTGGCCGGCTGGAACGCTTCGGGCTTGACCGCGCGCGGCTGCGAAATGGCGAAGCCCTGCGCGAAGCGGATGTCGAGATCGATGAGGTCGGCCACCATCCGGTCGGTCTCGGCGCGCTCGCCAATGAACTCGACGCCCGCCCGGCGCAGCAGCTGGGCAAGGTCGCCGGCGTCGATGTCGAGGCCCGAGGAGCCCTGCGTCAGGCCGGCGAGGACCGGCGCGCTCGCCTTGACGAAGCGCACGCCGCGATCCGACAGGGCTGCTGGGTCGAGGCGAAGATCTGTGACCTGATCGAGGGCGAAGCGCAGCCCGCCGGCCGCCATGCCGCCGATGATGCCGAGGCGCGTGGGATCGAGCGAGCGCCAGACGCGCTGCGGGATCTCGATCACGACCCGCGCCGACTGCGCGCGGTAGGTGTCCAGCACCCGCGCGATGGAGCCAAGGGCGCGGGACTCCGCCCAGGTGCCCCGGGAGAGGTTGAGCGAGATGAAGTGGTCGAGCCCCTTGCCGTTGAGATGGCCGGCAATGGCGAGGACCTGGGTCAGCACCTGCGCATCGAGATTGGCGCCCTGACCGGCCCGCTCCAGCGCCGCCAGGAATTCGGCCGGCTGCAGAAGGGCGCCATCAGGCATGCGCAGCCGCGCCAGCGCCTCGTAGCCCACCGTGCGGCGCTGCGGTAGCGAGGCGACCGGCTGCAGATGAATCTCGAGCCCGCCGGCCGCGAAGGCCTCCTTCAGCGCGGCGAGGCGGACCTCGTCACGCTTGCGCAGGTCGGCATCGACCTGCGCGGCGGGCTGCGCGACAAGTTGTCCAGCGGCGGGGCTCTCGCGGGTGGCGGCGAGGGAAGCCCCGTCTCGCGGCGATGGCGCCTTCTCCTCCTCCGCCGGCAAGCCGCTGAGCTTCTCCTCATGCTCGGAGACGGCGGTGGCGACATCGCGCAGCACCCCGCCCAGCAGCCCGACCTCGGCCGTGAGTTCGGAGAGGGCGGCGCGGGTGGGCGCGAAATCCGCCTGGCGCAGGGGCTCTGAATCGGTGCGGGCCTGCAGCGAGTCGAGCTTGATGCGGGCCGCCGCCAGACGCACGTTGAGCTCGCCGACATTCCGGGCCAGCGCATCGGCCTGCTCACGGCGACGCGCATCGAGCGCCAGAAGCGCGGACAGCGAGGCAAGCCCCATGGTCGCGACCGAGGCCGCCGCCGCATAGGAAGGAGGAAGCGCGATGGCGAGGCCGACGGCAGCGGCGATGCCGGTCAGCGTGCTCAAAAGCGGCGCGCGCAGGGCTGCCTCGTTGTGGAGCGCGCTGAGCTTTGGCAGGGCGGCCATGCGGGACCTCGTCTTCACTGGAAGGCCGGGCCCTGTGCCCATGCCCCGAATCATCTGCATAAGGATTTACGCGAATGCGCCTGTTGTCGACAGGCCGGCTGATGGCTCCGCTGACCTGGAACAGGCTGAATGGCCTCCCATCCTGCCCGATTGCCCCAAGCGCAACGTTGGGGGGGCTGCATGTGCGGCCCGCGAGTTTACTTGGGCGCGGGTGCTGCTAGGCTGCCATGAGATCGACGCCGGACACATGCGCGCCCGGCCTTTGACGCGCCGACAAGGAGCCCACCATGCCCCCCACGATCCCGAGCGCCGCCGAACAGCCCAATGATCTTGACTCGTTCTGGATGCCGTTCACGGCTAACCGCTCGTTCAAGAAAAACCCGCGGATGATCTCGCGGGCGGAGGGCATGCATTACTACACCGCCGAGGGCAAGCCGATCATGGACGGGACGGCCGGGCTCTGGTGCTGCAATGCCGGCCATGCGCGCAAGCCGATCATCCGCGCCATCCAGGCCCAGGCCGAGGAACTGGACTACGCGCCGTCCTTCCAGTTCGGCCATCCCAAGGTCTTCGCCGCCGCAGCCCGCATCGCGGCGCTGGCGCCGGGCGATCTCGACCATGTCTTCTTCGCCGGATCGGGCTCCGAGGCTGCCGACACGGCGCTGAAGATCGCGATCGCCTACTGGAACGTCACCGGAAAGGGCTCCAAGACGCGGCTGATCGGGCGCGAGCGCGGCTATCACGGGGTCGGCTTCGGCGGCATCTCGGTTGGCGGCATCGTCAACAACCGCAAGTTCTTCGGCTCGCTGCTGGCCGGCGCCGACCACATGCCGCACACCTACAACCGCGAGAAGCAGGCCTTCACCAAGGGCGAGCCCGCATGGGGCGCGCACATCGCCGACGAGCTGGAGCGCATCGTCACCCTGCATGACGCCTCCACCATCGCAGCCGTCATGATCGAGCCCATGGCCGGCTCGACCGGGGTGCTTCCCCCGCCGGTGGGCTACCTGCAGAAGCTGCGCGAGATCTGCACGAAGCACGGCATCCTGCTGATCTTCGACGAGGTCATCACCGGCTTCGGCCGGCTGGGCCATGCCTTCGCCGCCGAGCGCTATGGCGTCATCCCCGACATGATAACCTTCGCAAAGGGCGTGACCTCCGGCACCGTGCCGATGGGCGGCGTTCTGGTGCGCAAGGGCATTTATGATGCCTTCATGAACGGGCCGGACCACGCCATCGAGCTCTTCCACGGCTACACCTATTCGGGCCATCCGCTCGCTGCGGCCGCTGCGCTCGCCGCACTCGACATCTACCGCGAGGAAGGCCTGTTCGAGCGCGCGCGCGATCTCGAGCCCGTCTGGGCCGACGCGCTGATGACGCTGAAGGGCGAGCCGAACGTGGTCGACATCCGCACGCTCGGGCTCGTCGCGGGCATCGACCTCGAGCCCCATGCGGACGGCCCGACCAAGCGCGGCTTCGCGGCGATGGACCACGCCTTCCACAGCGAAGGGCTGATGCTGCGCTACACCGGCGACACGCTGGCCCTGACCCCGCCGCTGATCATCACCGATAGCCAGATCGACGAAGTGGTGGAGAAAGTGCGCAGGACGATCCGGGCGGTGGCTTGATCGGCGCCGCCCGCCCCTCACCCCCTGCCCGCCGCTTGCCCCTGCCGCTCCTGCACACTAGACACAGGCGTCGTCACCGGCAGGAGCTTGCATGACCACATCGATGAGACTTGTCGTCGTCGGCGCCGGCGGGCGAATGGGCCGGACTCTGGTGCGGGCGGTGCAGGAGTCGAAGGGTGTGGTGCTGCATGCCGCGCTGGAGCGCGCCGACTCGCCCCTGCTGGGGCAGGATTCGGGCGTGATGGCGGACATCAAGCCCAATGGCGTACCCATAACCGAGGACGCGCTGGGCGCCATCGCCGAGGCGGACGGCATCCTTGACTTCACCACGCCGAACGTCTCGTGCACCATCGCGGCCTTCGCGGCGCAGGCGCGGATCGCGCACATCATCGGCACCACAGGCTTCGAGGACAGGCATCTGCACCGGCTCGATGCCGCGGCGCGCCATGCCACCATCGTCAAGTCCGGCAACATGAGCCTTGGCGTCAACCTGCTGGCCGGGCTCGTGCGGCGGGCCGCCGCGACGCTGGGCGACGACTGGGACATCGAGGTGCTGGAGATGCACCACCGGCTCAAGGTCGACGCGCCATCAGGCACCGCGCTGCTGCTCGGCCAGGCCGCCGCCGCAGGGCGCAACGTGGCGCTCATGGACAAGAAGGTGGCCGTGCGCGACGGGCTGACCGGGCCGCGCGAGAAGGGCACGATCGGCTTCGCCACCTTGCGGGGCGGCTCGGTGATCGGCGAGCACAACGTGATCCTTGCGGGTGATGGCGAACGCATCGAACTGATGCACAAGGCCGAGGACCGCAGCCTGTTCGGGCGCGGGGCCATCCGCGCCGCGCTGTGGGCGCGCGGGCGCAAGCCCGGGCTCTACGGCATGGACGACGTGCTCGGCCTCAACGACTAATTGTTTTCCGGAGACAGCCATGACCGAACGCCTGCTCGTGCTCTGCCGCCACGGCCAGAGCGAATGGAACCTCAAGAACCTGTTCACCGGCTGGAAGGACCCTGACCTCACCGCGCTCGGCGTGGAGGAGGCCAGGGCCGGCGGGAGGCGGCTCAAGGCGCAGGGGCTGGGCTTCGACCTCGCCTTCACCTCCGAATTGAGCCGCGCGCAGAAGACCTGCGCGCTGATCCTCGATGAACTCGGCCAGCCGGGGCTCCAGACCATCCGCGACATCGCGCTCAACGAGCGTGACTATGGCGACCTCTCCGGCCTCGACAAGGCCGAGACGGCGGCGAAGTATGGCGACGAACAGGTTCACATCTGGCGGCGCAGCTATGACGTGCAGCCCCCGGGCGGCGAGTCGCTCAAGGACACGGTGGCCCGCACACTGCCCTATTTCGTGACCGACATCCTGCCGCGGGTGATGGGCGGGCAGCGCGTCCTGGTCTCGGCCCATGGCAACTCGCTGCGCGCGCTGATCATGGTGCTCGACCGGCTGACGCCGCAGCAGATCGTCCATGTCGAACTCGCGACCGGCGAGCCCATCGTCTATCGGCTCAACGCCGACACATCGGTGGCGTCCAAGGCCATCCTCAAGGGGTGAGCGCCCGCGTCGAGATCGCGCCGGGCGTCGTCCACTACCCCGGCTGGCTCGACAGGCCGGCGCAGGAGGCGCTGGTGGAGGCGTTGCGCGGCGTGGCGCGGCTGGCGCCCTTCTTCACCCCGCGCATGCCGCGCACCGGCAAGCCGTTCTCGGTGAAGATGACCAATTGCGGGGCGCTGGGCTGGGTCTCGGACGAGGCGGGCTACCGCTATCAGCCGCGCCATCCCGAAACTGGCGAACCCTGGCCGCCCATGCCGCAGGTTCTGCTCGATGCCTGGCAGGCGCTGGCCGGCTTCCCGCATCCGCCGGAGGCCTGCCTCGTCAACTATTACGAGAGCGCCGCGAAGATGGGGCTGCACCAGGATCGCGACGAGGAGGAATTCGCCGCACCCGTGCTGTCGGTTTCGCTGGGCGACACGGGCGTTTTCCGCGTGGGGGGAACCACCCGCGGGGGCAGGGCCGCCTCGGTGAAGCTGCAATCGGGCGATCTGCTCAGCTTCGGCGGGCCTGCGCGCCTCGCCTTCCATGGCATCGACCGCATCGTGCCCGGCACCTCGACGCTGCTGCCGCAAGGCGGACGGATCAACCTGACCATGCGCCGCGTGACGAAGGTCGGTTGACGGCAGCGCCTCCACCTCTGCCGGCCTCGCGCCGCCCGGGTTTCAGGATCGGCTGCGCCGCCCCGGAATGACGGGGCCTTCTCAATGTGCCTCGTCCCAGTTGGCAGCGGCGCGCGCATCGACCTGCAGGGGCACCTTCAGGCTCACGGCCGGGAACGGCGCCTCGACCATGACCTTGCGGATCACGGGAATGGCACGCTCCACCTCGCTCTCGGGCGCCTCGAAGACGAGTTCATCATGCACCTGGAGCAGCATGCGCAGGTTGAGCCGCGCTGCCGCGAGCGCAGGCTCCATGCGGATCATGGCGCGGCGGATGATGTCGGAAGCCGAGCCCTGGATCGGCGCGTTGATCGCCTGTCGCTCCACCGCCGCGCGCTGTTGCGGGTTGGGCGAGGCGGCGTCCGGATAATGGCAGACGCGGCCGAAGATGGTGGTGACATAGCCGTTCTTGCGCGCGAACTGCTTGGTCTCGTCCATGTAGGCGCGGATGCCGGGGAAGCGCTCGAAATACTTCTTGATGTAGGCGCCCGCCTCCTCCCGGCCGATGCCAAGCTGGTTGGCGAGGCCGAAGGCCGAGATGCCGTAGATGATGCCGAAGTTGATGGCCTTGGCACGGCGGCGGATCTCGCCGGGCATGTCCTTCACAGGCACGCCGAACATTTCAGAAGCGGTCATGGCATGGATGTCCACCCCATCGGCGAAGGCCTGGGTGAGCTGGGGAATGTCCGCGATGTGGGCCAGCAGCCTCAGCTCGATCTGGCTGTAGTCCGCGGAGATCAGCTTCATGCCGCGCTCGGGCACGAAGGCGGTGCGGATCTGCCGGCCTTCCGCATTGCGCACCGGAATGTTCTGGAGGTTTGGCTCGGAGGAGGAGAGCCGTCCTGTGGTGGTGGCGGCGAGCGAGAAGGAGGTGTGGATTCGCCCCGTCCCGGGGTTGAGGAAGGTCGGCAGCGCATCGGTGTAGGTCGATTTCAGCTTGGTGAGCTGGCGCCAGTCCAGGATGCGCGCGGGCAGCGGGTGGCCCTGCTCGGCAAGCTCCTCCAGCGCGCCGGCGCCGGTGGCCCACTGGCCGGTCGTGGTCTTCTTGCCGCCGGGCAGGCCCATCTTGCCGAAGAGGATGTCGCCCAGCTGCCTGGGGCTGCCGACGTTGAAGCGCTCTTCCGCAAGTTCCTGGATCTCGTCCTCGAGGGCCGTGGCCTTCTGCGCGAAATCGCCCGAAAGCCGCGACAGGATCTGCCGGTCGATGGCGACGCCGTGGCGCTCCATGCGGCCCAGCACCGGGATCAGCGGCCGCTCCAGCGTCTCATAGACCGACTGGCGGCCGCTCGCCGCCAGCCGCGCCCTGAAGACCTGCCAGAGGCGATAGGTCACGTCGGCATCCTCGGCGGCATAGGCGGTGGCCTTGTCGATCGGCACCTTGTCGAAGGTGACCATGGCCTTGCCGGCGCCGGCAACCTCAGCGAAGGTTATCGGCGTGTGGCCGAGGTGGATTTCCGAGAGCCGATCCATGCCATGCGGGTTGAGCCCGGCATCCAGCACATAGGACATCAGCATCGTGTCATCGAAAGGCGCGACCTCGATGCCGCGCCGCGCGAAGATCAGCCAGTCATACTTCATGTTCTGGCCGATCTTGAGCACGCCGGGGTCTTCCAGCAGCGGCTTGAGGATGGCCAGCGCCTCGTCGACCGGGATCTGGTCCGGCGTGAGCCCGCTGCCGAAAAGGTCGGTGCCGCCCCGGTGAATCAGCGGGACGTAGCAGGCGCGATTCGGCGCCACAGCGAGCGAGACGCCAACGAGATCGGCCTTCATGCGGTCGATGTCGGTCGTCTCGGTGTCCACAGCGAAGACGCCGGCCTCGCGCGCGGCGGCGACCCAGGCGCGCAGCCGGTCGGCCGTGCGGACGCATTCATAGGCATCGCGGTCGAAGGGCATCGCCTTGACCTTGGCCGAAACCAGCTCGGCATGGCGCTCGGCAAGGAATCCTGGCAGGCCGGGGCGCTGGGCGGGGGGCTCCTGCGTCGCCTCCGCTGCATGGGCGGCTCGCGCGCCGGTGGCCGCTCCGGCGGGCCCGGCAGCTCCGGCAACGCCTGAGCCCCAGCTCGTGCCCGCTCCGGGGCGCGCATAATCGGCCGCCGCATCGATGGCGGAGGCATCCGCGTCATAGGCTTCCGCGACGCGGCGCGTGACGGCGTTGAACTCCATCGCTTTCAGGAAGGCGATGAGGTTGCGCGGGTCTGGGTCGATGACGCGCAAGTCTCCGATCGGCACCGCGACCGGCACATGGGCATCGAGCTGCACCAGCCGTTTCGAGATGCGCGCCTTGTCGGCATGTTCCACCAACGCCTCGCGCCGCCTGGGCTGGGCGATGCGGCCCTCCGCTGCGGCGGCAAGGATGCCTTCGAGATCGCCATATTCGGCCACAAGCTGGGCGGCGGTCTTGATGCCGATGCCGGGCACGCCCGGCACATTGTCGATGCTGTCGCCGGCGAGCGATTGCACGTCCACCACCTTGTCGGGCAGGACGCCGAACTTCTCCACCACCTCGGGGGCGGTGAATTTCTTGTCCTTCATCGTGTCGAACATCGAGACGTTGTCGTCGATGAGCTGCATCAGGTCCTTGTCTGAGGAGATGATCGTGACGCTCGCGCCAGCCCCGGAAGCGACACGGGCATAGGTGGCGATCAGGTCGTCCGCCTCGAAGCCGTGCATCTCGATGGAGGGCAGGTCGAAGGCGCGGGTGGCGGCGCGGATCAGCTCGAACTGGGGCCGCAGATCCTCCGGCGGCTCGGTGCGGTTGGCCTTGTAGGCGTCATAGATCTGGTTGCGGAAGGTCTCCGACGAGGCATCGAAAATGACCGCTATGTGGGTCGCCTTCTCGCCGTCGATCTTGTCGCGCAGCAGGCGCCAGAGCATGTTGCAGAAGCCCGCCACCGCGCCGACGGGCAGCCCGTCCGACTTGCGCGTCAGCGGCGGCAGCGCATGATAGGCGCGGAAGATGTAGCCCGAGCCATCGACCAGAACGACATGATCGCCGGCGGCGACGGGAGCAAGGCTGGCAGAGGTCTGGACAGGCGCGTTCATGGTCCGGACCATAAGGCGGCCGGCGCGCCCGGTCCACGGGATTTGCCGCTGAAGCCGCGGCGACGAGCGCCGCGACTCACAGGCTCGGCAGGTTCAGCCCCTTCTCGCGGGCGCAATCGCGCGCGATCTCGTAGCCGGCATCGGCGTGGCGCATGACGCCGGTGGCGGGGTCGTTCCAGAGAACCCGTTCGAGCCGGCGCGCGGCCTCCGGCGTTCCATCCGCGAGGATGACCACGCCCGAATGCTGCGAATAGCCCATGCCGACGCCGCCGCCATGGTGCAGCGAGACCCAGGTCGCGCCGGACGCCGTGTTCAGCAGCGCATTGAGCAAGGGCCAGTCCGACACAGCGTCGGAGCCGTCCTTCATGGCTTCGGTCTCGCGGTTGGGCGAGGCGACGGAGCCTGAATCGAGATGGTCGCGGCCGATCACCACCGGGCCGATCTCGCCGCAGGCCACCATCTCGTTGAAGGCGAGGCCGAGGCGGTGCCGGTCGCCAAGGCCGACCCAGCAGATGCGCGCCGGCAGGCCCTGGAAGGCGATGCGCTCCTTCGCCATGTCCAGCCAGTTGTGCAGGTGGGCGTCGTTCGGCATCAGCTCCTTCACCTTGGCGTCGGTGCGGGCGATGTCCTCCGGATCGCCCGAGAGCGCCGCCCAGCGGAAGGGCCCGATGCCGCGGCAGAAGAGCGGGCGGATGTAGGCCGGCACGAAGCCCGGAAAGTCGAAGGCGTCGGCCACGCCCATGTCCTTGGCCATCTGCCGGATGTTGTTGCCGTAATCGAGCGTGGGCACGCCCATGCGGTGGAAATCCAGCATGGCGCGGACATGGATGGCCATGGACTGCTTGGCGGCGAGCGTCGTGCCGGCCGGGTCGCTGAGCTTGCGCTCCTCCCATTGCTCCAGTGTCCAGCCGGTGGGCAGGTAGCCGTTGAGCGGATCATGGGCGGAGGTCTGGTCGGTCACGACATCGGGACGGATGCCGCGCCTGACAAGCTCGGGAAAGATCTCGGCCGCGTTGCCGAGCACTCCGATGGACACGGCCTTGCCCTGCGCGTGGTGGCGCTCGACGATCTCGAGCGCCTCGTCGATGTTCCCCGCCTTCATGTCGAGATAGCGGGTGCGCAGCCGGAACTCGATCGATGAGGGCTTGCACTCCACCGCGATCATCGAGGCGCCGGCCATGGTGGCGGCCAGGGGCTGCGCGCCGCCCATGCCGCCGAGGCCTCCGGTGAGTATCCATCTGCCCTTGAGCGAGCCGCCGAAATGCTGCCGGCCGACTTCTGCGAAGGTCTCGTAGGTGCCCTGCACGATGCCTTGCGTGCCGATGTAGATCCAGGACCCGGCCGTCATCTGGCCATACATCATCAGCCCGAGCTTATCGAGGTGGTGGAAATGCTCCCAGTTGGCGTAGGCAGGCACGAGGTTGGAGTTGGCGATCAGCACGCGGGGGGCATCGGCATGGGTGCGGAAGACGCCGACCGGCTTGCCCGACTGCACCAGCAGCGTCTCGTCGCTTTCGAGGTTCTTCAGCGCCGCCACGATGCGGTCAAAGCTCTCCCAATCGCGAGCGGCCCGGCCTATGCCGCCATAGACCACAAGCTCCTCTGGCTTCTCGGCCACGTCCGGGTCGAGGTTGTTCATCAACATGCGCAAGGGAGCCTCGGTGGCCCAGCTCTTGGCATTGAGGGTCAGGCCGCGCGGGGCGCGGATGACGCGGGAATTGTCGAGGCGGATCATGGAAGGCTTCCCTGTGGCGGTCGCGTGTCGTCGTTCATTCAACGCTCAGCGCGTCGAGCACGTCGGCGTGGGGCGCGCCGAGCGCCCCGACCCTGACCAGCGCGGCGCAGGCTTCCATCTCCTTCGAGATGGCGCGGTCGCTGTCGAGGAAGGGCGAGACGCGGCGGATGGTGGCCAGCGCCTGGCGCAGGCGCGGCGATGTCTGAAGCGGCGCGCGCATCTCCACGCCTTGCGCCGCCATCATGGCCTCGATGCCGATGATGCGGGAGAGGTTGTCGCACATCGGTCCAAGCCGCCGCGCGCCATGAGTGGCCATCGAGACGTGATCCTCCTGGTTGGCGGAGGTCGGAATCGTGTCGATGACGGCGGGCGCGGCCCTCTGGCGGTTTTCGGATGCGAGCGCGGCGGAGGCGACCTCCGCGATCATGAAGCCCGAATTGAGGCCCGGCTCCTGGACAAGGAAGGCCGGCAGCCCCGAGAGTGCCGGGTCAACCAGCATGGCGCAGCGGCGCTGGGCGATGTTGCCAACCTCCGTGGCGGCCAGCGCCAGCATGTCCGCGGCGAAGGCGACGGGCTCGGCGTGGAAGTTGCCGCCCGAGACGATCTCGCCTGTCTCGATCAGCACAAGCGGGTTGTCGGTGACGGCATTGGCCTCGTCCGCCAGCATGTTGGCGGCATCGGTGATGACCTGCAGCGCTGCGCCCATGACCTGGGGCTGGCAGCGGATCGAATACGGGTCCTGCACGCGCGGATCATCGGCAAGATGCGAGCGGCGGATGACGCTGTCCGCCATCAGGGCGCGCAGCGCACCGGCGACAGCGATCTGGCCGCGATGCTGGCGCAGCGCGTGGATGCCGGGATGGAAGGGCGTGTCCGAGCCCATGATCGCATCGGTGGAGAGCGCGCCGGTGACCAGCGCCGCGCCGAAGCAGCGCTCGAGCGCGAACAGTCCGTGCAGCGCCAGCGCGGTGGAGACCTGGGTGCCGTTGAGCAGGGCCAGCCCCTCCTTGGGGCCAAGCTCGACAGGATGAAGCCCCGCCCTCCCGAGCGCGGCAGCCCCGGTCATGATCTCGCCGTCGATCACGGCCTCGCCCTCGCCGATGAGCACGGCGGCGAGATGCGCGAGCGGGGCAAGATCGCCCGAAGCGCCGACCGAACCCTGCGAGGGAATGACAGGCAGCACGCCGCGCCGCAGCATCGCAGCCAGCAACCCGATGGTGGCCGGATGCACGCCGGATGCCCCCTGCGCCAGGCTGGCGAGCTTGAGGCCGATCACGAGGCGCACAACCGCCTCAGGGAGGGGGTCGCCCACGCCGGCGCAGTGGGAGCGCACGATGTTGACCTGAAGCTGACTGAGCCTGTCCACGGGAATGCGCACCGAGGCGAGCTTGCCGAAGCCGGTGTTGACGCCATAGACGGCATCATTGCCCCGCGCGGCCCGCAGCAGCAGCTCATGGCCCTGCCGGATCAGCGGCCAGCACCCGTCGTGCAGATCGAGCGCAGCGCCGCCATGGACGGCGCGCCAGAGGCCGAGGCGGCTTTTGCCGGGATTGAGCGTCAGGCTGGTCAACGACCCCTCCGGATGCGCGCGTGAAGCGGGTTGAAGCCGATGCGATAGGCCAGTTCGGCCGGGCGCTCGATATCCCAGATGGCGAGATCGCACCACTTGCCCGCCTCCAGCGTGCCCACCTCGCCCAGCAGCCCAAGCGCATGGGCGGCGTTGCGCGTGACGCCGAGCAAGGCCTCATCCGGCGTCAGCCGGAACAGCGTGCAGCCCATGTTGAGCGCCAGCAGCAGCGAGGTCATGGGCGATGAGCCCGGATTGCAATCGGTGGCGAGGGCCATCGTCGCGCCCGCGCTGCGCAGGGCCGCGATGGGCGGCAGCCTGGTCTCCCGGATGAAGTAGAACGCACCGGGCAAAAGCACGGCCACGGTGCCGGACCTGGCCAGCGCGGCGGCGCCATCAGCGTCGAGATGCTCGAGATGATCGGCCGACAGAGCGCCGAAGCTTGCGGCCAGGGCCGCGCCGTGGAGATTGGAGAGCTGCTCGGCGTGGAGCTTGACCGGCAGGCCATGGCGACGCGCCGCCGCGAAGATGCGGGCCGTCTGCTCTGGCGAGAACCCGATGCCCTCGCAGAAGGCGTCCACCGCGTCGGCCACCCCCTCCCCAGCCACCGCGTCCAGCATCGGCCCGGCGACCAGATCGACATAGGCATCGGCACGCCCCGCGAACTCCGGCGGCACGGCATGGGCGCCGAGGAAGGTGGTGCGCACGGTGACGGGGTGGGCGGCGCCGAGCCGGCGCGCGGCGCGCAGCTGGCGAAGCTCGGTCCTGATGTCGAGCCCGTAGCCCGACTTGATCTCGATGGTGGTGACGCCTTCAGCCATCAGCGCGGCGAGCCTGCGGCTGGCCGAGGCCACAAGCGCATCGTCGCTCGCGGCGCGGGTCGCCTTCACCGTCGAGATGATGCCGCCGCCGGCGCGCGCGATCTGTTCATAGCTCGCGCCTTCGAGACGCATCTCGAACTCGTGGGCGCGATCGCCGCCGAAGACGAGGTGCGTGTGGCAATCGATCAGCCCCGGCGTGATCCAGCGGCGCTCGCAATCGATGATCTCGGCGCCTGAGCACGCAGGCAGATCGCCGTCAGCACCGGCAAAGACGATTCGGCCCGAGGCATCCGCCGCGACAGCGCCGCGTTCGACGATGCCGAGGCCGGGCAAGGCCGGGTCCATGGTCGCAAGCCGGGCGTTGCGCCAAACCCTGCCGGATTCTGCGGATGTCTTCCCTTGGCTCGCCATGCGCCAACATTATGCTATCGAGTAAGGCGTGCAAGGGCCGCCGGCCGCCATCGCCACATGTCTGCCGCGAAGGCCCCGCCAAAGGGTCGCCCCCCCCCTCTTCACGGAATGTCATCATGCCGACGCTGCACCTGGAGAAAGCCCTGATCGGCGACGACATCGCCAGCGACGTGGCCGTCGCCATCGAAGGCGGCCGGATCGCCAGCGTGACGCCGGGCGTGGCGCGCAAGCGGGCCTGGAGCCGGATAAAGGGCCTCACCCTGCCCGGCCTGCCGAACCTCCACAGCCACGCTTTCCAGCGCGGCATGGCGGGGCTGGGCGAAATGCGCGGGGCGTCGGATGATTCGTTCTGGACCTGGCGGGAGGTGATGTACCGATTCCTCGACCGGCTGAACCCGAACGATGTCGCCGCCATCGCGGCGCAGGCCTATGTGGAGATGCTGGAGACCGGCTTCACCGCCGTGTGCGAGTTCCACTACCTGCATCATGATGTGGACGGCCGGCCCTATGGCGAACTTGGCGCCATGGCCGGCGCGATCGCGCAGGCTGCCAGCGAGACGGGCATCGGCCTCACCCTGCTGCCGGTGCTCTACCGGTTCGGCGGCTTCGGACAGGTCGAGGCCAGCCATGGGCAGCGGCGCTTCCTGTGCACGCCCGACCGCTTCGCCGCACTGGTCGAGGCGTCCCGCGAGATGGTGGCCGGGGTGGAGGATGCCGCGCTCGGAGTCGCGCCGCACTCGCTGCGCGCGGTGGGGGGCGAAGACCTGTCAATGGCGCTGGCGCTGGCCAATGGCGGGCCGGTCCACATTCACATCGCCGAACAGGAGAAGGAGGTGGCCGACTGCCTCGCCTGGTCGGGACAGCGGCCGGTGGAATGGCTCTTCGACCATGCCGAGCCCGGCGCGCGCTGGTGCCTGATCCACGCCACCCACCTGAACCCTGCCGAACGCGACGCCATCGCCCGCTCCGGCGCGGTGGCGGGGCTGTGCCCCATCACCGAGGCGAGCCTTGGCGACGGCATCTTTGACGGCGTCGCCTTCGCCGAAGCCGGCGGGCGCTATGGCGTCGGCAGCGATTCCAACATCCAGATCGGCGCGGCGGCCGAACTCAGGCAGCTCGAATACTCGCAGCGCCTGCGCGATCGCCGGAGGGCGCGGCTTGCGCCGCCGCTCGGCTCGGTGGGAGCGTCCCTGTGCCGGGCGGCTCTGGCTGGCGGCGCGCAGGCCAGCGGACGGGCGCTCGGCGCCATCGCGCCGGGGCTGCGGGGCGACCTGGTGACGCTCGACATCGACCATCCCTCCATGGTGGGGCGCGAAGGCCACGCGCTGCTGGACAGCGCCATCTTCGCCGCGCCGGAATGGCCCGTGGCGGAGGTGCGCGTGGGCGGCCGGCTGATGGTCGAAGGCGGGCGGCATGTCCATGCCCAGTCCATCCGCCAGCGCTATGTCTCGGTCATGCGCCGCGTCCTGGCCTGATGCGCCTCACAGGAAGCTGGCGATCTCGTCCAGCCGCTTGCGGCCGATGGCAGGCACATGGGCGCCCTCGGCCGGATAACCCACGACCAGCAGGATGAGCGCCTTCTCGTTGTCGGGGCGCCCGCAGATCTCGTTGAGGAAGTTCATCGGCGCGGGCGTGTGCGTCAGCGTGGCGAGGCCGGCCTGATGCAGCGAGACGATGAGCAGGCCCGTGGCGATGCCGACCGATTCGGGCACGTAGTAATGCTTGACCTTGCGCCCTTCCGCATCGACCCCCCAGCGCTGGGCGAAGATCACGATGAGCCAGGGCGCTGTCTCGAGGAAGGGCTTGCGGTCATCGGTGCCGAGATGGGCGAGCGCGCCCAGCCATTCCTCGCCCGCCCGCCCGGCATAGAAGGCCCGTTCCTCCTCCTCGGCGCCCTCGCGGATGCGGGCCTTCAGCGCGCGGCTTTCGACGCATGCGAAGCTCCAGGGCTGCTGGTTGGCCCCTGACGGCGCGGTGCCGGCCGTGAGCAGCGCCTCCTCGATCACGGCGCGCGGCACCGGCCTGTCCGAGAAGTCGCGGACGGTCCGCCGGCGCTGCATGACAGCGCGGAAGGCCTGCGCCCGCGCGAGCATCTCCGGCTCGGGCAGCAGCTGGAAATCGAGCGGAATGGTGGCGTGGGGCTGGGACATGGCGTGATCGGGTCTGCGAGGCTTGCGCGCGGTTGGGAGGCCGAGGCTACAACGCGGCGGCGGCGCGGTCACCAGCGCGCGTCGAGCCGCTCCAGCCCGTGGAAGTGGTAGCTGTCGCGGTAGCGCGGAGGCCCATCGAGCACGAGCCCAGGCAGGCGCGAGAACAGGATCGGCAGCGCCACCTCGAGTTCAAGCCGCGCGAGCGGCGCGCCGATGCAGAAATGGATGCCCGAGCCGAAGCTGGCATGCGCATTTGCAGGCCGCATCGGGTCGAAACGGTGGGGGGCGTCGAAGCGGGCCGGGTCGCGGTTCGCAGCGCCGAGCAGCAGGCCGATCTGCTCACCCTGCCGGAGCGTGACACCGAAGGCCTCGCAATCCTCCAGCGCATAGCGGGTGAACATGTGCAGCGGCGCATCGAAGCGCAGCACCTCCTCGACAAGGCCGGCGCCGCCATCGTCTCCCGCCATGGCGCCACGCACATCAATGCCGTGTTCCAGCAGGGCCCGGACGCCGTTGCCGATGGCGTGGACCGTGGCCTCGTGCCCGGCGTTGAGGATGAGGATCGCGGTGGAGATGAGCTCATCCCCGGAGAGCCGGTCATCCGCCTCCCGCGCCGCAATCAGCGTGCTGATGAGATCATCGGTCTGGCTGAGGCGCCGCTCGGCCACCTGATCGCGCAGGAAGGCCACGAAGGCCTGCGTCGCCAGCACGGCCTCGTCCTCGATCGCACGGCTGCGACGGAATTGATACATCGCCACCATGGCGTGGGACCAGCGCAGCAGATCGGGCGCACGGGCGGGCGAGACGCCCAGAAGTTCTGCAATGATGATGACGGGAATCGGCGTGGCGAAGCGTTCGAGCAGATCGGCCGCGCCCTCGCCCGCAAAGCCGTCGATCAGCTCATGGGCGAGCGCGGCGATGCGCGGACGCAGCCGCTGCACGTGCCGGGAGACGAAGGCGCGGTTGACGAGGCCGCGCAGCCGGGTGTGGTCGGGCGGCTCCAGCTCCAGCAGGGAGTGGCGCTCAACGGCGAGGAAAGGCGCCAGATGCGGCGCCGGCTCTGGCCAGCCCAGCGCCTCGCGGCTCGTGACATGGAGGATCTGGCGACCGAAACGCCGGTCCTTGAGGAGCGCGGTGACATGATCATGCCGCGCGAAGCACCAGTGGCCATACTGCTCCCACCAGAAGGCAGGGCTCGCCTGCCGGATGGCGTCGTAGGCGCGATAGGGTTCCTGCACGAAGACATCATCGCGCGGATCGAGGCTGACGCGCGCGGCGTCGATGCGGAGCGAGGGCGGGAGCATGGCGGGAGATCCGTGAACGGAGCCCAGTCTTTCCGCATTGCTCCATGGCCGGCAAGAGGCGGCGCGCAGGCGCGGCAATGCTGCGACACCCCACGGCGCCGCGTGACATCAGGCCATGCGCGGTTCATGCTGGGGGCATGCACGTGACCTTTCCCGACCCGGCCTCCTACCGTCGCAGCCCGTGGAAGAATGGAGGCGGCGTCACCATCGACATCGCCGAGGAACGCCTGCAGGCGGGCGCCGAGGGCTGGACCGGCGTGATCTGGCGGCTTGGACGCACCGCGATCCCCTCCCCGGCGGCCTTCTCGGATTTCGCGGGCTACGACCGGCTGCAGGTGGTCGTCAGCGGATCGGGCCTCGTGCTCGACACGGCGCAGGGCGAGGTCGATCTGCGCCAGCCCTTCAAGCCCGCCCGCTACCCTGGCGAAGCGCCCATTCAGTCACGGCTGGAGAGCGGCCCGGTCGAGGTCGTGAACCTGATCGCAGACCGCAGGCGCGCCTTGATCGACCTCATCGTGGTCGAGGCCGGCGAAACGGCCAGCCTCGATGCCGAGACGATTCTGATCCTTGCGGCGTCAGGCCCGGCAATCGTCACGCTGGAAGGCGCTGACCACAGGCTGGCGCCCGATGCGGCCATCCGCATCGATGCGCCCGCCGGCGCCAGCGCCACCTGCCGGGAGGGCCGCGTTCTGGTGGCCAGCATCAGCAGGCTGGCCGCCGCATAGGCTCACCAGGTGGCGTTGAGCCCCGCATAGATGGCGCGCCCGGTGACGCCGTAATTGGCCACCTCCTGATAGCGCACATCGGTCAGGTTCTCGGCGCGGACATAGAAGCCCAGATTGTCGTTGAGCTGATAGCTCACGCGCATGTCGAGCCTGGCATAGGGCGAAAGCCGGCTGCCCTGGCGCGGCGCGGAGTAGCGTTCCCCGACCACCACCAGCGTCGGCTCGATGCTGAGCTTCGGCAGCGGTGTGAAGGCGAGGCTCAGGCGCGCCTGATGGGCTGGCCGCCGGGCGAGCCTGAGCCCGGTGCGCTCGTCGATGGCGTCGAGCCGGGTGTAGCTGGCGCGCGCGCTCAAGTAGTTTTCGATCAGCACGGCATTGGCGGACAGTTCGAGCCCCTGGGTGCGGGCGCGGGCCACATTGATGTACTGTCCCTGCGGCCCGAACAGCCCCGGCACGCCGCGCGCGAAGTCGAAGTCGATCAGGTTGCGCAGCCGGTTGTGGAACAGCGTGGCCGAGAGGTTGAGGCGACCATCCAGGAACTGCTGGTCGATGCCGATGTCGACGCCGACGGATTCCTCGGGCTTCAGCGCCGGATCGCCATTGCGGGTCGGGCCGAAGATGGAAAAGTTCTGGTAGAGCGAGGGCGCCTTGGCGCCGGTGCCCACCGAGGCGCGCAGCCGCGTGCCGCTTTCCGGAATGCGGTAAGCCGCCGTGGCGCGCCCGGTCACGAAAGTCTTCACGCCCTCGACCTGATCGAGTCGCACGCCGAAAGACAGATCCAGCCTGTCGCCCAGCGCGATCTGATGCAGCGCGAAGGCGTTGTAGGCCGCACGCTGGAAGGAGGCGCGTTCGTTGACCACGAATGCCGAAGCCGGATCGGCCGTGGTGACCGAGCGAAGGCTCTCGCGCTCGAGACCGCCGCCAAAGGTCAGCGAGCCCAGCGCGCCGAGGCGCAGCAGGCCCTGGTATTCGGCGCCGACGCGCTCGCCGAGATAGGCATAGCGATTCTTCTCGCGCGTCAGTCCGAAGCCGAAATCATAGAGCTGCACATCATCGAGCACGCGCCGCGTCTGGCTGCCGAAGACGGTGAGCTGATGGCGCCAGATGGAGCCGGCCGGATCGACCACGCCGCGCAGGAAGCCGCTGGCGATGTCCGCCTTTGCCGTCGATGGCGTGTCGGGGAGATAGCCAAAGCCGGCGAAGGCCGCGTCATAGCCGGACCGGTTGCGGCCGCCATAAAAGCCGGCCTCGATCTCGACGCCGTCAGCGACGCGCCAGGACAGGCGCGCATTGCCGGCCAGCCTCTCGAAGCCGTCCTTGTCGAAGGGGCCGAAAGAAGCCAGCCCCGGTATGCGGTAGCCATAGGCGGAGAAGCCCTGCGAGCGGACGCCGAGCAGCCCGAAGGCATAGGACAGGTCGCGCGTGCCGCCCGAGACGCTGGCGCGGGCGCCGAAGGTGCCATAGCTGCCCGCTTCCATGGTGAGGCTGGCGCGGGGCGCGCCGCGCCCCTTGCGCGTGATGATGTTGATCACGCCGCCGATGGCATCGGAGCCATAAAGCGCCGATTGCGGGCCGCGCAGGATCTCGATGCGCTCGACATCGGCCAGCGCGAGGTTCGAGAAGTCGAACTCCCCGCCGGTGCTGGATGTGTCGTTGATGCGGAAGCCATCCACCAGGACCAGCGTGTGGCGGCTTTCGGCCCCGCGCAGCTGGATGTTGGTGAGCTTGCCCGGCCCGCCATTCTCGACGAGGGCGAGGCCAGGCTGGGCCCTCAGCAGGTCCGACACGGTGGAAAGGGATGATCTGTCGATCTCGTCGGCCCGGATCACCTCGATGGCGGAGCCGGCGCGCTGGATAGCCTGCGGCTGCCGCGCCGCCGTCACCACCACGTCGAGCGGCGTGTCGGGCGGCCTTCCGGACTGGGCGAAGGCTCTATCGGGATTGAGGATGCAGGTCAGGGTTGCCGCGCACAGCGCAGCCTTCAGGAGGGAAGCCGTCATACAGTCTCCGAGCCCCGGCCCACCGCCGGGAACGTGTTGCACAAGCTTCCGGCCGGTCTCCTGGCTCGCGGGTCACTGCATCGTCCTCGCCTTCCCAGCCACGCATTGCACGTGAGGCCAGTGGTGCGATTGAGGCGACGCTCGCCGCTTACAGTTGCGGGGGCAGCTGCGGCTTGGGCCCTTGTGAGGCCGCACCGCATTCCCGTTTCACCTCCCCTTCAAGGGAGGCACCGAAAGCCGCTTCAACAAACACATGGCATGCGGCTTGGCAATCGACCGGGACCATCCGCATCATTGCTTATGGGGACAGCAGGATGGCTGCGATCAGCACGCTTCGGCCGGAAACGCCCGCCTGGCGCTTGCATCCGGGCCGCATGACGCCACATCTGGCGGATGGACAGCGCCCTTCGGACCCATACGCCCCGCCCTGACGCAAGCCCCGCGCCGGACGCAAGCCCCGCGCCGGACGCCAGCCCCGCGCATGGCCCCTTCCATCTGGCGATGGAGGCCGCCTATCAGCGGCTCGGTCCCGCCTTCTACACGACGATGAGGCCCGAGAAGGTGACCTCTCAGCCGGTGGCGATCCATGCCAGCGCCTCGGCGGCCAGCCTCATAGGCCTCGATAGCGCCGCCTTCGCCCACCCCTCCTTCGCCGCGATCTTCAGCGGGCTTGAGCCGCTGGCCGGCTTCGAGCCGCTGGCCATGGTCTATTCGGGGCACCAGTTCGGCCAGTGGGCCGGGCAGCTCGGCGATGGCCGGGCGCTGACCATCGGCCAGGTGCGCAACGCCGAGCGCGCGCTGTGGGACATCCAGCTCAAGGGCGCCGGGCGCACGCCCTATTCGCGTTTCGGCGATGGCCGAGCCGTGCTGCGCTCATCGATCCGCGAGTATCTGTGCAGCGAAGCCATGGCCGCGCTGGGCGTGCCCACCACGCGGGCGCTGGCGCTGGTGGCGACCCGCGCCCGGGTGATGCGCGAGGACATGGAGCCGGGGGCCGTGGTGACGCGGCTGATGCGCAGCAACATCCGCTTCGGGCATTTCGAGCATTTCTTCCACAATGGCCGCGGCGATGATCTGGCCAGGCTGATCGACTTCGTGATCGGGACCTACCATCCCGATCTCGCCAACGCGCAAGAGAGCGTTGCGCCATGGTTCGACCTTGTGGTGACGCGCACCGCGCATCTGATGGCGCATTGGCAGGCGCTCGGCTTCTGCCATGGGGTGATGAACACCGACAACATGTCGATCCTGGGCGATACGATCGATTATGGCCCGTTCGGCTTCCTCGACGCCTTCGATCCCGGCTTCATCTGCAACCATTCGGATCATGGTGGCCGCTACGCCTATGACCAGCAGCCCGGCATCGGGCTGTGGAATCTGCAGGCGCTTGCGGTGACCCTGCAAAAGAAGGTCGGGTGGGAGGCCATCAAGGCGAGTCTTGGCCAGTATGCGCCACGCTTCATGGCGCGCTACGATGCGTTGATGCGCGGAAAGATCGGCCTCGCAGGACATGATGGCGACGCCGGATCGACGCTGGCGACGGATCTGCTTGGCCTGATGAAGCGCTCGGGCGCGGATTACACGCTGAGCTTCCGCCTGCTCTCGCGCACAGACGACAATCCCGGCCGGATGGCATGGACGGCGCTGTTCGATGAGGCGACCCGGCCCGAGGCCTTCGCCTGGCTCGACCGCTGGCATGCGCAGCTCGGCGAGAACGGGGCCGATTTCGCGGCGACGCGGCAGGCGATGGATCAGCTCAACCCGCGCTTCGTGCTGCGTAACTGGGTGGCGGAGACCGCCATCCGCGCCGTGGAGGATGATGGCGACGTGGCCACGCTCGACCGCATCTTCCGCCTCGTGACGCGCCCCTTCGCGGAGCATGGCGAGGCCGACCAGCGTTTCGCCGCGCCTCCGGCCGGGGAGATGCGCGATCTTGAGGTGTCATGCTCGTCCTGAAGCGTGACAGCAAACGGGCACTCGGCCTATACCGGGGCATGATCGCGATTCAACGCTTTCGGCCCGGCTGGACGGGCCTTCGGCTTGCAGCGCTTGCGCTGGGAGCAAGTGTTGCGCTGGGCGGCGGGGAAGCCCGGTCGCGCACGCTGGCCGATTGCGAAGCCATCAAAGACACTCACGCCTACAATCTGTGCCTGGCATCCTTCGGGCCCCGCCGTGGCCAGCGCGCGCTCACCGGACAGCCCCGCGCCGAGGGTCCCGGGGGCCGCGTCCATGGCCGCAAGGCCACCGCGACACGCCCCGTGCAGGGCCTTGCTGTGCAGCACATCAGCGGGGGGCGGGTCCGCGCCAGCGTCGATGTGGGCGCGCCGCGCCGGGCGCCGCGATGAGCCTTGACGCCATCTGCATCGGCGAATGCATGGTGGAACTCTGCCGCGACGGCGCGGGCTACCGGCTCGGCTATGGCGGGGACACGTTCAACACGGCAGCCTACATGGCGCGGGCAGGCGCGAAGCCTGGCTATGCCACCGCGCTGGGCGACGATCCCTACAGCGATGGCATCGCCGCCCTGATAGCGTCCGAGGGCGTGGATGGCGCGAGCATCCCCAGGCTCAAGGGGCGCAATCCGGGTCTTTACATCATCGAGACGGATGGCGCCGGGGAGCGCACCTTCCATTACTGGCGCGACTGCTCTCCAGCTCGCGAGTTGTTCGAACTGCCGGAAGCCGCCCGCATCATCGCCGGGATGCTGCATGCGCGGATCGTCTATTTTTCCGGCATCACGCTTTCGCTCTACAGCGCTGCGGGGCTCGACGGCTTCGAGGCGGCCCTTGTGGGCGCGCGCAAGGCGGGGGCGCGGATCGCCTTCGACGGCAATTTCCGGCCACGCGGCTGGGGCCATGATCTGTCGCGGGCACGGGCCACCTTCGCCCGCTTCCTGCCGCACTGCGACATCGCGCTGCCGACTTTCGACGACGAGCAGATGCTCTGGGGCGACGCGGCGCCCGAGGACGCGCTGGCGCGGCTGAAGGCCCATGGCATCGGCGAGATCGGCATCAAGCTCGGCCCCGGCGGCGTCATGGTGGCGTCAGGCGGCGAAGTGAGGCTCGTGCCCATACCTGCGCCCGTCACGCCTGTCGACACCACCGCGGCCGGCGACAGCTTCAATGGCGGCTATCTGGCGGCCCGTCTTGCCGGCGCTTCGGTGGAGCGCGCCGCGTTGACCGGACACGCCATGGCGGGCGCGGTGATCCAGCATCGCGGCGCCATCGTGCCGGAGGATGCGACGGCCAGGGCGCTCGCCGCGATCTGACCACGCCTCAGCGCACGGCGGCGAGCAGATATTCGAGGTTGCCTTCACCGCCCGTGATGGGGCTTTCGATCACGCCTGTCACGGTCCAGCCTTCAGCCCGCGCCGCCTCAGCGACCCGAGCGACAGCCGCCAGCCGGGCGGTGGCATCCTTCACCACGCCGTTCTTGCCGATGCGAGCCTGGCCAACCTCGAATTGCGGCTTGACGAGGGCCACCAGGCGGGCGCGCGGCGCAAGCAGCGCGGACAGCGCCGGCAGCACCAGCATGAAGGATATGAAGCTGACATCCGCCACCGCCAGCGCGGCAGGGAATGGCATGGCGGCGGGGCCAAAAGCCCGCACATCCACACCCTCGAAGAGGCTGATGCGCGAATCCGCCCGCAGCGAGGGATGAAGCTGGTCACGGCCTGAATCGATGGCGACGACATGGCTTGCCCCGCGCCTGAGCAGCACATCGGTGAAGCCGCCGGTGGACGAGCCGACATCGAGCGCGACCAGACCTGCCGGATCGATGGCGAAGTGATCGAGCGCGGCGGCGAGCTTGATCCCGCCGCGCGAGACATAAGGATGCGCCGCCTCGGCTGTCATGAGCGCATCAGGTTCGATCAGCGCCGAGGGCTTGAGCACGGGCGTGCCATTGGCGCTGACAAGGCCGGCCTCGATGGCGGCGCGGGCCCGGGCGCGGCTCTCGAAGAAGCCCCGCGCCACCAGAAGCACATCGGCGCGGCTGGCGGCCATGTTCGCGCTCAGGCGCGGCGGGGACGGGCCGCGACAGCGCCCGCAAGCGCCGCCTCGACCTCACGCACGATCCCGCCGGCGTCCAGCCCGGCCGCGGCATACATGCGCTCGGGCTTGTCGTGATCCTGATAGATGTCGGGCAGCGTCATCGTCCGCACGATCAGGCCACGGTCCAGCGCGCCGCCCTTCGCCAGGGCATGGAGCACCTGCGCGCCGAAGCCGCCGATCGAGCCTTCCTCGACGGTGAGCAGCGCCTCGTGATGGCGGGCAAGCCGCAGCACCAGGTCGGAATCGAGCGGTCTGGCGAAACGGGCGTCGGCCACGGTGCAGGACACGCCGCGCTGGGCCAGAAGATCAGCAGCCGCAAGACATTCGGCCAGGCGCGTGCCGAAGGAGAGCAGCGCGACACGGCTGCCCTCGCGCACCACCCTGCCCTTGCCAATGAGAAGCGGCGTGCCACGCTCCGGCACCTCGACGCCGACGCCCTCGCCCCGGGGGAAGCGGAACGCGATGGGACCGTCCTCATAGGCCGCGGCCGTGGCCACCATGTGCGACAGCTCGGCCTCGTCGGCGGCGGCCATCACCACCATGCCCGGCAGGCAGCCCAGATAGGCGACATCGAAGGCGCCGGCATGGGTCGCGCCGTCAGCGCCCACCAGCCCCGCCCGATCGAGCGCGAAGCGCACCGGCAGATGCTGGAGCGCGACATCATGCACGACCTGATCATAGGCGCGCTGGAGGAAGGTCGAATAGATCGCGACGAAAGGCTTGAAGCCCTCGGCGGCGAGGCCGGCGGCGAAGGTGACGGCGTGCTGCTCGGCGATGCCGACATCAAAGGTCCGCGCCGGAAACGCGCGCGCGAAGCGGTCGAGCCCCGTGCCGGCAGGCATGGCGGCGGTGATGGCCACCACCTTGTCGTCGGCGCGCGCCTCCGCGATCAGCGACTGGGCGAAGACATTGGTGTAGCTCGGCGCGTTGGGCGACGCCTTTGCCTGCTCGCCCGTGACGGGATCGAAGCGCACCACGCCATGATACTTGTCGGAGGCAGCCTCGGCGGGGGCATAGCCCTTGCCCTTTTGCGTCACGACATGGACCAGGATCGGCCCGGTCCCGGCATCGCGCACATTGCGCAGCACCGGCAGCAGATGGTCGAAATTGTGGCCATCGATGGGGCCGACATAGTAAAAGCCGAGCTCCTCGAACAAGGTGCCCGCCGTGAAGAAGTTGCGCGACCATTCCTCGGTCTTGCGGGCCTTGTCGTAGAAGAACTTCGGCAGCTTGCACGCCAGTTGCTTGGCGGTCTCGCGCAGCTTGCGGTAGGTGCGGCCCGAGGCGAGGCGCGCCAGATAGGCGCTCATTGCGCCCACTGGCGGGGCGATCGACATGTCATTGTCGTTCAGGATGACGATCAGGCGCGAGTGCATCGCGCCGGCATTGTTCATCGCCTCATAGGCCATGCCGGCGGACATCGCGCCGTCGCCGATCACCGCGATGACGTTGTTGGCGCCGCCGGCGAGATCCCGCGCCACGGCCATGCCGAGGCCGGCCGAGATCGATGTGGAGGAATGGGCCGCGCCGAAAGGATCGTATTCGCTTTCCGACCGCCTGGTGAAGCCGGAGAGCCCGCCGCCCTGACGCAGCGTCCGGATGCGATCGCGACGGCCCGTCAGGATCTTGTGGGGATACGCCTGGTGGCCGACATCCCAGATCAGGCGGTCGCGGGGCGTATCGAAGACATGATGCAGCGCCACCGTGAGCTCGATCACGCCGAGGCCGGCGCCGAGATGGCCGCCCGTGACCGAGACGGCATCGATGGTCTCGCGGCGCAGCTCATGAGCCAGTTGCGGCAGTTCGGCATCCGTGAGGGCGCGCAGATCGGCGGGGGTTCGGATACGGTCCAGCAAGGGCGTCGTGATGCGCGCGGTCAAGTTTCGGTTCCTGTGTCGACCTGGCCTATAGTCGAGATCGGAAACGAAGGGAACGGACTAAAGCGGCGCAGGCTCAACGGCACACTCCCACGGGCTGGCGGCCCCACGTACAGGCGAAGGCCCCGTGGCGGCTGCCCCGGGGCGTTCGCATCCTCTCAACGGCAATCGGAGCGGTTGGTTGCAGGCGCTCAGCGCCCGCGGCCACCCTGGGAAGATTCGCCGCCCTTGCGGCCGGCCTCGGCCGCCAGTTCGGGATCCTTCGAGAAGGACCGCTTCTCGTCCGGCACGCGTTCGCCGCCCTTGCGGCCTGCTTCAGCCGCCAGCGCAGGGTCCTTGGAGAAGGACCGCTTTTCGGCAGGCACGCTCTGGCCGCCCTTGGAAGCGATGTCGCGCTGCTTTGCCTGGTCCATCGAGGCGAAACCCCGATTGCTCGTACCCTTGGTGGAGTTCGGCATTTCTTTCTCCTGTCCTGCTCGTCGACAGCAAAGCCATCGTGGAGAAAAAAACGCGTCAAGGCGGCCCCGGTTCCTGTTTACCATTTTTTGTCATGAGCTTGATGGCGCGCATTCCCGGCGCGGCAGATCACGGCGAAGGGCGCCATGATCCGGTCATGCCAAGCTGAGGCCGCCCGTGGCGCTGGTGCGTCAGGCGCGCATCAGTTCGGCCACATGGACCGCGACCGAGGCGGAAAGCCCTTGCAGGTCATAGCCGCCCTCGAGCAGCGAGACGACGCGGCCACCGCAGCGCCGGTCCGCAATATCCATGACATCGCGCGTGGCCTGGGCGAAATCGCCTTCCGTCAGGTTGAGGCTGGCCAGAGGATCACGCCAGTGGGCGTCGAAGCCGGCGGAAATGATGATGAGATCGGGCTGGAAAGCGTTCAGCCGCGGCAGGATCACGCTGTCGAGCACGGCGCGGAAGGCCTCGCCGCCATCGCCGGCCGCCAGCGCCACATTGAGGATGGTGCCATGCTCGCCGGCTTCGGATGGTGCGCCCGTGCCGGGATAGAGCGGCATCTCGTGCGAGGATATGTAGAGCGTGGAGGGATCGGCCCACAGGATGTCCTGCGTGCCATTGCCGTGATGCACATCCCAATCGAACACCGCGACCCGCTCCGCGCCATGGACAATGCGGGCATGACGCGCCGCAATGGCGGCGTTGTTGAAAAAGCAGAAGCCCATCGCCCTGGCATGCTCGGCATGATGTCCCGGCGGGCGCGTGGCGACGAAGGCGTTGGCGGCGCGGCCCTGCATCACCGCATCGACGGCCGCGACCGCGCCGCCGGCGGCGCGAAGAGCCGCCTCGATGGTGCCGGGCGACATCACCGTGTCGGCATCGATGGCAGCGTGGCCTTCCCCAGGGGCTGCGGCGAGCATCGCGGCAAGATGCCGCTCGGAGTGGCAGCGCAGGATGGGCT
The DNA here is from genome assembly GCA_023910605.1 of Bosea sp. (in: a-proteobacteria). Taxonomy (NCBI): domain Bacteria; kingdom Pseudomonadati; phylum Pseudomonadota; class Alphaproteobacteria; order Hyphomicrobiales; family Alloboseaceae; genus Allobosea; species Allobosea sp. The sequence continues at coordinate 1,510,172 of JAAVVV010000001.1, read as the reverse complement.
CATGCCCGGCCATGGGCGCATCCTCGCGCAGCAGGGGCTGGAAGGCCTCGGCCGACAGCGCGAGCGCGATGGCGCGCATCCGGTCCGCCCGTTCGGGATGGCCCAACGGCGTCTCGTGGGCAAGGCAGGCGGCATGGCTCAACAGCAGCGTCGTCACAACAGCGTCTCCCGCGTTGCACAATGGCCACGCTTCATCTCGAAATGGCTTGTTGACCAGATGATTCGTGGCCGCAGTCAAAAGACTTGGTTAACCCTAAATCATGCATTTTTCAGGGATGTCATACCAGATTCGCAAGCCCGCTTCGCTCGCCCTCATCGCCCTTGCGCTCGGCGCGTGCAGTTTTCGTGGCGTGCCGGATCCTTCTTTCAGCGCGCGTGACACGCAGTACATGTCGCTGGTGCCGACAGCGCCCCTCGACCCGCAGTTCGAGCGCTACGAGGTTGACTACCAGACCAGCGAGAAGCCGGGCACCGTCGTTGTCTACACGGCGGACCGCCTGCTCTACTTCGTGTTGCCGGGAGGCAAGGCCATCCGCTACGGCGTGGGCGTCGGCGACGAGGCTTTCGGCTGGAAGGGCAAGACCGACATCGCGCGCAAGGCGGAATGGCCGAGCTGGACGCCTCCGACCGAAATGCTGCTGCGCTGGCCGCATCTGCGCCATCGCGCCGGCGGAATGGCGGGAGGGCCGGAGAATCCGCTCGGCGCGCGGGCGCTCTACCTCTACCAGGACGGCCGCGACACGCTGTATCGCATCCATGGGACGAACGAGCCTGAATCCATCGGCCGTGCCTCCTCCTCGGGCTGCATCAGGATGCGCAACGTCGATGCCATCGACCTGTTCAACCGGGTCAGCATCGGGGCCAGGGTGATCGTGCTCTAGGGCGCTGGCCCGGCCGGGGAAGCCTCACCCCAGTTCGAGCACGACAATCTCGGGCGGCGCGCCGAAGCGGATCGGGATGCCGCTGGTGCCAAGGCCCGCCGAGACCACGAGATCGCGGCCCTCTTCGCGGATATGCCCGTATGCAAAGCGGCCGCCATACGCCGAAGGCACGTGCGGCGACCAGCCGAGCAGGCGCACCTGTCCGCCATGGGTATGGCCCGACAGGGTGAGCGCCGGCCGCAGCGCCTCCGGCAACTCCGGCATTCGGGCGAAGACATCGGGCTCATGGGCCAGCAGGATGACTGGCGCGCCATCGGCCGCCCGCCCCAGCGTGGCCGGAAGGTCATCGAGGCCGCGATACATGAAGCGGCCGGTTGAGCGGTCATGGCCGAGGCGGAAGGCGAGTTGGTCGCCCAGCCCTGCGATCCAGAACGCATGCCCATCCTTGACGAGGCGCCGGGCCGTGTTCTGCATCACGGAAAGGCCGACATCGTGCAAGGCGCGCTGGGCTTCGGGCTCGCCATGGCCGCGCCGCTGCACCTGCGGATCGTCCCAGAATTCGTGATTGCCCAGCACGGCATGCACGCCGAGCGGTGCGCGCAGCCGCGCCAGCTCCTGGCTCCATTGCGCCATGGAGACGCCATGGACGTTGCGCTGAAGGCGCGTGATGTAATCGCCCAGCAGCACAACCGCATCGGGCTCCAGCGCGTGCGTGGTGTCGACAATCTCTGCAATACGGGCCAGCGGCATGTGCACGCCGCCACTATGCAGGTCGGTGAGCGCGACGAGCCGCAGCCGCAGGCCGGGCGTCCAGCCCGGCGGCGTCAGGCGATGACGGGTGATGGCGAAGGCGCCGCCCGGCTCCATGTAGCGCGCATAGGCGGCGCCACTTGCACCGGTCAAAAAAAGGCCGGCGCCGATCTTGAGGATCGAGCGCCGGGTGACAGTCATGGGTCTCGAATCCAGTGTGCTGTCAGGACATCATTCCGCTTCGGGTCCGAAGCGGAGAATGGCAGGAATATCGCGGGCTGCCGGCGTGGCGCGCACCGATTTGTGCTGGTTGGCGCCGGCCAGGACGGCTGCGATGCCGATGGACCTGAACTGGCGCGCATAAAGATCGCGGGCGGTCACATCGTGGAAGTTCGCGCTCTTGCGCGCGTCGCGGCGTTGAACGGCGCTGGACATGGAAGTCTGACATCCTCTGGTCACGCGCCGGATTGACGCGGGCGATTCCCTAACGGCAGAAGCGGCCAACGGCGCGGCATGAAAATGGCTGAATCGTGGCAGAAGCTGCTTTGAGGCAACGTTCCGGGCACCATGGACCGATGTCCTGAAGGCCCGGTTAACGCTGGGGCATTTGCGCTTCAGGCGTCGCCAGGCTGCGGACCGTCATAACCATCGATGACCAGCATGTCGGTGGCGCAGGCCTTGAGCAGGTGGCGCAGCGCCTCCTGATATTCGGGCGATTCATAGCAGGCCCGCGCCGCCCCCCCGCTGGGAAACTCGATCACCACATTATGCTGGCGGCCCTCGCCCCTGGCGAGGAGATAGGGCCCGCCACGCACGAGGAAGCGGCCGCCAAATCTGGCGAAGGCCGCTGCATTCAGCGAGCGGTAGCGCGCATAGGCGTCCTGATCATGCACATCGAGGCGGGCGATCCAGTAACCCTTGGCCATGGGAGCCTCCCTCAGGCGCCTTCGACGCAGACGATGTCGATATGGCCCGCGCCCTCGCGCAGCTTGCGGGCGGCGGCATATTCAGGCGAGAACGCATAGGCCCTGGCAGCTTCCAGGCTCTCGAACTCCAGCACGACATTGCGGGCGCGGCCCTCGCCTTCGGCGATGGTCATCTGCCCGCCGCGCACGAGCGGCCTGCCGCCATATTGCTGGATGACCTTGCCCGCCTCTGCGGAATACAGCGCCCACTGGCTGGCGTTGGTGACGATGGCGCGCGCGATGACATAGCCCTTGGGCATGGGAAGCTCCGGTGGATCGTGGTGGGGACAGTCTTACGAGACGGCGGCGATCTCGTCCATGATGGCGCTGGCGGCGGCGCGCGGATCTGCAGCGCGGATGATGGGCCGGCCGATCACCATGTGATCGACGCCAGCGCGCAGGGCCTCGGTTGGGGTCAGCGTGCGCTTCTGGTCGCCACTATCGGCGCCCGCAGGCCGGATGCCGGGCGTGACAATGACCATCTGCGGCCTGATGGCCTCGCGCACGATCTGCGCCTCGGCGGCGGAGCAGACGATGCCGTCGATTCCCGTGATCGCGGCCTGCTGCGCGCGCACGCGCACCAGATCGCGCACCGCCATGCGATAGCCCGCATCGTGCAGGTCGCCATCATCATAGGAGGTGAGCGCCGTGACTGCGAGCAGGCGCAGCGCCTTGTCCTGACGCCCTTCAACCGCGCCGCGCATGGTCTGCGGATAGGCATGGACTGTGAGGAAGCTGAGGTTGAGCCGCGACAGCGATTCCACCCCTTCCCGCACCGTGTTGCCGATGTCGTGGAGCTTGAGGTCGAGGAAGACCTTCTTGCCCTCGCGCACCAGTTCTTCGGCCAGGCCGAAGCCGCCGGCGAAGGCGAGGCGATAGCCGATCTTGTAGAAGCTCGCCACATCGCCCAGCCTGTCGACGATGTCATGGGCCTCGCGAAGCGTCGGCACGTCGAGCGCGACGATCATCCGGTCGCGCAGATCTTTCACCACGGCCATGGCGGGCTCTCCCGGCTCATCAAGAACCCCGATGCGTGGAGCACGATTCGGGACCGGTCGTCGAAACAATCCGGCGCGGCAGGGCCGCAGTTACGGAGCGAAGGCTCAGGCCCTGGCCGCCTCCTTCACGAGGCGGGCGATGGTGGCCTGGAAGAAGGCGGCGGTGCGCTCATCCTTGAGATTGCCCGCAGCGTCGAAGGCTTCGCCGGCATTGCCGACGGAGGCCATCTCGGGAATGACCAGCGCGCCCATGCCCAGCTCCAGCACGGTGCGCAGCTGAGTCAGGCCGCGATAGCCGCCAAGGCCGCCCGGAGAGGCTGCGCCCAGACCCACCACCTTGCCGGCGAGGCCGGTGCCCGGGGCGCCCGGCCTGGCCACCGTGGCCCAGTCCAGCGCGTTCTTGAGCTCGGCGGCGTAGCCCGCATTGTACTCGGGCGAGGTGATGAAGAGGCCGGCATGGCCATCGATCAGGTCACGCAGCTTGTGGGCGGGTTCGGGCGCATTGCCGAAGCCGGCGGCGGTGACCATGGGCAGCGGGAAATCGGCGAGCGAGATCAGCGTCGCGGCGCCGCCGGAGGCATTGATGCTGCGCGCGGCCAGCTCCGCCAGCTTGTGGTTGAGAGAGCCGGGACGGGAGGAGCCCGAGAAGACGAGAATCTTGGTCATGAGGAACAGATCCGGTCAGAGGAGGAAAGCGGCGGCCCGGACGGGAGCGCCGAGGCCAGATGGCGGCGGGCCCTGCGGAGGTCAGCCGGAACGTCTTTTTCAACATAGAGAACTGCGGGCCGCCATAAAGACCGGCCAGTGCGAAGCGTTGCTTGCACCGCCGCAAGATCGTATGCGGCAGGAGCGGATCAGCTCTTGCGATAGACCCAGACCCGCGCCGGCGGGATGTTGAGCAGTATCCAGTTCGAGGCGCGAGAGGAGTAGCCGGGACCGCGCTCGGGGATGGGCGGGACAACCGCATAGGTGAACTGGATGAAGGGCGCGCGCCGCGCCATCACGGTGAAGGCCTGATGGAGGAAGCTGCGGCGCTGCTCGGGCGGCTTGGTGAAGAGCGGCAGGCTGGACACGACAGCCGCAGCCGGCGCGGACAGCTTGTCGTGCAGCAGATCCGCAAGCTTGTAGGCATCGCCCTGGATCACGGTGGCGAGCGGAAAGCGCTTCTTCAGGAGTTCGACGAAATCGGGGTTGAACTCCACCAGGACAAGGCGCTCCTGTGCGACGCCGCGGGCGATCAGCGCTTCGGTGACGGGGCCCGTGCCGGGGCCGATCTCGACGATGGGGCCGGGCTCGCGCGGATCAACCTCCCTGGCCATCGCCTTGGCGAGGAACTTGCCCGACGGCATCACCGCGCCGGTGAGCAGGGGCCTTTCAAGCCAGGATTTGAGAAACCTCGTCTCGTCATCGGCCACACGCTTCTTGCGGGGCGGGCGACGATCGACGTTATGGCGCGTGGGTTCGAACACGAAAAACAGCCGCAAAAGATGATCGATCAAAGGCTAGGCATACTCGCTCTGGCGCGCGCGTCAAGCTTGCGCACGGGCGGCGGGAGGGCAGGCTGGCCAGATCAGGCAAGGGTCGGGTTCAGCTCTTGGCGCCGGCGCCGCCGAAACCGTCAAAGAATCCCTTCATCCTGTCGAAGAATCCGGCCGTTTCAGGGTGGGTGTCACCTGAGGATTCCTTCTCGAACTCTGTGAGCAGCTCGCGCTGGCGCCTGTTGAGATTCTGCGGCGTCTCGACCTGGACCTGGATGTACAGATCGCCCATGTCGCTCGAACGCAGCACGGGCATGCCCTTGCGCTTGAGCCTGAACTGCATGGCCGTCTGCGTGCCTTCGGAGATCTTGACCACGGCCTTGGCGCCGTCGAGCGTCACCACCTCGACCTCGCCGCCGAGCGCCGCCTTCGTCATGGAAATGGGAACGCGGCAGAACAGATCCGAGCCGTCGCGCTGGAAGATCTGGTGCGGCTTGACCGAAAGGAAGATGTAAAGGTCCCCCGCAGGCCCGCCCTTGGCGCCGCCCTCACCCTCGCCCGCAAGGCGGATGCGCGTGCCGTCCTCGACGCCGGCGGGAACATTGACCGACAAGGTGCGCTCGCGCACCACGCGGCCTGCGCCGCTGCACGCCTTGCACGGATCGTCGATGATGTCCCCGCGCCCGTTGCAGGTCGGGCAGGTGCGTTCGATCGAGAAGAAGCCCTGGCTGGCGCGCACGCGGCCGTAGCCGCCGCAGGTGGGGCATTGCCGCGGCTTGGTGCCCGGCCTGGCGCCGGTGCCGGAGCAGACCTCGCAGCTGATGGCGGTCGGCACGCGGATCGAGGCGGCCTTGCCCTGATAGGCTTCCTCAAGCGTGATCTCGAGATTGTAGCGCATGTCCGCGCCGCGCTCGCGCCCGCCCTGGCCACGCTGGCGTCCGCCGCCCTGGCCGAAGAACTGGTCGAAGATGTCCGACATGAAGTCGCCGAACTCGGCCCCGCCCGGCCCTGCGCCGCCCCCGCCATTCTCGAAGGCGCGGTGGCCATACTGGTTGTAGGCGGCGCGCTTGTTGGGGTCGGAGAGGACCTGATAAGCCTCGTTGAGCTCCTTGAACTTGAGCTCCGCCTCCTTGTTGCCCGGATTCTTGTCCGGATGGTGCTGCATGGCCAGCTTGCGGAAGGCCGACTTCAGGGCGGAATCGTCCGCGTTGCGCTGCACGCCGAGGACTTCGTAGTAATCACGCTTGGACATCTGGATGGGTGGCCCCCTTCAACGTCATGGCCGGGCTTGAACCGGCCATGACGGTGGCGCGGCATGTAGGCGGAAAGGCTGCCGCGCCCGAACTCAAGCGCTCTTCTTGTGTTCGCCCTTGTCGTCGGTCACGTCCTTGAAGTCGGCGTCGATGACGTCTTCCTTGGCCTTGGCATCGCCGTCGCCCGCGCCGGGTTCGGCGTCCGCAGCGGCCTGCGCGGCATACATGGCCTCGCCCAGCTTCATCGAAGCCTGCATCAGGTCGGTGGTGCGGCTCTTGATGACTTCGAGGTCATCGCCCTGGAGAGCGGCCTTCACCGCGTCGAGAGCTGTTTCGATGCCGGTCTTGTCGGCGGCCGAGACCTTGTCCCCATACTCCTTGAGCGACTTCTCGGTGGAATGGACCAGCGCCTCGCCCTGGTTTCTGGCTTCAACCAGCTCGCGGCGGGTCTTGTCGGTGGCGGCGTTCTCCTCCGCCTCCTTGACCATGCGCTGGATGTCGGCGTCCGAAAGGCCGCCCGAGGCCTGGATGCGGATCTGGTGCTCCTTGCCGGTAGCCTTGTCCTTGGCCGTGACCGAGACGATGCCATTGGCGTCGATGTCGAAGGTGACCTCGACCTGCGGCACGCCGCGCGGCGCGGGCGGAATGCCGACCAGATCGAACTGGCCCAGCAGCTTGTTGTCGGCCGCCATCTCGCGCTCGCCCTGGAAGACGCGGATGGTGACCGCATTCTGGTTGTCTTCGGCGGTGGAGAAGACCTGGCTCTTCTTGGTCGGGATCGTGGTGTTGCGGTCGATGAGGCGCGTGAACACGCCGCCAAGCGTCTCGATGCCGAGCGAGAGCGGGGTCACGTCCAGCAGCAGCACGTCCTTGACGTCGCCCTGGAGCACGCCGGCCTGGACGGCCGCGCCGATCGCCACGACCTCGTCGGGGTTCACGCCCTTGTGGGGCTCCTTGCCGAAGAAGTTCTTCACGATCTCCTGGACCTTGGGCATGCGGGTCATGCCGCCGACCAGAACCACCTCGTCGATGTCTGCGGCCGAGAGGCCCGCATCCTTGAGCGCCTTCTTGCAGGGCTCGACGGTGCGCTGGATGAGATCGTCCACAAGGCTCTCGAACTTGGCGCGAGAGAGCTTCATCGTCATGTGCTTGGGCCCGGAGGCGTCGGCGGTGATGTAGGGCAGGTTGATCTCGGTCTGCGCGGTCGAGGACAGCTCGATCTTCGCCTTTTCGGCCGCTTCCTTCAGGCGCTGGAGGGCGAGCTTGTCCTTCTTGAGGTCAATGCCCTGCTCCTTCCTGAACTCGTCCACCAGATACTCGACGAGACGCATGTCGAAGTCCTCGCCGCCGAGGAAGGTGTCGCCATTGGTGGACTTCACCTCGAACACGCCATCGCCGATCTCGAGGATCGAGACGTCGAAGGTGCCGCCGCCAAGGTCATAGACCGCGATCGTGCCGCTCGACTTCTTGTCGAGGCCGTAAGCCAGCGCAGCCGCGGTGGGCTCGTTGATGATGCGCAGCACTTCAAGGCCTGCGATGCGGCCGGCATCCTTGGTGGCCTGGCGCTGGGCATCGTTGAAATAGGCGGGAACCGTGATGACGGCCTGCGTCACAGACTGGCCGAGATAGGCCTCGGCCGTTTCCTTCATCTTGATGAGGGTGAAGGCGGAAATCTGGCTGGGCGAATAGTCCTGCCCGTCAGCGGTGACCCAGGCGTCGCCATTGCCGGCCTTCTTGATCTTGTAGGGGACGAGCTTGAGATCCTTCTGGGTCATCGGATCGTCATAGGTGCGGCCGATGAGGCGCTTGATCGCGAAGAAGGTCCGCTCGGGATTGGTCACGCCCTGGCGCTTGGCGGGCTGGCCGACGAGGCGCTCGCCATCATCGGTGAAGGCCACGATCGAGGGCGTGGTGCGCGCGCCTTCGGCGTTCTCGATGACCTTCGGCGTCGTGCCTTCCATGACGGCCACGCAGGAGTTGGTGGTGCCGAGGTCGATGCCGATAACTTTTGCCATGGGATGATCCCTTTCGAAGCATGATCCCGGCCGGACCCGAAGCATCCGGCCTGATGGTGTTGCAGTTGAGCGGCGGGAAACGGACTTCAAGCTCCGAGGATCCGTCGCGGCGATGGGCCGGTCCGGCTTCGGATCATGTCGTTGCAGCGCCCCTGCGCGCGATGACCGGCATATGGGGGGAAGCCATTCTGAGCGCAAGATAATCGGCGAACAAACCGCGTCGAAAAAATGGTGGATGGGTGTTGAAGGCCCATTGGCGCTCCGCAGACACGGCAACTTTGTCAGGTTAACGGCGGAGCGCACGGGATAGCTTTGGAGTATGGCTTCTGATTCAACGGGCTCGGATCAGGAGCCCGAACGATGGATCAGATTTTCGTCAAGGACCGGTTGCGCCTTCTGCTGGATCACTTCGGACGCGTCGGGGACCCGCGCGAGAGCTGCAAGGTCAAGTATCCGCTTGCGGAAGTGCTTTTTCTGGTGACCTGCGCGTCTGTCGCGGGTTGCGACGACTATGACGAGATCGCCGATTGGGGCGATGCGCATCTGCCTTTCCTGCGCGAGCATGCCGAGTATTTCTTCGGCACTCCCAAGGAGGATTGGCTGCGGGTGGTGCTGAACCGGATCGATCCGGCGCTGTTTGCGGCCTGCTTCACGGCCTGGGCGACGCAGCTGCGACCGGACGCGGCGGACCTGATCGCGCTGGACGGCAAGACAGCGCGCCGCAGCGGCGAGGCTGGCCGCAGTCTGCCCCCCATCCATCTGGTCAGCGCCTGGGCCTCGACCCAGCGCCTCGTGCTGGCGCAGGAGGCCGTGGACGCCAAGGACAACGAATGCGCCGCCATGCTGGCAATCCTGGAGCGGCTGACGCTCAAGGGCGCGCTCGTCACCATCGACGCCATCGCCACCAACCCGTCCATGGCCAAGGCGATCACGGACAAGGAAGGCGACTATCTTCTGGCCCTCAAGCGCAACCAGCCGACCCTGCACGACGAGGTCGCGGCCTATTTCGACGATCCGGCCACGACAGGGCTCGCCACCAGCATCAGCGTCGACAAGGATCATGGACGCATCGAGACCCGTACCACCACGGTCAGCCATGAGATCGGCTGGCTGGAAGGCGGGCGACGCCATCCCGGCGAGCATCGCTTCCACCGTCTCAGAAGCATCGTGCGAGCCACCACACAAGTCGAACGGCAGGGCAAGACCTCCCGGGAGACGCGGTTCTTCATCTCCTCCGCCCTTCTCACACCCGAACGCGCTGCAACCGCCATTCGCAGCCATTGGGGCATCGAAAGCCTCCACTGGGTGCTCGATGTCGTCTTCAAGGAGGATCAATCACGCCTCAGGCGCGGTCATGGAGCGCAGAACATGGCCCTCGTGCGAAGGCTCGCCTTCAACCTCGTCCGCGCAGGAAAGGGAAACCGCTCCATCAAAACAGCCCGAAAAGCCGCTGGATGGAACACAAACACCCTCGCCCAGATCATCCATGCCTCACCGCGTTAACCTGGACTCGTTGCCCTGGCTCCGCAGAGCCAGCGATTGACGCAAGGCTTTCGCCGTGTCTGAAATCGGTCAGAATGCGGATTCGCTGTTCGCGCGGGCGCTTGCTGCGTGCCGGGCCAAGCGGCCTGCCACCCACCGCAAACCCGGGAAGCTGACGTGTCCCAGACAGAGCCGCAAAGCCCTATCCCGCCCTCGCAAGGCGGCCGTGCGCCGCGCAAGGCGGCCGCGATCCTTGCGCTGGCGCTGGCCATGGGCGTCGCGGGGCTCTCCTCGCCGCTCGCGCAGCCGATGCGCCTGCCCGGCTCGGTGGGCTCGTCTCCGGCAGGAACGCCCGTGGCGCCCCCGGCCGCCGGCGGCCCCGGCGAGCGCCCGCCCGCAGGTTTCCCCACGCCGGCGCGGCCGGCCGCCCCCAGCGCCAAATCCGTCGCCGAAGATTCGGTGGTGGGCCAGGTCCTGCTGCATGAGGGCCGTGCCGGGCGTTTCGTGATGGAGCGCGCAGGGCGCGGCTACGGGCTCCGGTTCCAGGCGGAGGGCTTCCAGCCCGGCAACCTGCTGGAGCCCTGCGGGGTGTCCTTCGGCGAGCAGCCGGTGCCGCTGGAGCCGATGGGCCGGCCCGATGGGCTGCCGCGCTTCCGGCTGCAGTCGAGCGCCTGCCCCATCGTCTTCGACGTGCTGGACAATGCGCTGCTGGTGATCGCGCCGCAGGCGCCCTGCGTGATCGAGGCCGCGCAGTGCCGCATCAACCCGCGTGGGCTCTGGGCGCCTGACGCGCGCGGCCTCACGGCGCTGGCGAAGGAGATCGAGCGCGACCGCGGCCGCGCCGAGTCCCAGGTGCACGAAGGCTTCCGGCTACTGGGCGCCCGCGCCAAAGCAGGCGAGCAGCGTGCCATCGCGCGCGAGCAGGCAGGCTTTTCATCCGAGCGCGAGCAGATCTGCCGTGAGTTCGCGCGTGAGTCCAATCACGGGTTCTGCGCTGCCAAGGTCACCGAGGCGCGGGCCGCCTCGCTGCGCGCGCGCATCCTCGCCACCGAGCCGAAGGCCCGGCGCTGAGACGGCCGCCCGCCGCCATCGGCGCGCCTCAGGCGCCCGACAGGCCTGTCTCCCAGCCCAGTATGGCGCGCTTGCGCGTCAGCCCCCAATGATACCCGGTCAGCCCCCCCGTCGAGCCGAGCACGCGGTGGCAGGGCACCACGAAGGAGACGGGATTGCGCCCCACCGCCGCGCCGACGGGACGGGCAGCGCGCGGCGAGCCCAGTTGCCCGGCTATGGCGCCATAGGTCGTGGCCTGTCCCAGCGGGATCGACAGCAGCGCCTCCCAGACCCTGACCTCGAAATCGGAGCCGATCATCACGACGCGCAGGGGCTGGTCCGCCCGCCATTGCGCGGGATCGAAGATGCGCGCGGCCAGCGGCGCCGTGCCCGGCCCATCCTCGACATAGGCCGCGTTGGGCCAGCGCCGCTGCATGTCGGCCAGAGCGCCGGCGCGTCCGCCGGCCGGCTTGCCGGTATCGGCCGCGCGGCCCGCAGCCGCCTTGTCATCGACCCAGCCGAGCCCCGCAAGCCCCCGCTCCGTCGCCACGATGATGGCCTCGCCGAACGGCGAGGGGTGGTAGCCATAGCGCAAGGCAAGCCCCCGGCCCCCGGTCTTCCATTCGCCGGGGCTCATGGCCTCGTGCGTGACGAACAGGTCATGCAGGCGGCCCGGGCCGGAGAGTCCGAGATCAAGCGAGGCATCCAGCAGGCTGGCGTCCTGCCTGAGCAGCCGCTTGGCCTGATCGAGCGTAACGGCCTGAAGGAAGGCCTTGGGCGTGAGCCCGCACCAGCGGCGGAAGATCAGATGCGTCTCTTCAGTGGTCAGCCCCACCTGCGCGGCGATGGCCTCGATGCCGGGCTGGCGGCGCCATTCCTCGGTGATGAGGGCAAGGATGCGCCGCACGACTTCATAATCGGCCTGGGCTGTGGTGAGGGCCGTGGATGGTGCGAGGTCGGCCAAGCGGGAAAGGGACAGCGACACGGTCATGATCGGGCTCCGCCAGGAAACAACGAGCCTTGTGATAGGCGCTGCGCGCGCTCCGCGACACCCGATTTGCGAGACGGACGCTCAGCCGCCCCTGGCCGTGCGCAGCGCGCCCGAGAAAGCGTCGTGAAAGCTTTCCCGCTCGCCGGGGGACAGGGCGCCCGCGATCGGAACCATCTGCCCGCGCGAAACGACGTTAAGCTTCATCAGCCCGTAATCCTCATCATCCTGGCGCTCGATGCGGGTGAAGAGCGTGTCAAAACGCCACTCCGCGCGCTCGCCCCGGGGCGTGACCTTCGCGAGCATGACCTTGAGCGGGGTCACGGCCACCTCCTCGAAGCCGCGGGCGTCGCGGAAATTCACGCGGAAGGCGATGTAAAGCGCGATGATGTCGAGGCCGAAGAACCCTGCCACGGGCCAGGCCCCGGCGATCATGAACGGAATCGACGAGACGATGCTGGCGATGCAGACAAGCGTCATCACCAGCCGGAAGCCCTGCCGGCCAAGCGACCGGTGCGGCGTGATCACGGCGCTGAAGATCGGCGCCTCGGGGCCGTGCTCAACTGCGGAATTCGGGTGGCGCGCCTGCATCGTCACAGCTTATAGACAAGCCATGCCGCCACGCCAGCCTGCCGCTCCTCAAGCCTCCGTGAACACGCCCAGGGCCGTGCCGTCCAAGGCCGCGCGCCGCCGCGCCGGCCCCGGACCACGGCCCGCAGCCGAGGTGCGCATGCTGTTCGAGCGCTTCCGCGCCCGGAACCCCGAACCCAAGGGTGAGCTCGAATCGGTCAACCCCTTCACGTTGCTGGTGGCGGTGGTGCTGTCGGCGCAGGCCACGGATGCAGGCGTGAACAAGGCGACGCGGCCGCTCTTCGCCATCGCCGACACGCCCGAAAAGATGCTGGCGCTCGGCGAGGACACGGTCCGCGACTACGTGAAGTCCATCGGCCTCTTCCGGACCAAGGCGAAGAACGTGATCGCCCTGTGCGAGAAGCTCATCACCGAGCATGGCGGCGTGGTGCCGCAGACGCGCGAGGCGCTTCAGGCCCTGCCCGGCGTCGGGCGCAAGACGGCCAATGTCGTGCTCAACATGGCCTTCGGCCAGATCACCCATGCGGTCGACACCCATGTCTTCCGCGTCGCCAACCGGCTGCGCATCGCGCCGGGCAAGAACCCTGTCATCGTCGAGATGGGGCTGGAGCGCGTGGTGCCGGACGAGTTCGGCCATCATGCGCACCACTGGCTGATCCTGCACGGGCGTTACACCTGCAAGGCGCTCAAGCCGCTGTGCGGCGCCTGCGTGGTGGCGGATCTGTGCGACAGCCCCGACAAGCGCGCCGGCTGAGGCGTCACCCCATCGCGACCAGAAGCGCGAGGCCGACACCGCCCACGATGATCCGCCAGTAGGCGAAGGGCCTGAAGCCGTAATTCGACACCACATCGAGCAGCTTCTTGACCACGATGAGCCCCGCGAAGAAGGCGGCCACGAAGCCAATCGCGACCAGCACAACGTCATCCACGCTCAACTGCCCGCGGTTCTTGTAAAGATCATAGGCGAAGGCGCCGGCCATGGTCGGCATCGCGAGGAAGAAGGAGAACTCCGCCGCCGCGCGCTTGGAGGCGCCGAGCAGCATGGCGCCCACGATCGAGGAGCCCGAGCGCGAGACGCCGGGCACCATGGCGAGGCACTGGATCAGCCCGATCTTGAGATACATCATCGTCGGAAAGCGCATGGCGTCGTCATGGCGCACCTCAAGCTCGAGGTCGTCGACGACGAGCAGGATGAGCCCGCCCGCAATCAGGGTGCAGCAGACCAGGAACGGGTTGAACAGCACGCCCTTGATGAAGCCATGGAGCAGCGCGCCGATCACCGCCGCAGGCAGGAAGGCAAGGAGGACGCCCGCCACGAAGCGGCGGGAATCCTCGCGCGTCGGCAAGGTCACCGCCACCTTCCACAGCCGGCCGGAATACACGGACAGGATGGCGAGTATGGCGCCGAGCTGGATCAGGACGGCGAAGGTCTTGCCGAAATCATCGTCCCCGATGCCGAGGAAATGGTCGATCAGCAGCAGATGGCCCGTGCTCGAGACGGGGATGAACTCGGTGAGGCCCTCGACAATGCCGAGAAGGAGCGCCTTCAGGTAATCCATGTCCAATCCTTGCAACCCGCCCCTTGACCCGATTCTGTGCAATCGATTCGGATTGTAGGCAAGCCTGCGCGCCTTTATAGCCCTGCCTCGGCCCGCCGATGCGTGCGGGCACAACCCGGGATGGTTCACGCCCCGACTTTATGAACACCGTGTTAACCCGGACAGGGTTTCATGCCGCTCCGCACATCGCCGCCGTCAGGCCAGCCTGATGCGCTCCTCCACACGACCAGACCGCCCATTAAGCGCCCGGACCCATGCCTCGTCTGATCCACGCCCCGTTCTGTCCCCATTCGCGGTTCATCCGCCTCGTCATGGCCGAAATGGGCATGGAGGCCGAACTCACCACGGAACAGATATGGGAGCGCCGCACCGAATTCCTCGCGATGAACCCGGCCGGCACGACGCCCGTGCTCATCGAGGAAGGCACGCTCGTCGTGCCCGAGGCGGACATCATCGCCGAATATCTCGACGAGACCCGCGGGCTGGCGCTGGGCGAGCGGCGCCTGCTGCCCGATCCGCCGGCCGAGCGGGTGGAGGTGCGGCGGCTGACCCATTGGTTCAACCACAAGTTCCACGCCGAGGTTTCAGGGCCGCTGACCCTCGAAAAGATCTCCAAGCGCTTCATGCGCAACGAAGAGGGCGGCGGGCCGCCCGACACGGTGTCGATCCGCGCGGCGCGGAGCAATGTGCGCTACCATCTGCACTATATCGGCTGGCTGATGGCGCGCCGGAACTGGCTGGCTGGGGACCAGATGAGCTATGCCGACCTGGCCGCGGCGGCGCACCTGTCCTGCGTCGACTATCTGGGCGACGTGGCATGGGATGAAAGCGAGGGCGCGCGCGGATGGTATGCGAAGATGAAGTCCCGTCCGAGCTTCCGCGCCCTGCTGTCCGACCGCGTGGCAGGCATGGCGCCGGCCGCCACATACGAGAACCTCGACTTCTGACGCCCGCAGCGCTCAAGCAGGCCGTTCTGGCGAGGGCGAAGCGCGAGGGCTTCGCGGTGATGCGCGTGACCCGGCCCGATGCGATCCCGGAGGCTGCCGGGCGGCTGGCCCGCTGGCTCGACGCAGGCCACCACGGCAGCATGGACTGGATGCATGACCGCGCGGACTGGCGGGGCGATCCGGCGAAGCTCTGGCCGGAGGCGCGCTCCGTCATCATGCTCGGCATGTCCTACGCGCCGGATCATGATCCGCTGGCGGCGCTGGAGAGGCGCGATCGCGCGGCGCTGTCGGTCTATGCCGCGCGGCGCGATTATCACGACATCATCAAGGGCAAGCTCAAGACCGTGGCCGGAGCGCTGGCGCCTGCCGATGCAGGCGTCAAGGTGTTCGTGGACACCGCGCCGGTGATGGAGAAGGCGCTGGCCCAGGCGGCCGGCATCGGCTGGCAGGGCAAGCACAGCGTTCTCGTCTCGCGCGAGCACGGCTCGTGGCTGTTCCTGGGCGCGATCTTCACCACTGCGGAGCTGCCGGCTGACGAGGCCGGGGCGGACCATTGCGGCTCCTGCCGCCGCTGCCTCGACATCTGCCCGACCCACGCCTTTCCCGAGCCTTACGTGCTCGATGCCCGGCGCTGCATCGCCTATCTCACCATCGAGCATGCCGGCCCGATCGCCCGCGAGCTGCGCGAGGGCATCGGCAACCGGGTCTTCGGCTGCGATGACTGCCTCGCCGTGTGCCCCTGGAACAAGTTCGCCGCAGCCTCGCGCGAGGCGCGGCTGGCGCTGCGGGCGGATCTGCTCACCCGGCCGCTGCGGGAGCTGGCGGCGCTCGACGACGCCGCCTTCCGCGCGCTGTTCGCGGGCACGCCGATCAAGCGCACCGGGCGAGACCGGTTCGTGCGCAATGTGATGATCGCGCTGGGCAATTCAGGCAGGCTTGACCTGACCGATTGCGCGCGGGACGGCCTTGGCGATGCGTCGCCTCTGGTGCGCGGCATGGCGGTCTGGGCGCTGGCCCGCCTTGCGCCCCATGAGGCGCGCCGCCTCGCCACCGATGCGATGGCGCGGGAGGCCGACAGCGACGTGCGGGCCGAGTGGCAGGCCGCGCTCGAAGGCGGCGCCCCGATGCAGGAGACGATTCGATGAGGCTGATGGTGCTCGGGCTGGGCTATTCGGCCGAGGCGTTCGTGCGGCAGGGCGGGCCGCTGTTCAGCCATGTGGCGGCGACCGTGCGTTCACCGCAGAAGGCCGAGGCGCTGCGGCGGCGCGGCATCGAGGCCCATGCCTTCGATGGCGGCGCCGCCGACAACGCGCTTGTGGCGGCGATCGACAGGGCCGGGGCGCTGCTTGTTTCGATTCCCGCCGAGGATGGGGGCGACCCTGCGCTGGCGGTCCTGAGTGAGGCCATCGCCGCGGCGCGACAGCTTCGCTGGATCGGCTATCTCTCCACGGTCGGGGTCTATGGCGACCATCAGGGCGCCTGGGTCGATGAAGGCTCCGCCCTCAGGGCCGCCAGCCGGCGCGGGCTGAACCGGATCGCGGCAGAGCAAGGCTGGCTCGACCTGGGCGCGGCCGCAGGCAAGCCAACGCAGATCTTCAGGCTGGCAGGCATCTACGGGCCGGGCCGCAACCAGCTTGTCGGGCTGCGCGGCGGCACGGCGCGGCGCATCGTCAAGCCGGGTCAGCTGTTCAGCCGCATCCATGTCGAGGACATCGCCGGCGCCTGCCTTGCAGGGCTCGCACGGCCGGACCGGGGGCGGATCTGGAATGTGGCCGATGACGAGCCGGCTCCGCCGCAGGATGTCGTCGCCCACGCCGCAGCGCTCCTGGGCATCGCC
The DNA here is from genome assembly GCA_023910605.1 of Bosea sp. (in: a-proteobacteria). Lineage (NCBI taxonomy): Bacteria > Pseudomonadati > Pseudomonadota > Alphaproteobacteria > Hyphomicrobiales > Alloboseaceae > Allobosea > Allobosea sp. The sequence continues at coordinate 1,493,378 of JAAVVV010000001.1, read as the reverse complement.
CCGCCTCCCGAGGAGCCGTTCGAGACGGCGGAGCTATCGCCAATGGCGCGCTCCTTCTATCTCGACTCGCGCCGCGTCTCGAATGAGCGGCTCAGGACGGCGCTGGGCTACCGGTTCCGGTTCCCGACCTATCGCGAGGGGCTCAAGGCCCTGTTCGAGGCCGGCGAAGGGCGTTGAGAGGCCCGGCGGCCTCGCGCATCACTCCGTGAGGGCAAGGAAACGGGCGTGGAAGAGCGCCTGCGCGTCGCCTGCGCCCACTGGCTCGACAAGCGCGAGCACCTCCCGCGGCAGCGGCTCGGGGCGGCCGAAGAACCGGAGCGCCTCCTCGCGGGAGAAGCCGGCCAGCAGCGTGGCTTCCAGGAAGGCGGCGATGCGGTCGGCCCGCTTGATCTTGCGGTAGAGCCCGGCCGGGGTTTCAGGCGGCAGGCCGAAGCGGATGTGGATGGCCGCCAGCAGGCGATGCTCGACGCTCTTGTAGCTCTCGCCGACCGCCGCCTTGAAGGGCGAGATGATGTCGCCGATGACATATTCGGGCGCATCATGGAGCAGCGCCATCAGCCGCTCGCGGCCCGCCATCCGAGGTTCGAGATGGGCGTTGATCGCCTCCACCAGCAGCGAATGCTGGGCCACCGAGAAGATGAAGGGTCCGCGCGTCTGCCCGTTCCAGCGCGCCATGCGGGCGAGTCCATGGGCGATGTCCTCGATCTCCACGTCGAGCGGCGAGGGATCAAGGATGTCCAGCCTGCGGCCCGACAACATGCGCTGCCAGGCGCGTGAAAGCTGCGTCTTCACCATTGAAGCTCGCGGCCGAGCGCGGCGCACTCCTCATGACGGAAGCAATCGATGAGGTGATCGTTGACCATGCCCACCGCCTGCATGAAGGCATAAACGATCGTCGGCCCGACAAAGGCGAAGCCGCGCCGCTTGAGATCTTTCGACAGCTTCTCGGCGGCGGCCGTCTGCGTCGGCACCTCATCGTGGAAGCGCCAGGCGCCTTGCACCGCCCGGCCATCCACGAAGCCCCAGAGGTGGCGGCTGAAGGAGCCTCGCTCCATCATGGCGAGCCAGATGCGCGCGGAGCGGATCGCGCCCTCGATCTTGGCGCGGTTGCGGATGATGCCGGCATCCTGCATCAGCGCCTCGATCTTGCCGGGGCCGTAATGCACGATCTTGCCGGGATCGAAGCCGTCGAAGGCGGCGCGGAAGTTCTCGCGCTTGCGCAGGATGGTGATCCAGCTCAACCCAGCCTGGAAGCCGTCGAGGATCAGCTTCTCGAACAGGGCGCGGTCATCCAGTTCGGGCACGCCCCAATCGGTGTCGTGATAGGCCACGTAGAACGGGTCTGTGCCGGGCCAGGGGCAGCGCCTAAGGCCGTCGGGATGCTCGATGACGGAGCGTGGGGCCGCGCCGTTCATGCCGCGCCCTCGCCCGCCCCGGCGTCGCCGAAGCCGGGCTGGCCGGGCAAGGGAAAGCGGATGAAGGGCGCGGGCTCGATCGCGATGTCGAGGCCGCCGGCCAGCACGGGGATGCCGGCCGCCATCGCATCGGCCACCTTGTCGAGGCGCAGCGTGGCGATGCCGCGCACTCCGGCGGTGGAGCCGACCGAGCCGATGATGCGGTCGCCGGCGGTGACGTCGACGCCCCATTCGGAGCGGAAGCCGCCGGTGAAGCGCACCGGCACGATGCGGGTGCGTGCCGTGCCGCGATGCTCCATGCGCGAGACGACCTCCTGGCCGACATAGCAGCCCTTGGTGAAGGAGACCCCGCCCAGCTGGTCGAACAGCGCCTCATGCGGGAAGCTGGCATGGCCGCCCAGGCTGAAGTCCTTGCCGCTATCGGGCATGCCGAGGTTGATGCGGTGGGCGTGGTAGTCATCGGCGGAGGCGTTCGCGAGATCCGCGGCGTCCTCGCGCGCCACGATGGCCCGCTCTCCCATGGCGGCGAAGCGCGGATCGGTGAACACCACGCCGCAATCCGCCGGCAGCGCCCCGCCTTCGGCGGAAGCGATCACGGTCGCCTGCTCGGAGATGTCCTCGATCGCCACCTTGGCGCGGAGCCTGTAGATCGTGAGCCGGCGCGCGAGATCAGGCGCCATCGCCGCGGGCACATCGATCACGAAGCCGCCGCCATCCTCATCGGGCAGTTCGATGATGAGGAAATCGGTGATGATCTTGCCCTGCGGCGTGAGCAGCCCGCCATAGCCGGCACGCTCAGGCGTCACGAGGTCGAGATCATTGGTGAACAGCCCGTCAAGCAGCTTGCGCGCGTCCTCGCCCGAAACCTTGAGCACGCTGCGTTCCGGCAAATGGGCGATGCGCATGGGGGGAGCCTGTCTGAGCTGTCGGAAAAGGATCGATGCGCTAGTTAGGATGGCTGCGCCCGATCCTCAACCCGTTTCACGACACGCGACATGCAAGTCCCAGCCGCACCGTCCTTCGACACCTTCATGATCGCCGACTTCGCGCTTGAATGCGGCGCGGTCTTGCCCGAGGCAAGGCTGGCCTGGCGCCAGCGTGGCCGCATCGGCCATGGCGAGCCTGTTCTGCTGTGCACCGCATTCGCCTCGAACCCGCTTGGCCTTGGCTATCTGGGCGCCGATGACGGGCCGCTGGCGGAGAGCCGGCGCTGGATCATTGATGTCGAGCTGATGGGCAATGGCCGGTCCAGTTCGCCCTCCAACACGCCGGCGCCCCATGCAGGGGCCGATTTTCCGCCGCTGGCGATCCGCGACAATGTCGCCTTGCAGGCGGCGCTTCTCGCGTCGCTCGGCATCGGGCGCGTGCGGGCGGTTATCGGGGCCAGCATGGGCGGCCAGCAGGCCGTGCAGTGGGCGGTCAGCCATCCCGAGCGGGTCGGCTCCGCGATCTGCATCGCCGGCAATGCGCGGACGACGCTTTATGGCCAGATGTTCCTGAACGTCGTGGCCTCGGCGCTGAAGAGCGACCCGGCCTTCGCGGACGGACGCTACGCCAGCCCGCCCATGGAAGGGCTGTCGCGCCTGTCGGAAGCCTGGGCGCCGTTCGCGCTCTCGCCGCGCTACTTCTCCGAAGGGCTCCATCAGGCCCATGCCGACATGGCCGCTGAAGACCTTGAGGGCTTCCTCGCCAAATGGCGCACGCGCTATCACGCCCGCGACGCCAACGATCTGCTGAGCCATCTTGGCATGTGGGCGCGCCATGACATCGCCGGAACGCCAGGCTGCGGCGGCTGTCTCGCCACGGCTGCCAAGCGGGCAATGATGCCGGTGGTCTTCGCGCCGATCGCCACGGACATCTATTTCCATCCGCAGGATGCGGCGGACCATGCGCGGCTGTTTCCCCATGCGGCAGTCAAGGTGGTGGACAGCCTCTCTGGCCACGGCGCCGCCTTCGGCCGCGAGGCGGGCGACCGGGCGGCGCTCAGGGCGATCGTGGAAGAAGCGCTGGCCTGATCAGCCGCTGAGCCGCTCCACCGTTGCGCCGCAACGGGAGAGCTTTGTCTCGAGCGCCTCGAAGCCGCGATCGAGATGATAGACGCGGTTGATCGTCGTCTCGCCTTCGGCCGCCAGCGCGCCGATGACCAGCGAGACCGAGGCGCGCAGGTCAGTCGCCATCACCGGGGCGCCCGTCAGCTTCTCGACGCCGTCCACATAGGCGGTGTCGCCGTCGAGACGCACCCTGGCGCCAAGCCGGGCCAGTTCCTGCACATGCATGAAGCGGTTCTCGAAGATCGTCTCGCGAATGCGCGAGGTGCCCTTCGCCATGCTCATCAGACCCATGAGCTGGGCCTGAAGATCTGTGGGGAATCCAGGGAAGGGCTCGGTCGTGACATCGACCGGCATCAGCGCATGGCCATTGCGGCGGATGCGCACCCCGGCGCGCTCGTTCACCACATCGACGCCGGCCTGCTCCAGCACGGAGAGCGCGGCCTGAAGGTCGCCGGCATGGGCGCCTTCCAGCAGCACGTCGCCGCCGGTCATCGCCACTGCCATGGCATAGGTGCCTGTCTCGATGCGGTCGGGCACCACGGCATGGCGCGCGCCATTGAGGCGGGCCACGCCCTCGACATGCAGCGTCGAGGTGCCGATGCCCTCGATCTTCGCGCCCATCTTGATGAGGCACTGGGCGAGGTCGACCACCTCGGGCTCGCGCGCGGCATTCTCGATGACGGAAGCGCCGCGGGCCAGGACGGCGCCCATCAGCGCGGTGTGGGTGCCGCCCACGGTGACCTTCGGAAACTGGATGCGGCCGCCCTGCAGCCCCTTGGGCGCGGTGACGATGGCGTAACCTGCCTCGATGCGGATGGTCGCGCCGAGCTTCTCCAGCGCCATCAGCAGGAAATCGACCGGCCGCGTGCCGATGGCGCAGCCACCGGGCAGCGAGACGCGGGCCTCGCCCATGCGGGCCACCAGCGGCGCGACCACCCAGAACGAGGCGCGCATCGTGGAGACGAGCTCATAGGGCGCGCAGGTGTCGACGATGGTCCGGGCGCAGAGCGACAGGGTCTGGCCGGTCTCGACGGTCTGGCCGACGCGCTTGCCCGGAACCGTGCGGTCAACGCCGTGATTGGAGAGGATGCGCGAGAGATTCGCGACATCCGACAGGCGCGGCACGTTCTCGAGCGTGAGCGTGTCGTCGGTGAGCAGGCTGGCGATCATCAGAGGCAAGGCGGCGTTCTTGGCCCCAGAGATCGGGATCGAGCCGTTGAGGCGGGCGCCGCCCACGATGCGAATGCGGTCCATCTTGCTCTTTCATCGGATGCGGCACGGCGCGACGGGCGCGGGCCTGATCGAAGTCACTCAACGCGGTCGGCGTCATCCCGTGGCGCGGCAGGACCGTCAGCGGGGGCAGGCCGGTCCGCGGCCCGTCCCCTCGCCTGCGCCTTGCGGCGCCTGAGGTTCTCGCGCAGCGCAGCGGCCAGCCGCTTTGCCTTCGGGTCCTCAGCGGGCTCCTTCGCCATCAGCACTCTTCTTTCGCCCGGCCGGCCGCACCGGGCCGCACCGGGCGCAGCCAGGGCCTGCGAAAACAGGCCGCGACGCCGCTCTGGCAGTCCGGATGCTGCGGAGATACTGCGGAGCGCGCGATTTCTCAAGCTTTCATGCACGCCGCGATCTCGCCGAGCGATACTGCGGGCGGGGCATGGACGCAAACGGTCCGGGCCAACACGCGCGGCGGCCGCGCTGGCGCTTGCGGCCATAACCGTTCACCCTGCGCGGCAAAAACCGTCGCCTCGCACGAGAAGGGCTGTTAGAGAGCCCCTCGGACAGGTGGGACATTCTCGGGGACGCATGCATGATGATCGGCGCGGCTGATCAGGCTCTGGCGGTGGCGCTGCTCGGCACGTTCGGACGCGCGGGCTATCAGCGCGCGGAGCCGGACATCCTGCAGCCGGCCGATATCTTCCTCGATGTCTCGGGCGAGGACATGCGAAAGCGCATGTTCATGACCCAGGACGGCGATGGCCGGGAATGGTGCCTCAGGCCCGAATTCACCATACCCGTGTGCCGCGCGCACCTCGCCTCCGCCGCCACCGGCGAGGCCGGCGCCTATGCGTATCTCGGACCGGTCTTCCGCATGCGCAGCGGCGAGAGCGGCGAGTTCCTGCAGGCAGGAATCGAATCCATCGGCCGGACCGATGCCGAAGCCGCCGACGCCGAAGTGCTGGCCCTGACATGCGAGGCCGCAGCCGCGGCCGGGCTGGCCAGCCCGCAGATCCGCCTCGGCGACGTGGCCGTGCTCAGGGCCGCGCTCGGCGCGCTCAACCTACCCGCCAGCGCCCAGCGCCGGCTGATGCGGGCGGTTGGCGCTGGCGAGGGCGTGGCGGCGGCGGCAACCCTCGAGACGCCGGCCGATTCAGCCTTCGCGCAGCATTCCGGCCTGTTCGCCGCGCTACAGGGCCAGGACCCCAGGGCCGCGCGCGATTTCGTGGAAAACGTGCTGTCCATCGCGGGCATCTCGACTGTCGGCGGGCGGACGGCCGGTGACATCGCCAGCCGCTTCCTGGCCAGAGCCAGCGAGCGCGACCTGAGCGTATCATCCGAGGCGCGGCGGATCATCGAGCGCCTGCTCGGCGTCTCCGGCGATCCAGACAGCTGCGCCGCCGCGCTGCGCGCGCTCGCGGCCGATGCCGGGCTCGGGCTGGCGTCGGAGCTCGACGCGCTCGAGGCCCGCACCGGCTTCATCGCGGCCCGTGGGCTTGACATCGGCGCCATGCGCTTTGACGCCAGCTTCGCGCGCAATCTCGACTACTATACCAGCTTCATCTTCGAGCTGCACGACCCCTCCCCTGGCTCGCCGAAGCCGGTCGCCGGCGGGGGACGCTACGACACCCTGCTCGGCAAGCTCGGCGCGGCGGAGCCGACGCCGGCTGTCGGCGCCTCGATCTGGCTCGGCCGGCTGGTGGGGAGGCCCGCATGAGCGCCATGAATTCCTCCGCCGACAGCGCCGCCGCCGGCCCTTCGCTTGATCCGCCGCTGGTGCTGGCCGTGCCCTCCAAGGGCCGGCTGCAGGAAAACGCCTCGGCCTTCTTCGCCCGCGCAGGCCTCGCCTTCGCCCAGCAGAAGGGCGAGCGGAACTATCGCGGCGTCATCGCCGGGCTCGCGGATGTCGAGGTCGCGTTCCTGTCGGCATCGGAAATCGTGGCGCAGCTGGCCAGCGGCACAGCGCATCTGGGCATCACGGGCGAGGACCTGGTGCGCGAGCAGGTGGCCGACGTGGCGGGGACGATGGAACTGATCACGCCGCTCGGCTTCGGCTCGGCCAATGTGGTGGTGGCCGTGCCGCAGGCCTGGATCGATGTCGCGACCATGGCCGATCTCGATGACATCGCCGAGGACATGCGCCTGCGCCATGGCCGCAAGCTGCGTGTCGCCACGAAATACGTGAACCTCACCCGGCGCTTCTTCGCCGGGCATGGCGTGACCGATTACCGGATCGTCGAGAGTCTCGGCGCCACGGAAGGCGCGCCGGCCGCAGGCACGGCCGAGATCATCGTGGACATCACCACAACCGGGTCCACCCTGGCGGCGAACGCGCTGAAGGTGCTGGATGACGGGGTGATGCTGGCCTCGGAAGCTAACCTCGTCGCCTCGATGAAGGCTTCGTGGGGCGCACGCGCCCGTCGCGCCGCCCGGTCCATCCTGTTGCGCATCGCAGCCGAGGAAGAAGGCCGCCGCATGAGCGAGGTGCGCGCCCGGCCTGGCGAGCTGGAGGAAGCCGCGCTTTGGGATCTGATCGGCCGCCATCAGGCCAGACTGCCATTCGGCGCGCCCAACGGGGCCGGCGCCGGCATCCTGACCGCGCATTGCCCGGCAGACTCGGTCTTCGCACTGGCGGATGCGCTCCAGGAGGCGGGCGCCAGCGACGTGACGGTGCGCTCGCTCGATTACGTCTTCCGGCAGGACAACCCGCTGCTGGAAAGGCTGCTGGGCCGCATCGGCCAGGCATGAACCGCAAGCTCTGGCGCTGGAGCCAGCACGCGCCCAAAAAAGAGGCCACCCCGGGGGAGAGGTGGCCTCACAGAAAACAGCCCATCCGGGGAGGGGTGGGCTGACCTTGGGGAAGGAAGTCCAAAAGGAGCTTCGTGGTGGCATACGTAGTTTGCCCGAGGCCGGATCAGCGAAGCTGGCGAGTTTTTCCGGAACCTGAGCGCGCCTCGCAATCTTGCGCCGGAAAGGCGGGCGAAACCGACTGTCGTGCAATGAGCCTCGCTTGCACCGGTGGCGATGAAGTGGCCGAGGCCGGGCGCTGGGGCGCGCTTGCGAAGTTGACTATGCGGCGCAGCTTTCTATGGTCCGCAACCGGTTTCCTGAGTTTTCGGCCTTGGGCATGGACCGCCGGCCATGCCGCACCTGATCGGGTTGTTTCGATGTCGCGCAGACTGCTTTCTTCCAGACGTATCGCCCTTGTGGGCATGGTCGCCGCAGCTGGCCTTGTCGCGGCGGGCGCGCTGGCCCAGACCCGGCCCGATCCGCGCTATTCGGACACCAACCCCGTGCCGCAGCCGCGCACCGAGAAGCAGTTCCCTCTGGGCGCCTCGTGGTCGGCGATCAGCCTCAACGGGCGCCCGCTCGATGGCGAGCGCCCCACGCTGGTCATCGACGACCAGCTGCGCGCCAAGGGCTTCGCGGGCTGCAACACCTTCTCGGCCGCGGCCTATCCGCTTCGCGACCAGGGCTTCGCCGTGGGGCCGGTGGCCGTGACGCGGCGCGCCTGCCCTGCCCCGGCCATGGCGGCAGAGCGCAGCTTCCTTGTGTCGCTGCGCGGGGCACGCAAATGGGACATCGTCAATGGCCAGCTCGTGCTGCAGGGCGTGGGCGGCGAACTGCGTTTCGAGCGCGCGCTCTGAGGACGGGGCGCGGCGGGCGAGCCCCGCCGCCCGGGCGGTTTCGTCAGCCAGCCTTCCCGGCCGCGAAGTCAGTCGGCGTGAAGAGCCGTTCCGAATCACCCACGGGCTTCATCGCTATGATGCGGTCATGCATGGCCCTCAGCGTCGAGCGGTGCCCGATCGAGACGATGGTCGTGCCCGACAGGTGCTCAAGCAGCACGCCATAGATCGCCGCCTCCAGCGGCTCGTCGAGCGCAGCCGTGGCTTCATCGAGGAACAGCCAGTCCGGCCGCGACAGAAGCGCGCGGGCGATGGCGAGGCGCTGCTGCTCGCCGAGCGAAAGCACCTGCACCCAGAAGGCCTCCTCGTTCAGCCGGCCGGTGAGGTGCGGCAGGCGCGCCACCTCCAGCGCAGCGATGATCGCCTCGTCCGAATAGGCGCCCGCCACGCCCGGATAGCTGACCGCATCGCGCAAGGAGCCGAGCGGCAGATAGGGACGCTGCGGCAGCAGCATCACGGACTTGCCCCCCGGGGCCGCGATCACGCCCTCGCCGAAAGGCCAGATGCCGGCCACGGCCCGGAACAGGGTCGATTTGCCCGAGCCTGACGGCCCGACCAGCAAGGTGCGCTCGCCCTGGCGCATGCTCAGTTCGCCCACCTTCACGATGGGCTGGCCATTGGGCAGGCTCAAGGTGAGCCCCGAGACATGGAGCCGGTCATCCGGCGAAGAAGACAGCGCGATGCGGCTCTCGGCCTTGATCGTCTCCGCCTTGAGCAAGGAGGCATCGAAGCTGGAAAGGCGATCCACCACTGCCTTGAAGTCGGCCAGCACGGAATAGCGGTCGATGAAGAAGGACAGGGCGGCATCCACCCGCGCGAAGGCCTGGCTGGTCTGGGTGAGCACGCCCAGCGTGATTTGCCCGGCAAAGAAGAAGGGCGCGGTGATGACGATGGGCACGATGGAATTGGACGAGCCATAAAGCTGGATGAAGGCGGACAGCCATTTCTGCACCCGCACGATGCCGAAGAAGTTGCGGATCACCTCGCCGAACTGGCGGCCCAGACGCCGCGTCTCGGCCCGTTCGCCAGCCAGCAGCGCGATGGGCTCGCCATATTCGCGCAGCCGCGCCAGGCCAAAGCGGAAATCCGCCTCATAGACCTCCTGCTGGAAGTTGAGCCGGATAAGCCGCTTGCCGATCATGTGCGTGATGAGCGTGCCGATGGCGGCATAGGCCAACGCGATCCAGAACAGCAGGCCCGGCACCTTGGCATCAAGGCCGGGCAAGGTGAGGTTGGCGGACAGGCCCCAGAGAATGACCGAAAAGGACACCAGCCCCGAGATCTGCTGGATCATCGAGATGGTGAGCGAATAGGTCGTCTCGATGTATTTGCGGATGTCTTCGGAAATGCGCTGGTCGGGGTTGTCGACGCGGGCATCGCCGAACTGGAGCCGGTAATGCGTGCCATCCTCCAGCCACCGGCCGAACAGCTTCTCCGTGAGCCAGGAGCGCCAGCGGATCTTGAAGGCCGAGACGATGAGAAATTCGATGAAGTTCGAGGCGATCAGAACGCCCACCAGCGGCAGCCACACCTTCCACAACAGACGCCAGAACTCGCCCGCATTCTTGGCCTGGATGGCGTCGAACCAGTCGCGGTTGAAGAAGGAAAGGCTGACCGACACCCAGACCTGGCCCAGATTGATCAGGATGATGATGGCCAGAAGCGCCATCGCCATCCAGCGCACGGGGAAGGTGAAGGGCCGGCCCGGAATCAGCTCATAGGTGGCGCGCTCGTCGGTGGAGAAATACTTGTCGGTGATCTCGGTGATCTGGCGCATGACCGGCACGCGGCTCATGACGAACGCCAGCAGCGCGAAGGCGGCGGCGGTGAAGGCCGTCAGCGGCGGCGGCACGAAGGGGCGCCAGGAGGCGGGGAACTGGCCCTGCAGGGCCAGCATGGCGATCAGCGCCACATAGCCCATCGCATAGAACGCGATGAAGAAGCGCAGGAACGGCCCTACCCCGCGGCTGAGCACCAGCGCGCCGGTCATGAGCACCCCGGCCACCGCCACATAGAGCGGCACGTCTGCGAACCAGCCGCCCCACAGTGCGCCGGAAAGGCCGGCGGCGGAGGCAAGGCCGGAAAGCGCGATCAGCAGATTCATGAAGGGAGTCCCGGTCTGAGTCGCCATGTCTCATAGCGCAGTTGGCACCTTTTGGATGGGCCATTCGTGACCCGGCGCAGCGGCCGGCGTCAATGGCCGGTCAAATCTCCTCGATCTCAGGCCGCGCGCGGAGCATCGGAAAGAGCGGGGCCAGTTCCGCCTCGTAACGGGCGAGATAATCCTTGAAGGAGGTGCCGCCCGTGCCGACCTCGACGCCGACGCGGGCGAGCTGCACCGCCGCAAGCTGGAGATGCGAGCGGTGGAACACGAGCTGCGCGCGGTCGAACACGGCCATCAGGCGTGTGAGCGGCCCGGCCACGGGATGTTCGTCGAGCCAGGCCGCAGGATCTTGGGCGCCTGCGGTCTTCGCGATCGCGACAAGCTCATCGGCATAATGGCGCAGGGAATGGCTGCGGTGGCGCTCGAACCATTGCTGCACCTCGGCGCCGAAATGCCGGTCGAACTCGCTCTCCGCGACATGGACCTTACCGGTCTCGTCCGCAGTTCCGCCCTGCCAGTAGCGGCGAGCGACTCCGCTCATGATCTCGATGCGGCGGAACTGCCAGGACTGGAAGCCGGAGGTGGGTCCCAGCGCGGTGCGGAACTCGGCGAAGCCGCGCATGCCGGCCAGGATGGGCATGGTGGCGTTGACGGTGCGCCACAGCTGCACCACGCGCTTCAGGAAATAGGCAGGCTCGGAGAGATCGCCGATGCGCCCGCCGGGCACATCGACACCCTGCTTCAGACCCTCAAGCGTGCGCTCAAGGTCCAGAATCATCTGGTGGAAGGCGATCTCGCAGACCTGATGGACGGCGATGAAGAGATCCTCGTCCTTCGAGGCGGTGACGGGCCGCTTGCAGGCCAGCAGCGTCGGCAGGTCGTGGTAGGTCCAGTAATGATTGCTGGACGTGTCCACCGTGGGGTCCATCGGCGGCATCGGGGTCGCGACGTAGGTCATCATGGCGGTCTCATCAAGGCGGGCGCGGGAATGGCCGCGCACATGCAAGCGATTGTCGTGCCGCCCTCGCCTGTTGACCAGCACCAGAAGCCAAAAAACAAGGCATCCGGAAACGAAAAAGCCCGGCCTGGAGCCGGGCTTGCCTCAAGCGTGCGGCGCAGGCCTCACTTCGGGGCCAACACCATCACCACCTGGCGGCCTTCCATGGAAGGCTCCGACTCGACCTTCACGAAGGACGCGGTCTCGGCCTTGACGCGATTGAGCACTTCCATGCCGAGATGCTGGTGCGCCATCTCGCGGCCGCGGAAGCGCAAGGTGATCTTGACCTTGTCGCCTTCCTCGATGAACCCCTTGAGGGAGCGCATCTTGACCTCGTAATCGTGCTTGTCGATGCCGGGGCGAAGCTTGAGCTCCTTGATCTCGATGATCTTCTGGTTCTTGCGCGCTTCGGCGGCCTTCTTCTGCTCGGCGAAGCGAAAGCGGCCGTAATCAAGGATCTTGCAGACGGGCGGCACAGAATTGGGCGCAATCTCGACGAGATCGAGGCCCGCATCCTCCGCCATCTTCAGCGCATCGGCGGACAGCACGACGCCCTTGTTCTCGCCATTCTGATCGATCAGTTGCACCTCGCGGATGCGGATGTCGCGATTGATCCGGGGGCCGTCCTTCTGGGGCACGGGAAGGGCACGAAACGGTCTGCGAATGGGAGTCTCTCCTGCGTGATCGCGCCTTGCGCGCTGGCCGACCACATTTTGCACAATGAACATCGAGTTTCAACGCCTGCGTGGCCCATGAGGGCCAGATTCAGCCGCCAAGCAGGGCGCTGTAGACGTCGAGGGTCTCGCCCACCATGTGTTGCAGCGAAAATCTGGCTTCGACATGGCTGCGGGCGCGCCGCGCCAGTGCATCGCGCGCGCTCGGCCTCAAGGCCAGTGCCTCCTCGAGCGCCCGCGCCAGCGCGGAGGCGTCGCCTGCGGGCACGCGCCAGCCCGTGCGCTCCTGCGCCGTGCATTGCGGCGGAGCCAGGACCGTCTCGGGCACGGCGCCGAGGTCGGACACCACGACCGGAGCGCCCATGGCCTGCGCCTCGACCGCGACGCGGCCGAAGGCCTCGGGCTCGGTCGAGGGAGCCGCCACCACGGCGCTTGCGAGGAAAGCCGCCGGCATGTCGGCGCAGTGCCCGACGCGGCGCACGACGCGCTCCAGCCCGCCCGCCGCGATCAGCCCGTCAAGCTCGGCCACATAATCATTGCGGCCCTGCGCGTCCCCGGCCAGCACGACAACGGCATCGCCGAGGGCGCCGGACTGCTTCATCAGCCGCGCGGCCTCGATCAGCACGCGCTGGCCCTTCCAGCCTGTGAGGCGGCCAGCCAGCAGGATGATCCGCTGGTCCGGCTCCACGCCCCAGGCCCTGCGCAGCGCGCTGATTCGTTCGGGCTCGACCGCGTCTGGCCTGTAGGACGAGAAATCCGTGCCGCGGTGGATGACGCGCGTGCGATGCTTGGCGAAGGGATGCATCGACGCGATCAGGCCGGCGGTGTAATGGGAGTTTGCGATCACCACATCGCCCCGCGCCATCACCGAATTGTAGAGCACCTTGATGGCCGAGCTGCCTGAATAGGAGCCGTGATAGGTGGTCACGAAAGGCAGCTTCATCGCCCGCGTCGCAGCCAGCGCCACCCAGGCGGGGGCGCGGGAGCGCGCATGCACGAGATCGACCTTCTCCGCCGCGCACAGCCGTGACAGGACCCTGATGTTCCGCAGCATCTTGAACGGGTTCTTCTCGGCCGCCGGAAAGGGCAGCCAGACGCCGCCCTTGGCCTGAAGCTCAGCCACGAGCCGGCCGCCCGCTGTGGCGACCAGCGAGCGAGCGCCCAGCGAGGCCAGCGCCTCGGCGATGTCCACGGTGGTGCGCTCGGCCCCGCCGGCCTGCAGCTCGGGCACGATCTGCAGGATGGTGCGCCCGGCAAGGGCATGAGCGCCGCGGGCGCTCACGGCGTCCTGCCCGCCAGCGCGCAGGGTCGGCAGCATCGCAAGGTCTGGAGCATCAGGAGGCCTGGGGATCAATGAGCTGGACATCAAAAGGCTTGGGCATCACCACATAAGGCCGCTGCCGAGACCGGGTCTCCAAAGGCTGGCCGCGACATTGTCGCGGCATCCTGGCACGAATCACGGCATCAGGTCCAAGCACCATGACAGGGAGATGCCATGCTCATGCGCCCGCACCCACAGTTTTTGACACGGCATGACGCGCCGGGCCGCCGCGAGCTCGCCTATCTGGCGCAGCAGGGCGCCGGGCCTGCCGTGATCTGGCTCGGCGGCTTCCGTTCGGACATGCGCGCCACGAAAGCGGAGGCGCTGGCGAACTGGGCCGCGCAGGAGGGCCGCGCGCTGCTGCGCTTCGACTATACCGGTCATGGCGAGAGCGGCGGGTCCTTCGATGAAGCCACGATCGCGGTCTGGCTGGCGGATGTCCTCGCCATGATCGCCCATGCTGGCGGCGAGAAGCCCATCCTCGTGGGCTCGTCCATGGGCGGGTGGCTCGCGTTGCTGGCGGCGCGGGCGCTCAGGGCGAAGGGTCGGTCTCCGGGCGGGCTGGTGCTGATCGCGCCGGCCGTCGACTTCACCGAAGCGCTGATGTGGGCGCAGTTCGGCCCGGCGATCCGCGAGGAGATCATGAGCCAGGGCCGCTGGCTGCGCGCGTCGGCCTATGCGCCCGAGCCCTACCCGATCACGCGGGCGCTGATCGAGGATGGCCGCAACCATCTGATGCTGGGCAAGCCGATCGAGCCGGGCTGTCCCATCGCGATCCTGCAGGGCATGCAGGACCCCGACGTGCCGTGGCAGCATGCCATGACGCTTGTCGAACACCTGCCCGCCGATGACGTGACGTTGACGCTGGTGAAGGATGGCGACCACAGGCTGTCGCGCGACAGCGACATAGCCTTGCTGATCCGGGCCGTGGCGGCGATGACGGGCGCCCCGGAGGCGTGAACGGAAACCGGCGCAGGCCACAGCCCGCGCCAGCAGGTTCGGCTCATCAGGCCTTCAGTGCACTGACACCGTGGTAAGCTCGTTCTCGATGGCGTTCGCCGTCAATTCATCGCGCGAGTCCGCGATCATGATCGGCGTGCCGTCCGCGTCCAGCAGGGCGAAGAGGTCCAGCCCGCCGGGGATGTCGCGCGCCTGGGGCACCAGCTTGCGCACCTCCTCGGAGCGCATGGGCCGGACATAGGCGACCTGCCCCGTGCCAAGCGCGGCGAGGTCGGCGAGGGAGAACAGTTGGTCACGGGGGACCGTCTTGCGCTTGTCAGTCTTGCGCTTGTCAGTGCTTCTCATCGCATCCTCCTGCACAGCGAGGCCATGGGTGAAACTGCGCGGCTGCGCGAAAAGGTCCACGCCGGCACCGCCTGCGGCCTGGCAGGCAAATCCGGCGCCGTATGCCGAAAGGGTCAGTCGCGGGCGAGAATGTCGATCCGGCGCACGATGCGCTCGGGCTCCGGCCGTGCGAGATCGACCGCGAGGAGGCCGTTGGACAGGTCCGCGCCCAGCACCTCCATGCCATCGGCGAGGAGGAAGGTGCGCTGGAACTGGCGAGCGGCGATCCCGCGGTGGAGATAGGCCCGGCTCTTGTCCTCGACCTGGCGGCCCCGGATCAGGAGCTGGTTCTCCTCGAGCGTGATCTCGAGCTGCTCGCGGGTGAAGCCTGCCACCGCGAGCGTGATGCGGAGCCTCTCCGGTTCTGTTTCGGTGCGGCTGACGCGCTCGATATTGTAGGGCGGATAGCCGTCATTGGTCGCCTTGGCGACCCGGTCGAGCGCTCGCTCGATATCGTCGAACCCAAGCATGAACGGGTGCGACAGCGAAGGAAATCGTGTCATCGATCGAAGCCCTGCTAGGCACTTCGTGAAAATCCGCAAGCCCGCCTCATGCGGCGCAAGCGACGGCCCGTTGATCTGGCCGCAACGATGATATGGGGTCGAGATGCGGCGGCGCAAGGGCGGAAAAGCCGCCGGTTGAGCGCCAGGCGCGGCGCCACCGCGCTGTGCCGAGCCAGGCCGGACGGGAAGAATGGTACCGCCACCCCGGCTTGAACGGGGGACCTCTAGATCCACAATCTAGCGCTCTAACCAACTGAGCTATGGCGGCACGTCGGGAGGCTCAATACCCCTGCGCGGCGCGAACGTCTAGGCTTTGCCGGCCGGAAAAGCAAGGCCGGCCCCGGTGAGGAACGCGCCCACCCGAAGCCCCCCTCAAATCCGGGCCGCGACGCTCAGCGCGGCGCGGCAGCCTTGCGCGCAGTGTCCGACACGGCCTTGATCGTGTCGGTGAGGTCATCGCTGCTGCGGCGAAGCGCCCGGGCCTGGATCACCACCAATTCAGACGGATGCGACGAGCGGGCGCAGGCCTCGAACTCGGCCATGCCGGCCTTGAGTTGCCTCACGCCATGATCGAGCAGCCGTGCCTGGACCGTCCCGAGCGTGCGGGCGGCATCAAGCCAGCGCGAGGCGAACTCGGCCATCATGTCCGCGCTGAAAGCGGGAACTGGAAACTCGGTGGCCGCGAGAGCAGGCGGCACGAAGCCGGGCGAAAGGCCGGGCATGGAGAACAGGGAGCCTAACGCCGACAGTGGATTGGCAGGCGCCGCGTCAGCAATCTTGCCAGCCGCCTTGGGCGCAGGCCCGGACTTGGCAGCGGCAGACTTGGCAGCGGCAGGCTTGGCAGGCCCGGACTTGGCAGCGGCAGACTTGGCAGGCCCGGACTTGGCAGCGGCAGACTTGGCAGCGGCAGGCCTGGCAGGCCCGGACTTGGCAGCGGCAGGCTTGGCAGCGGCAGGCCTGGCAACAATTTCCCTGGGGGCAGGCATCTGGACTGCGGCCTTTTCTGCCGGCTTCGCTGGAGCCGAGGCAGGCGTGATGGCCACGACACTGGGCGGGGCCGGTGCGGCGACGGTGCCAGCAGCTGGCCTCTCTTCGAGCTTGCCAGCCTCGGGCATGCCAGCAGCGGGCTTGTAAGCCTGCGGCCTGTCAGCTTGGGGCCTGGGCGATTCAGCCTTCGGGACTTCCGGCCTGGTGGCCTCGACCGTCGCGGCCTCGGGCTTCGGCGCTTCAACCCTGGGCGCTGCAACCGCTTGCGGCTGCGCGCTCTCGGCCTGCGCGGCGAAAGGCTTCTCGACGGGCGTCTCGGCAACTTTTGCGAGCGCGGGCTGGGCCACCGGAGCAGGCGTCGAAAGCGCCTTCACGGGGGCGAGGGAGACGGGCTTTGCGGGCTTGTTCATGGCTTTTGCATCCGGTTGGCGGCTGTTGGGTAACCCGTCCCGGTCGGGACCCGAAGGTCCCGGCCGGGACGGCGTGGATCATTTCGTCTTGGTGGCGTTGCTCGCTGCCTTCTGCACGGCAGCGCCAAGCTCATTCATCTGGCGCTGGAAGGAAGCCATCTGCACCTTCACGAATTCGTTCTGGTGCTGCAGCACCTCAGCCGGATCCTTGGCGCGGACAAGCTTCTGAGCGAGGTCAAAGGCGGCGGCCACGTTCTGCTCGGCATAGGCCATCGCCTTCTGGGCGGACTGCTCGGCATTGGCGCGGGCGGACTCGGTCGAGCCGCTCACCGTTTCGACCGCCTTATGGGCAGCGCCCATGAAGCCGTCAAAAGCCTTGCGTGCCTGGTCAACGCTCTTCTCGGCGAACTCACGCATTTCAGGGGGAACGTCGTAGGGGGGCTTGGCAACCATGGCAGCTTCCTTCCTCGGGTTGGGCATGGGGAACGGGCCGAGGGAAGGCCGCCCTCTCCGATGCCTTTTATTGTGCAGCGCAATATCATGTTGCGACGCACAAATCAAGGCATGGCCCCGACGCCGCAGACGACCGCGCAAACCCGCGAACCAGCAGGCCGGACAGCGGACGCAGCGTCATTAACCGTCACATCATGCAGGCGGGACCAAGGCCATTTGATGAATGGATTCTGACCCCGGCGCCGTTATATTAAGGGTTCATTAAGCAAGTGGACGGCCCCACGTTGAGCATTGCCCCAAACGAATGCTGGAAGGACCTGGTTTCGCGCCTTGAGCGCGACGCCGGCCTTGCGCCGTTCCTCCGGCAGGATGCCGCTGTGATGCTGCTCGACAAGCTGGGCGCAAACCCCGTCAACGGCAACGCCGCCGGGCTCGCGCTGGCGAAGCGCGGCTTTGCGCCGCAGACGGCCGCGCGGCTCGCCAGACTCGCCGGCGGGCTCGCGCCCTTGGGCGGCGTGCGCCTCGAGCGGCTTGAACTGCCCCTTGCGGCTGGTCCAGTGATCCTGACCTGCGCCTGCAGGCGCCTGATGGGCGCGGATGGAGACTTGACGCTGCTCGTCGCCGCGCAGGGCGTGGCGGAGCTTGAGGCGGCTGCGGCGCCAATCGCGAACATGCCCGTCCTGGATAAGCCCGTCCTGGAGACGCCGGTCGTGGATACGCCGGTCCTGGATACGCCGGTCCTGGAGACGCCGGTCCTGGAGTCGTCCGAGACTGCGGCGGCTGCCAACGCCCTCGGGCTGGCGGCCTGGCCTGCCGCGACGCCGGCCGCGACCTTGCCGGCCAAGCTGCGCTTTCTTTGGGAGCTGGCGCCAGATGGCCTGATCCGCTCATTTTCGCCTGAGGCTGTCTCCATATTCGGGCAGGAACTGGCCGATGCCATGACGGGCCGGCACTGGAGCGAGCTGTGCGGCGATGTGGTGCACGACCCTGACGGCGCGGTCGGGCGCGCCTTGTCAGCAGACCGGACCTGGAGCGGCAAGCAGAGCCTGTGGCGCATCCATCGCAGCGACCGGGCTTATCGGGTCACGCTGTCGGGACTGCCGGTGACGGACAGCGCGCGCAGCCTGCTGGGCTGGCGCGGCTTCGGCATCGTCCAGACCGATGCGACCGAGCCTTTCCCGCCGGCGCTGGCCGAGGCGGAGCCCGCCCCGCCGGTGATTGACGCATCCGCCGTCGCACCTGTCGTTGCATCTGCAGCTGTCACGCCGGAAGTTGCCGCTGCGGCGGCGGACGAAAGCGAGTCCGGGGCGCAGCAGCCGGATGAGACCGAGATCGCTGCCGAAATCGCTGCCGAACCGGAGCCGGCCAGCCTCGAACCTGGAGCAGCCGACGCCATTGCGGATGAAGAGCCAGCCAACCAGCCTGATGCGCTGCCGCCGGCTCCACCGGCCGATTCTCAGGTCAGCGCACCCGTCATCGCCCTGCCGCCCCCCAGCAATGTGGTCCGGATCAGGCCGCTCGACGTGCAGATCCCGCGGCTGACGAGTTCCGAGCGCAATGCCTTCCGGGAAATCGCCAAGGCGCTCGGCGCGCGGATCGATGGCGAGGACGAGCCGGCCTCGGCTCTCGCCGCCTCGCCGACGCCATCCGCCCTCCGCGGCGCGGCGGACCAACCGGAGCCGGAGGAGCACGCCGACACGAACAGGCACGACCCTGGACGGCTCGATGCGGCTCGGCTCGAGCTCGCCAAGCTCGAAGTGGCCCGCCTCGAGGCAGCGCGGCTTGACGCGGTGAACCGCGAGGCACGGCGCATCTTCGACGCCGAGCCGCCCGCCCCAGCGCCGGACGATCTCTTCGCAAGCCTGCTCGACAAGCTGCCCATCGGCGTGCTGGTCATGCAGGGGGGGCGGATGATCTATGCCAACCGCACCCTGCTCGACCTGCTCGACCATGACGATTTCGATGCCCTCGCTGCCGTGGGCGAGCAAAGGCTGTTCCGTGGCGGCGCGCCAACCGAGGGCGGCGGCATGCTGGCCCTGCTGCGGCGCGACGGCGAGTTCGAGCCGGTCGACGCGCGGCTCTCGGCCATCTCCTGGCAGGGCGAGGCGGCGACGCTGATGTCGTTCCGCCGCGCGCTCGACAATGTCGACGCGCAGCGGGTTGAGGCGCTGAAGCTCGAATTCGCCCGCGCCCAGGCGGAAAAGCGCGAGCTGACCGCGATCCTCGACACGGCCACCGACGGGGTGGCGACGCTGGACGAGCGCGGGCGAATCCTTTCGCTCAACCGCTCGGCGGAGGCGCTGTTCGGCTATGACCAGCGCGAGGTCACCGGCGAGAACTTCACGCTGCTGCTGGCGCCGGAAAGCCACATCACGGCGCTCGACTATCTTGAGGGGTTGAAGGGCGGCGGCGTCGCGGCGCTGCTCAACGACGGGCGCGAGGTCACCGGCCGCGTGCGGCAGGGCGGGCGCATCCCGCTCTACATGACCATGGGCCGCGTCGCCGACGATCCGGAGCGCAAGTACTCGGTGGTGCTGCGCGACATCACCGCCTGGAAGCGCGCCGAAGCCGACCTTGTGGAGGCTCGCCGCAGCGCCGAGCAGGCCAGCGCGCAGAAATCGGATGTGCTCGCCAAAATCAGCCACGAGATTCGCACGCCGCTCAACGCCATCCTGGGCTTCACCGAGGTGATGAGCGAGGAGCGCTTCGGCCCGATCGGGAACGAGCGCTACAAGGAATATCTCAGCGACATCCACCAGTCGGGCGGCTATCTCATCAGCCTCATCAACGATCTGCTCGACCTCGCCAAGATCGAGGCCGGCAAGATGGACCTCACCTTCACCGGGGTGAACCTCAACGACATCGCCTCGACCGCCGTCGGGCTGCTCCAGCCGGAGGCCAACCGCCAGCGCGTGGTGCTGCGCACGGGCCTGCAGCCCAAGCTGCCTTCGGTGGTGGCCGATGAGCGCAGCCTGCTTCAGATCGTCATCAACATCCTGTCCAATGCGGTGAAGTTCACCGATGCGGGCGGCCAGGTCATCCTGTCGACCGCGCTGGGCGACCGGGGCGAGGTGATCCTGCGCGTGCGCGACACCGGCATCGGCATGACCGAGAAGGAACTCGGCATGGCGATGGAGCCCTTCCGACAGGTCGCCTCCACGCGCCGCGCCAGCTCCGCCGGCACGGGCGGCACCGGCCTGGGCCTGCCGATCACCAAGGCGCTTGTCGAAGCCAACAAGGGCGCGATCCAGATCACCAGCGCCAAGAACGAAGGCACGCTCGTCGAGGTCACCTTCCCGCCGCAGCGCGTTCTGGCAAGCTGAGAGCCGTCGCGCCCTGCAACGGTGGCGACAGTCATGGCGGCATGCTTGCGCGACTCCCCAGCACCGTCACGAAAAGGACGAGGGTCGTCATCCTTCAGCCGGGCGGGAACGACGCTTTACTCAATACAGGCGCCGACCGCGATGATCGACCCATGATTGGCCGGTGCGAGGATGCATGGCGCGCGCTGCTGGAGCCGACCTCCCTGCCCCAGCGCGTTCTGGCGAGCCGAGCGGACCCCCCTCCCGGTGGTTCCTAGGGCATCGCCCGGACGTAACGGCTGATCTGCAGGCGGAGCTTTCCGTCCACCCAGCTGACCTGGCGCCAGCCTCCCTGCGGATCAAGCGTCAGCCCGTTGACCGCCCTGTCGGCATGCGTCCGGACATCATCCCGAGACCAGGAATCCTTGCAGCGCCCATCGAAGCGCCAGACCGCCGCGCCGGGCGCAAGGCTCTGCCAGACGGAGCCGGGCGTCAGCAGGGACGGCGCAGGAGCCTCTCCCAACCGCGCGCCAAGCCTTGCTTCCAGCTCAGGCACCAGAACCAGGCGGTGGAAGCTCTCGTCCCAGCGCAAATCCGAGCCGAGAGCGGCCTCCAGCTGAAGGATCTTGTCGTCGCCCATCACAGCCAGGACAGGGGCGGGAATGACCGCCTGCGTGGCGTGGCGCAGACCCGGATAATCGTAGGACGGGCAGACCAGTATCACGTCGCCGGCCCGCAAATGGGCGGCCAGATGATCAGCCGCGCCCCGGTAATCATCCTTCTCGCGTCTCGGGATCTCGATGATCGTCGAGGCGAGATAGATGCCGAGGATCGCGAGCGGCGCCCGAAGCGCCCATTTGCCCTCAGCCGGCAGCAGGATCGCCAGCAGAAGGATGAAGCCCGGCAGACTGTACAGCACGGTCCGCGCCAGCAGGACAGGAAGGGAGACGAAGCCCACGATCCAGATCACGACTGGCGCCGCCAGATAGGACAACACCAGCAGCAAGGCCAATCTGTGCCGCGGAAACCTGGCCTTCAGCACGGGCAGCGCCCTTACCACCGCAGCGATCAAGCCGAGCCCCCCGGCGGCCGCGACGACGGACTTGATCACCAGACGCTCCTCCGGCCCGCTGATCCAGGGGAGATTCCAGAAGCCCCTGGGCAGATAGATCTCGGCGACGCGGCTCATGAACTGGACAGGCCCGGGCTGCTGCAGCCATTCGACATGTTCGTGGCCATAGCGGTAGCCGGCAAGGATCCACAGAAGGCCCGGAACGGCGCAGATGGCCATGATTCCGTAGGCCAGCGCCACCTCCGTCAGGCGAGCCTTCCGATCGGGGGCGGCGAGCGCCGCGCCGAGAAGCATGATGCTGGTCAGCGCGATCCAGATGGCGGCGGTCGCGTGGGAATACCAGCTCAGCACATTGCCGAGGCAGAACAGCGAAAGCCCCAGCCGCCTCGCCCACGCCCTTCCCGCTTCAGTTTCGGCGGCATCATCGAGCGAGCGCGCGTACAGCACAAGGCCGATGCTGCTCAGAAGCGTCAGCGAGAAGAGCAAGCTGTATTGCCGCGCCTCCTGGCTGAAGGCGATGTGGGAGCCCGACACCGCCAGCAAGGCAGCCGCGAACAGCGCGATCCGTCGATTGAAGCTCAGCCGCGCGAGGACATAGATCAGCGCGACGGACAGCACCCCTGCCCCGACCGAGAGGCTGCGCATCCGGGCGGCCGAATCGAGCGGCGAGAACAGCAGGCCATGCAGCCAGTAATACAGAAAAGGCGTCGGATCGGTTGGGTAGCGCAGCATCTCGCCGACCGACCATTTCGCCAGGACGATCGTCAGCGCCTCGTCGGTCCAGAGCGCGAGATCGCCGAGCCCGACAAACCGGAGGATTGCCGCCAGGACCAGGATGCACGTCAGAGCCGCAGCTTCCGCCAGCGACTTGTTGCCGTAGCGTCCGGGATTGAATCTCGTGAACGAGTTGTACAGGACCATAGGCCGATAGACCCGCTTTCAGGATGTGACTTGGAGCCAGTTGACGTTTTTGTCATGCAAAGGCGTCTAAAGCTGTGATTGGTGCTGAGTTTTTATAATCAATGACCTTTCGTCAAGCTGCGGGAGACATACCCTGGCGCTGCGCCGTGCATGGAACAAAATTGCGATGCGGCGCGATGCGCATTGCCCCATGCCCCTCGGCCGTCCAAAATGCCGCCCAACGAGGCTCGACATGCACTTTGCCCTGACTGACGAAGAAATCATGATCCGCGACGCGGCGCGCAAGCTGGCGGCGGACCGGCTGGCGCCCTTCGCCGAGACGCTGGACCGTGGCGAGGGCCGTGCCGACCTGCTCGCAAACCTCGCGCTGCTGGCGCAGAACGGCTTCATGACGCTGAACGTCAAGGCGGCGCATGGCGGCACGGAAGCGGGCACGGCCGCCTTCGCGCTGGCGATCGAGGAACTCGCCTATGCCTGCGCCTCCACCGCTGTCACCGTCTCTGTGACAAACATGGTGGGCGAGGTCATCCAGGCTTGCGGCACCGAGGCGCAGCGAGCCGAGCATCTGCCGAAGCTGGCGGACGGCACCTATCCGGCCGGGGCCTTCTGCCTGACCGAAAGCGGCGCCGGCTCCGACCCGGCCGGCATGAGGATGCGGGCACGCAAGGATGGCGACAGCTATGTGCTCGACGGCGCCAAGATCTACATCACCAGCGCCGAATATGCCGGCGTCTTCGTGGTCTGGGCGGTGACTGACCCCGACGCGCCGAAGGGCAAGGGCATCTCGGTCTTTCTCGTGCCGGCCGGCACGCCGGGCCTCGCGATCGGCAAGGCGGAGCACAAGATGGGCCAGCACGGCTCGGCGACCAACATCGTGCATTTCGACGGCTGCCGCGTGCCGGCCTCCTGCCTGATGGGGCGGGAGAATGATGGTTTTCGCATCGCGGTGGGCGAATTGGCGGGCGGGCGCATCGGCGTCGCGGCGCTCTCGCTCGGCATCGCGCGCGCGGCCATGGACGCGGCCAAGAGCTACGCCAGGGAGCGCAAGCAGTTCGGCAGCGCCATCGCCGATTTCCAGGGCCTGCAATGGATGATCGCCGACCGCGAGGTCGATCTCGCCGCCTCGCGACTGCTCATCATGGATGCGGCGGCGAAGAAGGACCGCGGCGAGCCCTTCGCCAAGGAAGCCTCCATGGCCAAGCTCTTCGCATCGGAGGCGGCGCACCGCGCCACCGACACCGCCATCCAGATCCATGGCGGCGCGGGCTACTGCCGCGACTATCCGGTCGAGCGCCTTGCGCGGGATGCGCGCATCACACGGATCTATGAAGGGACTTCGGAAGTGCAGCGCCTGGTCATCGCCCGCGAGACCCTGCGGCAAGTGAGTTGAGCAGCGCGGCGTTCGAGGCAAGAGCGCTCCTGCGCGCGCTGAGGGCCGCCACTGGCGGACCCCAGCGTTGGCATTCGTTCTTGGATTGCGTTCTTGGATTGCGTTCGAGGCATTCGTTCATGGCATTCGTTCATGGGTCTCGTGCGCCAGGGCCATGGCCCGCCGGTTGAGGCGGGGC
The DNA here is from genome assembly GCA_023910605.1 of Bosea sp. (in: a-proteobacteria). Lineage (NCBI taxonomy): Bacteria > Pseudomonadati > Pseudomonadota > Alphaproteobacteria > Hyphomicrobiales > Alloboseaceae > Allobosea > Allobosea sp. The sequence continues at coordinate 1,469,358 of JAAVVV010000001.1, read as the reverse complement.
TATAGCTTGGGAGCCCTTTCGCTCACGAGGAACCAGCGCAATGACCTTCACCCTTTACGGCGTCCACCGCTCGCGCGCCTCGCGCAACATCTGGCTGGCCAAGGAGATGGGCCTGGCCTTCGAGCAGGTGCCCGTGATCCAGGCCTATCGCCTGCCCGGCGGCGGAGCAGGCCACCCCGGCCCCCACACCGCGAGCGCGGACTTCCTCGCCATCAATCCCAACGGGCAGATCCCCTGCATCGTCGATGACGGGCTGGTGCTGACCGAATCGCTGGCGATCAACCTCTACCTCGCCAGGAAGCATGGCGGCCCGCTCGCGCCAAAGGACATCGCCGAGGACGGGCTGATGACGATGTGGACGCTCTGGGCCGCGACATCGGCCGAGCCGCACACGATCGAGATTCTCTACAACCGCATGGCGAAGCCGCCTGAGGAGCGCGACGCCGCCAGGGCCGACACCGCAGTGGCCGCGCTGCGCAAGCCCTTCGCCGTGCTGGACAAGGCGCTGTCGGCCACCGGTTTCGTGGTCGGCGGTCGCTTTACCGTGGCCGACATCAATCTCGCCGAGGTGATGCGCTATGCGAGGCCTGCGCCCGAGTTGTTCGCCGCCGCGCCGCATGTCGACGCCTGGCTGACGGCCTGCCATGCGCGGCCGGCCTTCAAGGCGATGATGGCGGAGCGCGATCGCGAGCCGGCGTGACATCGGCCAGAGCCGCGCTGGGGTGCCAGAGCGGCCGATAGCCTGCGGCGAGGGCGGCCAGCGTCACCGGCGGGGTCAGGACCTCCGCCTCGCCATCCGGCAACGGCAGGCTCGCCCGCGCATAACCGGCTTGCGACCACAGCAGCAGCCGGCCGGCCTTCACCGCGAAGGCCTGCCCGCCACGCCCGAGCATGGCCCCGTCGGGCAGGCCGGCGCAGGCGCGCGCATGGCGGCGATGGGCGCGGCCGATGCGCCGTTCCGCGTCGAGGCGACGGTCGAGGTCGGGGCAGGAGGGCATATGGTCGAACGCCCCGCCGATCATGGTCGCGCTGCGAAAAGCCATGGCGTCGGCCCGGCGGCATTCCATGCAGGGCCGGTGCCCCGAAGCCAGCGCTGTCACCTCGTCGCAGAAGAAGAGTTCGGTGTAGCCCGCGCCCCAGACGGCGCGCTGGCGGCCCTTGAACGACAGCACGCAGCAGATCCACTGGCGGCTGCACCAGGGGCGGCCCGGAACCGCCCGCGTGGCGGGATCATGGAAGCGCCCGCCGCGATTGCCCATCAGCAAGCCGCGCGCGGGCGCCGCCTCGAGGCTCATGAAGGGGGTGACCCGGTTCGGCAGCGTCATGGCCTGAAGGCTACAGCATGCCGCCTTGCCCGGCCAGCCACCGCGCGCACATTGACGCGGCGCAGGCCTGCGGCCCATCGTGGCCCATGCTCTGGTTCGAGACGATCCGCCGCGCCGACGCCCTGCCCGCCGCCTGGCTGATCGCGACCGGCGAGAAGCCGCGCACGCGGCTGGAGCGCAGCGCGTTGCGCCATGCCATCAGCCGCGCCGTGATCGCGGCCCAGGCCGGTGTGGCGGTTGACGCCGTGACGCTGGACCACGAGCCAGCCGGACGGCTGCTGGTTCGCGCGCCTTCGGCACAAGGGCTTCACGCCAGCCACGCCACGCGCGACGGGCTCGTGCTCACAGCGCTCGCCATGCAGCCGGTGGGCGCCGACATCGAGGCGGTGGGGGAAGGCTCCATCCCGCTCGCGGCGCTGCATCCGGATGAACAGGCCTGGCTTGGCAGCTTGAGCCTGGACGCGCTCTGGCCGGGCTTCGCCTGCCTGTGGGCCGCCAAGGAGGCCCACGGCAAATGGGCCGGCGCCGGCCTTCCGCAGACGGATCTGAACCCGGTTCTGCCGTCGCAAGAAGGCGGCTGGATGGTGGCGGGCCGGCTTGCGCCTGCCATCACCACGCGCCTCATCGAGAGGGATGGACGGCGCTACGCGCTGGCGATCGCGCTGTGACGCACCCGCCGGGGCGGGTGCGTCAGTTCAGGATCAGGCGGCGCTGGCGCGCCTGCTCTTGATGACATAGCCCGCCGCCGCCACGATGAGCGCGCCGAGGACAGCCGCGCCGTAATGGGGCAGCGGCGTGGGCCCAAGCCCTGTCGGGCTGACATCGAGCGGCACGGGGCCGACCCAGGACGGCATGGCGGTCTTGAGCCAGTTGAGCACGGCGACGTCGCTCAGGATCATTTCGCCCGCGATCCAGCCCAGCAGCGCGGCGCCCATCCAGATCAGGATCGGGAAACGGGTGAGCAGGCCGAGGATCACCTGCGAGCCGTAGATGATGAGCGGGATCGACAGCAGCAGCCCGAAGATGAACAGCTCCGGGTGGCCGCGCGAGGCCGCCGCGATGGCGATGACGTTGTCGAGGCTCATCACGGCGTCGGCGATGGCGATGGTGCGGACGGCGCGCCAGAGATTGTCGGAGCTTTCGATGCTCTCGTGCCCCTCCTCCTCGCCGACGACGAGCTTCACCGCGATCCAGAACAGGAGCAGGCCGCCGATCACCTTCAGGAAGGGCAGCCCCATCAGGTAGGACACGATCAGCGCGAAGATGATGCGCAGCGCGATGGCGGCACCAGCGCCGAGCCAGATGCCAAGCTTGCGCTGCTTCTCGGGCAGAGAGCGGCAGGCCAGCGCGATCACGACCGCATTGTCGCCCGACAGGAGAAGGTCGATCCAGACGATCTGGAGGACCGAGAGCCAGAACTGGCCAGAGGTGATATCCATGACGGAGACGCGCTTTCGTCGATTTTACGCTAGGCAGGTGCGATTAAGGCTTATCCTGCTGAAACGACCTGACCGTCAAGACGGGCTGGCCCTTATTGCAGCGCCGCCTCGCGCTCGTCGAGGCGCTCGAGCATCATGGCGCCCGACCCTATCTGGCCCACCGGGTTGGCGATGCCGAGCCCGGCCGAGCCGGAGCCGCACTTTTGCAGCCAGTAGCCATCCGTGTCCGCGCCGATCAGGCGTTCCGTGAAGGGCGCAGCCCGGATCAGGAAGAACCAGTGCCAGCAGGTGCGGGGTGAGTCACATCGTCATTGCGAGCGCAGCGAAGCAATCCAGCCCTTTGTGCGCCGTAGCCCTTTGTGCGCCGCCGTCTTTTCTGCGCCGCAGCCTGGATTGCTTCGCTGCGCTCGCAATGACGGCGTATCGGTACGCTACACCGTCTCCACCGCAAACTGGCGCGAGGGGCTCACGAACTCGTCCTGAGCCGCAACGGTGACGATCTCGCGCGATCCGGCTTCCAGCGTGCGCCTGAGCAGCCCGTGGATCGAGGCGGCGGCTTCCTGCTCCTGACGGCGAGCCCGACCTATGCGCTCACCGGCGGCACGGCTCTGGGCGCGGCGCTGCTGATGCACTGGCTGCGCGTGCGCGGGCAGACGGGTGAGCCGGCAGGTGCGGGGTGAGTCACATCGTCATTGCGAGCGCAGCGAAGCAATCCAGCCCTTTGTACGCCGCAGCCCTTTGTACGCCGCCGTCTTTTCTGCGCCGCAGTATGGATTGCTTCGCTGCGCTCGCAATGACGGCGTATCGGTACGCATTCTGGCCTTTCCCCCGGAAGACGGACCCTTGCAGCCCTGCGCCATGGACAAAGGTCGTCAAACTTGCTTATTCGACGGAAAACAACAGCACAATCCAGGGACGGGTGAACGACGTATGGGCAAGGTGCGAATCGCTGCTCCGCAGGATTTTGCGGGCGGCCTGTTTCTGATCGTGCTGGGACTTGGGGCCTTCTGGGCCTCTTCCAATCTTTCAATGGGCACGTTGCGCGCCATGGGCCCCGGGATGCTGCCCCGCTCGCTCGGGCTGATCGTGGCGGGCCTTGGGCTCCTGCTGACGCTCGGCTCGCTGCGCACGCAAGGTCCGAGCCTTGATCGCTGGACCGTGCGCGGGCTGTTCTTCGTGCTGCTTGGCGCCTGCCTCTTCGCCCTGACCATCCGTGGCAGCACCCTGCCGGGCGGGTTCACGCTGCCGCCCATCGGGCTCATCGTGGCCGGGCCGCTGGTGGCGATCGTCTCCGCCTTCGCCTCGCCCGAGACGCGCTGGAAGGAGGTGCTGATCTTCGGCGCCGTGATGACGGCGCTGTGCGCCGCCCTGTTCAAATATGCTCTGGGCCTGCCGATTCCGCTCGCCCCCTGGCTCCTCGGGTACTGATCGATGGATGTCATCGCCAATCTCGCGCTCGGCTTCGAAGTTGTCTGGAGAATCATCTGGTGGAGCCCAAGCCTGCTGCCCGGGCTCTCCATCCCGGTGCCGATCAACCTTCTGCTGTGCTTCATCGGCTGCCTCGTCGGCACGCTGATCGGGGTGCTGCCGGGCGTTGGCCCGATCGCGACCATCGCGATGCTGCTGCCGATCACCTTCGGGCTCGACCCGACCGGCGCGCTCATCATGCTGGCCGGCATCTATTACGGGGCGCAATATGGCGGCTCGACCACGGCGATCCTGGTCAACATTCCGGGCGAAGCCACCTCGGTGGTGACCACGCTCGACGGCCATGAGATGGCCAAGCAGGGGCGCGCGGGCGTGGCGCTCGGCATCGCCGCCATCGGCTCGTTCATCGCCGGCACCGTCGCCACCGTGCTGATCGCAGGCCTTGGGGCGCCGCTCACCCGGCTCGCGCTGCTGTTCGGGCCGGCCGAATACTTCTCATTGATGGTGATGGGCCTGTGCTTCGCGGTGGTGCTGGCGCGCGGCTCGATCCTCAAGGCGATCAGCATGATCCTGCTCGGCCTTCTGATGTCGACCATCGGAACCGACCTCGAGACCGGCCAGGAGCGCATGACCTTCGGCTTCGCGCCGCTGGCGGACGGGCTCGATTTCGCGATCCTCGCCATGGGCATCTTCGGCTTTGCAGAGGTCATCAGGAACCTCGATTATCCCGAGACGCGCGACGTGGTGCGCCAGAAGGTGGGCCGCCTGCTGCCGAGCGGGGCCGAAATGCGCCAGTCGGCGATGCCGATCGCGCGCGGCACGGTGCTGGGCTCGATGCTCGGCATCCTGCCGGGCAATGGCGCGGTGCTTGGCCCCTTCGCAAGCTACACGCTGGAAAAGAAGCTGGCCAAGGACCAGTCGCGCTTCGGCCGCGGCGCGATCGAAGGGGTTGCGGGGCCCGAGAGCGCCAACAATGCCGGCGCGCAGACCTCGTTCATCCCGCTGCTGACGCTCGGCATTCCGCCAAACGCCGTGATGGCGCTGATGGTGGGAGCGATGACCATTCACGGCATCATCCCCGGCCCGCAGGTGATGACCAAGAACCCCGACCTGTTCTGGGGCATGATCGCCTCGATGTGGGTGGGCAACCTGATGCTGCTGATCATCAACCTGCCGCTCATCGGGCTGTGGGTTAAGCTGCTCACCGTGCCCTACCGGCTGATGTTCCCGGCGATCCTTCTGTTCTGCTGCATCGGCATCTACTCGATCAACAATTCGCCGGTCGATGTCGCGATGACGGCCTTCTTCGGCATGTTCGGCTATGCGCTGATCAAGTTCGGCTTCGAGCCGGCGCCGCTGCTGCTGGGCTATGTGCTCGGCCGGCTGCTCGAGGAGAAGATGCGTCAGGCGCTGATCATCTCCCGCGGCTCGTTCATGACCTTCATCGAGCGGCCGATATCGGCGGGCTTGCTGATCGTGGCGGTCATCGTGCTGATCGTGGCGCTGTTGCCGTCGATCTCGAAGAAGCGGGACACGGTGTTCACGGAATAGGCCGGGCCGCCGCCCCTGCCCGATCCACCCTGCGACATGGCTTCGCGGCGCCGGGACTTCGATTCGACGCCGAAGCCGTCTACGCTGACGCGCCGTCGACAGGCTCCCGCGCTTGCCGCAGGAGCCTGAAGGCCAACAAAAGATTCCATACCCAGACACACCGGAGGACAATCCATGATCCATCTTACCCGCCGCGCCCTCATCGGCGCCGCCGCGCTTGCGGCCAGCCTCGGCCTGGCCGGCGCCGCTCAGGCGCAGGGCTACCCCAACAAGCCGATCAACATGATCGTGCCATTCGCCGCAGGCGGCCCCACCGACGTGATCGCGCGCATCGTCGCCGAGCACATGTCCAAGACGCTCGGCCAGCAGATCGTGATCGAGAACGTCGCCGGCGCCGGCGGCACCACGGGCATCACCCGCGCCGTGACGGCAGCGGCGGATGGCTACACCATCGCCATGGGGCACCTGGGCACGCTCTCGGCCGCGCCCTCGACCTACGCCAACCTGCGCTATGACCCCGTCAACGGCATCCAGCCCATCGGCCTGGCCGGCGGCACCCCGATCCTGATCGTGGCCCGGCCCGACTTTCCGGCCAAGGACCTCAAGGAGTTCGTGGCCCATCTCAAGGCCAACGCCGACAAGGTAAACGAGGCGCATGCGGGCCTGGGCTCGGTCTCCTGGACAACCTGCTCGATGCTCAAGGGCCAACTCGGCGTGCAGAAGATCAACTCGGTCGCCTATCGCGGCACCGGCCCGGCCCTCAACGACCTCGTGGGCAAGCAGGTCGATTTCATGTGCGACCAGATCGTCAGCGTCGCCACGCAGATCCGCGGCAATGCCATCAAGGCCTATGCCATCGCCTCAGAGCAGCGCTCCCCGGCCCTGCCCGACGTGCCGACCACGAAGGAAGCGGGCCTGCCCGAGTTCCAGATCGAGGCGTGGAACGGCATCCTCGGCCCCAAGGGCATGCCGGCCGACGTCGTGGCCCGCCTCGTCGACGCGCTCGACAAGGCGCTGAACGACGAAGCCACGAAGAAGCGTCTGCTCGATCTGGGCGCCGTCATCCCGAGCGCCGCCGAGCGCACGCCGGCGGGCTTCCAGGCGTTGATCAAGCGCGACATGGACAAGCTTGGCCCGATCCTTGCCGAGGTTCCGAAGGGCTGAGGCCCCGGCGGACGCCGTCCAACTTGAGGCGCCTCCCGGCCGGGAGGCGTTTTCGCATCATGACAAGCTCCATCACCTTGCCGATCACGCCCGTCACGGCCGAGGCCTTCGCGCCGTTCGGGCGGCTGCTGACGCCGTCAGGCCCGCGCAGCTTCGGGCGGGACGATTTCGATGCCTGGGTGCAGCCTTTCCAGGCCCAGGGCCCGGCGCGCCTGCAGATCGTGCGCTACCACCCCAAGCCGTTAAGCGTGCACATCATCGAGCGCCACCGCCATGTCACGGAAGCGCGCCAGCCGATCAATGGCGGACGATGCGTGCTCGTGGTCGCGCCCTCATCGGAGGAGGCGCCAGCGCCCGGGGCCATGACGGCCTTCGATCTCATGGGACACGGGCTGATGCTCCACCCCGGCACATGGCACTCGATCGACGCCTATCCTCTGGGCGAGGCGGCGTGCGAGTTCCTGTTCCTGTCTGAAGAGGCGACCGTGCGCGAACTGTTCGACGGCACTCCGAACCCGGTCCGCACACAGGTGCATGATTTCGGCGCGGCGGGAATCGATCTTCGCTTCGGCTGATGCTCAGCGCGTGCCGAACATGCGGTCGCCTGCATCGCCCAGCCCTGGCACGATGTAGCCGTGATCGTTGAGATGACTGTCGATGGAGGCGGTCCAGATTCTCACCTCAGGATGCGCGTCCCGCATCTTGGTGATGCCTTCGGGGGCGGCGAGCAGGCACACGAAGCGCAGGTCGCGCACGCCGCGCTCCTTCAGGCGGTCCACTGCGGCGATTGCTGAATTGCCGGTCGCCAGCATCGGGTCCATCACCACCACCGTGCGGTCGGCGATGTCGGAGGGCGCCTTGAAATAGTATTCCACCGCCTGCAGCGTCTCGGGGTCGCGGTAGAGCCCGATATGGGCCACGCGCGCGGCGGGCACCATCTCCAGCATGCCATCAAGGAAGCCCACCCCGGCCCGCAGGATCGGCGCGAACACGAGCTTCTTGCCGGCGATGACCGGGGCCTGCATCGTCACGAGCGGCGTCTGGATCTCGGTCATGGCGATGGGGAGGTCGCGCGTGACCTCATAGCACAGCAGCATGCCGATCTCGTTGAGCAGCTGCCGGAAGCTCTTGGTCGAGCGGTCCTTGTCGCGCATCAGGGTCAGCTTGTGCTGCACCAGGGGATGATCGACGACGGTGACGCCGGGGTCATGATGGGCCATGGAGGACAACTCCTTTGCTGTTATGGTGGATGCTGCCGCGCCGTTGCGGATAGCGCCGGCGCGGCTGTCGTCTAGAATACCGTGCCGTCGCTGACGATCGAGAGCGGGGGGCCGCCATCCACGCGCTTTTCGCGGGCGATGCGGCGGCCCGCCGCCCAGGTTCCACCCTCCAGCACCTTGGCGAGGGGCAGCTCTTCCCTGCTCATGCCGAGCTTCGCGCGTATGCGGTCGGCGATGATGGACAGGAGGGCCACGGTCAGCGAACGCCATTCGACGACGAGGGGCGAGCCCACCTCGTGCTTGCGCGCCCAATCAGCCTCGTCCTTCAGCCGCAACACCCCGAAATCCAGCAGGAGGCCGCCATTGCGGTATTCGGGAAGGCCGGTCAGCCCATCGATGCCGCCCACCGTGAAGCCGGCCCATTGCAGAGGCTCGATCAGTGAATAGGTGAGCCACTGCGAGAGCTTGTGAAAGGCGACCGCCTTGCCATGGCCGGCAAGCTCGATCCCGGAGGGATGGAACCAGCAATCGCCGCAGCCAGGCACGGCGCCGGGCCGATCAGGCCAGATGCCGGCGAACTCTTCGAGGACGCTGCTCAACATCATTGACGCAAGCAGGGGTTGGCCGGCTTCAAGCGTGTCGAGGAAGCCGTCAGCCACGACGGATGGGCGCTGCTTCTCCGGCTTGTCGGCGTGTCGATCAGCAAGCTCCTCGCCGAGCCGGCGCAGCAACTCCACCCGCCCCTCCAGCCCCACCAGCGGGTTCGAGGCGCTGACCTGGAAGCCGCTCCGGAGATCGCCGATGCTGATCGTCTGCAGACGCCCGGCGTCGACGCGCATTGGCCTGGCCGGATCGGCGGAGAACAGGCCCTCGCGGAACATCGTGAAGGAAGCGAGCCCCAGCCCCTCGGACTTCGACGCTTCGACGCCCGTGATGGGCTCGACGAAGCGCCAGCCCATGCCTGCGCCTGCATCGAGCAGCACCGACACGATCACGAGATCATAGGCCGCCTTGACCCGCTCGGTCCGGGTGGCCCAGGGCGTGGCCGCGTCGAGCTCGGCCCACAGGTCCCGTCCGCCGGCCCGGAAATGGCGCCAGCGCGCATGGAACGGGATATCGAGCGTGGGATAGTTGAGGCGCGTCGTCTCGATGACGTAGTCGACGACGGCATCGATCCTCGTCTCGTCGAGCGCAATCGCGGAGAGGGCGTCGGCGCGGGCGGCGGCCAGCATCATGTCGGCGCTGATGCTGACCGCGGACACGTTCATCATGCGCTGGGCCATGCCCCGGGCGTTCAACACGGGCGACATGGATCAGAACTTGTCGAGGGCGCGGCCGACAGTGGCCTTGAGCGCATTGTCGCCGGGCGTGCCATCGGGCGCATAGTAGCCGGCGGCCTTCTTCGCCTCCATCTCCACCGAGGCATCAGGCGGGATCATCTCGGGCGGGATCGGCACCCTTTCGCCAATCTCGATGCCCGAGGCGACCATGGCGTCATACTTCATGTTCGACATCGACATGAGCCGGTCGATCCGCGTCACGCCCAGCCAGTGCAGTATATCGGGCATGAGCTGCTGGAAGCGCGCATCCTGCACGCCGGCCACGCATTCGGTGCGCTCGAAATAGGTGGCGGCCGAGTCCCCGCCCTCCTGGCGCTTGCGCGCGTTGTAGACGAGGAACTTGGTGACCTCGCCCAGCGCCCGGCCCTCCTTGCGGTTGTAGACGATGAGGCCGACTCCGCCACGTTGCGCCTCGATCGTGGCCTCCTCGATGCCATGCGTGAGGTAGGGCCGGCAGGTGCAGATGTCGGAACCGAACACGTCGGAGCCGTTGCATTCGTCATGCACGCGGCAGGCGATGCGCTTCTTCGGGTTGGCGAGATCGGCCACCTCGCCGATCACATAAGCCGTCATCGAGCCGATGGGCGGCAGGAACACCTTCATGTCCGGCCGCGTGACGAGCTCGGTGAACATGCCGCCGGTCTGCTCGAAAAGGGTGCGGCGCAGCTCGTTCTCGGTGGAGCCGAAGCGCTCCGCGATTCCCGGCAGCCACCAGACGGAATCGACCGCGATCTTGGTGACGGAGATGTCGCCATTGGCATGGAGGATGCGCCCATCCGGGGCGAGGCGATGGGCCGCCATCGCGGCGATGATCTCGGGCAGGTTGAGCCTTGCCCTGGTGACGGCAATGGTGGGGCGGATGTCGACACCCTCCGCGATCAGCGTCTGGAAGTCGCGCGCGACGCGGTGGCCCCACGGATCGAGAGACACGATCTTGCCCGGCATCGACCATTGGGGATAGGGACCAATCTCGGCGGTCGGATAGGTGTTGGTGAGGTCAGGCCGGGCCGAAGGATTCATGGCGCGGGCCGAAATGGCGAGGGCGCGGTAAAGCGAATAGGCGCCGCCATAGGCCCCGATCACGTTGCGGTCCGACGGGTTGGACGTGGCGCCGATGACGGGACCGCGCGCGATGGCGTCGGACCCTTCCCAGTTCAGCGGAAAGCGCGAGGCGGCGGTGCCCGGTTCGGGATGCGATGTGAGGCGGATATGGGTCGACCGGTTCGCGGTCATGGCTCAACTCCAAACAAAATGGCTCCAGCCGTATGAGCCGGAGCCGTTCCGCCGCGCGAGACGCGCATCGGTTCAGGTCAAGATAAACATCAAAGTGACCTTTCGGCACGAGACTGTCAACGGCCCTGCCCGCGCCGGCACGGCAACTTTGTCAGGTTAACGGCGGAGCGCACGGGATAGCTTTGGAGTATGGCTTCTGATTCAACGGGCTCGGATCAGGAGCCCGAACGATGGATCAGATTTTCGTCAAGGACCGGTTGCGCCTTCTGCTGGATCACTTCGGACGCGTCGGGGACCCGCGCGAGAGCTGCAAGGTCAAGTATCCGCTTGCGGAAGTGCTTTTTCTGGTGACCTGCGCGTCTGTCGCGGGTTGCGACGACTATGACGAGATCGCCGATTGGGGCGATGCGCATCTGCCTTTCCTGCGCGAGCATGCCGAGTATTTCTTCGGCACTCCCAAGGAGGATTGGCTGCGGGTGGTGCTGAACCGGATCGATCCGGCGCTGTTTGCGGCCTGCTTCACGGCCTGGGCGACGCAGCTGCGACCGGACGCGGCGGACCTGATCGCGCTGGACGGCAAGACAGCGCGCCGCAGCGGCGAGGCTGGCCGCAGTCTGCCCCCCATCCATCTGGTCAGCGCCTGGGCCTCGACCCAGCGCCTCGTGCTGGCGCAGGAGGCCGTGGACGCCAAGGACAACGAATGCGCCGCCATGCTGGCAATCCTGGAGCGGCTGACGCTCAAGGGCGCGCTCGTCACCATCGACGCCATCGCCACCAACCCGTCCATGGCCAAGGCGATCACGGACAAGGAAGGCGACTATCTTCTGGCCCTCAAGCGCAACCAGCCGACCCTGCACGACGAGGTCGCGGCCTATTTCGACGATCCGGCCACGACAGGGCTCGCCACCAGCATCAGCGTCGACAAGGATCATGGACGCATCGAGACCCGTACCACCACGGTCAGCCATGAGATCGGCTGGCTGGAAGGCGGGCGACGCCATCCCGGCGAGCATCGCTTCCACCGTCTCAGAAGCATCGTGCGAGCCACCACACAAGTCGAACGGCAGGGCAAGACCTCCCGGGAGACGCGGTTCTTCATCTCCTCCGCCCTTCTCACACCCGAACGCGCTGCAACCGCCATTCGCAGCCATTGGGGCATCGAAAGCCTCCACTGGGTGCTCGATGTCGTCTTCAAGGAGGATCAATCACGCCTCAGGCGCGGTCATGGAGCGCAGAACATGGCCCTCGTGCGAAGGCTCGCCTTCAACCTCGTCCGCGCAGGAAAGGGAAACCGCTCCATCAAAACAGCCCGAAAAGCCGCTGGATGGAACACAAACACCCTCGCCCAGATCATCCATGCCTCACCGCGTTAACCTGGACTCGTTGCCCTGCCCGCGCCGGGGCGGGTCGACGCGGCCCGGCGCGCGGCGTAAACAGGGAGAATGACCCAGTCTGACTTCACGCTCGATCCCCGCCTGCAAGCCGACACCCTTCACGTCGCGGACTGGCCCCTGTGCCGGGTGCTGCTCATCAACGACGCCCGCTTTTCATGGCTGGTGCTGGTGCCGAAACGGGCCGGGGTCAGCGAGATGCTCGACCTCGAGCCCGATGACAGGCGGCAGCTGAGCGCCGAAATCGACCGCGCCGCAGCGGCGCTGCGCCGCACGGTGGCCTGCGACAAGCTCAACATCGCAGCCCTGGGCAACATGGTGTCCCAACTTCATGTCCACGTCATCGCCAGACGCCGCTCGGATGCAGCCTGGCCCAGGCCTGTGTGGGGGCAAGGCCTTCCGGAGGCTTATGGCGACGAAGCCGCCCGCGATCTGATCCGGCGGCTCAACGCCGCCTTCCTTGGCTGAGGGTTTTGGCGTGAACGACATGCTCATCGTGCCCGCACGGGCGGAAATGTCGGCCCGCACGGGCTTTGCGGCCAACCTCTTCGACAGGGCGGCGGAACTGCGTGACGACGAGCCGACGCGGGCGGCCCTGTTGGCGGCGCCGGAAGCCCGGTTCGCGGTGGTGGCTGGCGACAGGCCGGTGCTGCGCCGCGACGGCGCATGCTTCGGCGTGTGGCATGACGCGGCGGCCTTGGCCAGTCTGGGAGAGCCCCGGCATGTCGTGTTCCTCGGAAGGGAACACGGGCAGGGACGTTTCGGCGTCCGCATCGATGCCGATCGCGTCGATGCGCTCAGGGAGCGGGCCGACCTGCTCACGCTGGACCTGCGCTCGCTGGCGATCCAGGGACTGGTCCCACCCGCCGAACTGGGCGCGATCGGCGAGGCGAAGGCGATGACCGACTGGCATGCGCGGCACATGTTCTGCGCCAATTGCGGCGCGACCACTGGCGCAGCCTCAGGGGGCTGGAAGCGCGAATGCGCCGCCTGCGGGGCGCAGCATTTTCCCCGCACCGATCCGGTCACCATCATGCTCGTGGTGCGGACCGACCCCACGCTGGGACCGCAATGCCTTCTGGCGCGGCAGTCACGTTTTCCGCCCGGCATGCATTCGTGCATCGCGGGCTTCGTGGAGCCGGGCGAAACCATCGAGGATGCGGTGCGCCGCGAGACGCTGGAGGAGACGGGGCTGGTTGCCGGGCCGGTGCGTTATCTCGCCTCCCAGCCATGGCCCTTCCCCTCCTCGCTGATGATCGGCTGCATCGCCGAAAGCCTCACGGCCGACATCACGCTCGACCATACCGAACTGGAAAGCGGGCGCTGGTTCGGGCGCGACGAGGTGGTGCTGATGCTGGAGGGCCGTCACCCGGAAGGCTTCACCGCCCCGGTTCGGATCGCGATCGCCAACACGCTGCTCGCCGCCTGGGTGAACGGCGAGGGCTGAGCCAATGCTGCGGCAGGCATCGAGGCCCCGATGAGAAGCCAGCGGCCGGCGGTTTTCATGGCAGCCTATCCTGTCAGACGACGGAAGCCGCATCGTGGCAGCCACCGGAAAGCGCCTGCGCCATGGTCGGGTTCCGGCTGCCGCCTGCGGTGGCGGCCGGGGTCAGCCCTCCTTGAAGCTCTCGCGGAACGGATGGGCAGGATAGACGCCGAGCACCTTCACTTCGCGCGAGAAGTATTCGAGCTCCTCCAGGGCGCGCTTGAGCGACGGATCGTCGGGATGGCCCTCGACATCAAGGTAGAACATCGTCGCGAAGAAATGGCCGTCGAGCATGTAGCTTTCGAGCTTGGTCATGTTGACGCCGTTGGTGGCGAAGCCACCCATGGCCTTGTACAGCGCGGCCGGGATGTTACGCACACGGAAAACGATGGTCGTGACGATATTGGCGGTGCCGGCGCGGGCATATTCCGGATATTTCGAGAGCACGACGAAGCGCGTGGTGTTATACTTCTCGTCCTCCACATCCTCCATCAGGATGTCGAGATTGTAGATCTCCGCAGACAGGCGCGAGGCAAGCGCGGCGCGGGTCGGGTCACCGGCCTCGGAGACCAGCCTCGCCGAGCCAGCCGTGTCGGCGCCGACCACGGCCCTGAGCTTCAGGTTCTTCATGATCTTGCGGTTCTGCCCCAGCGCGACGACATGGCTCTCGGCCGTCTTGATCGTGGCGAGGCTGGCGCCCTTGACGGCCATCAGCTGGAAGCGGATGGGCAGGAAGAACTCGCCGATGATGTGCAGTCCCGAGCGCGGCAGGAGGTGGTGGATGTCGCCCACGCGTCCGGCCAGCGAATTCTCAATGGGGATCATGCCATACCGCGCGGTGCCCTCGCTGACGGCGGCGAGAGCATCCTCGAAGGTGGCGCAGGGCAGCGCCTCGCAACCGGGAAAGACCTTCAGCGCCGCCTCCTGCGAGAAGGCTCCGGGCTCGCCCTGATAGGATACGACGACGGACATGGGGGCGGCTCCTCAGCGGCCGGCCAGAATGGCGCGGGCGCGGTCAAGATCGGCGGGCGTGTCGACGCCGCGCGGCACATGGTCGATGATGCGCACGTCGATGCGCATGCCGTCCTCCAGCGCGCGCAGCTGCTCGAGCTTCTCGCGCAGTTCCAGCGGGGATTGCGGGAGGGACACGAAGCGCTCCAGCGCCTTCCTGCGATAGGCATAGACGCCGACATGATGATGCAGCGGCCCCTCTCCCGTCGGCGCGGTGGCCCGGGTGAAATAGAGCGCGCGCATGCGGCCCGGCGCGACGACGGAGCCGATGAGCTTCACCACGCCGGGCGCGGTCTTCTCTTCCTCCTCGACGATTTCGGCGGCGAGCGTGGCTATCATGACCGCCGGATCGGCCAGCGGCTCGATCGAGATGGCGATGGCGGCGGGGTCGATGGTGGGGAAGTCGCCCTGCAGGTTGACGATGACGTCGTGGCGGCCTTCCGGATCGAGGGTGTCGGCCGCCTCCTTGATGCGGTCGGAGCCAGACTGGTGATCGGACCGCGTCATGACCGCGCGCCCGCCGGCCGCCTCCACCGCGGCGATGATCGCCGGCGAGTCGGTCGCCACCGCCACCGGGCCGATGCCGGCTTCCATCGCGCGCTTCCAGACATGCACGATCATGGGTTGGCCGTGGATGTCGGCCAGAGGCTTGTCGGGCAGGCGCGTCGCCGCGAGGCGCGCGGGGATCAGGATCAGGGGGTCTGACATGGAGGGTGCCGAACTTTCGCTGGCGTCAAAAAGTCTCAAAGAGGAACGTGCTTATATGAGTTGCAAACTCAAGCGCAAAGCGGGTAATCAGCAGCACAGTCGGTCGGGGGGCGCCCTGCCCTGAACATCAGGCCGTTTTGTCGGCTGCGGGAGACGAGACGGACGATGGACTCGTTTGAACTGAACAAGATTGCGGGCGCGGTGCTCGGCGTGGCGCTGCTGGTGATGGGCCTCAACATGCTGGACAGCATCGTGGCCAGCCCCGCCAAGCCCACCATTACAGGCTATGCCCTGCCAGGCGGCGAGGCCGCGACCGCGACTGCCGCCGCAGCGGCGCCGGCTGCGGCCGAGGCTCCGATCGAGGAACGCATGAAGATGGCCGATGCCGGCCGTGGCGAGCGCGCCGTCGCATCCTGCCGCGCCTGCCACACCTTCGACAATGGCGGCGCCAACCGCGTCGGCCCCAACCTGTGGAAGGTGGTGGACGGCCCGAAGGCCCATATCGACGGCTTCGCCTATTCGGCAGCGCTGCGCGACCGCAAGGCCAAGAGCGAGAAATGGGGCGCCGCCGAGCTCGATGGCTTCCTGAAGAACCCCAAGGCCTATCTGCCCGGCACGACCATGGGCTTCGCCGGCGTGGCCCGGCCCGACCAGCGCGCCGACATCATCGCCTATCTTGCATCGCTGAAGTGACGGCACCGCGCCGGCGCGGCGCACAACGCACGATCGTGACAACAAAGCCGGGCCGCAAGCCCGGCCTTTTCGTCTTTCGGCATCGAAACGTCTGGCAAGAGCCGCGTCCGGCGGCCTATTGTGCTGGCGAATCCGAGACGGCTGGCGCGGCGACCCCGGGAGGTGCGGCATGACCCTGAAATGGACACGGCGAGATGCGCTCGCGGGCGCCGCCGCCACGCTCGCAGCCCCCGCGCTGCTCAGACCCGCCTTCGCCGAGGCCGGCTGGTCGGAAGTCCACGGCCTCTCCACCTTTGGCGAACTGGGCCTGCCGGCCGATTTCAGGCACTTCGCCTATGTGAACCCGGCAGCGGCAAAAGGCGGCAATCTCGTCATCCAGCTCAAGTCGGGCGGCGGCAACCAGAGCTTCGACACTTTCAACACGCTCAACTCCTTTGTGGACAAGGGCGACGGCGTTGGCGGAACCGAGCTGATCTTCGACAGCCTGGTGACAAGCCATGCCGACGAGCCGCTGACAGCCTACGGCCTGCTTGCCCGTTCGATCCTGATCTCGCCCGACAAGCTGAAATACCGCTTCAACCTGCGCCCCGAGGCCCGCTTCCACAATGGAACGCCGGTCACGGCCGATGACGTCGCCTTCTCGCTGAACATCATCAAGACCAAGGGCCACTCCTCGTATCGGCTGCTGCTGCGCGAACTGGAAAGCGCGGTCGCCGACGACCGGCACACCGTGACAGTGACGCTGAGCCCGGCCAAGAGCCGCGACCTGCACCTGCTGGTGGGCTCGCTGAACGTCTTCTCGCGCGCCTTCTGGGAAGGGCGCGACTTCGAGGCCGCCATCCTCGAGCCCATCCTTGGGTCGGGGCCCTACCGCATGGGCCGCTTCGAGCAGGGCCGCTACATGGAATATGATCGCGTGCCCGACTACTGGGCCAGGGACCTGCCCGTGAATGTGGGGCTGAACAATTTCGACCGCGTCCGCTACGAGTATTTCCGTGATCGGAATGTGGCGTTCGAGGCCTTCAAGGCCGGGACCATCACCTTCGAGGAAGAATACACAGCCCGGCAGTGGGCCACCGGCTACGACTTCCCCGCGCTGCGGGAAGGCCGGGTCAAGCGCGAGGAGCTGCCGCGAACCGCGCCGATGGCGAGCCAGGGCTGGTACTTCAACACGCGGCGCGAGATGTTCAGGGACAAGCGCATCCGCGAGGCGCTGAACCTGTGCTTCGACTTCGAGTGGACCAACCGCAACATCATGTTCGGCCTGCGCGCCCGCACGGCCTCCTTCTTCGAGAAATCCGACAAGAAGGCCGAGGGCCTGCCCTCTCCGGAGGAACTGGCTCTGCTGGAGCCGTTCCGCGCCACTCTCGACCCCGAGGTCTTCGGCGAGCCGTGGACGCCGCCTGTCTCGGACGGTTCAGGCAATGACCGCGCCCTGCTGCGCCGCGCCAATGACCTGCTGCTCGCGGCGGGCTGCAAGCGCGAGGGCGCGGCGCTGAAGCTGCCGGGCGGCAAGCCTTTCGAGATCGAGTTCCTTGATTCCAATCCCGCGCTTCACCCGCACACACAGCCCTTCATCGCCAACCTCAAGCGGCTGGGCATCGAGGGCCGCCTGCGTACGGTGGACCCCGCGCAATACCAGCGGCGCACCAACGAGTTCGACTTCGACATGGTGAGCCTGGCTCTCGGCGGCTCGCAGATACCCGGCGATACGATGCGGCTCGTGATGAGCTCCGAAGCGGCCCGCACGCCGGGCAGCCGCAACTATGCCGGCATCGCGAACCCGGCCATCGACGCGCTGCTGACGCGAATCGCCAATGCGACCTCCTACAAGGACGTGGTCGTGGCGTGCCGGGCACTTGACCGTGTGTTCCGCGCCGGGCGCTACTGGGTGCCGATGTGGCACGCGCCCACCGTCTGGCTCGCCTACTGGGACATGTATGACCGGCCGGCCGTGCAGCCGAAGTTCGGCGAAGGCGCGCCCGGCACATGGTGGTTCAATCCGGAAAAGGCCCGCCGGGTCGGGCGCGCCTGATGCTGGCCTACATCGCGCGCCGCCTGCTGCTGATGATCCCGACGCTGTTCGGGATCATGCTGATTTCCTTCGTGCTGGTGCAGTTCGCGCCGGGTGGGCCGGTGGAGCGCATGATCGCGCAGCTGCAGGGGCAGGACAGCGGCGTAGCGGGGCGGCTCGGTGGCGGCGGCGGAGACGTGGCAGGCGGCGCGCCGGCGGCTGGCGGGGCCGGCGGCGACGTGACATCCGCCTATCGCGGGGCGCAGGGACTCGACCCGCAGTTCATCAAGGAGCTGGAGAAGCAGTTCGGCTTCGACAAGCCGGCGCATGAGCGCTTCTTCAAGATGCTGGTGGACTACTCCACCTTGAATTTCGGAAAGAGCTACTTCCGCGACGCGCCGGTGCTCGCGCTCATCGCCGAGAAGCTGCCGGTCTCGATCACGCTCGGCCTGTGGATGACGCTGCTCTCGTACCTCATCTCCATTCCGCTCGGCATCCGCAAGGCCGTCTCGGACGGCTCGCGCTTCGATGTCTGGACCTCGGGCATCGTGATCGTCGGCTATGCCATTCCGGGCTTCCTGTTCGCCATCCTGCTCATCGTGCTGTTCGCCGGGGGATCCTTCTGGCAGATCTTCCCGCTGCGCGGCCTCACATCCGATGGCTGGGCCGACATGCCCTGGCCCATGAAGATCGTGGACTATCTCTGGCACATCACCTTGCCGGTCTTCGCGATGGCCATCGGCGCCTTCGCCACCTCGACCCTGCTGACCAAGAACTCCTTCCTCGACGAGATCCGCAAGCAATACGTGCTGACCGCCCGCATGAAGGGGCTGAGCGAAACGCGCGTGCTCTATGGCCATGTCTTCCGCAATGCGATGCTGATCGTCGTGGCCGGCTTTCCGGGCGCCTTCGTGGGCGCGCTGTTCACCGGCTCGCTGCTGATAGAGACTATCTTCAGCCTTGACGGGCTGGGGCTGCTCTCCTTCGAGGCGATCGTGAACCGCGATTATCCGGTCGTGTTCGCGACGCTCTTCATCTTCTCGCTGGTGGGGCTGGTGGTGCAGCTCATATCGGACCTCATGTACACCTGGATCGATCCACGCATCGATTTCGACAGCCGGGAGACCTGAGATGGACACCGCCGTCTCCGCCCCCGATGGCGCGCTCGTGCCGCCACCGCCATCACGCGGGCCGTTTCTGAGCCCGATCAACCAGCGCCGGCTCGCCAATTTCAAGGCCAACAGGCGCGGCTACTGGTCGTTCTGGGCCTTCATGATCCTGTTCGTGCTCTGCCTGTTCGCCGAACTGATCGCCAATGACCGCCCGATCCTCGTGCAATACAAGGGTGAGTGGCTGGCGCCCATCGCGGTCGATTATCCGGAGGAGAAGTTCGGCGGCTTCCTGGCCCGGACGGATTATCGCGACCCCGTGATCCAGAAGGAAATCGCCGCCAACGGCTTCGCCATCTGGCCGCCGATCCGCTTCAGCTATTCCACGCACAATCTCGACCTGCCGGTGCCGGCGCCTGCCCCGCCGACCTGGCTGCTCGGCGACGCGCAATGCGCCGTGCAGGCCGCCAAGGCAGGGGGCAGCACCTGCCGGGACATCGAGTGGAACTGGCTGGGCACGGATGATCAGGGCCGCGACGTGGTGGCCCGCCTCATCTATGGCTTTCGCCTGTCGGTGCTGTTCGGGCTGGCCCTCGCCATCATCTCCTCGGCCATCGGCATCGCGGCCGGCGCCGTGCAGGGCTATTTCGGGGGGTGGACGGACCTGATCTTCCAGCGCTTCATAGAAGTGTGGACCTCGATCCCCTCGCTTTACCTGCTCATCATCATCTCCTCGGTGATCACGCCGAGCTTTTTCGTGCTGCTGGGCATTCTTCTGCTGTTCTCGTGGGTTTCGCTCGTTGGCGTCGTCAGGGCCGAGTTCCTGCGCGCGCGCAACTTCGAATATGTGCGGGCGGCGCGGGCGCTGGGGCTGTCCAACGCCAAGATCATGGTCAAGCACCTGCTGCCCAATGCCATGGTGGCGACGCTGACCTTCATGCCTTTCGTGCTCAACGGCTCGATCACGACGCTCACCTCGCTCGATTTTCTCGGCTTCGGGCTGCCGCCGGGCTCGCCCTCGCTGGGCGAACTGCTGGCGCAGGGCAAGAACAACCTGCAGGCGCCATGGCTGGGCCTGGCCGGCTTCCTCGTCATCTCGGTGATGCTCTCGCTGCTGGTCTTCATCGGCGAGGCGGTGCGCGACGCCTTCGATCCGCGCAAGACCTTCGGGTGAGGCTGTGGCGATGACCCCTCCCCTGCTCCAGATCGAGAACCTTTCGACCGCCTTCACCCAGGGCGGCAGACGCACCCTCGCGGTGGACGATGTCTCGTTGACGCTGCGGGCCGGCGAGACGCTGGCGCTGGTGGGCGAGTCCGGTTCCGGCAAATCCGTGACCGCGCTCTCGATCCTGAAGCTGCTGCAATATCCGCCGGCCTCACATCCTGCCGGGCGCGTGCTGTTCGAGGGGAAGGACCTTCTTTCGGCCTCCGACGAGGAGCTGAGGCTGGTGCGCGGCAACGACATCACCATGGTCTTCCAGGAGCCGATGACCTCGCTGAACCCGCTCCACACCATCGAGCGGCAGATCGGCGAGATCCTGGCCCTGCACAAGGGGCTTGAGGGCGAGCGCGCGCGAGCGCGGACGCTGGAGCTGCTCGAACTCGTCGGCATCCGCAACGCGGCCGACCGGCTCGACGCCTATCCCCATCAGCTTTCGGGCGGGCAGCGCCAGCGCGTGATGATCGCCATGGCTCTCGCCAACGAGCCCAAGCTGCTGATCGCCGACGAGCCGACCACGGCGCTCGACGTCACCGTGCAGGCGCAGATCCTGATTCTGCTCAAGGAGTTGCAGGAACGGCTCGGCATGGCGATGCTGTTCATCACCCATGATCTGGGCATCGTAAGACGCATAGCCGCGCGCGTGTGCGTGATGCTCAAGGGCCGCATCGTGGAGGAAGGGCCGGTGGCGGAGGTGTTCGAGGCGCCGCGCCACGCCTACACCCAGCGCCTGCTGGCCGCCGAGCCCAAGGGCAAGCCGCGCCCCGTGCCCGCCGACGCGAAGACCATCCTGGATGCCGGCCCGCTGAAGATCTGGTTTCCGATCAGGAAAGGCTTCATGCGCCGCACGGTGGGGCATGTGAAGGCGGTGGACGGCGTGTCGATCCGCATCCGGCAGGGCGAGACAGTGGGCGTGGTCGGCGAATCGGGTTCGGGCAAGACGACGCTTGGCCTCGCCATCCTAAGGCTCATCGCGTCCGAAGGGCCGATCATCTTCCTGGGCGAGAACATTGACGGGCTGCAATCCGCAGCGATGCGGCCCAGGCGCCGCTCCATGCAGGTGGTGTTTCAGGACCCTTACGGCTCGCTGTCGCCGCGCCTGTCGGTGGCGGGGATCGTCGAGGAAGGGCTGCTCGTCCAGGACAAGGGGCTTGGCTATGATGAGCGCCGCGCGATCGTGGCGCGCGCCCTCATAGATGTGGGGCTCGATCCGGCTGCGATGGACCGCTATCCGCATGAGTTCTCGGGCGGCCAGCGCCAGCGCATCGCCATCGCCCGCGCCATGGCGCTGGACCCCGGCTTCGTGGTGCTGGACGAGCCCACCTCGGCGCTCGACATGTCGGTTCAGGCGCAGATCGTGGACCTGCTTCGCGAATTGCAGGACAAGCGCGGGCTGGCCTACATGTTCATCAGCCACGACCTCAAGGTGGTGCGGGCCCTGTCGCACCGGGTGCTGGTGATGCAGAACGGCAAGGTGGTCGAGGAGGGCGAGGGCGAGGCGATCTTCAGCGAACCCAGGACGGACTACACCAGGGCGCTCTTCGCAGCCGCATTCAACCTTCAGGCGCACCCGGCCGCCGATACGGTGAAGGAATGACCATGGCCCGCGCCATGATCATCGTGCTCGATTCGCTGGGCTGCGGCGCCTCCGCCGACGCCGCCGACTATGGCGACGCCGGCGCGAACACGCTCGGCCACATCGCGGCCCATTGCGCGCGGGGGCTGGCGGACAGGCCAGGCCTTCGCCAGGGGCCGCTGGCCATCCCGAAGCTTGCGGCGCTCGGGTTGCCGCAGGCGCACCGCGCCTCGACCGGCGAGCCGCTGGCCGGCGTGCCGGCGCCGGCCGCGCCATCGGGGCTGCACGGCTTCGGCGTAGAGGTCAGCCAGGGCAAGGACACGCCCTCCGGCCACTGGGAGATGGCCGGCTGCCCCGTGCCCTTCCAGTGGGGCTATTTCCGGGAGAAGCAGCACTCCTTCCCGCCTGCGCTCATCGCGGCCGTCATCCGCGAGGGCAAGCTTCCCGGCATCCTGGGCAACCGGCATGCGCCGGGCATCGCCATCATCGACGAACTTGGCGCCGAGCACATGCTGACCGGCAAGCCGATATGCTACACCTCGGTGGACAGCGTCTTCCAGATCGCCGCGCATGAGGAGAGCTTCGGGCTGGAACGGCTCTATGGGCTGTGCGCCACGGTGCGCCGCCTCGTCGATCCGTTCAACATCGGCCGGGTGATCGCGCGGCCCTTCACCGGCAGCATCGAGGCCGGCTTCGCGCGCACGGCCAACCGGAAGGACTTCGCGGTCATGCCGCCGGGCGCCACGCTGCTCGACCGCGCCGCCGAAGCTGGCCGCGCCGTCGTGAGCATCGGCAAGATCGGCGACATCTTCGCCCATCGCAACACAGGCCTTGAGCGCAAGGGCGCAAGCAACGACGTGCATGTCTCCATGGCGGTGGAAGCGCTGCAGACGCTGCCCGATGGCGGCTTCAGCTTCGTCAATCTCGTGGACTTCGACAGTGAGCATGGCCACCGCCGCGATGTGGCGGGCTATGCCGCCGCGATCGAGGCCTTCGACCGGCGGTTGCCGGAGCTGCACGCTGTGCTGCGGGCCGGCGATCTCGTCGTCATCACAGCCGATCACGGCAACGACCCCACCTGGCACGGCACGGACCACACGCGCGAGCATGTGCCGATCATCGGCTTTGGCCCCGGGCTGGCCGCGCGCGCGCTGGGCCGCCGCTCGAGCTTCGCCGACATCGGCCAGAGCGTTGCAAGCCATCTGGGGCTGAGCCCCCTGCCCCATGGCAAGAGCTGGTGGTGAGGCGCGGCCCCGCACGCGAGACAGACCCGCGCGAGACGGTGCGATTGCCGGTTGATTTGCGCAAGGCAACCGTCTATCCAGCGGCGGCTGACGGTTCGATGAGCACGCGCCCATCCACGACCTTGCGGCGCTGCGGTAGCTCAGTGGTAGAGCACTCCATTGGTAATGGAGAGGTCGAGAGTTCAATCCTCTCTCGCAGCACCAGCCTTCAGCCGATCACCCTCTTGATAACGTTGAAAATCCTTGCTTTTCCCGAGAAAAGCACATTCTTCCGGCCTTAGGTAGCAAATGCACCAAAGCCGACCGGGCGAAACCCGGCCCGGATCGGCTATCCTGGGGCCATGCCAGACACGATCAAGCGCAGCCGCACTGACACATTCGAGCACACCATTGCGGGGCTGCTCACCAAGCGCGCAGACCTGTTCAACGAAGCCGAGCGCATCAGGGACAGGCTGGCGGCCATCAAGAACGACGTGGACGCGATAGACCGGGTGCTGGGGACGTTGGGCTATACAGGAAACCTAGACGCGGAGATGCCCCGCCAGCGGCGGCAAGCCATCTTCGGCCCCGGCGAGCTGACGCGTGCCATCCTTGACGTCCTGAGGGATGCCAACGAGCCAATGGGAAGCCGCGATGTGGCGCGGCTGCGCGACAAGACGCGCCCCTCGCGCATCAAGCCGCTCGGCCCTCAAGTGGCGGAGCGTGTGGTGGCGCTGACGCTGGCCGATCCCCCCAGCGAGACCACGCACTGGACGGCGCAGGCCATGGCCCAAGCCTCCGGCATCAGCGCCAGCGCGGTGCGCCGCATCTGGAAGGCGCACGGCCTCCAGCCGCACCGGATGCGCCAGTTCAAGCTCTCCAACGACCCGAAGTTCACCGAGAAACTGCGCGACGTGGTCGGCCTCTATGTCAATCCGCCCGCGCACGCCATCGTTCTATCGCTGGATGAGAAATCCCAGATCCAGGCCCTCGACCGCACCCAGCCCGGACTGCCCATGAAAAAGGGGCGGCTGGGCACCATGACCCACGACTACAAGCGGAACGGCACGACCACGCTCTTTGCGGCCCTCAACGTGCTCGACGGAACCGTCATCGGCCAGAACATGCAGCGCCATCGCCATCAGGAGTTCATCCGCTTCCTCAACGCCATTAATGCGCAGGTTCCGGCAGGCAAGGCGGTCCATGTCATTCTCGACAATTATGCCGCCCACAAGCATCCCAAGGTCATGCAATGGCTCATGCGCAATCAGCGCTTCACCTTCCACTTCACGCCAACGTCCTGTTCATGGCTCAATGCGGTCGAGGGTTTCTTCGCCAAGCTCGCAAAACGCATCCTCAAGCGCGGCGTCTTTGTCTCAGTCGTCGATCTTCAGGCCGCCATCAACCGCTTCCTCAAAGAGCACAACGGGGAGCCAAAACCCTTCTCCTGGACCGCAGACCCCGACGCCATAATCGCAGCTGTCAAACGCGGGCACCAAGCGTTAGATTCTGTCCACTAGTGCCTTGAAAAACGGGTCAATAAAATCTCTGCGAACCTGAGTTTCATTATAACCACCTGACTTGTAAGATGATTTTTGTTCCTCAAACCGTGTCACGAGTTTTGCCACTTGTTCAGGTATGGGCATTTGCTCTTGATTCTCTTTAATGAGGGTATGAACCACCCCCGGTTTGCGGGAGGCGGATTGTGTCAAGTTATGCGGCCATGGCTGGTTCGTCCAGCATAGCGTAATAGCGTGCCTCGGCTTCGGCGGGTGCCCTTTGATGTGAGTGCGGTTTGCATCGTGTTTGTTTGCGTCTCACGCATTCACAACAACATGGCTTGCTGCTCACGAAACGGCTTTTCATGAAACGCAAACTGGCTTGATGTGATTTCGTGCAACTCAAAAAGCATCCTTGCCTTCTGCAATGTTCAACAGCTCGCTGAACGCGAAGATCGCAGGACGACGACCGCTGCCAGGGCGCAACTCACGCAACAAGCCGTTTTTGTGCACCTCACGCAGAATGCGTTGTGCAGTCGGTTTTGGAATGCCGCTGTTGCTAACAAAGTCCGTTGTCTTGAAGACAGGTCGACGAAACATCCAGTCCAGCGCTCGCATCGAATGTTGCGAACGTGTGATCTCCGCAATCCAGACTTTGCGCCCGTTATAAAGCGACAGAATTTTCTGGGCTTTGGTCTGGTTCTCTTCTGCCTGTGCAATCATCCCGCGCAGGAAGAACGCACACCATCCTGTCCAGTCACCATCGCGCGACACGGCCAGCAGATGGTCGTAATACTCGTCCCGGTGGCTTTCCAGATAAGCGCTCAGGTAGAAGTTTGGCCGCGCCAGCAGCTTGTGGCTGAACAGGAACAGCGGGATGATTAGCCTTCCCAGACGGCCATTGCCATCAAGGAACGGGTGTATCGCCTCGAATTCAGCATGGACGATGGCAAGCTGAACCAGCCGGTCTAGCGCATCGGAATGGATGTAGGTTTCCCAGTCATTCATCGCCTTTGGCAGCTGATCAGCCGATGTTGGCACAAACCGTGCGTTCTCAATCGTGCAGCCGATTGGTCCGATCCAGTTGGGAATCTTGCGATAGTCGCCCGGAGCCTTATTATGGCCGCGCACCCCTTGCATCAGGACAGCATGAACCTTCTTGATCAGCCTTTGCGAGAGTGGCAGCCCATCCAATAGGTGGATGGCCTCACGCAGCGCCTTCCGGTAATTCAGCACCTCGCGGATATCGGCTTTCTTGGGGGTGCTTTCGTCAAGGAGGTCACCCTCGGCTTCAAACTCCAGCACCTCGCCAAGAGTGGCCTGGGTGCCTTCGATCCGGCTGGAGAGCACGGCTTCCTGATCAGTCAGCGGCGACAGCAGCACATCCGGGTTAGGCACGCCTTGCAAGACGCCGTCATAACGAGCGATTGCTGCATTCGCAGGTCCGATCAAGGGCAACAAGCGTGGCCAATCAAGATCGACCGGAGGAAACTTGCCGAGATGATAGGGAACCGGGCTCATTCAGCAGCTTCCAGGAGTTGCTCGGCATCCGACAAATCGATCTCGCCTGAAATGAGTTGGCGGTCTCAAATCTGAAGTGCATCACCGAGTTTCGATAGCTCAATCATAAAGACTTCCTCGGGTATTTGGAAGCCGAGGACGGCGCGCGGTCTGGTGTTGAGGCTGTGGGCGATCCTGTCGAGATCGCGCTGGCTGTAGATCGACAGGTCGATGCCCTTGGGCAGGTACTGCCGGACGAGGCCATTGAGGTTCTCGCTGGACGGCCTCTGCCAGGGGCTGTGCGGATTGCAGAAGTAGACCGGCATGCCAAGGCGGCTGGTCAGTTCCTTGTGGCGGGCCATCTCCTTGCCCTGATCATAGGCGAGGCTGCGGCGCATCAATTTTGGCACCTTGGCAAAGGCTTTGGTGAACCCGTCCAGTGCCGCCTGCGCCCCGCAATCCTTCATCCTGGCGATCAGGGTGTAGCGGCTCTTGCGCTCGACCAGCGTGCCGATGGCGCTGGCATTGCCGGCACCCTTGACGAAGTCGCCCTCCCAGTCGCCGGGAATGAGCCGATTGAGCGCATCTCCAGGCCGTTCGTGGATCGAAACCATGTCCGGCAGACGCCCCTGCCGGTTTGTCCCCCGCCCGCGTGCGCCGCGCGTCTTGTGGGCCTGGCGCAGACAACCGATCAGATCCTTGCGCAGCTCTCCGCGCGGGATCACGTAGATCGCCCGGTAGATCGTCTCGTGGCTGACAACGGGCAAGAAAGGACCGTTCGCATCAGGATCGCTCATGGCCTTCAGCTTGCCGGAAATCTGCTGCGGTGACCATGCAAGGCGCAAGTGCTTCAGCACATACTCGCGCAGCATCGTCCCCTCGCGCAGCTTGACCAGTCCCCGCCGCCGTCTGGCCCGGCAAGAAGAGGCTGCCGAGGAAGCGTCATATCCTTGCGCCGTGCCAGAACTGCGTTTGATCTCGCGCGATATGGTCGGTCCAGAGCGCCCCAGATGCCCGGCTATCCAGCGACAGCTCCGACCTTCATTCAGATGCCGATGAATGAAATTGCGTTCCTCACCGCTGAGGTGATTGTAAACTTGGCCCATCAATCAACCGTCGGGTTCCACTGCCAGCAGCACCGGTTCCGGTTCACTCCGCGCATCCCGATCATTTAGCCGCGATCCGGCGCCTGCGCCCTTGGCCGTGCCGTGCCGTGACGCAACGCCATTGGCCTGCGCAGCGAGCCACTCCATATGAGGAGTGCGGCGGGTGGCGCCGTCGATGAGAGGGCGGGACTTGGCGAAGAGGTGGATGACCAGCCTTGGCGGCGCGATCAGCCGCGTCCGGGAGCGGCTCGGACGTGGCGGGCTCTCCCTGGCGGGGCTTGAACGCGCCATGCCGTCATGGCCGGACATCTGGCAGGCCGTGGCCGCGCCGCGCGCCGGGGCGGCTCTGGACGACGCCATCGCCCGCAAGGCGCTCGCCACTGCGCCCGTGGTCTGGCTGATCGGCAAGGTGCAGTCCGGCAAGAGCTCGATCGTGCGGCAGCTCACGGGCGCCGACGCCGCCGAGATCGGCTCAGGGTTCAGGGCCTGCACGCGCACGGCCCGCGTCTTCGATTTTCCCGCCGAGGCGCCGGTGATGCGCTTTCTCGATACGCGGGGGCTGGGCGAGGCCGCCTATGATCCCGCCGAGGACATCGCCTTCTGCGAGGGGCAGGCGCACCTGCTGCTGGTGGTGATGCGTGCGCTCGATCCGGCGCAGGGCGCGGTGCTGGAGGCGGTGCGCGCGGCGCGCCGGCGCCAGCCGGGCTGGCCTGTCGTGGTCGCTCAGACATGCCTTCACGAAGCCTATCGCGCCGGCGCAAACCACCCGCAGCCCTATCCCTTTCCTTCCGATCTCGCAGGCTTCACCAATCCGGGCGTGCCGCCCGACCTGGTGCGAGCCCTGCGCCACCAGCGCTCGCTTTTCGAGGCCATGCCCGGCGACGGGCCGATCATGTTCGCCGCCATCGACTTCACGCTCGATGAGGATGGCTTCGCGCCGGTCGATTTTGGCCGAACGGCGTTGATGGAGGCGCTGGCGGCGGCTGCGCCTGCGGCGCTCAGGGCAGCGCTCGACCAGCCGCGCGAGGCGCTGGAGCGGCAGGCGCAGCCGCACATCATGGGCTATGCGGCAGCCGCTGCGGCAGCCGACATCGTGCCGCTGGCGGGCGCCGTCGCCGTGCCGGGCATCCAGGCCAAGATGCTGCACAGCCTGGCCCTCATCCACGGCGCGGCCTGGGACCGCCAGATGCTGGGCGAGTTCGCGGCCTGCCTGGGGGCCGGCACGATCACCCGCATGGCGGCCAGCCTGGGCCTGAGGCAGCTTGCCAAGCTCATCCCGGTCTATGGCCAGACGGCCGGGGCGGCCGCCGCCGCAGCGACCAGCTTCGCCGCGACCGTGGCGCTGGGCAAGGCAGCGGAATACTTCCTCAACCGGCGTAAAATCGGCATCGACGATCCGGACGGCGTGGCGCGCGTCTACGCCCAGTCGCTGGCCGAGGCGTTCAGGATGCGCGCCTCCACAACGGGGCCGGGCACGCCTTCGTCAAAGGCCCAGCCATGAGGATGGCGCGCGGAACGCGGCTGTTGCTGCTCGGCGTCGGGCTCATCGTGCCGGCGCTGACGCTCATGCCGCTGGGTGTCGTCTGGCTCTGGCAGCAGGGCTATGCGCTGCATTGGGCCGCAGGGAGTTGCCTGTTGACGCTCGGGGTCTATCTCCTGCAGCGCTGGCTGCTGCGGGCGCCGGGGCCGCGCGCCGCGCCCGCTCCGGGGACTGCCGAGACGGCAGCCGGGCCGCCGCCCGGCGACGGCACGCCCGATCCGGGCTGGACGCCGGCCGAGCTGGCTGCCTGGGCGCGCGTGACCGAAATCGCGCTGGCCGTGAAGACAGAGGAACTCACCAGCCGTGAGG
Source organism: Bosea sp. (in: a-proteobacteria) (assembly GCA_023910605.1). Classification (NCBI taxonomy): domain Bacteria; kingdom Pseudomonadati; phylum Pseudomonadota; class Alphaproteobacteria; order Hyphomicrobiales; family Alloboseaceae; genus Allobosea; species Allobosea sp. Next base: position 1,440,274 of record JAAVVV010000001.1, on the reverse strand, counting down.
CCTTCATGGCGCTGGCGCAGCGCACCATCGAAGCGGTGGCGCACGAAATCCACCCCAGGCAGACAGAGCCGCTCTGGCATTTCACCGTGCCCGAGGCGCTGGCGCTGATCGAGCGGGTCAGCGGGCGGCTCAGGACAGGCATCGCGGATTCGGTGCCGCTCGGCGACAGGCTGACCGTGGCGCAGGCGCTCAAGCTCTATCGCTGGCGCTCGGCCATCGGCGTGGCGGAACGCGCCTACGACCTGTGGCGGCTGGTGCGCGTGGTCAATCCCATGGCGGCCGCGACGCAGGAACTGCGCGAGCAGGCCACCAGGCGCCTCTACGAATGGGGCCGCGAGGAGCTTGGCGCGCGGCTGGCCCGCAAGTTCGTGTTCGAGATCGGGCGCGGTGCGATCGACCTTTACGGGGGCAGGCTCCGGCTGTCCTCCGCCGAACTGGCGACGCATGTCTCGGCGCGCAGCAAGCGCGACCAGGCCAGCGCCGCCGAAGCTCTCGCGACCGCCGAGCCCTTGCGCATCCTGATCGCGGGCCAGATCAGCGCCGGCAAGTCGAGCCTCGTCAATGCGCTGATGCGGCAGGTTCGCGCCGCGGTCGACGTGTTGCCGACCACGCCGGGCGTCACCGCCCATGTGCTGACGCGCGAGGGCGAGCCGCCCACGCTGCTGCTCGACACGCGCGGGCTGGCCGGCGAGCCCGACGAGACGCAGCGGCTCGCCGGGGAGGCCGATGGCAGCGACTTCATCCTGTGGGTCACGAACGCGGCGCGCGCCGACCGGGAGGCGGACCGGGCGGCTCTCGCGGCGCTGCGGGCGGAATTCGCGCGCCGGCCGGACCGCCGAATGCCCCCCATGCTGCTGGTGCTGAGCCATGTGGATCGCCTGCGGCCGTTCGCGGAGTGGAAGCCGCCATACGATCTCGATGCCGTCAGCCCTGCGCCGAAGGCGGCCTCGATCCGCGCGGCAATCGAGGCGGCTTCGGCCGATCTTGGCTTTTCCACCGATGCTGTGGTGCCGGCCTGCCTCGACGAAGGCGCGGGCCTCTACAACGTCGAAGCCATCTGGGCAGGCATCATGGCGCGCCTGAGCGAGGCCAAGCGCACGCAACTGGTGCGCTGCATCGGCGAGCACAAGGCTTCGCTGGACTGGGGCAAGGTCTGGTCGCAGACGCTTGGCGCAGGGCGCGTGCTGACCAGCCTCGTGCGCCGCTGACAGGGGCAAGCCGCTCGAAGCGGGGCGCCCTTGCGCCGCTTGCGCTGCATGGCATCGGCAAGGCCAAGGTCCATCAGGCGTGCAAGGACGGCCCCGACAAGCGTGAGCGCGCCGGCGGACGGCACCGATGTGCCGATCAGCGAATGCGGTCCGCGCGACGGGCTGCGGAACATCGACCGTGTCATGGCGACCGAGGACAAGGGGACTGTCAGGATTTTCGTGCGCGGGCGGCGGGTTGAACATCAGGCCGCCATGGCCCTTGTGAAGCGCTCGCCAACAGGCGTTCAACATGAAGCGATGGGTTTTCCTTGATGCCCGGATTCTGCCTGCATGAGGCGAAAACAGGCGAAACGGCCATAATCGGGCCGTCAAAAACAGCCAAATCGGCAGCAGAAGCGCCCTATACTGCGCCGGCTCGGACGGGGACTGTCACAAAGCCCAAATTAGCGTATTTCCGGAGGCGTCCAATTGTGTTCGGCTTGCCGATTTTCGGATAATTGGCAGGGGAATCGAGATCATCAGGGGAGGCTTTGAGGTGCTGAAAAACATAAATCCACTACTGAATGCCGATGTGCTCCATGCACTCCGCGCCATGGGCCATGGCGATGACCTCGTGATCGCGGATGTGAACTTCCCGTCCGACTCGGTGGCGCGTGAAACCAAAATTGGTCGGCTCCTTCGGATCGACAATACAACAGCGGCGGAAGCGATCCGCGCGATCCTGTCCGTCATGCCGCTCGACAGCTTCGTCGACCATCCAGCGGAGCGCATGGAGGTTGTCGGTGCGCCCGGCGAGATTCCAAAGGTTCAGCAGGAAGTGCAGCGCGAGATCGACCGGGCCGAGAAAAAGAGCATGCCCATGGGCGCCATTGAGCGCATGGCCTTTTACGAACGCGCCAAAAAATCCTACTGCGTCATCCAGACCGGCGAGGCGCGTTTCTATGGCTGCTTCATCTTGAAGAAGGGAGTTATCCCACCCAGGCGGGGGTGAGGAGCGGTCCGCGCAGCAGGATAATCGCTGAGCAGCGGTTGCATTTGCGCGTTCCTTTATGAAATCAATGTGCTGATTGGTTGGCTAGGGAGGTAGCTGATGGGTCGGCGAGGCAGCATTCTGATGGCGATCGCACGCGATGTCTCGCGTGCGCAGAGACAGGCCGAGGCAGCACGTGTTAAGGCTGCACACGAACATGATCGATATGTACGGGCACAATTAAGAGACGAAGCGCGACAGGAGCGCGAGGCTCTTCGTTCGCTTAAAGAACAGGCCCGCTTCGAAAAGGAACAATATCTTCAAGATCGTGAACAGCAAGCCTCCGATCTAAAATATGATGTCGAAGACAAAATTGAAAAACTAAATTCTATTTTGACTGACACACTGTCGATTAATGATCAAATAGATTTTTCAACTCTTAGAATTATTAACAATTTTACTGGATTTTCTCCGCCTCGTTCGCTGATCACGCAAGCCCCTCCCCCTACTATAGATGGCTTTCTCCAAAAGGCCCCTCCGAGAACGTTCCTGAGCAAGCTGGTGCCAGGGGCCAAGGATCGGCATGAGCGGGAGATCGCGACCGCGAAAGCTGATTTCAAGAAACAACTTTCAGCTTGGAAGATTCGAGAGACCCAGCGGGTCGCGGCATTGCAGGCCGCCCAAGTTGAATATACACGCAATCAACATGATTTTGAAGCAAAGAAAGCACAACGCAACGCTGAGGTTGACCTGTTTGAAGCAGAATACAAGGCTGGTGAGCCAAATGCGATTATAGCCTATTCGACAATGGTGCTCGAACGGTCGTCATATCCTGAGGGATTTCCACAGATTTTCTCTGTCGCTTACACAAGCGAATCGAAACAGCTAGTCGTCGAGTATCAACTACCTACTAGCGAAGTAGTGCCTGAAAATTGCGATTATCGCTATGTCCGATCGCAGGACACGATTATCGAGAAGCCGCGCAAGGCGTCAGAGATAAAAGAGCTGTACCGGGATATCATCGCAGCAACAGCGTTGCGCACAATTCATGAGCTTTTTGAAGCAAATGTCTCCGGACATGTAGAGTTAATTTGCTTTAACGGCTACATTCATACTGTGGATCCCGCAACCGGCCAGGATATTCAGCCGCATCTGATCTCGGTGAGGACAACACGCGAAAAATTCCAACAGATTGATCTTCGACGGGTCGACAAGGCGGTTTGCCTTAGAAACCTTGGTGCCCAAGTCTCGAAACGGCCGGAAGAAGCGCAACCGGTAAAACCGATCATCGAGTTCAAGATGGCGGATGCGCGTTTCGTCGATCAAACCGATTTGGTGTCAGGCTTCGCATCAGCAAAGAACCTGATGGAACTGACGCCCTTCGAATTTGAACAACTTGTCGCAAATCTTTTTGGGCAGATGGGATTGGAGAGCAAACTGACACGCTCCTCCCGCGATGGTGGCGTTGATTGCGTAGCCTTCGACAGGCGCCCCGTACTAGGCGGGAAGGTCGTTATTCAGGCCAAGCGATACCGGCATACCGTTGGGGTGTCGGCGGTCCGTGATCTATATGGGACCATGATGAACGAGGGGGCCAACAAGGGGATTCTAGTGTCTACCAGCGGGTATGGACCGTGCGCTTTTGATTTTGCCAAAGACAAGCCGATTGAACTCATTGATGGTGGTAACTTGCTCTATCTTTTACAGGAAGTCGGCTTTGAGGCCCGCATTATCTTTCCAGAAGAATGAACGTATCTGAAGCAGTAATGGTTGATTTATTTTGTTCCGTACACTTGAATTAATTGCGCACTGGCCGTCTCACATTTGAAGTGCATCACCTGACGGATTATCAGGTGATTGATGGGCCAAGTTTACAATCACCTCAGCGGTGAGGAACGCAATTCCATTCATCGGCATCTGAATGAAGGTCGGAGCTGTCGCTGGATAGCCGGGCATCTGGGGCGCTCTGAGACACCACCGCTCGGCGGGCCAGCTTGACGCGTGGCCGCTTTGTACCAGAATCAGCACGGAATGGAGCCGATCATGACCCGCCTGATTCTCACCCTTGCCACGGCTGTGGCGCTGAGCGCCTGCACGACCAGCAGCCCACCGCCCGCTCCAGATGCAGCGAGCGCCCCGGCCGGCGTGACGCCCAGCAGCTTCGCGCTGCCCTCCGGCACGGGCTGCGCGGGGGAAGTGGCGCGCTTCCAGGCCGTGATGGACAACGACCTCGCAACCGGCCACACCACGGCCGGCGTGCATGCCCGCGTCTCGGCCGAGATCGCGACGGCGCGCGCCACCTGCGCGGCCGGCAATGAGGGCGCAGCGATCGCACAGGTCAACGGCACCAAGTCGCGCTTCGGCTATCGCTGACAGCCAGCCTCGGCTAGGCTCCCGCTCATGCGGCTGCGGGTTGGCACCTTCAACGTCGAGAACCTCGTCACGCGCCACCGCTTCGGCGCAGGGCCGCGTGGCGAGACGTCGGCGGCGATGTCTCTCTTCCATTTTCCGGTGGCGGACCAGCGCGCCGCGGTGGAGCAGTCGCTCGCCGTGGCGCTGGAGGATGACAAGCGGCAGATGACAGCGCTCGCCATGGCCGAAGGCGCCGCCGACATCTGGTGCCTGCAGGAAATCGACTCGCTCGCCAGCCTGCAAGCCTTCTTCGCCAATTACGTGCACCGGCTTTCGGACCATCGCTATGGCCATTTTGCCGTGCGCGACGGCAATGACCGGCGCGGGATAGAGGTGGCCTTCGCGGCGCGGCGCGATCTCATCGCCCCCTCCCAGATCACGGTGACGAGCCATGCCGAGGCGAGCTTCGCCGAGCTCGACGTGTTCGACCGCGCCTTGGCTGACCTTGACATCAAACCGCATGACAGGGTGTTCTCGCGCGATTGCCTGATGGCAGGGCTCGCCTGGCCGGACCGAAGCCTGGCCCTTTTCCTGTGCCACCTCAAATCCATGAATGACGGCTCCGATGACGGGCGGCGCAACACGCTGCCGATCCGTCGGGCGGAAGCCCTTGCCGTGACGCGCATCGTCAAGCGCCATTTCGGGCCGGCCTGGCGCGAGGCGAACTGGATCGTCGCGGGCGATCTCAACGGCTTTCGCCATGGCATCGGGCCACTGGGCAAGCTTCAGGATGAGGGCCCGAGCGGCATCGAGCCGCTGCTCGACCGGTTCGCGGTGGATCCGCTCGCGGCGCTGCCCGAGCATGAGCGCTGGACGCATTTCCGCCGCTGGTGGAGCGAGAGCGAAGGCGCGCTGCGCGAGCAGCACATGCCGCTCGATTATGTGCTGCTGTCGCCTGCGCTCGCAGCCGAGAACCCCAGCCCGCGCATCGACATCATCCGGCGAGGGCAGCCCTACCGCGTGCCGCTTGACCCGCGCGCCGGGGATCGCTCGATCGGGACGCTGTCCGGAACCGCCGACCGTTATCCGCGCGTGGGCTGGGACCGCCCCAAGGCGTCGGACCATTGCCCGGTGGTGGTGGAACTGACCATTCCCAAGGGCTGAGCTGCGGGCCGCAGCCGGCGGGAAGGCGCGTTTGCGCTGGCCATGGCGGGCCTGATCCTCTACCCGTGGTACGACAGCGCATCAGGGGAGTTGCCGCCATGAGCCGCCGTTTCGTCACACTCGATGTCTTCACCCGCACCGCGCTGGCCGGCAATCCGCTCGCGGTCGTGCTCGACAGCGAGGGCCTCAACGATCACGCCATGCAGACCATCGCGCGTGAGTTCAACCTGTCCGAGACGGTGTTCGTGCGCCCGCCGCAGGACGTGAAGTCGCGCGCGTCCTTGCGCATCTTCACGCCGGCGCGCGAACTGCCCTTCGCCGGCCATCCCACCGTCGGCACTGCGGTGCTGCTGGGCATCCGCGACCATGGCGGCCAGCACGGGCATGTCGCCTTCGATCTCGAGGAGAAGGTGGGGCTCGTGCCCTGCTCCGTGGAGATCGAAAGCGGCGCGCTGGGCAAGGCCGTGTTCTCGCTGCCGCGCCTGCCTTTCGAGGAGGGCGAGGCCGCCCATGACATCGCGCTGGCGCAGGCCATCTCGCTGAAGCCTGGCGACATCGGCTTCGAGAGGCCGGGCTTCGGCAAGCATCGCGCCACGGTTCAGTCCGCCGGTGTCGGCTTCACCTTCGTTCCGGTCAGCGGCCTGGATGCGCTGGCGCGCGCGGTGCCGGACCTGTCGCATTGGGTGGGCATCAGGCCCGATGGCCACCCCAACGCGTTCGTCTACACCGCACTGCCCGAGGGCTCGGCAGCGCGCTACCGCGGCCGCATGTTCGCGCCTTCGATGGGCCTGCACGAGGACCCGGCGACCGGCTCCGCCGTGGCGGCCTTTGCAGGCGTGGTCATGGCGTTCGATGCGCCCGAGGATGGCCAGCACAGCATGATCGTCGAGCAAGGCTTCGAGATGGGCCGGCCGAGCCAGATCGAGCTGCATCTCACGGTCGAGAAGGGCAAGCTCGTCAAAGCGGCGATCGGGGGCTCGGCCGTGCTGGTCAGCGAAGGCCTGTTGCGTCTGTGAGCCACGACGGCAAGGACAAGGAAACCTATACGATCCATGCCCTCGCCGGCATTGACGCGAGGCTTGCGGCCTATGACTGGCCTTTCGCCACCGAGCGCAAGCAGGAGATCGCGACGCATTGGGCAGCGCTGAAGGCGTCCAAGCCTGCCACGTTCAACGGGCAGGTTCTGCTCCAGCGCCGGGGTTTCGTCGATGGCGACATCTTTCGCGCGGACTACTTCCAGACCGATTACGCGAGCTTCATGGCGTGGGTCAGGGGCAGCCAGCCGGATGCGCCCGAGGCCGGAATCCGCAACGGCTTCGCGCTGAGCGCGCTGCGCTCCCGCGACGGCGCCTACTTGATGGGCGTCATGGCCGGACACACGGTGAATGCGGGGCGGATCTGGTTTCCGGGCGGCACGCCTGATCTCAACGATGTCACCGCCGATGGCCGCGTGGACCTGACCGGCTCGCTCCTGCGGGAACTCGAGGAGGAGACGGGTCTGGCACCGGGCGACGTGACGCTCGCCGATGGCTGGCACGCGCTGGTGAGCACGACCCGCGCTGCCTTTCTGCGCGAGGTCTTCATCGATCTGCCGGCAGACGAGGCCCGCGCGCTCATCCGTGACCGGCTGGCAGGCCAGGCCGAGGCCGAACTCAGCGACATTGCCGTCGCACGGCGCGCCTCCGACATCGATCTTGAGCGCATGCCGCCCTTCATGCAGATTTTCCTGAGATACATGCTTCCCGCGGATTGAGAGCCAAACGCCATGATGACGCTGCCTGCCGACAATCCCTTCTTTGCGCCCTGGACCACGCCGTTCGGACTGCCTCCCTTCGCCCAGATCAGGCCCGAACACCTTTCGCCCGCGCTTCATGCCGCGCTTGCAGCCCATGGCGCCGAGATCGACGCCATCGCGGCCGAGACGGCGCCGGTCAGTTTCGCCAACGTGATCGACGCTCTGGAGCGCGCGGGCGATGCGCTCGACCGTGTTTCGGGCGTCTTCTACAATCTGGCGGGCGCGGACACGAACGAGGCGCTACAGGCCATCGAGCGCGAAATGGCGCCGGTGATGGCGCGCCACTGGTCCTCGATCGGCATGAACGCGGCCCTGTTCGCCCGGCTGGATGCGCTGCACGCGCAGGCGCCCGGCCTCGATCTGTCGCCTGAGCAGGCCCGCGTGCTCGATCTCACATACAAGGGCTTCGTGCGCTCGGGCGCGCGCCTCGACGAGGCGGACAAGACCCGGCTGAAGGCCATCAACGAACGGCTTTCCACGCTCGGCACCACCTTCTCGCAGAATGTGCTGAAGGACGAGGCAAGCTATGCGCTGATCCTGGAGCACGAGGCCGACCTCGCTGGCCTGCCCGGTTTTCTCAAAGCCGCCATGGCCAAGGCCGCAACCGACCGCGGCCATCCGGGCAGGCACGCGGTGACGCTGCCACGCTCGATCATCGAGCCCTTCCTGACCTTCTCCTCGCGCCGCGACCTGCGCGAGAAGGCCCGTCGAGCCTGGGATGCGCGCGGCGCCAATGGCGGCGAGTCGGACAACCGCGCGGTCGTGGCCGAAATGGTGCGACTGCGCGCGGAGAAGGCACGGCTTCTTGGATATGAGAATTTCGCGGCGCTGAAGCTCGACAGCAGCATGGCCAGGACGCCCGTCGCGGTGCGCGGTCTGCTCGAACTGGTGTGGGCGCCGGCCCGGCGCCAAGCCGCGAAAGAGGCCGCCGACCTGGCGGCGCTGGCCCGCAGCGAAGGCCAGAGCGAGCCGATCGCGGCCTGGGACTGGCACTACTATGCCGAGAAGGTGCGCAGCGCGCGCTTCGCGCTCGATGAGGCCACGCTCAAGCCGTATCTGCAGCTGGACCGCATAATCGATGCCTCGTTCGATTGCGCGACGCGGCTCTTCGGCCTCGTCTTCACCGCGCGGCCCGACCTTGAGGGCTACCATCCCGACGTGCGGATCTGGGAGGTGAGCGAGACTGGCGGGCGGCACATCGGCCTGTTCGTCGGCGATTACTTCGCGCGGCCATCGAAGCGTTCCGGCGCCTGGATGAGCGCCTATCGCCGGCAGGACAAGCTCGATGGCGAGGTGCGGCCCATCATCGTCAACGTTTGCAACTTCGCCAAGCCGGCCGAAGGCCAGCCGGCGCTGCTCTCTCTCGACGATGCGCGCACCTTGTTCCACGAGTTCGGCCACGCGCTGCACGGGCTGCTCTCGGACGTGACCTACCCGTCGGTGTCGGGCACATCTGTCTCCCGTGATTTCGTCGAGTTGCCCTCGCAGCTCTATGAGCACTGGTTCTCGACGCCCGAGGTGATGGGCCGCTATTGCATCCATGCCGGGACGGGCGAGCCGATGCCGCAAGACCTGATGGACAAGATCAAGGCGGCGCAAACCTTCAACCAGGGCTTCGCGACGGTGGAGTACACCTCCTCCGCGCTCGTGGACCTTGCCTTCCACGAGCTGACGGATCAGGACACCATCGACCCTCTGGCCTTCCAGGCAGCTGAGCTGGCGCGCATCGGCATGCCGGCCGAGATCGGGATGCGCCACAAGACGCCGCATTTCACCCATGTGTTCTCGGGCGACGGCTATTCGGCCGGCTACTACTCGTATCTCTGGAGCGAGGTGATGGATGCGGATGCGTTCGACGCCTTTCGCGAGACGGGCGATGTCTTCGATGCCGGCATGGCCGAGCGGCTCAAGCGTTTCATCTATTCGGCAGGCAACAGCCGCGATCCTGCCGAGCTTTACACAGCCTTTCGCGGCCGCATGCCGACGCCCGACGCACTTCTGGAGAAACGCGGGCTGGCTGCGGCGTAACCGCAACACGGCCGGGGTCTGGCCCCGTCAGGCGGCGTAGCGCTCGCCGTCGGGCCCGTAATAGTGGACATAACGCGGATCGATGGCCGGGACGGGCAGGATCACCAGCACATCGGTGGTGCCAAACTGCGGATCGATCACCGCGCCCTCGCCGAAGCGCGCGCCAAGCCTGAGGTAGCCCTTCAACAGCGGCGGCAGGGCACGGAGCGCGGCCTTGCCATCGATCGCATCTGCGCTGACCGCATCCATCGCAACATAGGCCGCGGGATGGGCGCGCGCGTGCCACTCGCCTTCGGCGCGGGCGTGGTGATGGAGGAAGCCGAGGCTCTCGCGGAAGGCGGCAGGATCGGTGCCCTCAAGCGAGGCGCAGCCGAACATGACGTCGATGCCGTGGCGGCGGACATAGCTCCAGATCCCGTGCCAGAGCAGCTCGACTGTCTTGCGCGTGCGGTAATCGGCGAGGACGCAGGAGCGGCCCAGTTCGAGGAAGCGCTTGCCCGGATGGCGCGCGACAAGCGCCGCCACGTCGAACTCGCCCTGAGAATAGAAGCCTGCGGGCCCGGCCCGCTCCTGCCTTAGAAGCCTGTAGGTGCCCACCACCAGCGGGCGCGGCCTGCGGCCGGGCCTGTGGTCCAGCCGGGCGGTGTCCTCGACGAGCAGGTGATCGCACGGCGCATCGAAGCCATCGATGTCGCGGCGCAGGAACCGGCAGCGCGCGTCCGGAGCGGCGCCCATCTCCTCGTGAAAGACCTGATAGCGCAGGCGCTGGGCGCGGCGCACATCCTGCCGGCTCCGCGCAAGCCGGATGGTGAGCGTGCCGCTTCGGCCCAGCACAGGCCGCGCCATGCCCGCCAGGCCGGGGTGCGGCATGAAAGAAGCCAGGACGCGCGGATCAAGGAATGGCGGCACCGGCCGGAACAAGCGGTTGCCAATAGCCAATCCTTTTGGGGGTGGCGTGTCTGGAGAAGGAGAAAGAGCGCCGTCGAGCATGGGATTCGCAAGGTCCATTGGCAGGAGCCGACCAGAGGCGGGAGCTGATTCCCCCCATGAGCCGGACTGTCATGCACTCTACATAGGCCAGGATCAGCGCCATGACACAGATGCGACACTGCGATGACAGTGGATGGCCGTGGCCTGCACGCCACGCGCCGGCGGCTGCGCCGTTCAGGCCACCACGTTCTGCGCCGGGTCGACGGCGAGCTTGAGCCACAGCGCGAGCTGATCGCGCACAAGGGGCTTGGGCAGGCAATCATCGAAGCCTGCCGCCATCGCCGCCTGGCGATCCTCGGCCGAGACATTTGCGGTGACGGCGATCAGCGGCAGCCGGTGCATGGCCGCCATGGCGCTCTCTTCCTCGCGGATGGTGCGGGCCGCCTTGAGCCCGTCCATGATGGGCATGCGCACGTCGAACACGCCGAGCGCGAAGGGCGGCGCCTCGCCCGCCAGCGACTGCATCATCAGGGACACGGCTTCCTGACCGTTCTGCGCCCAGACGGGGTCTGCACCCAGTTTCTCGAGAGTCTGGCGCGCAAGAAGGGCGTTGATCTCGTTATCCTCCGCCAGCAGCACACGCGGGCGCAGCGGGGCCGGCGATGCCTCGGCCTCCTCGGCGTTGGCCGGGTCGACCGCCGCGCGCACGCGATCGCCCCGCAGCTGGGCGAGCAAGGAGCGCCCGCGCACGGGCTTGACGAGGAAGCCGTCGAAGCCGGCGGCGGCCGGGGCGCCGAAGCTGCGGCGCTCGAAAGGAGAAAGGATGATGATCCGCCGCGCCACGCCAGCAGCCCGCGCGAGAATCGCCAGTTCGCGCGCCCTCTCCGAGCCGATGGCGAGATCGACAAGCATGACGTCGAGATGCTGCTCGAGCAGCATGGCCTGCGCCCGCGCCGGATCGGGCGTGCGCAGGATGGTGGATCCGGCCGAGGCGATGATCCGCGACAGATAGTCCACCTCGAACGGCGCGGCCGACACGATGAGCGCCGTCAGCGGCGGACGATCGGCGGGCGGAGCGGGCCGCTCGCCGCCGCCATCCCTGAGCGCGAGCGTGACGGAGAAAACCGACCCTTCGCCGGGGCGGCTGTCAACCTCGATCGAGCCCGACATGAGCGGCAGCAGCCGCTTGACGATGGCAAGGCCGAGCCCCGAGCCGCCATGGGTTCGCGCCGTCGTCTCATCGGCCTGCTCGAATTCGTCGAAGATCGCCGAGAGCCGATCCGGCGCGATGCCGGGGCCGGTATCCTCGACGACGATGCGGATCATGCCCTCGTCGGCGCCGCTCAGACGCACGCCAACGCCGCCGCTTTCGGTGAACTTCACGGCGTTGCCGACGAGGTTGATGAGAATCTGGCGCACGCGGTCGGGATCGCCTAGCACGCGCGCGGGGATGGAGGGCTCCGCCAGCATGGCCAGGGACAGGCGCTTGTCATGCGCCTTGGGCGCGAGCAGCTCGACCACGCCTTCGGTGAGGGCGATCAGGTCGAAGGGCGTCTCCGATAGCGTGGTGCGCCCGGCTTCGACCTTGGCGAAGTCGAGAATTTCCTCGATCAGCGTCAGCAGGGCGTGGCCGGATGTGCGCAGGGCGCGGACATAGGTGGTCTGCTCCGGATCGAGCCGCGTATCGCTGAGCAGGTCCGCCATGCCGATGATGCCATTGAGCGGCGTCCGGAACTCGTGGCTGACGGTGGCGAGGAAGCGTGACTTGGCCTCGCTTGCGCTCTTGGCATGGGCCAGGGCCTCGTCGAGCTGCTGCTCGGAGGCGACGCGGCTGGTCACGTCGCGGCCAACCCGCTGCACCACGAGCCCGCCCGAAGCCATGAGCACGGTGGTCTCCGCCCAGGAGATCCAGCGCTCGCCATCCTGCGCCGCGAAGCGCTCGTCGACGAGGCGTGTGCCATCGCCGCGCTGCTCCACAAGCGCCGATGACAGCGGGTGGGGAGCCTGCTGGCTTCCGATCAGCGCCTCGACGGTCGAGCCCGCAAGCTGGGCATAGGCATGGTTGGCGTACACGATCTCGCCATCCGGCATCCGGCGCACGATCAGGTCGCCCTGCGCCTCGATCAGCGAGCGGTGGCGCTCCTCGCTCTCAGCCACGGCGAAGAGCCGGTCATTCAGCCGTTCGGAGGCGTCCGCCAGTTCCGCGGCATGCTGTTCGAGGCGCTTGTGGTCGCGCGTCAGCATGAAGGCCGCGATGGTCGCGATGCCGGCGGCGAGCGCGAAGACGACGCACAGCAGCGCGAGCAGAACCGTGCTGGTCAATGGCTTTCTCCTGCCTGGGGATCGACGAACACCGTCACTCTCCGCGCAGAATGCTTTACCTAAGGATAAGGGTCGACCGGATTCGAGCCAATTGGTTATGGCTATGTGAACCAGATCGTGGAAACAGCTTCCATGCCAAAAAGGCCGCCCCGGCGCTGACCGGTGCGGCCCTCATGCCTTGCGGCCGCAAACCAGGCCGGGCCTGCCTCAGCCCTTGATCATCTGGTAGGCGGGCAGGGTCAGGAAGTCGGCGAAATCGGGCGCGAGCGACATGTCCCTGAACAGACGCGATGCCTCGGGGAAGCGACCGCCGGCGAAGGCGGCTTCGCCGATCTCGCCCTTCACGCGGTCCATTTCCTCGGCATAGACCTGCTCGAACCAGGCCGGCGTGACCTTGACGCCGCCCTCCAGGGTGACGCCATACCTCACGAACTGCCAGATCTGAGCACGGGAGATCTCGGCCGTCGCGGCATCCTCCATCATGTTGTAGATGGGCACGGCTCCGCGGCCGCGCAGCCAGGCCTCCATGTACTGCACGCCGACGCGGATGTTCTCGCGGAAGCCGGCCTCGGTGCGCGTGCCTTCATGGGGCTTGAGCAGTTCGTCGCGCGTGACGGCCACGTCCTCGCGCAGCACGTGGAGTTGGTTGGGCGTCGGCATCATGCGGTTGAACACCTCCATCGCCACCGGTACGAGATCGGGGTGCGCGACCCAGGTGCCATCATGGCCATTGCCGGCCTCGCGCTCCTTGTCGGCCTTGACCTTGGCGAAGGCGGCGGCGTTGGCGTCCGGGTTGTTCTTGATCGGGATCTGCGCGGCCATGCCGCCCATGGCGAAGGCGCCGCGCTTGTGGCAGGTCTTGATCAGCAGCAGCGAATAGGCCTGAAGGAAGGCCTTGCTCATCACCACCTGCGAGCGATCCGGCAGGATGTAGTTGGCGTTCTTGGCCAGCTTCTTGATGTAGCTGAAGATGTAATCCCAGCGGCCGCAGTTGAGGCCGGCCATGTGATCCTTCAGCTCATAGATGATCTCGTCCATCTCGAAGGCGGCAGGCAGGGTCTCGATCAGGACCGTGGCCTTGATGCTGCCGAGCTTGAGGCCGAGCGTCGCCTGGGCATGGACCATCACGTCGTTCCAGAGGCGGGCCTCGAGATGGCTCTCCATCTTGGGCAGATAGAAATAGGGCCCGGAGCCCTGGGCGATCTGCTTCTTCGCGTTGTGGAAGAGATACATGCCGAAATCGAAGAGCGAGCCGGAAAGCTCCTCGCCATCGACCGTGACATGGGCCTCCATCAGGTGCCATCCGCGCGGGCGCACCACCAGCACGGCCGGGTTGGGCTTGAGCGCATAGGCCTTGCCGGACACTGGATCGGTGAAGTCGAGCTTGCCGTCCCAGCGATCCTTGAGGTTGATCTGACCTTCGATGCAGTTGGTCCATGTCGGGGAGTTGGCGTCCTCGAAATCGGTCATGAAGACCCTGGCGCCGCAGTTGAGGGCGTTGACCACCATCTTGCGGTCGGTCGGGCCGGTGATCTCGACGCGGCGATCCTGCAGGTCGGCCGGGATCGGGGCGACCTTCCAGGCGCCGTCGCGCACATGTCTGGTTTCTGAGAGGAAATCGGGCGTCTCGCCGGCGTCGAAGCGCTTCTGGCGTTCGGCGCGGAGGGCGAGCAGGCGCTTGCGGGTGGGGTCGAAGCGGCGATGCAGGTCCGCGACGAAGGCAAGAGCCTCGGGCGTCAGGATCTCGTCGAAGCGCGCGGCCATGGCTCCGTTGACGGCGACGCCCTGGGGCAGGCGGGCGGCGAAGGTTTGGGTGGCGGACATCGTCATTCTCCCTTTGCTTGTCGCCAGCGCGCGCTGGCCGCAGAACTGCTTTATCCTGCAGACGTACTTTATCCAGTAGCGGCTCAAAGGTCAGATCACTCTTTCCGAGATGGAAACAATGTTCCGCAGTGATGAAGAAGGCGTGATCCGCAGGGCCGGCGCGCAACGCCTGCGCCCTTCACCGCGAGATCAGCGCATCGGCGCAAAGGCCCCCATCGCCGATAATCCTTGACGCAGCGCAGCAAAGCGCCCATATGCCGTTCACGCCGCGCGGTTGTCGCGTGGCCTTGGCTCGCACTCAGACGCCCGGCGCTTCCCTTGTGAAGACGCTCAAGATGCGAGTTTCCCGGGGCGTGACCGTCTGATCCGCCCCCCGCCAGCAGACAAATCCCTGAACTGGCCGACACCGAAAGCACTCCTCCACATGACAGCGACCTTCGCGGAGTTCGGCCTTGCCGCTCCGCTCAACCGCGCGCTCGAATTCGCCGGTTTCCACACGCCCACGCCCATTCAGGCCCAGGCGATTCCCCACCTCATTCAGGGCCGCGACATGCTCGGCCTCGCCCAGACCGGAACCGGCAAGACAGCCGCCTTCGTGCTGCCGATCCTGCAGGCGCTGCGCTCGGCCGGCTCCAAGCCGGAAGCCCACACCACCCGCGCCCTGATTCTCGCGCCGACACGGGAACTGGCCATCCAGATCCACGAATCGGTGACGATCCTCGCCAAGGGCCAGCATTTCGCCCATGCCTGCGTCTTCGGCGGCGTCAGCATCAATCCGCAGATCGATGCGCTGCGCCGTGGCCTCGACATCCTGATCGCCACGCCCGGCCGCCTTGTCGACCTGATCCAGCAGAAGCAGTGCAAGCTCTCCGCGGTGCAGTATTTCGTGCTCGACGAGGCGGACCGCATGCTCGACATGGGCTTCATACGCGACATCAAGCGCATTCTGGCGCTGCTGCCGGCGAAGCGCCAGTCGATGCTGTTTTCGGCCACGATGCCCGAGACCATCGGCGACATCGCCTCCAAGCTCCTGCGTGATCCGATCACGGTCGAGGTCAGGCCCGAGGCCGTGCCGATGGAGCGCATCGCGCAGCACCTCGTGCACCTGCCCATGCAGGCCAAGAAGGACGCACTGCTCAAGATCCTGTCGGGCCTCGATGTCACGCGGGCCATGGTGTTCGCGCGCACCAAGCATGGCGCGAACCGGCTCACCGACTATCTCGACCAGTATGGCCTCAACGCCGTGGTGATCCATGGCAACAAGAGCCAGGGCGCCCGCCAGAAGGCGCTGGCGCAGTTCAAGGCCGGCGAAGCCAAGATCATGGTCGCCACCGACATCGCCGCCCGCGGCATCGACGTGCAGGATGTCAGCCATGTCATCAATGCCGAGCTTCCGGACGAGCCTGAATCCTACGTCCACCGCATCGGTCGCACCGCGCGCGCCGGCAAGGTCGGCGTGTCGATCACGCTGTGCTCGCCCGATGAGCGCGACAAGCTCAAGGCCGTCGAGAAGCTGATCAAGCGCGCCATCCCCGTGATGGTGATCGAGGGCCTCGACCTCACCAAGGCCGCAGCGGGCGGCCAGCGCATCTCCGACGAGCGCGAGGAGCGCGGCGCACGCCGTGGCCGCAGCGCTGGCGGACGACGCGAGGAACAGCGCGGCATCGGCCGGCGCGGCGAAGAGCGCGGGGGCCCCGCGCCGCGCGCCGATCGCTCTGCCCGCACGGCAGGATCTGCACGCACCGAAGGAACCGCCCGTTCGGCGCGCCCCGACCCGCGCCTTGACGACCGGCCCCGCAGCGCCCCGCGCAGCGATGCCCGCCCTCGGCATGACCGCGCCGAGGGCGTCACCAGCCATGACGCGCCGTGGAGCAACCAGCCGGCCGCCGCGGCCGGGCCGCGCCAGGAGCGCGCGCCACGTCGTGACGACAGGCCGCATGCAAACAGACCGCGCGGCGACCGGCCTTCGGGCGACCGCCCGGCACGCGGCCCTGATGACCGTCGTGACGAGCGGCCCCGCGCTGCCCCGGCGCAGGCCAAGGCGCCTGTGCGGGCGGGCGATGCCGCAGGCTTCCGGGATGCGCCGCGTGCGCCGCGCGGCGAGCGCAGCGATTTCCTGCCACGTTTTCTTGACAATGGCGGCGAAGGCGCGCCCCGCGCCGCAGCGCGGCCCCAGGGGCAGCGTCCCCGTTCGGGCGGCGGCGGCCGTCGCTTCGGCTGAGAGCAGGCCCCTGCGAAGAGACAAAATGAAGGCCCGGCTTCCCGCCGGGCCTTTTTCGTCTGGCCAGCCGTGTCGCGCGGTTCAGCCGAGCATGCCCTCGGACCTGACCCAGGCCAGCGTGCGGCCGAGCGCGCGCTCGTAGCGATCGAACAGGTCGTCGATCTCGTCGCCATTGATGATGAGCGGCGGGCAGAAGGCGACGCGGTCGCCTGCCAGCGGCCGCACGATCAGCCCTTCATCCTGCGCGAAGGCGCAGGACTTGGCCGCCACGGCCTTCTTGGCCTCGAACTGCTCCCTGGTGGCCTTGTCCTTCACGAACTCGATGCCGCCGATCAGGCCAAGGCCGCGCGCGTCGCCGATGAGCGGATGCTCGGCCAGCCGCTCCAGCCGCGCCAGGAAGCGCGGGCTGATGCGCCGAACATGGCCGATGATGTCGTCGCGCTGATAGATCTCCAGCGTCTTGAGCGCGACCGCGCAGCCCACCGGATGGCCCGAATAGGTGTTGCCATGGCCGAAGGTGCCAATCTTGCGGCTCTGGTCGACGAGGATCTCGTTGACATGCTCCGGGATGAAGATGGCGCTGAGCGGAAAATAGGCGGAGGTCAGCGCCTTGGCGCAGGAGAGCGTGTCAGGCTTGTAGCCGACGGCCGTGCAGCCGAACCACTCGCCCGTGCGGCCGAAGCCGGTGATGACCTCATCAGAGATCATCAGCACGTCATGGCGCGCGCACACCGTCTGGATCGCCTCGAAGTAGCCCTTCGGCGGGGTGATCGCGCCGCCCGCGCCCATCACCGGCTCGGCTATGAAGGCGGCCACCGTGTCAGGGCCCTCGCGCAGGATCATCTCCTCGAGCTCCGCAGCCATCCGCGCGGAAAACGCCTCCTCGGTCTCGCCCGGCTCGGCGAAGCGGTAGTGATGCGGGCAGGAGGTGTGCAGGACGCCCTGTATCGGCAGGTCGAAATCGACATGATTGTAGGGCAGACCCGTCAGCGAGGCTGAAGCCACCGTGACGCCGTGATAGCCCTTGAGCCTTGCGATGATCTTCTTCTTCTTCGGGCGGCCCAGCGCATTGTTCATATACCAGACGAGCTTGACCTGGGTGTCGTTGGCGTCCGAGCCCGATGAGCCGTAATAGATCTTGGAGGTCGGCATGGGCGCGATCTCCTTGAGCTTCTCGGCCAGCTCGATCGCCGGATCATGGCTGCGGCCCGAGAACAGGTGGGTGAAGGGCAGCTTCGACATCTGCTCGCGCGCCGCCTCGACCAGCTCGGCGTTGGAATAGCCGAGCGAGGTGCACCACAGCCCCGCCATGCCCTCGATGTAGTCGCGCCCGGCGCTGTCATAGACGCGCACGCCGCTGCCGCGATCCAGCACGAGCGGACCGACCTCCCGATGTGCGGCGAGGTTGGTGTAGGGATGGACGAGGGTCTCGATGTCCCGGACCTGTGCATTGGTGAGCATGATGGATGGCTTCCCTTGATTTTCCCTATTGTGGGCCGCAAGGCGCGCCGGGCACAACCCCGGCGAATGCGGAGCGGGCCGTAATTTCTTGCGTAGCGATCCCGCGTTCTGGCCGGAACATGCGCGGCCCTGCATATGCCCATGAGGACACGGCCCTTTGACGGCGCGGCGGGAAGCCCTAGGTTCGGCACATCGAACAGGGACTGCCCATGCCAGCCAACATGACGCTCATCAACCGCTCCGCCACCGACCTCGTCGAACTGCTGAAGATCGGGGCGATTTCTCCCCATGACCTGCTCGACGCGCTGGAGGCCCGCATCGCGGAGGTGGACGGCGCCGTCAACGCCCTGCCGACGCTGGCCTTCGACAGGGCGCGGGCCGCAGCCACGGCGCTTCTCGCGCAGCCGTGGCAGGACCGGGGCGCGCTGTGCGGCCTGCCCGTCGCCATCAAGGACCTCACCGAGGTCAAGGGCGTGCGCACCACCTATGGCTCGCCCATCTTCGCCGATTTCGTGCCGGAGACGTCCGATCCGCTGGTCGAGCGGCTCGAGGCCGAGGGCGGGCTGATCTACGCCAAGTCGAACACGCCCGAGTTCGGCGCGGGCGCGAACACCTTCAACGAGGTCTTCGGCGCCACGCGCAACCCTTGCGACACGCGGCTGTCGGCGGCGGGGTCTTCGGGCGGTGCGGCCGTCGCGCTCAAGACCGGCATGGCCTGGCTGGCGCATGGCTCGGATCTCGGCGGATCCCTGCGCAATCCCGCCAGCTTCAACGGCATCGTGGGCCTCAGGCCCTCATGGGGGCGCGTGGCCACCGATCCGGGTCAGGAAATCATGGGCCGGCTCTCTGTGGAGGGGCCTATGGCGCGCACTGTCGAGGATGTGGCGCTGTTCCTCGACGTGCTCGCAGGCGAGGATGTGCGCGACCCCATGGCGCTGCCCAAGCCCGAAACATCCTTCCTCACCCAGGCCCGCTCGGGCTGGAGGCCGAAGCGCGTGGCGTGGTCAACCGATCTCGGCATCACGCCGGTGGACCCCGAGGTCGCGGACGTGACGCGCCGCGCGGCGATGCGCTTTGCCGAACTCGGCGCCATCGTGGAGGAGGCGCACCCGGATTTCTCGGAGGCCCATGACGCCTTCCAGGTGCTGCGCGGACGCAGCTTCGCCATCTCCAAGAAGGCGCTGCTCGACAGCCACCGGGACAAGCTCAAGCCGGAGGTGATCTGGAACATCGAGCAGGGGCTGAAGCTCGGCTGCGCGGACATACTGAGGGCAGAGCATGCGCGCGCGGCGATGCACAGGCGGATGCTCGCCTTCTTCCAGACCTTCGACATCATCTGCACCCCGGCCACCATCGTCGGGGCCTATCCGGTCGAGAACCGCTATGTGGCGGAGTGCAACGGTGTGACCTTCGGCAATTATGTCGAGTGGCTGGCGATCGCCTATGCCTTCACGCTGGTCGGCTGCCCAGCCCTGTCGCTGCCGGCTGGCCAGCTCGCCGATGGCCGCCCGATCGGGCTGCAGATCGTGGCGCGCCCGCGCGACGAAGGGCGGCTGCTCGCGGCGTCGCTGGCGCTCGAGCAGATCCTCGGCCTTGGCACGGGCGCCGTGGTGGACCCCGTGGTCCGCCACCGCTGAGGCGAGGTCAGAGCCAGATGAGCGCTGGCGCAGCCCGGCCCGGCCCGGCCGGTGTCAGTGACGGGTGGAGATGGTGTAGGCGCCGGCCTTGATCTTGGCGGGCAGCGTCTCGGCGAAGACGGCGGTCGCATCCTCGCCATAGGTGGCAACGAGATCGCGAAAGGCCGCGAACAGCGCCGCATGGGCCAGGCTGTCGCTGTCGAGCCCCTCATGGCGCCCTGTGGCGAAGGCCTCGTCGACATAGGTAACCGCGATTCGCCGCAGGTCGGCGGCGTCGTCATCGGCGCGCGTGGATTCGGTTTCGTCGTTCGTCGCGTTTGACATGGGCGTTTCACTCGGCAGCGACAGGGTTAAGGCGTTAACGATGCGCGCGCCAGCAAACCCTTTAAGGAAGGTTAACGCCGGTGGTTAAACTGTGGACAAGGCTTTGTCCGCAGCCCCCTCACCCGCCGAAGCGCCCGGCAAGGCCGCGCGAGAGCCGGCGACCATCCGCCGAAAGGCGCTCCGACGCCTCGATCGCGGCAGGGGTGCAACTGCGATAGGTCAGCGCGAAAGCGCGGAACCCGCGGTTGAAGGCCCCGGCGAGTCGGTCGCGCCGGCCCTCGGTGACGCCTTCGGCATCGATCAGTTCGGCCATGCGTGCGCGCCATTCAGCGGCTTCGGAGCCGCCGCAAAGCTGACGCAGAAAGGCCAGAGAGCCCATGATCTCCGCCAACCTGAGCATGTCAGGCTCATAGACGGTGGGCAGCGGCTCTGCCTGCGCCGGCGGGGCTGGCGTCTGCGCCGGCGGTTGGGCTCGCTGCTGGGCCAGCGCGGGCATCGCAAGGGCCAGCGCTGCGGCCAGGGCGACCCGCCATGACAGGGCGCGGCGGATCACCCGCCGCGCTCCCAGATGGCATGGGCCGCGCGCAGCACCTCACCAAGCTGGCGGG
This sequence comes from Bosea sp. (in: a-proteobacteria), assembly GCA_023910605.1. Classification (NCBI taxonomy): domain Bacteria; kingdom Pseudomonadati; phylum Pseudomonadota; class Alphaproteobacteria; order Hyphomicrobiales; family Alloboseaceae; genus Allobosea; species Allobosea sp. Next base: position 1,419,430 of record JAAVVV010000001.1, on the reverse strand, counting down.
TGGTGGCGAGACCGCCGAGGCTGAACGGATCGGCCCACATCACGGCGCCGGCTTCAGGCCCGGTCGCGGGCTCGCCGGAAAGCCAGTTCGCCACGAAGGAGGCGACGACGAAATGGTGGCTGACCGCGCCGTCGCCATCGCGATGAATGATCTCGACATGCCGGTTGAAGCCGATTATGCGGGCGCTGACCCCCACCTCCTCCGCAAGCTCGCGCAAGGCGGCCTCTTCGAGCGTCTCGCCGCTCTCCACCTTGCCGCCCGGCAGCGACCAGACATCGGCCGCAGGCGGGCTGGTGCGCGTGGCCAGGATGACGCGGCCATCCGCCCGGAACGCGGCGACGGATGCGGCGAGCACGGGCCTGGCCGCAGCGCGGGCCGTGTGGGGAAAGCGGATGAGGCGCAGACCCTCGGCCATGTTCTCGCCGCAGCGCTCGCGCGACTGCCGGCCCCCTCGCTCAGACGTGCTGGCCGCCGTTGATGTGCAGTTCCGCGCCCGTGACATAGGACGAGGCGTCGGTGCACAGGAAATAGATCGCCTTCGCCACTTCTTCGGTCTTGCCCAGACGCCTGAGCGGCAGCTTCTCGACGATCTTGTCGGTGCCGGGGGAGAGGATGGAGGTGTCGATCTCGCCCGGGGAGATGGAGTTGACCCGGATGCCGTGCGGCCCGAAATCGGACGCCATCTCGCGGGTCAGCGAGGCGAGCGCCGCCTTGGACGTGGCATAGGCCGCGCCCGCGAAGGGATGGACCTGCGTGCCGGCGATCGAGGTGACGTTGACAATGGCGCCGCCGCCGGCCTTGAGCTCGCTGAACAGGCCCCGCGCCAGCATGATGGGAGCGAAGAAATTGACCTGGAACACGCGGCTCCAGTCATTGAAGGAGGTGCCAGCTGCGCCCAGCCTCGCGCCACCCGGCCCCTTGGGCGAAATGCCGGCATTGTTCACGAGCGCATTGAGCTTGCCGCCCTCGGTCTCGAGCCGGCGCCGGATCTCGCCTATGCCCCGCTCGGTGTCCACCGGATCGGCCAGATCGATCTGGACATGATCGTCGGCGCCCGACGGCCAGGGGCACTTGTCCGAGAAGGCCTGGCGCGAGCACGAGAGGATGCGCCAGCCCGCCATGGCGAACTGCATCACCGTGGCGTGGCCGATCCCGCGCGAAGCGCCGGTCAGCAGCATCACCGGGCGCTTTCCGGCCTCGGTCTTGGGGAAGTCGAATTTCGGCATTGGCATCGCGGGGACCTGTCGCATGAGGCTGCGCCACCTCTGGTTCTGGGAGCTGGTCGGCGACGTGCGTGCACGGCGCCGAACCGGATTGGTATCTAGGGATAGAGCCGGGTCCGCGTCCAGTCCGCTCCAGGCGCGGCGCGGCGGAAGACGACGCGGTCATGCAGGCGGAAGGCGCCGTCCTTCCAGAACTCCAGGCATGTCGGCATGATGCGCAGGCCCGTCCAGTGCGCAGGACGCGGCACCTCGCCCACGGCATATCTCGCGGCATAGAAGGCTGCGGCTTTCTCCAGCGCGAAGCGGCTCTCGAGCGGGCGCGACTGCTGGCTGGCCCAGGCGCCGATGCGGCTGTCGCGCGGGCGCGACTGGAAATAGGCATCGGCCTCGGCGTCCGAAACCTGCTCGACCGGACCGCGCAGCCGGACCTGCCGGCGCAGCGATTTCCAGTGGAAGAGGCCGGCCGCCTTCATGCTCCCGAGGATTTCCTCGCCCTTCTGGCTCTGCGTGTTGGTGTAGAACACGAAGCCGCGCGGATCGAAGCCCTTGAGCAGGACCATGCGCACATTCGGCAGGCCATCGGCATCCGCCGTCGCCAGGGCCATCGCGTTGGGATCGTTGGGCTCGGACGCCTTCGCTTCCTCGAACCACGTCTCGAAAAGGCCGAACGGCTCGTCGGCTTCCGTGAAGTCACGCGTCATTAACGCTTCCGATGTCTAATCAAAACGGTTGGAACACTGTGTGTGTCGAGTGCTGGCGTGTCGGTCGAGAGCAGGCTTTCCGGATATAGACCCTCGCCGCAGGTTTGCACACGGGCGCAACGCCGATCGCGCATGATTTTCGTGGCGATGTCGACGACGCTGGCGGTGATCGCCGGCGGCTGCTCGGTGAGCCTGCCCATCGCCTCGCTGTCCCGCACCGAGCCGGCGCCGGCGCCTGTCGCCGCGGCCACAGCCGCGCCGGCGGCTGATCCCCTGGCCGTCACGGGTTCGGTCCGCGCCTTCGCCGCAGCCAGGCTGGAGCGCGAGCCGAGGCTGTCCTTGTCAGACCATCTCGGCCCCGAGGATCTCAGGCGCGCCAAAGGCGCCATGGCGCTGGCGCTCGACCCGCAGGGCAACGGCTCGCCCGTGAGTTGGGACAATGCCGAGAGCAAGGCCTCGGGCCGCTTCATGCCGGTGGGTGGGCCGTTTCTCCTTGATGACGAGGTGTGCCGCGCCTTCCGGAGCCAGATCAGCACGCAGATGGACAAGGTGGCGCTGCAGGGCACGGCCTGCCGCCCTTCCGGCGGGGCCTGGAGCATCCGGGACATGAAGCGATGGAAACAGCCGGCCTGAGCCGATTCCCGTCGTCACGACGGTTGCATTTTTGCAACATTGGCACCACCTAGGAAGCATGGGCGGCGGCTTGAGTGCCATCGCCGACCCGATCATCCGCTTCCAGGAGCCCGACAGCGCCCATGCGCGATCCTTACGCAGTTCTCGGCGTGGCCAAATCGGCGAGCGAAGCCGACATCAAGAAGGCCTATCGGCGCCTTGCCAAGCAGCATCACCCTGACCGCAACGCCGATGACCCGAAGGCCAAGGAACGCTTTTCGGAGCTGAACAGCGCCTACGAAATCGTCGGCGACGCCACCAAGCGGGCGCAGTTCGATCGCGGCGAGATCGGCGCGGACGGCAAGCCGCGCTTCCAGGGCTTCGACGGCTTCGGCCCCGGCGGCCCGCAGGGTGCGCGCCGCGGCGGCTTCGAGGCCGGCAGCGATCCGTTCGGACGGGGGGGCTTCAACCCGTCTGACCTGTTCGGCGACCTGTTCGCCGACGCCATGCGGCGCGGCGGGAGCGGCGGCATGGGCGGAGCCGGGATGGGAGGCGCGGGCGGAGGCGCGCGCAGCAACCCCAAGGGCGATGATGTCGAGGCTGAACTGAGCGTCACGCTGGCGGACATCGCCAATGGTGCGACGCGGCGGCTGAAGCTGCCCACCGGCCGCGAAGTCGAGGTCGGCATGCCCAAGAACGTCGTCGATGGCAAGGTGATCCGGCTCAAGGGCCTCGGCCGTCCCTCGCCCTTCTCGGGGCAGCCGGGCGACCTGTTGCTGACCGTCCGCATCGCGCCCGATCCGCGCTTCACGCTGGAAGGGCGGGACCTGCGCACGCGGGTGGCCGTGCCGCTTGCGGATGCGGTGCTGGGCGGGCTCGTCAGGGTGCCGACGCTTCAGGGCGAGGTGGAGATGCGTTTGCCGCCGATGACCAGCTCGGGCAAGGCCTTCCGCCTGCGCGGCAAGGGCCTGCCGGGAGATGCAGGCCAGGGCGATCTTTATGCGGTCATGGACATCGCGCTTCCGGCAGAGGATGAGGAGCTTACCGCCCTCATGCGCCGCCGACGCCCCTGAGGCACAGCGGGACAACCCAGCCCTGGCCGCACAATCCACCACCCTGTCCGGTCTTGCCGCCAGTTGTGCCTTGTGGTGCGCCGAGCCCTTGGCTATGAGCGCAGACACGCGGATTGTTTAGACATAAACAAATGGACGGCAGGCCATGAACGTCGGAACAGGTCTTCTCAAGGGCAAACGCGGCCTGATCATGGGCGTGGCCAACAATCGCTCCATCGCCTGGGGCATCGCCAAGGCCTGCGCCGAGCAGGGCGCCGAATTGGCGCTGACCTATCAGGGCGAGGCGCTCAGGAAGCGCGTGGAACCCCTTGCCAGGGAACTCGGCGCGATCGTGGTCGGCCATTGCGACGTCACCGACGAAGCCAGCATGGACGCCGTGTTCGAGCAGCTTGGCGCAAGCTGGGGCAAGTTCGACTTCCTGGTTCACTGCATCGCCTATGCCGACAAGAATGAGCTGACAGGCCGCTATGTCGACACAAAGGCCGAGAACTTCAGCCAGTCGCTGCTGATCTCCTGCTATTCCTTCACAGCCCTCGCACAGCGCGCCGAGAAGCTGATGACCGATGGCGGCTCGATGGTGACGCTGACCTATTACGGCGCCGAAAAATGGATGCCGCACTACAACATCATGGGCGTGGCCAAGGCCGCGCTGGAAGCCTCGGTGCGCTATCTGGCCGCCGATCTCGGTCCCTCAAGGATCCGCGTCAACGCGATCTCGGCAGGGCCGATCAAGACGCTGGCGGCCTCAGGGATCGGCGATTTCCGCTACATCCTGCGCTGGAACGAATACAACGCGCCGCTGCGCCGCACAGTGACGATCGAGGAGGTGGGCGAGACATGCGCCTATCTCGTCTCAGACTGGTCGCGCGGCATGACCGGCGAGATCCTGCATGTCGACTCCGGCTACCACATCGTGGGCATGAAGAACCCGGACGCGCCGGACATGAACCTCGACAAGGCCGACTGAACCGGGCGGCGCAGGCAGGACGGGGCACGCAAGCATGTCAGGAGCGACGGAAACGGGGAGGAGCGGCCCTGCGTCGAGCCTGACGCTGCCGCGGGGCGTGACGCTCTACCTCATACGCCATGGCGAGACTGACTGGAACGCCGAAGGGCGGCTGCAGGGCGGCAAGGACATCCCCCTCAACGATTTCGGGCGCGTGCAGGCCGAGGAGGTCGGCCAAAAGCTTCTCGCCTTGAAGGCCAATGCCGGGGATCTGGCCTATCTGTGCTCGCCGATGGCGCGGGCGCGGGAGACCATGGAGATCGCGCGGCAGGCCATCGGCCTGCATCCGCCCTCCTACCATGTCGATCAACGGCTGCGGGAACTGACCTTCGGCGCCTGGGAAGGGCTGACCTGGCGCGAGGTGCGCAAGCTCGATCCGGCGCGGGCGCAGCAGCGCGAGCAGCACAAATGGGCCTATGCCCCGCCCGGCGGCGAGAGCTACCAGATGCTGCTCGAGCGCGTGGCGCCGGTCTTCAGCGCGCTGGAGCGCGACACGGTGGTGGTCAGCCATGGCGGGGTGATGCGCGCCGTGCTCGCGGGGCTTGGCCTCGAGCCGACGCGCCGGGCCGAAAGCATCGATATCTGGCAGGGCCGCGTTCTCGTGATCAGCGGCGACCGGCAGGCCTGCACTAGGCGGCAGACTGTGAGCGCTGCGCGAGAGGCCGCAGCGTCAATCTTGATCCAGTTTCACTATGCCGCATTCACTGGCGGTTCAGCCCCATTCTTGCTAAGCCAGCCGCAAAGCGCGGCAGTCCATGCCGGGCCAGAGAAAGCATCGGATTCCGGTGTTTGGGTAGGCAGCAGCAGGCGACGCATACAGCAGCGCCAGACGTGAAAACGCGGCGACGCCTCCGTCGTGAGGTACTCATCGGCATGAACGAATTCGTGAAGTATCCGCCAGCCTCCGCCGAAGCCTGCGAAAGCGCGCGGCTGGCGGGCGATGTCCGCACCGACCTGCTGCGCGACGAGGTGCTCGGAGAGGTCTTCGCCGCCAGTGCCGCGCTGAGGTCCAGCCATCCGGCCCTGCGTGATTTCGAGCGCAGCGTGAGCTATGCCGACGTGTGGGACGCGGCCCGCGCCATGGCTCGCGGCCTCGCCGCCAAGGAGGTCGGGCCTGGCTGTGTGGTGGGCCTGTGGATGCCGCGCGGCATCGACCTGCTCATCGCGCAGATCGCCATCACCCTTTCGGGCGCGGCCTGGCTGCCCTTCGATGCGGACGCGCCCGTGGACCGCATCGCCACCTGCCTGAGCGATTGCAGCGCGAGCGGGCTCGTCACCACGCCGTCCCATGCCGACAAGGCTGCCGATACCGGCGTCGCAGTGTGGACGCAAGCGGCCCTGACGGCACTCGACGACGCCGCGCCCTGCGCGCCCCGCGCTCCCGGCCTCACGCCCGATCACCCGGCCTACATGATCTACACCTCGGGCTCGACCGGAAAGCCCAAGGGCATCGTGGTCAGCCACCGCAACATCTGCCATTTCCTGCGCGCGGCGAACGAGGTCTACGGCTTCACGGGCGAGGACGTGGTGTTCCAGGGCGCATCGGTGGCGTTCGACCTCTCCATGGAGGAGATCTGGGTCCCGTATCTCGCCGGCGCCACGCTGTTCGTTGCCAATCCGCAGGTGATGGGCGACATCGAGAACCTGCCCGAAGTGCTGGAGCGCGCGGGCATCACGATTCTCGACACCGTGCCGACGCTGCTCGGGGTGCTGCCGCGCGACGTTCCCGCCCTGCGGATCATCATCCTAGGCGGCGAGGCGCTGCCGCCGGCCATCGTGCAGAAATGGGCGCGGCCCGGCCGACGCCTGTTCAACACCTATGGCCCGACCGAAGCCACAGTGGTGGCGACTGTGGCCGAGTTGGTGGCGGGCCAGGCCGTCACCATCGGCAGGCCCATTCCCAACTACACCTGCTATGTCGTCAGCGAAGTGGGCGTGCTGTGCGCGCCGGGCGAGCAGGGCGAATTGTGGATCGGCGGCCCCGGCATCGCGACCGGCTATCTCGCGCGGCCCGATCTCACCGACGAGAAGTTCGTGCCCAACCCGTTCGGGGCCGGGCCTGACAGCCGGCTCTACCGCTCGGGCGATGCGGTCAGCATCGACGGCAAGGGCGACATCGCCTTCCATGGGCGCATCGACGACCAGGTGAAAATCCGCGGCTTCCGGGTGGAGCTTGGCGAGATCGAGGCCAGGCTCACCGATGAGCCGGGCATCGCGCAGGCGGCCGTGGTGCTGCGCCAGGATGACGGCATCGACAAGCTGGTCGCCTTCGTGGTGGGTGAGCCGGGCCAGGCCATCGACCGCAATGCGCTGCGCACATCGCTGCGCGCCAAGCTGCCGCCCTACATGCTGCCCGGCCACTGGGAGCAGGTGCAGGAACTGCCACGGCTCGCCGCCTCGGGCAAGGTCGACCGCAAGCTGCTCAAGGCCGCGCCGCTCACGGTGACGCCGGCATCCACCGTGCAGGCGCTGCCCGAAACGCCGACAGAGGCTGTGCTGCTCGAAGCCGCCAAGCCCCTGTTCAAGGGCCAGGCCATCGCGTTCGACGTGGATTTCTTCACCGAGATGGGCGGTCATTCACTGATCGCGGCACAGTTCATCTCGGCGGTGCGCCAGTCGCCCAACCACGCCATGATCACGCTGCAGGATGTCTACAGCCTGCGCACCCTGCGCAACATCGGCGCGGCGCTGGACGAGCGCATCGTGGCCTCCGGCGGCGACGGCCCGAAGGATCTGTCCTTCGAGCCGCCGCCCTTCCGCCGCCGCTTCCTGTGCGGGCTGGCGCAGGCCGTGGCCATGCCGTTCATCCTCGGGCTCGTCACCATCCAGTGGCTCGGACTGTTCCTGTCCTCGATGTTCCTGATCAAGGGCGATGCCGGCATCCTCCACGAGATGGCGGTGCTCTGCTCGATCTTCGTCGTGCTCAACCTCGGTGCCAAGGTCACGATCATTGCGCTCAAATGGCTCATCATCGGACGCACCAGGCCGGGCCGCTATCCGCTCTGGGGCGTCTATTACTTCCGGGTCTGGTTCGTGGCGCGCCTGATACAGGCCACCACGCCCAAGTTCCTCCAGATGTCACCCCTGATGCGCGTCTGGATCCGGCTGCTTGGCGGCAAGGTGGGCAAGGAAGCCATCATCGCCGAATTCGAGACCGGCGCCTGGGACCTGATCTCGATCGGGGAGCGGGCCTCGACCGGCTCGAAGATGAAGCTTGCCAATGTCGAGTACTCCGGCAACGAGATGATCATCGCGCCGGTCGAAATCGGCGCCTATGCCCATATCGGCAATGCCTGCGTGATTTCCGGCGGCTCGACCGTGTCTGAAGGCGCCGAACTGCGCGACCTCACTTGCGTGCTGCCCGGCCAGACCGTGCCGGCCTGGGAGGTGTGGGATGGCTCGCCGCCGCGCAAGACCGGCATGGTCGATCGGGCCAGCCTGCCCGTTCATCCGGAAGCCTCGCGGCCGAAGCGCGCCTTGCTCGGCATGGGCTACTTCGCGGTCTACACGCTGATGCTGATGATCGGCCTCGTGCCCATCTTCCCGGCCTTCTACGTGCTCTACAACCTCGACTATCTGATCGGCGGGGAGCTGGATTACTCCATCGAGTGGTCGCATCTGCTGTTCTACACCTGGCCGACAGCCATCATCCTGATCGTGGCCTCCATGGTGATCGTGGTGGCGCTGCGCTGGACGATCTTCCCGACACGGATCAAGCCGGGCAGCCATTCGATCTATTCGCTGTTCTACTTTCGCAAATGGTCGATGGCGCTGGCGACCGAGGTGCTGCTCGAGACGCTGAACTCGCTCTTCGCCACCATCTACATGCGCTACTGGTACCTGATGATGGGCACCCGGATCGGCAAAGGTTCGGAGCTGTCGACCAACCTTGCCGGGCGCTACGACCTTGTCGAGATCGGCAAGGGCAACTTCATAGGAGACGAGGCCATCTTCGGCGACGAGGATGTGCGCTCGGGCTACATGCGCCTCGACACGGTGAAGACCGGGGACCGCGTCTTCTTCGGCAACGCGGCCAATGTCGCGGCCGGCTCGGTGATCGAGGATGGCGCGCTGATCGGCGTGAAGTCGAAGCTGCCGGACAGCCTGCATGTCAGGAAGGACGAGACCTGGTTCGGCTCGCCCGCGATCAAGTTCCCGACCCGGCAGAAGGTGTCGCTCGGAGCGTCCGAAACCTATGAGCCGCCGCGCCGCATGTTCGCGCTGCGCGCCGTGTTCGAAGGCCTGCACACCTCCTTGCCGACGGCGGTGTTCCTGATCGTCGCCTACATGACGGCGGACACGCTCGAAGGCTTCATAAGCGCCGGAGCATACATCACGGCCGGGCTGGTGGTGCTGGCGGCCGGCGTGGTGAACGCTGTCGCCATGATCCTGATGTCGGTCGCCTTCAAGTGGACCTTCATGGGCATCTACAGGCCCGTGATGAAGCCGATGTGGTCCTGGTGGGCGATGCGTACAGAGGCCTGCGCCGTGATCTATGGCGGGCTGGCCGGCAAGGTGGGCCTCGAATACATGCGCGGCACGCCCTTCCTGCCCTTCATGCTGCGTCTTTACGGCACCAAGATCGGCAAGGGTGTGGTGATGGACTGGACCGACGTGACCGAGTTCGACTGCATCAGCATTGGCGATTTCTCGATCATCAACGCCCATTCCTGCCCGCAGACGCATCTTTACGAAGACCGCGTGATGAAGGTCGGCCGCATCGACATCGGCCGCGGCGTCACCATCGGCTCGGCCTGCACGATCCTCTATGACACCAAGATCGGTGATTTCGCGCGGATCGAGCCGCTGACGCTGGTGATGAAGGGCGAGCAGATCCCCGGCCACAGCCTCTGGCAGGGGGCGCCGGCTGTGCCGTACATCGAACACGTCGCGCATGCTCCGAAGGTGGCCGCCTGAGCCCGAACGCACGTCGCCGCCCCGCGATTTGACGGCGGCGCGCGCGGCGTCCTAAACGCTTGCATCATGTCCCACAACAGCTTCGGCCACCTGTTCCGCTTCACCACCTTCGGCGAGAGCCATGGCATCGCCATAGGCTGCGTGGTCGATGGCTGCCCGCCGCTGATCGAACTGACCGAGGCCGACATCCAGCGCGACCTCGACCGGCGGCGGCCAGGCCAGAGCAAGTTCACCACCCAGCGCCAGGAGGCCGACCAGGTGAAGATCCTGTCCGGCGTCTTCACCGATGAGCGGAGCGGGCGGCAGGTCACCACCGGCACCTCGATCGGCCTGCTGATCGAGAACACCGACCAGCGCTCAAGGGATTACGGGGAGATCAAGGACAGCTATCGCCCCGGCCATGCCGATTACACCTATGATGTCAAATACGGCATCCGCGACTATCGTGGCGGCGGCCGCTCGTCGGCGCGCGAAACTGCGATGCGGGTGGCCGCCGGCGCCATCGCCCGCAAGGTCGTGCCGGGCCTCAGCGTGCGCGGCGCGCTGGTGCAGATGGGGCCGCACAAGATCAATCGCGGCAACTGGGACTGGGACGAGATCGACCGCAACCCGTTCTTCTGCCCCGACGCCAGGGCCGCCGCCTTCTTCGAAGGCTATCTCGACGGCATCCGCAAGGCCGGCTCGTCCATCGGCGCGGTGATCGAGATCGTCGCGACGGGCGTGCCGGCAGGCCTTGGCGCGCCGATCTACGGCAAGCTCGACGCCGACCTCGCCAGCGCGATGATGAGCATCAATGCGGTCAAGGGCGTTGAGATCGGCGATGGCTTCGATGCGGCCACGCTTTCAGGCGAGGCGAATGCCGACGAGATGCGTGCGGGCAATGACGGCGCGCCCACCTTCCTGTCAAACCACGCCGGCGGCGTGCTGGGCGGCATCTCCACCGGCCAGCCCGTGATCTGCCGCTTCGCGGTGAAGCCCACCTCCTCGATCCTCGCCGAACGCGCCTCGGTGACGCGCTATGGCGCGGAGACCGATCTGCGGACCAGGGGCCGCCACGACCCCTGCGTCGGCATCCGCGCCGTGCCGGTGGGCGAAGCGATGATGGCCATCGTGCTGGCCGACCATTTCCTGCGCCATCGTGGCCAGATGGGCGCGGCGTTGACGTGGCCTTTCCCGGCGACGATCTGACGGCCGCTTCACGGCCGCACATTCAGTAAAACTGAATGATAGAACGATCTTCATTGCGGCCGAATTGGTCTTCGCGTAATCTGACACCATGAAGCTCGCTGCCTATCTCGAGCGGGAGAAACTCTCCCGCGCCGCTTTCGCCAAGCTCGTCGACATGTCGCCTGCCAGCATCACCGCGCTGTGCAACGACGACGAGGCCTGGCTCTCGCGCGACAGCGCCGAGCGCATCGCCCGCGCCACGGGCGGGGCCGTCAGTCCCAATGATTTCCTACACTTCAGCTTTCCCAGGGAGGCCGCCGTGCCCCATTCCGTTTCCGAGGCGATCGAGGCCTTCGCGCGCGGCGAGATCGTCGTGGTCACCGATGATGACGACCGCGAGAACGAGGGCGATCTCATCATCGCGGCGTCGCTGTGCACGCCCGAGAAGATGGCCTTCATCATCCGCAACACCTGCGGCATCGTCTGCACGCCCATGCCCGCGGATGAGGCGCGGCGGCTCAGGCTCGATCCCATGGTGTCGAGCAATGACTCAGCCCACACCACCGCCTTCACCGTGACGGTGGACTACAAGCACGGCACCACCACCGGCATCTCCGCCGAGGACCGCACCGCCACCGTGCGGGGGCTGGCGAACCCCAATGCCGGCGCGGCGGACTTCGCAAGGCCCGGCCACATCTTTCCGCTGATCGCGCGCGATGGCGGGGTGCTGATGCGTTCGGGCCATACCGAAGCTGCGGTGGACCTTTGCAGGCTTGCGGGCCTGCCCCCGGTCGGGGTCATCTGCGAACTCGTGAACGATGACGGCACGGTGATGAAGGGGCCGCAGATCACGGCGTTTTCGGCGAAGCACGGCTTCAAGCAGATCACCGTGGCGGACCTGATCGCCTGGCGGCAATCGCGCGAGAAGCTGGTGGAGCGCGTCGCGACCTTCCCCGTCAGGACCGAGCATGGGGAACTCACTGGCCATGCCTATGTGACGCCGTTCGACACGGTGCAGCACTTCGCCTTCGTCATGGGCAAGATCGGCGACGGGCGCGAGGTGCCCGCCCGCCTGCACCGGGCCGATGTGGTGGGCGACATCTTCGGCGGCGGCAGGACGATCAGCGCTGCCCTCGCCCGCTTCGCGCGCGAGGGGCGCGGCGTCCTTGTCTATCTCCGCGACGGCTCGGCCGGCGTGCCCGCCATGCGGCCGCAGGATGATCTGCCCGCATCCGAACACAAGCGCACGCAGGCCTGGCGCGAGGTCGGACTTGGCGCCCAGATCCTCAAGGATCTGGGGGTGGCCTCGATCCGCAACCTGGCTTCCAGCAACCGCGCCTTTGTCGGCCTGTCCGGCTTCGGGATCGAAATCGCCGCGACGGAGCCACTGGAGAAGTAGGCGCTGGATGTCAGTCCCTCCAGGTGCATCCCCTTGCCCGCCCTTTCGGGCCGCAGGGGATGATGCAGGGGTGATGACATCCCGCGGATGGCCACAGAAGAGCGCCAGCTCTGACGGGAGCCGCTGCACGCGCCAGCGAGCGCGGCGAAGCCCGCGCTCAGCCTCTCAGGGTCGCCCTGTAGCGCCTGGCCATCTCGGCCACGATGCGCGCGCCCACGGCCTCGATCTCGGCTTCGGTCAGCGTCTTCTCGGTGGGCTGGAGCGTGACGGCGAGCGCCACGGACTTCTTGCCCGGCTCCACCTTGTCGCCCTGGTAGATGTCGAAGACCGACACGTCGGCAATCAGCGCGCGGTCAGCGCCGGCGGCTGTGCGGGCCATATCCCCCGCCGGCGTAGCGGCATCGACCACGAAGGCGAAGTCGCGCGTCAAGGGCTGGAAGTCGGAGAGCCTGAGGCGCGGCTTCATGCGCGTGGGCCGCGCCTTGGGCAGGGGCAGCGCATCGAGGATGAGCTCGAAGCCGACGAGCGGCCCCTTCGCGTCAAGGAGCTTCAACGTCTTGGGGTGAATCTCGCCGAAAGCGCCGATCACGCCCTTGGGCCCGAACTGGAGCGTGGCGGAGCGGCCCGGATGCATCCAGGCCGGCCCGCCGGGCACGAGCTGGAGGCCGCCTGTCGCGATGCCGAGGCTGGCCAGCAGCGCCATGGCATCTTCCTTGGCGTCGAGCACATCGACGATGCGGGCCGCGCCATCCCAGTGGCGACCCACGCCGGCTGCGCGCCCCGTGCCGCTGCGGATGGAGGCGGCGGCGATGCGCTGGTCATCCTCGCCATCGCCGAGGAAGACCTGCCCCACCTCGAACAGCGCCACATCGCCGAAGCCGCGATCGGCATTGCGCTGTGCGGCGCGGATCAGCGCCGGCAGGAGCGAGGGGCGCATGTCCGACAGGTCTGCGGCGATCGGGTTGGCCAGCGCCAGCGCAGGCTGGCCGCCGCCGAAGTGCGCGGCCTGCTCGTGTGCGATGAAGGACCAGGTCACGGCCTCGACGAGGCCGCGCGAGGCCAGCGCGCGCCTGGCCGCGCGGGTGCGCTTTTGCAGCACGGTGAGCTGCGGCCTGGCCTCATCCCCCGCAAGGCGCGGGAACGGCACTGCCTGGACCCGGTCAAGCCCGGCGATGCGGACGATCTCCTCGACGAGATCGGCCTTTCCGTCGATGTCGCCGCGCCAGCTTGGCGGCGACACGCGCACGAGGTCGCCGGCGCCCGAGATGTGAAAGCCCAGATCGGTGAGCGCCAGCTTCATCTCGGGCAAGGGCAAGGTGAGGCCCGTGAGCCGGTGCACCTCCGCCCAGGGGAAGGCGATGAAGCGGCTGGTGTCGGGCGTCTCTCCTGCCAGGGTGACGGTCGAAGGCTCGCCGCCGCACAGGTCGAGAATCATCTGCGTGGCCATTTCGAGCCCTGGAACGCAGAAATCAGGATCGACGCCGCGCTCGAAGCGATAGCGCGCATCGGAATGGATGCCGAGCGAGCGGCCGGTGCGGGCCACGGTCAGCGGGTCCCACAGCGCGCTCTCGACCAGCACGTTGACGGTGGATTCGTCGCAGCCCGAAGCCTGCCCGCCCATCACGCCGGCCAGCGATTCGACGCCGTGGTCATCGGCGATGACGACGTGATCGCCGGTGAAGCTGTAGCTCTTGTTGTCGAGGGCTGCCATGCTCTCGCCGCTCCGCGCGCGGCGCACCACAAGGTCGCCCCTGACCTTGTCGGCGTCGAAGACATGCAGCGGGCGGTTGACCGCGATGGTCATGAAGTTGGTCACGTCCACCAGCGCGTTGATGGGACGCAGGCCGACCGAACGCAGACGCTGCTGAAGCCATTCGGGCGAAGGCCCGTTCCTGACGCCGCGGATGAGCCGGAGCGCGAAGGCGGGCGCCAGATGGCGCTCATGCTCGGCGACATCGAGCCTGACCGCGACCGGACAGGGGAAGGCGCCCTTCACCGGGCGCGGATTGAGAGGGCGCAAGCTGCCGAGGCCGGCCGCCGCGAGATCGCGCGCGATGCCGTGAATGCCCAGCGCGTCGGCGCGGTTGGGCGTGACCGCGATCTCGATCACCGGATCATCGACGCCGGCCCAGGCGGCGTAGGCCGCGCCGACGGGCGCGTCTTCCGGCAGGTCGATGATGCCGTCATGATCGTTGGAAAGCTCCAGTTCGGCCGCCGAACACAGCATGCCGTTCGACTCGACGCCGCGGATGACGCCCTTGCCGAGCGTGATGTCCTTGCCTGGAATGTAGGTCCCCGGGGGCGAGAACACGCTTTTCATGCCGGTGCGGGCATTGGGCGCGCCACACACCACCTGGACCGGCTCGCCCGCGCCAGTGTCCACCATGCATACCCGCAGCCGGTCGGCGTTCGGGTGCTGCCTGGCCTCGATGACGTAGGCGATGGTGAAGGCGGCCAGCGCCTTCGCCTTGTCCTCGACCGCCTCGACCTCAAGGCCGATCCGGTTCAGCACGCCGCAGATCTCGTCCACCGAAGCGCTGGTGTCGAGGTGATCCTTCAGCCAGGAGAGAGAGAATTTCATGATCCGTCCTTGGTCGTCAGACGCCGCGTCCCGATGGGTCCGGTCCAGACCCGGGCAGGCGATTGATCTAGGTGCAGCCGCCGCTCAGCTCGACAGGCCGCCGATGAGCGAGGGGAAATCAAGCGGCCTGAAGCCATAGTGCTGGAGCCAGCGCACATCGGCCTCGAAGAAGGGGCGCAGGTCGGGCATGCCGTATTTCAGCATGGCGATGCGGTCGATGCCCATGCCCCATGCGAAGCCCTGATACGCGTCGGGATCGAGCCCGACATTGCGCAGCACATTGGGGTGGACCATGCCGCAGCCGAGGATCTCGAGCCAGTCATCGCCCTCGCCGAAGCGGATCTCGCCGCCCTTGCGCGAGCACTGGATGTCCACCTCGACCGAGGGCTCGGTGAAGGGGAAGAAGCTGGGCCGGAAGCGCATCTTCACGTCAGGCACCTCGAAGAAGCTCTTGCAGAACTCCTGAAGGATCCATTTGAGATGGCCCATATGCGAGCCGCGGTCGATGACGAGGCCCTCGACCTGGTGGAACATCGGCGTGTGGGTCTGGTCGCTGTCGTTGCGATAGGTGCGGCCGGGGCAGATGACGCGGATCGGCGGCTTGTTCGCCAGCATGGTGCGCACCTGCACCGGCGAGGTGTGGGTGCGCAGGAGCTTGCGCTTGCCATCGCGGTCCGGGCCGAAGAAGAAGGTGTCGTGCATCTCCCGGGCCGGGTGGCCCTCGGGGAAGTTGAGCTTCGTGAAATTGAGGTCGTCGCTCTCCACATCCGGGCCTTCAGCGATGGAAAAGCCCATGTCTCCGAAGATCGCTGTGATCTCGTCGATGACCTGGCTGATCGGGTGGAGGCGGCCGCGCAGTTCCGCCCCCTCGCGCACGGGCAGCGACACGTCGATTCGCTCGGAGGCGAGGCGGGCGTTCAGCGCGGCATCGGCGAGGGCATCCTTGCGGGCGGCGAGCGCTGCGGAGACGGCGTCGCGCAGGCCGTTGATGAGCGGCCCTTTTTCCTTGCGCTCGTCGGGCGTCATCGCGCCAAGGGTCTTGAGCAGCCCCGAGATCGAGCCGGACTTGCCCAGCGCGGCGATGCGGACCTGCTCCAGCGCGGCCTCATCCGCAGCCGCAGCGATGGCGGCGAGGGTGTCGCGTTCCAGGGTGTTGATGTCAGTCATGAGCGCCAAAGCCGAGTGATAGGTGACGGGTCATGGCGGGAAGACGGGGGCGCCGCTCCCGCCCCGGGGCGGACACGCAAACGGCGGGCCTTTGCGGGCCCGCCGTGTGAACCTTGATCCCGAGCAGGGGCTCAGGCGGCGGCGGGCAGGTTCGCCTTGGCCTGTTCGACGATGGCCGCAAAGGCCGCCGGCTCGTTCATGGCGATGTCGGCCATGGCCTTGCGATCGATCTCGATGCCGGCGCTGATGAGCGCGCCCATGAACTTGGAATAGGTCAGGCCATGCTCGCGCACGGCAGCGTTGAGGCGCTGGATCCAGAGGGCGCGGAAGACGCGCTTCTTGTTCTTGCGGTCACGGGTGGCGTACTGCATCGCGCGATCGACGGCCGCCTTGGCGGTGCGGATCGTGTTCTTGCGGCGGCCGTAGAAGCCCTTGGCGGCCTTCAGCGTTTTCTTGTGCTTGGCGTGCGACGTGACGCCACGTTTGACGCGGGACATGGTGAAACTCCTTCAAGGATGGATGGCGACGACGGCGGCTTCGGCTCAGCCGTTGGGCAGACGGTACTTGATGATGTTGTCACCATCGGTCTTGAACAGCACGTTGGTGCCGCGCAGGTTCCGGATCTGCTTGGTCGTGCGCTTGATCATGCCATGGCGCTTGCCGGCCTGGGCATAGACAACCTTGCCGGTGCCCGTGATCTTGAAGCGTTTCTTTGATCCCGAATGGGTCTTCAGCTTGGGCATTTTCAGCTCCTTGTCGCGGTCTTGCGACCGTCTCTTGGTATTGGTCGAGCCAACAAAAGAACCGCCACGGCAGCCCTGAATGAGCCGGGCGGTTCAACGAAGCCGTGCCTATGGCAGAAAGGCGGCAAGGTGGCAAGGTGGCAAGGGGACGAAACACGGCAACTTTGTCAGGTTAACGGCGGAGCGCACGGGATAGCTTTGGAGTATGGCTTCTGATTCAACGGGCTCGGATCAGGAGCCCGAACGATGGATCAGATTTTCGTCAAGGACCGGTTGCGCCTTCTGCTGGATCACTTCGGACGCGTCGGGGACCCGCGCGAGAGCTGCAAGGTCAAGTATCCGCTTGCGGAAGTGCTTTTTCTGGTGACCTGCGCGTCTGTCGCGGGTTGCGACGACTATGACGAGATCGCCGATTGGGGCGATGCGCATCTGCCTTTCCTGCGCGAGCATGCCGAGTATTTCTTCGGCACTCCCAAGGAGGATTGGCTGCGGGTGGTGCTGAACCGGATCGATCCGGCGCTGTTTGCGGCCTGCTTCACGGCCTGGGCGACGCAGCTGCGACCGGACGCGGCGGACCTGATCGCGCTGGACGGCAAGACAGCGCGCCGCAGCGGCGAGGCTGGCCGCAGTCTGCCCCCCATCCATCTGGTCAGCGCCTGGGCCTCGACCCAGCGCCTCGTGCTGGCGCAGGAGGCCGTGGACGCCAAGGACAACGAATGCGCCGCCATGCTGGCAATCCTGGAGCGGCTGACGCTCAAGGGCGCGCTCGTCACCATCGACGCCATCGCCACCAACCCGTCCATGGCCAAGGCGATCACGGACAAGGAAGGCGACTATCTTCTGGCCCTCAAGCGCAACCAGCCGACCCTGCACGACGAGGTCGCGGCCTATTTCGACGATCCGGCCACGACAGGGCTCGCCACCAGCATCAGCGTCGACAAGGATCATGGACGCATCGAGACCCGTACCACCACGGTCAGCCATGAGATCGGCTGGCTGGAAGGCGGGCGACGCCATCCCGGCGAGCATCGCTTCCACCGTCTCAGAAGCATCGTGCGAGCCACCACACAAGTCGAACGGCAGGGCAAGACCTCCCGGGAGACGCGGTTCTTCATCTCCTCCGCCCTTCTCACACCCGAACGCGCTGCAACCGCCATTCGCAGCCATTGGGGCATCGAAAGCCTCCACTGGGTGCTCGATGTCGTCTTCAAGGAGGATCAATCACGCCTCAGGCGCGGTCATGGAGCGCAGAACATGGCCCTCGTGCGAAGGCTCGCCTTCAACCTCGTCCGCGCAGGAAAGGGAAACCGCTCCATCAAAACAGCCCGAAAAGCCGCTGGATGGAACACAAACACCCTCGCCCAGATCATCCATGCCTCACCGCGTTAACCTGGACTCGTTGCCCTGGGGGACGAAACCGCTTCGGCCCTCTCCGCTGGGCGCCGGGCAATGACGCCCGCACGGGGCTTGCAATTCCGCCATGACTTGGCAGTTATGCGCCAAACCCGCCAAACAGGCTAGGGCCAGGTCCAGCGACCGAACATTGTGGGGACCAGCGCCATGACCCAGACCTATGACCTCATCCTGCGTGGCGGCATCGTCGTCAACCATGACGGGCAGGACCTGCGCGACATCGGCGTGACGGAGGGCCGCATCTGCGCCATCGGCGAACTCACCCGCGCCTCGGCCGGCAAGGTCGTGGATTGCCGGGGGCTGCATGTGCTGCCGGGCGTCATCGACACCCAGGTGCATTTCCGCGAGCCGGGGCTCACCCACAAGGAGGATCTCGAAAGCGGCTCGCGCGCGGCCGTGATGGGCGGGGTGACGGGCGTGTTCGAGATGCCGAACACCAATCCGCTCACGGTCACGCCCGAGGCCCTGGCCGAGAAGGTCAAGGCCGCCCACCACCGGATGCACTGCGACTTCGCCTTCTATGTCGGCGGCACTCATGAGAACGCCCGCGACGTGGCCGAGCTGGAACGCCTGCCGGCGGCAGCAGGGATCAAGGTGTTCATGGGCTCGTCCACCGGCGCGCTGCTTGTCGAGGACGACCTCGGCGTGTCCGAGATCCTGCGGCGCACCTCGCGCCGCGCCGCCTTCCACTCCGAGGACGAGATGATGCTGCGCGAGCGCATGCATCTGCGCGTGCCGGGCGATCCGTCGTCGCACCCCGTCTGGCGCTCGCCAGAGGTGGCGCTGCGCTGCACGGAGCGGCTGGTCAGGATCGCCAGGGCCTGCGGGGCGCGCATCCATGTGCTGCACATCTCGACCGCCGACGAGATGCTGTTCCTCAAGGACCACAAGGATGTCGCCTCGGTGGAGGTGACCCCCCACCACCTCACGCTCAGCGCGCCCGATTGCTATGAGCGGCTGGGGGCCTACGCGCAGATGAACCCGCCCGTGCGCGACGAGAGCCACCGCAAGGGCATCTGGGCAGGCGTGGTCAACGGCGTCGCAGACATTCTGGGCTCCGACCACGCGCCGCACACGCGCGAGGAGAAGGAGCACGCATACCCTGCGACCCATTCAGGCATGACCGGCGTGCAGACGCTGGTGCCGACCATGCTGAACCATGTCAATGAGGGCCGCATGAGCCTCGAGCGCTTCGTCGACATGACAAGCCATGGCCCAAACCGCCTGTTCGGCATCGCGCGCAAGGGCCGCATCGCGGTCGGCTATGATGCGGACTTCACCGTGATCGACCTCAAACGCCAGCGCACCATCACGAATGATTGGATCGCGTCGAAATGCGGCTGGACGCCCTATGACGGCGTGACCGTCACCGGCTGGCCGATCGGCACCTTCGTGCGCGGCGCGCAGGTGATGTGGGAGGGCGATCTCGTCACGCCCTCGACCGGCGAGGCGATCCGCTTCCAGGAAACGCTGGCCCGCAAGGCTCAGTAGGGCAGGCCGACATAGTTCTCCGCCAGCGCGGTCTGCGCCGCGCGCGAGGAGAACAGGTAATCAAGCTCCGCGATCTGCATGCGCTGGCCGAACTCTCCCTGATCGGGGAAGCGGTGCATGATCGACGTCATCCACCAGGAGAAGCGCTCGGCCTTCCAGATGCGCGCCAGAGCCGTGGCGGAATAGGCGTCGATGCCGGCGTCGGACCCTTCGATGAAATGTTCGGCGAGCGCGCCGGCCAGATAGTGGACATCTCCCACGGCGAGGTTCAGGCCCTTGGCGCCCGTGGGCGGCACGATGTGCGCCGCGTCGCCCACCAGGAACAGCCGGCCGAAGCGCAGAGGCTCGGCCACGAAGCTGCGCAGTGGCGCGACGGACTTCTCGATCGACGGGCCGGTCACCAGCGCCTCGGCGGCGGCCGGGTCGAGCCGGCGGCGCAGCTCATCCCAGAAGCGCTCATCGGGCCAGCGGGCGATGTCCTCGTCGATGGCGCATTGCACATAGTAGCGGCTGCGCGTGGATGAGCGCATCGAGCACAGCGCAAAGCCGCGCTCGTGATTGGCGTAGATCAATTCATGACCGACCGGAGGCACATCGGCGAGAATGCCGAGCCAGCCGAAGGGATAGACCTTCTCGAAGGTGCGCAGGGAAGCGGCCGGCACGCTGGCGCGGCTCGCGCCATGGTAGCCGTCGCAGCCGGCGATGACGGCGCATGCCAGTTCACGGCGCACGCCATCAGCGATCCAGCTCACGCGCGGGGCGGAGCCGTCGAAATCATGCAGCGCCACAGCTTCCGCCTCGTAGATCGTGGCGAGGCCGGCAGCGACGCGGGCCTCCATCAGGTCCCGCGTCACCTCGGTCTGGCCATAGACCGTGACATGACGTCCGCCGAGCAGGCCGCTGAGGTCGACGCGGCGGCGGCGGCCATCGAAGGCCAGTTCGAAGCCGTGATGGACGAGGCCTTCGCGATGCAGGCGCGTCGCCACGCCCGCTCGCTCCAGCACATCGACCGTGCCCTGCTCCAGCACACCGGCGCGGATGCGCGAGAGCACATAATCGGCGCTCTTGCGCTCGATGATGACGTTGGCGATGCCCGCCCTGTGCAGCAACTGGCCCAGCAGCAGACCCGATGGGCCGGCCCCGATGATTGCGACCTGCGTGCTGTTCATGCTGTCACCTGACGCCGGGACGAAGAGGGCAAGGTCATGTGCGGCGCGCGCAGCGGATCTCGACCAGCGAGGCCGACGCCGCGCTCACCAGCCGGGCGGAAGGGCCGGCCTCGGCGCTGACGGGCAAGGGCGCAGGGGCAAGCGCAGCGCCTGAGCGCAGCGCGCCGAGCGCGATCACCCGATAGCTGGCCTGCGCCGCCACGCCGGCGATGAGCCGCTGCGCTTTCGGCGCGTCGCGGACGATGCCGACCAGCCTGCCCTGCCCGTCCAGAAGCGGCGCGCCGCCTGCGCCGCGCTGCAGCGCGGCTGTCACGAAGCCGCCTTCAGCCTCGCGCGTGGCGGGCGACACCATCACCGCCCGGGCCTGAGCCTCCTCGAAGGAGAGGGCGAAGACCGGCGCGCCGTCATCAAGGCCGAGCCTGAGCGCGGGCTGGTCCACCCACGGTGCGGTGATGATCGCGATCTCGCCGCTGGCCGCGACGGCTCCCGGCTCCATCGCCCTGCCCCCGATCATGGGCTCGGCGCAGGAGGCCAGCGCCGCCGCGCTGGTCAGCACGCGGCCCTGTCCGAGCGAGACGCCCGAGACGGCATGGCGCGGCGCAGGCGCAGCGGCGCGTTGGGCGGGCGTGGCCGGCGCAGCCGCGGGAGCTGCCGCCACGCGCGAAGGGTTGGCTGCGATCTCCGTGCCCGGAAAGGGCTCGAAGCTGTTGGCGATGGCGATCATCATGCGGTCGAAGGCAGCGGCCTGGGTCGCCGGATACCGGAAGGTGTAGCCGCGGATGCTGTCCGGCCCCTGCGCGAGCCGTGTGTAGAACTTGCGGCCGCCCTCCTCGCCCGACACCACGAACCAGTCGGGACGCTGGAGGCGATAGCTCACCTTGCGGCCAGGGCCGTCCTGGCGGAGCTGATCGAACAGATCTGTGAGGGACTGAGCCCTGGGCAGGCGGGTGAGTTGCAGCGAGACCTGCCCATCGGGCCGGCGATAGACCGTTCCGTTCTCGACCACGATCCGCTGGGTGAGCGAGGCCGCCGGCAGGCCGATGCGGATGCCGGTCGCGGCATCCGTCACCGGCTCGAAGCGCTGCGACGCCCGCGCGGCATCCGCCGCCTGCCTGAGCGCGGCGCGCTCGGGCGGCGCGAGGACGCCATCCGCGGACAGCTTCGCCCGGCGCTCGAAGGCCAGCATGGCGTCATAGGTGCGCTTGCCGAACTCGCCGCCGGCCACGCCGTTGAAATCCCCTGTCCAGATCAGGTCGTTCTGGATCGCCCTGCGCTCGGCTTCGGCCAGTTGTTCAAAGGCGGCCTTCGACGCGGCCTGTGCAGGATCGAGCGCAGGCGCGGCCGGAGCGGCATTCGCTGGCGCGGCGGGAGCAGCCGGGGCTGCGGGGCGCTGGGTCTGGGCCGAGGCCGGCACAGCCAGCATCAGGCCCGACAGGATGGCGCACCTCACTCTGGCGGACTTCATGCATTCCCCGACGCGACGCTGTGGATCACGGCCCGCAATGTTGCAGGGTCGAGGGTCGCTGTCGAGCCTTGCAAACTCTGCTGCGATCCCAGACATGCCTTGCAGCCACCCCATGCCCTGATACTCTCTGCATCTGGGTTGCGGGGCCTCCCGGGAGAGTGAGCGTCATGTTTGTCCGCCTTTGCGCCGTGCTGATCTGCGGCTTCAGTCTTCTCGTCATCGCCGCGCCGGCGACGCCCGCGCAGGCGCAGAGGGCGCTGGTGCGGGAGGACCTGCGCAACGAGGCCGTGCGGCTCGAGGCCGATCTGAGGCGCGCGGCTCCCGCCGGCAACCGCACCGCACAGGCCTGGCGGCAGGAGGCGCAAGCGGCGCTGCGCTCAGGCAACAACCAGGGCGCGATCGCCGCTGCCTCCGCCGCGATCCTTGTCGAGCCCGCCGACGGCACGAACTGGCTGGCCTTCGCAGCCACCTCGCTCGACATCGCCGACGTGACGCAGGACCCGAACGAACGCTACACCAACCGCGACCGCGCCACGGCCGCCGCCTATGCAGCCTATGACCGGGCGCGCGGGCGCGCCGACGAGGCGGCGGCGCTGGCCATGCTCGGCCGCGCCTTCGAGGCACGCGAGATGTGGCGGCCCGCCCTCGATACCTACCGGCTGAGCCTCGCCGCCGGCGACAATGCGCGGCTGCGCGCCAGCTATGCCGCCCTGCGCGAGAAGCGTGGCTTCCAGATCCGTGACTACAAGGTGGATTCGGACGCCGTGACGCCCCGCATTTGCTTCAACTTCTCCGATCCGCTGGCCCGCGGCCGCGTCGATTTCGCGCCCTTCGTCGTGGTGCAGGGCGCCCAGCAGCCCGCCATCACGGCCGAGGGCCAGCAGCTGTGCGTCGAAGGGCTGCGCCATGGCGAGCGCTACCGCATCGCGCTGCGGCAGGGCCTTCCCTCCGCGGTCGAGGAGCAGCTCTTGCGCACGGCCGACTATGACATCTACGTGCGCGACCGCTCCCCGCAGGTGCGCTTCACGGGGCGCAACTATGTGCTGCCCCGCAGCGGGCAGGAGGGCATCCCGGTCGTCACGGTCAACACCGACAAGGTCGAGATCGACGTCTACCGGATCGGGGACCGTTCGCTGGCGCCGACCGTCAGGTCCGACGAGTTCCTCAGGCAGCTGAGCGAATTTGCGGCGCGCGACATCGAGCGACAAAGGGGCGTGAAGCTCTGGAGCGGCCAGCTCGCCACAGGCAACGAGCTCAACCGCGATGTCATCACGGCCTTTCCCGTCACGGAGGCAGTGCCGAAGCTGGAGCCCGGCGTGCATGTGATGACGGCCCGCGTGCGGCGCGGAACGCCCGGCGCGCGCGGCGACGAGGAAGGCTTTTCCGGCGACGACCTCGTGACGCAATGGTTCGTCGTCTCGGATATGGGCCTCAGCGCCTTCACGGGCGCGGACGGGGTGCACGTGCTGGCCCGCTCGCTGGCGAAGGCGCTGCCGCTGGACGGGGTCGAGCTTCGGCTGATCGCGCGCAACAACGAGGTGCTGGCCACCGTGCGGACCAATGCGGCCGGCTATGCCCGCTTCGATGGCGGGCTGGCGCGCGGCGTGGACGGCATGGCGCCGGCGCTGGTGGCCGCCGCCGACGGCAAGGGTGATTACGGCTTCCTCGACATCGCGGCCTCCTCCTTCGATCTCGCTGACCGCGGCGTGAAGGGCCGCCCCGCCCCAAGGGGCCTTGATGCCTATCTCGCCACCGAGCGCGGCGTGTATCGCCCGGGCGAAACCGTCAACGTCACCACGCTGCTGCGCGACGCGGCCGGGCGGAGCGTGCCCAACCTGCCGCTGACGCTGGTCTACATGCGGCCCGATGGGGTGGAGCATCGGCGCGCCGTGGTGCAGGATCAGGGTGCGGGCGGGCGCGCCCATTCGCTGGCGCTGTTCTCGGGCGCGGCGCGCGGCACCTGGCGGGTCGAAGCCTACGCCGACGCCCGCGGCCGGCCGATCGGCGAGCTGAAATTCCTTGTCGAGGACTACGTGCCCGATCGGCTCGACGTGACGCTGGCCGCGCGCTCGGCCGCGATCGCCAAGGGTTCGGCCTCCACGATCGATGTCGCCGCTCGCTATCTCTATGGCGCACCCGGAGCTGGGCTTCCCGTCAGCGGGGAAATATCGCTCGCCCCCGCCGCGCGCACGCCGCTCAAGGGCTTCGAGGACTATCTCGTCGGCCTCACGGACGAGGCGTTCCAGCCCGTGACGCGCGAGATCGAGGAGGCGCCGGCCACCGATGCTGACGGCAAGGCCACAGTCGCCGTGGCGCTGCCCGAGACAGAGGCGAGCCGTCCGCTGGAAGCGACGATCAGGCTCAGGGTCGGCGAAGCCGGCGGTCGCGCCGTGGAGCGTGTGGTCAAGCTGCCGGTTGCGCTCGATGCGCCGGTCGTCGCGGTGAAGAAGCTGTTCGACGACGCCTCGCTTTCGGCCGGGGCCATGGCGAACTTCGCCGTGATCGCGGCCGCGCCGGACGGCACGCGCCTGGCCCGCGAGGGCGTCACCTGGACTGTATCGCGCATCGACCGGACCTGGCAGTGGTATCGCGCCGATGGCGTGTGGAGCTACGAGGCCACCCGCACCGCGCGGCGCGTGGCGGATGGCCGGCTGAACATCGGCGCGGCCGAGCCGGCCCGGCTCGGCATCCCGGCCGACTGGGGCACGTACCGTCTCGACGTGGCGATGGGCGGGGCGCAGACCTCGCTGACCTATTCGGTCGGATATGCAGGCGAGTTGACCGCCGATGCGCCGGATGTGCTGGAGGTCGCCCTCGACAAGGCCGACTATGCCGCCGGCGAGGCCATGACGCTCAACATCAGGCCGCGCTTCGCAGGGCGCGCCACGGTCGCGATCATCGGCGACAAGGCGCAGCTCTGGCGCGAGATCGACCTGCCAGCAGGCGGAACGCAGCTCCGGCTCCAGGCCAGCGGCGAATGGGGCCCTGGCGCCTACGCCGTCGTGATGGCGCACCGGCCGCTCGACCAGGCGGCGCGGCGCATGCCGGGGCGGGCGCTGGGCGTGGCGTGGTTTTCCGTCGAGAAGGCCGCGCGCGCCCTGCCCGTAAGTCTCGACCTGCCGGCGCGCATCCGCCCGCGCGCCACGCTCGACATCCCTGTCGCCATAGCCGGGCTCCGGCCGGGCGAAGAGGCCTTCGTCACCGTCTCGGCGGTGGATGCCGGCATCCTCAACCTGACCCGGCACGAGCCTCCAAAGCCGGGGGAACATTTCTTCGGCCAGCGCCAGCTCGCAGGCGAATTGCGCGACCTCTACGGCTATCTCATCGACGGGATGCAGGGCACGCGCGGGGCCATCCGCTCGGGCGGCGATGCGGGGGTGGACACCACCGTCTCCCCGCCGCGCGAGGCGCCGCTGGCCCGCTTTTCGGGCGTGGTGAAGGTGGGCGCGGACGGGCGCGCGCGTGTCGCCTTCGACATTCCGGCCTTTGACGGCGCGGTGCGGGTTGACGCCATGGCCTGGAGCGCGGGCCGCGTCGGCGCCGCCTCGCAGGAGGTCATCATCCGCGACGCGCTGGTGGCGCAGGCGACGCTGCCGCGCTTCCTGAGCCTGGGCGACCGCTCCCGATTCCATGTGCGGATCGACAATGTCGAGGGCCCCGCCGGCGACTATGCCGTCGAGATCGAACCCCAAGGCGGGCTCGTGATGCCGGCCGATGCGCTTGTCCAGCGGCTCTCGCTCCGGGTCGGGCAAGCGGCGCAACTGTCCATCCCCGTCACGGCCGCCGGGGTCGGACCCGCCGGCGTGATGCTGCGCCTGAGCGGGCCAGGCGGCGCCGGCGTCGAGCGCAGCCTGCCCATCGCGATCGCACCAGGCTCGGACGCGCTGCTGCGGCGGGTGGTGCGGCGGCTTGCCCCCGGCGAGAGCCTGACCATCTCGGGCGATCTGGCGCAGGACCTGATTCCTGGCTCGGGCACGGTCTCGACCTCGGTTGCGCTGCATGGCGGCATCGACGTGCCGGCGCTGCTCGGCGCGCTCGACCGCTATCCCTATGGCTGCACCGAACAGATCGTCAGCCGCGCCCTGCCGCTGCTTTACGTCAACCAGCTCGCCAGTCGCGAGCGTCTTGCGCTCGACACAGGGATCGAGGAGCGGGTGCGCGAGGCGGTGGACCGCGTGCTGGCCCGGCAGGATTCGTCCGGTTCCTTCGGCGTGTGGAGCGTCGGCGGGGATGATCTGTGGCTCGATGCCTATGCGCTCGATTTCCTGACGCGGGCGCGGGAGAAGGGCATCCCCGTGCCGCAACGGGCGCTGGAGATCGGGCTTGACCGGCTGCGCAACCAGATCGTCAACCAGCCCGAGTTCACCGCCGACGGCGGGGAGAAGATCACCTATGCGCTCTATGTGCTGGCCCGCAACGGCCGGCCGATGATGAGCGACCTGCGCTACATCCTCGACACGCGGCTGAACGAGGCGCCGACGCCGCTGGCCCGCGCGCAGATCGCCGCAGCGCTGGCGCTGCTGGGCGACCGCGCCCGCGCCGAACGCGGATTCCGCGACGCGATTCAGGCGCTCACCACGCTGCGCGACGCGCCGACCGACTCGCGTGCCGACTACGGCTCCCGCCTGCGCGACGCCGCCGCGATCCTGACGCTGGCGGCGGAAACCAATGCCAGCCAGGCCGATCTGGTCCAGACGGCCGGAATCGTGAACGAGGCGCGCGGAGCGGCGCGCTACACCTCGACACAGGAAAATGCCTGGCTGGTGATGGCGGCGCAGGCCAGCCTGCGTGACGCGGCCGCGATCAGCATGAGCGTCAATGGCGAGGCGCATCAGGGCCCGTTGCATCGCTCGGACCGGGCGGCGGCGCTTGAGGCGCGGCCGATGACCATCGCCAATCGCGGCCAGGGTCCCGTCGATGTGGTGATCACCGTGAGCGGCAATCCGGTCGAGCCGCAGCCGGCGGCTGTGCGCGGCTACCAGATCGAGCGCACCTTCTACCGGATGAACGGGCAGAAGGTGGACGGCGCATCGGTGGCGCAGAACGATCGGCTCGTGGTGGTGCTGACGGTGACCGAGCGCGAGGCGCGGCGCGGCTCGCTGATGCTGGTGGACCATCTTCCCGCCGGGCTCGAGATCGATAATCCGAGCCTCGTGGACTCCGGCAAGGTCGAGTCGCTGGGCTGGCTCCGGCGCGAGATCGAGCCCGTGACCACCGAATATCGCGACGACCGCTTCGTGGCCGTGTTCGACCGGCAGGCCGACCGGCAAGCGATCTATTCGGTCGCCTATCTTGTCCGCGCCGTGTCTCCAGGCCGCTATGTCCATCCGCCAGCCGTGATCGAGGACATGTATCGGCCGGAGAAGCATGGGCGCACCGCCTATGGGCAGATCGAGGTGACGGGCCGGTGAACGCGCGCAGGGCGCTGCGCGCCCTGGCGGGCGCGGGGCTTGCCGCCGCCCTGGTCGGCCTTGGCGGGGTGGCGGGCGCCTGGCGCGCGTTGCCGCCGGCTGATCTGTCTGCGCTCGACGACCGTTCCGTCACCGTGTCGGACCGCAACGGCAGGCTGCTGCGGGCCTTCACCACCGAGGAAGGCCGCTGGCGGCTGCCGCTTTCGCTCTCCGATGTGGACCCGCGCTTCATTGCGCTGCTCAAGACTTATGAGGACAGGCGCTTCGACAGCCATGGCGGAGTCGACCTGCGCGCGGCCTTGAGGGCAGCATGGCAGATGATCCGCAGCCGCCGCGTGATCTCCGGCGGCTCGACGCTGTCCATGCAGGCGGCGCGGCTGATCGAACCCCGCGGGGAGCGGTCCGCCGGGGTCAAGCTGCGGCAGGCGCTGCGCGCCATCGACCTCGAACGGCGCTTCAGCAAGCGCGAGATCCTCGAGATCTACCTGGCGCTGGCGCCCTATGGCGGGAACCTTGAAGGGCTGCGCGCCGCCACCTGGTCCTATTTCGGCAAGGAGCCACGCCGGCTTTCTCTCGCCGAGCGCGCGCTGCTGGTGGCGCTGCCCCAGAGCCCGGAGACGCGCCGGCCGGACCGCCATGCCGACAATCTCAGGCGCGTGCGCGACCGCATCATCGCGCGGGCGGAGGCAGCGGGCCTCGCCTCTGCCGATGAGGCGGCGCAGGCACGGGCCGAGCCTGTGCCGCGGGCGCGTCAGCTCTTCCCCACCCTGGCCGCCCACGCCGCCGAGCGCGCGCTGGGCGATCAGCCGGGCCGCAGCCAGCACAGGCTGAGCATCGACGCGCCCTGGCAGGCCGCGCTGGAGCAGCTTGCCCGCGAGCGCATCGAGCCGCTGGGGGCACGGCTGTCGGGCGCGATTCTGGTCGTCGAACATGCCAGCGGCAAGGTGCGCGCCCATGTGGGCGGGCTCGGCCTCAGCAACCGGGAGCGGGCCGGCGCGCTCGACCTTGCGCAGGGCGTCCGCTCCCCGGGATCGGCGCTGAAGCCCTTCATCTACGCGCTCGCCTTCGAGCAGGGGGTGGCCCACCCCGAGACGCTGCTGGAGGACAGACCGAACCGCTATGGCGCCTATGCCCCCGAGAATTTCGACCTCGGCTTCCAGGGCAATGTCAGCGCCAGGGCGGCCCTGCAGCAATCGCTCAACCTGCCAGCCATCGAATTGCTGGCCGCGATCGGCCCGCAGGCGCTGCTCAGCCGGCTTTCCGGCGCAGGCGGACGTCTGGTGCTGCCAAAGGATGGCTCACCGGGCCTTGCGCTCGGCCTCGGCGGCGTCGGCATCCGGCCCGTGGACCTCGCAAGGCTCTATGCGGGCCTCGCCCGAGGCGGTGAGACGCCCGCGCTGCGCTGGCGCGAGGACGAAGCCCCGTCAGGCAACTCCGAAGCGGATGAGCGCCGCCTCACCGACCCGCTCGCGGCCTGGTATGTTGGCGACATCCTGCGTGGCGCGCCGGCGCCTGCCAACGCCCTGAACGGGCGCATCGCCTACAAGACCGGCACATCCTATGGCTATCGCGACGCCTGGGCGGTCGGGTTCGACCGGACCCACACCATCGCGGTCTGGGTCGGGCGGCCGGACAATGCCTCCGTGCCCGGGCTGGTGGCGCGGCAGGTTGCGGCGCCGATCCTGTTCGACGCCTTTGCCCGGATCGGCCTCGAGCCTGACACACGCCCCGCCCCGCGCGACGCCATCACGGCCCGCAATGCCGCCCTTCCCGCTCCGCTGCGCCATCTCCGCCGCGACATCGCCAAGACGGCCAGCCCCTCGGCGCCCGGAGCGCTGCGCATTGCCTTCCCGCCCGAAGGCGCGGTGGTGGACCTCATATCGGGCGAGGCCGGGCGCGAACTCAGCGTGAAGGCGCTGGGCGGAACCGCGCCACTGACCTGGCTGATCGACGGCGCGCCGGTGGCGCAAGGCGTGGTGCGCCGCGACGCCACCTTGCCGGCAAGCGGCGCGGGCTTCGCGCGCGTGTCGGTCATCGACGCCAGCGGCGCCAGTGACAGCGTGACAGTCAGGTTGCAATAGCACCGACGGATGCGAGTCCAATCGGATGCGACGCCATGGCCGGGTGCGAATGGCGAAGACGGCTAGTGCGTGCCGATCACCTCGACGCGGATCTCCTCGACGAGCCGTTCCTTCAGGCCCACGAAGGCGGCGCTGGTCTTTATGGTGTAGGGGCGCGGATGGGGCAGATCGACCGGTATGTCGGCCTTGATGCGGCCGGGCCGCGCGCTCATCACCACCACGCGCGAGGCCATGAAGATGGCTTCCTCGACATCGTGGGTGACGAAGACAACTGTCTTCCGCTCGCGCTCCCAGATCCCCAGGAGCATCTCCTGCATCAGCGACCGGGTCTGGTTGTCCAGAGCGCCGAAAGGCTCGTCCAGCAGCAGGATCCTGGGATCGTTGGCGAGGGCGCGGGCGATGGCCGTGCGCTGCTGCATCCCGCCCGAGAGCTGCTTTGGATAATGGTTCTCGAAGCCCCTGAGGCCGACGCGCTCCGCCCATTTGCGGGCGATGTCCAGCCGCTCGCGCTCGGGCAACCCGCGCTCGCGCAGGCCGAAGGCGATGTTCTGGACGATGCTGAGCCAGGGGAACAGCGTGTAGCTCTGGAAGACCATGCCCCGGTCGGCGCCCGGCCCGGTCACCGGCTGGCCATCGAGCAGCACGCGGCCCTCGGTCGCCGTCTCAAGGCCCGCGACGATCCTGAGCAGGGTCGATTTTCCGCAGCCCGAGGGGCCGAGGATGGTGATGAAGTCATTGTCCGCGATGGCGAGCGTGGTCGGCGTCAGCGCGCGCGTGGGCTCGGACGCGCCCCGCGCCGGAAACAGCTTGCCCACGGCCTCGATGGAGAGCTTGCTCATGAGGCAGCGCCCGTCATCATGGCGCGAAGCGTCGATGCGTTCACGTCGTCGCCCATGGGAAGAGGCGCTGATTGGCCCATTTGAACAGGAAATCCGAGATCAGCCCGATCAATCCGATGATGATGATGCCGAAGATGATCTGCCCCGTGTTGAGCAGCGCCTGGCTGTCGGTGATCATGTGGCCGATGCCGGAGGACGAGCCGATCAGCTCGGCGACGATCACATAGGTCCAGGCCCAGCCCAGCACCATGCGCAGGATCTCGGCGATCTCGGGCGCGGCGTTCGGCAGGAGCACGCGCGCCACCACCGAGCGGTCCGACGAGCCCAGCGTGTAGGCGGCATCGACGAGATCGCGCCGCACGCCGCCCACCGCGACCGCGATCATCAGCACCAGCTGGAAGAAGGAGCCGATGAAGATGACCAGCAGCTTCTGCGTCTCACCGATGCCGGCCCAGAGGATGAGCAGCGGAATGAAGGCGGAGGCCGGCAGATAGCGCGCGAAGGACACGAAGGGCTCGAAGAAGGCCTCGACCGGCTTGTAGGCCCCCATCATGATGCCGAGCGGCAGGGCCAGCGCCGCAGCCAGCACGAAGCCGCCGACAACGCGCCAGATGGTGATGGCAATGTCGAAGGCGAAGCCGTGGACGGTCATCAGCGACCAGCCCTCCTCGACCATGGCGATGGGCGAGGCGAGGAAGAGCCTGGGCACGAAGCCGCCCAGCGTCGCCACGGCCCAGGCCGCGACGAACATGACGAAGAAGCCGATGCCGTAGGTGACGCGGGCTTGCGAGGTGACGGGCTGGAGCGGCTTCATGTCGCCCTGTGCGCCGTCATTCCGGGGCAGCAGATCGCGAAGCCCGGAGCGGCCTGAACAGCCGCCCATGACATGAAGGGCGCAAGCCGCCAGCGTCGAGGCTGGATTCCGGGCTCATCGCTTCGCGATGCCCCGGAATGACGGCGGGCGCGGCCCATCAGCTGCCAGACCCCATCACGAAGCGGGTGTCGACCAGCGTGGCGAGGTCAGGCCTGGCCTTGATAAGGCCGATTTCCATCAGCAGGTCGGCAGCTTTGGCCGAAAATTCCTGCCAGGGGCCGGCGAAGAACTTGCGGTTGTCCTCGGGACCCTGCCAGCGCAGGAACTTCGCCGAGGCGCCGAACTGCTCGGCGCTCTGCTTCACGTCCGCGCCCATGATGCCGTAAGCCTTGGCCTCGTCGGCCTTGATCATCTCCAGCGCCTCGAAATAGCTCCTGGTGAGCGCGCGCACGGCCGCCTCATTGCCAGCGATGAAGGCCGGCGTGCAGCCGAAGGTATCCATCACCATCGGGTAATCGAGCGTGGTGGCGATGATCTTGCCGCTCTGGGGGGCGTTGCGCACGGCCGAGAGGAAGGGCTCATAGGTCATGGCGGCGTCGTTCTGGCCGGCGATGAAGGCCTGCGCGGCGGCGGCAGGCTCCATGTTGACGATGTTCACGTCCTTGAGGGTCATGCCGTTCTCGCGCAGGAACCAGGCCAGCGTGAAGTAAGGCGCGGTCCCGGGAGCCGAGGCGGCGACCGTCTTGCCCTTCAGGTCCTTGATCGAGGTGATGCTCCCGCGCACGGCCATGCCGTCGGCGCCATAGCTCTTGTCGAGCTGGAAGAGCTGCTTGGTGGCGACGCCCGCCGCGTTCCAGACGATCCAGGTCTCGACCGTGGTGGCGGCGCACTGGATGGCGCCCGAGGCGATGGCGAGGTGGCGCGAGGCCTGCGGGATCTTCTGGATGGTCACGTCCAGACCGTTCTTTGCGAAGATGCCGGCTTCCTTGGCGAGCGTCAGCGGCGCGAAGCCGGTCCAGCCGGAGATGCCGATGGCGACCTTGGTCTGCGCCTCGGCGGCGGAGGCCAAACCCAATCCGACCGCCAGCGCGGCGGCCCAGGCGAGTGTCTTCTTCATGGTGGACCCTTCCCCTATTGCTGGGCGCCGGCGGCGGCGTGGCTTTCGCGGGAGCCGCTCATGCAACCCTCCAGGCCAGCAAGATTAGCGGTGGCGGCAGGGCGGTCAAGGAATGCTTGAGGATGGCGGGCCGGCCGTTCCGCGCCGGCAGGGCGCTGTCCACCGCTAACGTGACTGGCGCGCTTGCACATTCAGCGATCCGGTCTAGCTAGGAAAGAAAAGCACAGGAAACGCTCGGCCATGTCCACCGACATCGAGATCGCACGCGCCGCCAAGCTAAGGCCCATCCAGAGCATCGCCGACCGGCTCGCCATCCCATCCGAAGCGCTGAGCCCTCACGGGCGGCACATCGGCAAGATCGATCTCGACTGGCTCGGAGCGCAGCCCGAGCGACCCGCTTCCAGGCTCGTGCTCGTCACCGCCATCAACCCGACCCCGGCCGGCGAAGGCAAGACCACCACCACGGTAGGGCTCGGCGACGGGCTAAACCGCATCGGCAAATCGACGATGATCTGCCTGCGCGAGCCATCGCTCGGCCCCTGCTTCGGCGTGAAGGGCGGCGCGGCGGGAGGCGGCCATGCCCAGATCGTGCCCATGGAGCAGATCAACCTGCACTTCACGGGCGATTTCCACGCCATCACCTCGGCGCACAACCTGCTCTCGGCACTGATCGACAACCACATCTACTGGGGCAACGCGCTCGGCCTCGACAGCCGGCGTGTGGCCTGGCGGCGCGCGCTCGACATGAACGACCGCTCGCTGAGGGCGATTGCCTCTTCGCTCGGCGGCGTCAAGAACGGCTTTCCGCGCGAGGACGGCTTCGACATCACGGTGGCCTCCGAGGTGATGGCGGTGTTCTGCCTCGCCGAGAACCTCGCCGACCTGGAGGAGCGGCTGGGGCGCATGGTGATCGGGCAGCGCCATGACCGCAGCGCCGTGACAGCGGCGGAACTCAAGGCGCACGGCGCCATGGCGGTGCTGCTCAAGGAAGCGCTGGCGCCCAACCTTGTGCAGACGCTGGAGGGCAACCCCGCCTTCGTCCATGGCGGGCCCTTCGCCAACATCGCCCATGGCTGCAATTCGGTGATCGCCACCAAGGCGGCGCTCAAGCTCGCTGACTATGTGGTGACCGAGGCCGGCTTCGGGGCGGATCTCGGAGCGGAGAAGTTCTTCAACATCAAGTGCCGCAAATCGGGCCTCGCGCCTGCAGCGGCCGTGGTCGTCGCCACGGTGCGGGCGCTGAAGATGCATGGCGGAGCCGCCAGGGATGCGCTCAGCAGGGAGGATCTGGCGGCGCTGGACGGCGGCCTCGTCAATCTCGATCGGCATGTGCGCAACGTGAAGGGCTTCGGCGTTCCGGTGGTTGTGGCGATCAACCGCTTCACCTCCGACACGGCGGCCGAGCACGCGGCCATAAAGGCCTACTGCGCGGAGCGGCTTGGCGTTCAGGCGGTGATCTGCCGGCACTGGGCCGATGGCTCGGCCGGCACGGAGGAACTCGCCCATGCCGTGGTGGCGCTTGCCGAGGGCGGCGCGGCGCGCTTCGCTCCGCTCTATCCCGACGCCATGGGCCTCGCCGACAAGATCCGCACCATCGCGACCCGGATCTATGGCGCGGCCGGGATCGCGCTCGAGGCGAAGGCTGCGGAGAAGCTGGCGGAGCTGGAGGCCGGGGGCCACGGCCACCTGCCGATCTGCGTGGCGAAGACGCAGTATTCCTTCTCGTCCGACCCGTCCCTGCGCGGCGCGCCGTCAGGGCATGTGGTGGCCGTGAGGGATGTCACGCTGTCCGCAGGGGCGGGTTTCGTCGTTGCGCTGTGCGGCGACATCATGCGGATGCCTGGCCTGCCGCGCAGTCCTGCGGCCGAGCGCATCCACATCGATGCGGCGGGCCGGATCGAGGGCCTGTTCTGACGCGCCATGGCAGCACGCAGCCGCGCGAACCTTGCCGCCGGGCCATCGCGAACTCGCCGCAAAGGCGCTTTAGGTCTTGCCGTCATCATCAGGGGAGCCGCGCCAAGCGGGAGCGTCATGCCACCACCGGTCCGCAGCGTCACCATCGCCATCTATTCGGACGTGATCTGTCCATGGTGCTATCTGGGCAAGAAACGGCTTGAGGAAGGGCTCCGGCTGGCGGGCGTCGCGGAGGCGCAGATCGCCTGGCTGCCCTTCGAGCTGAACCCCTCCATGCCTGCGGCCGGCATGGACCGGAATTCCTACCTCGACGCCAAGTTCGGGCCGGGCAAGCGACAGGAGATCGAGGGGCGCCTGTCAGCCGCCGCGCGGGAGGACGGGCTGGCCTTCAACTGGCCCGGCGTCAGGCGCACCCCCAACACGCGCAAGGCCCATATCCTGATCGCGCTCGCGGCTGGGCAGGGAAAAGGCCACATGGCGGCCGGCGCCCTGATGAAAGCCTATTTCGAGCAGGGCCGCGACATCGGACAAATCGAGGTGCTGACCGATATCGCCGTCGGCCTTGGGCTGTCAGGCGCCGAATTGCAGGCCGCGGCGCGCGACGAGGCTCTCAATCGCGAAATCGAGCGACTGGAGCAGCAATCGCAGGAGGTCGGCGTGCAGGGCGTGCCGTTCTTCATCGTCAACAACCGCTATGGCGTGTCCGGCGCCCAGCCAGCCGCAAAGTGGGCCGAGTCGCTGCCGCAGATGATGCCGGAGCCGGCCGAAGCGCTGTGAAGCCCTGCCGCCACGGCGTTGCACGGCAGGGCGCGGCGCACTAAGTGACGAAGGCCCCGCCACGAGCCTTCAGGAGCCGCCGCGCATGCCAGCCTGCCTCGCCGCCCGTTTCCTCGCCAGCCTGACCCTGCTCGCCGCATCCGTGGGCTTCATCGCGCTCGGCCCGGCCGCCACCGCGCAGGCCCAGGACCGCGTGGTCAATGTCTACAACTGGACGGACTACATCGACCCGACCGTGCTCGATGACTTCACCAGGGAGACGGGCATCCGGGTTGTCTACGACATGTATGACAACAACGAGATCGTCGAGACCAAGCTTCTGGCCGGCCGCTCGGGCTATGACGTGGTGGCGCCATCGGGGCCCTTCCTCGCGCGGCTCATCAGGGCCGGCGTGTTCCTCAAGCTCGAAAAGAGCAAGCTCACAAATGCCGGCAACATCTGGCCGGAGATCGCGGCGCGCCTGGCGACGCATGATCCGGGCAACCTGCACGCCGTGAACTACATGTGGGGCACCACCGGGATCGGCATCAATGTCGCCAGGGTCCGCGAGCGGCTGGGGCCCAACGCCCCGCTCAATTCCTGGGACCTGCTGATGAAGCCGGAGTTCTCCAGCAAGCTCAAGGATTGCGGCATCAACGTCCTCGACGCGCCGGAGGACATCTTTCCGGGCGTGATGAAATATCTGGGCCTCAACCCCGACTCCAAGGCGGAGGCCGACCTGCGCAAGGCGGCGGACGCGCTGGTGAAGGTGCGCGGCAATGTCCGCAAGTTCCACTCATCGGAGTACATCAACGCGCTGGCCAATGGCGAGATCTGCCTGGCAGTAGGCTATTCGGGCGATGTGCTACAGGCGCGAAAGCGCGCCGAGGAAGCCAGGAACGGCGTCGAGATCGCCTACATCATCCCGAAGGAAGGGGCGCTGATGTGGTTCGACAGTTTCGCCATTCCAGCGGACGCCAGAAACGTGGCCGAGGCGCACGCCTTCATCGATTTCATGCTGCGGCCTGCGATTGCCGCCCGCAACAGCAATGTGGTCTCCTATGCCAGCGGCAATTTGCCGGCGCGGGAGCTGGTGAAGCCGGAGATCCGCAACAATCCGGGCGTCTATCCCGACGCGGCGACATTCCAGCTGCTCTCCACGAACACCGCCTACGACGACCGCACGCAGAGAACGGTGACCCGGCTATGGACGCGCGTCAAGACCGGGCGCTGATCCGGCCATCACCGCGAGGACGCCCATATAAGCCGGGGCCTGCATGATCCGCAGGCGGTTACCGGAGGATGTCCAGGGGATCGCGATGAGCGGCAGCAGAACCGCCCATGTGCCAGGGATCACGATGAGCGGCGCCTGGGCCGCGCGGGGGTGGATCAGGAAAGCAAGCGCGAAGCCAAGGCCCCACCCCTCCCGGCATCCATCAGCAGCAGGGGCCAGACGATGCTGGCGCGCTCAGACACGCATGGGCATCAGCACATAGAGCGCGTTTGCGCCCTCCCGGTCCATGATCACCGTGGGCGAGCCGGGATCGGCCAGCTTGAACAGGGCGGTGTCGCTGTCGAGCTGGGCGGTGATGTCGAGCAGATAGCGGGCGTTGAAGCCGATCTCGAGGGGCCCGGAGTCATAGTCCACCTCGATCTCCTCGGTGGCTGACCCTGAATCAGGGTTGGTGACGGACAACACCATGCGCGAATCGGCCATGGCGAGCTTCACGGCGCGGCCGCGCTCGGAGGAGATGGTGGCGACCAGATCGACCGCCTTGGCGAAATCGGCCCGATTGACGTGAAGCCGCTTGTCATTGCCGGACGGGATGACGCGCCCGTAATCGGGGAAGGTGCCGTCGATCAGCTTGGAGGTCAGCACGACGTCGCCGATGCTGACGCGGATCTTCGTGGTGGACAGCTCCACCACGACCTCGGCCTCGCCGCCTTCCAGCAGCTTCTGGATCTCGGCAACGGCCTTGCGCGGCACGATCACGCCCGGCATGCCGGCCGCGCCCGAAGGCGCCGGCGTCTCGACGCGGGCGAGCCGGTGGCCATCGGTGGCGACGGCGCGCAGCAGGGCGCGGCCCTCGACCTCCAGCGCGTGGAAATAGATGCCGTTGA
Organism: Bosea sp. (in: a-proteobacteria); assembly: GCA_023910605.1. Taxonomy (NCBI): domain Bacteria; kingdom Pseudomonadati; phylum Pseudomonadota; class Alphaproteobacteria; order Hyphomicrobiales; family Alloboseaceae; genus Allobosea; species Allobosea sp. The sequence goes on along the minus strand of JAAVVV010000001.1, from coordinate 1,382,250 downwards.
GGTAGTAGCGCGTCTCCTCGGTCGAGACCGCGAACTGGGTCTTGTCGATGAGCCGCTTGAGATCGGCGGCGGCCAGCGCGAAACGATGCGGCATCTCGCCGGAGGTGATGTCCGGGAAATCGGCTTCCGGCAGCGTCTGCAGCGTGAAGCGCGAGCGCCCGGAGCGCAGCGTCATCTGGCCTGTCTCGCCAGTGGTCTCCAGCGAGACCTGGGCGCCCTCGGGCAGCTTGCGCACGATGTCGTAGATGACATGGGCCGGAACGGTGATGGCGCCCTCCAGCGCGGCATCGGCCGGAATCGTCTCCACCACCTCGATGTCGAGGTCGGTCGCCTTGAGCCTGAGGCCCATCACGCCCGCGCTCATGAGCACGTTGGACAGGATGGGAATCGTGTTGCGGCGTTCGACCACGCGATGAACGTGGCCAAGGGCCTTGAGGAGTTGCGACCGTTCGACGGTGACCTTCATGTCCAACCTGGGCTTGTTCAGCAAAACGGGGGCGAGCAGGCGGCGTCAGAATGCCGCGCGGCCGATTCACCGACCATGCCCAAGCTGGCGCGTCGGCGCAAGCCTCACAGCCGGCGGCAGGCCAAGGCCGCATGGGTCATGCTGGATTATCAACAGTATAGCGCGGACCAGGCTCAGCCGGTGAGCATGCGCCGCAGCAGCTCGACCTCCTCGGTCAGCGCCCGGTCATCGCTCAGCGCCTTCTCGATCTTGCGGACGGCATGGAGCACCGTGGTGTGATCGCGCCCGCCGAAGCGCCGGCCGATCTCGGGGAGCGAGCGCAAGGTCAGGGATTTGGACAGATACATCGCGATCTGCCGCGGCTTGACCACCGCCGCGGTGCGCCGCTCCGAGAGGATGTCGGCGCGGCTGACATTGTAGCGCGCGGCGACGAGCTTCTGGATGTCCTCGATCCGCACGCGCCTGGGCTCGCGCAGGCGCACCAGATCGCGGATCGCGATCTCGGCCGTCTCGATGGTGAGGGCCGCGCCCGACAAGGTGGAATGCGCCAGCAGGCGGTTGGCGGCGCCGTCGAGATCGCGGCCATTGGTTTCGATGGCGTTCGCGACATAGGCGGCGACGTCGGGCGCGACGTGGAAGCTGGTGTGCAGCGCCGAGAGCGCGCTCAGCCGCGCCGAGAGGATCTTGAGGCGCAGCTCTTCGTCCAGCGAGCCGATCTCGACGACGAGGCCGCCGGCGAGACGCGAGCGCACCCGCTCGTCAAGGCTTTCGAGCTCGCCGGGCAGGCGATCGGCGGCGACGACGACCTGCTTGCCGGCGTCAATCAGCGCGTTGATGGTGTGGCCGAACTCCTGTTGCACAGAACGGCCCTGGATGAACTGGGCATCGTCGATCACGAGCAGATCGATGCCGCGCAGCTGCTCCTTGAAGGTAAGGGCCGTCTGGGCCTTCAGCGCCGACACGAAGCCGTACATGAACTTGTCGGCGGTGAAGTAGGCCACCTTCTTGCCGAGGCGGATGGCTTCCTGCGCCACAGCCTGGACAAGGTGGGTCTTGCCGAGGCCAACGCCGGCATGAAGGTAAAGCGGGTTGTAGGGCGAGGGCTGGCCCACCAGCGCCGCGATCCGCTCCGCCGAGGCGAAGGCGAGGGCGTTGGAGCGGCCGACCACGAAACTGGACAGCGACAGGCGCCGGTCAAGCGGCGAGCCGAGGTGGTCCGCCAGCATGGTGGAGACCGGAGCCAGCGGCGCCGCGCTGCGAGGGGCGGCCGCCGGCGCGGCGGCCGCCGCAACGGAGCGGATCTGCGTCTGGGCGGCGCGGCTCTGGTCGCGGTTTACGGTGCGGACCTCGACGACGAAGCCGCCTTCCGCGCCAAGCTCGGCCGCGACAAGCATCCGGAGGCGCTCGACATAGTGAGTCTCGATCCAGCTCTTCAGGAACCGCGTGGGAACGGACACGACAGCGGCTTCAGCCTCGATGCGCTCGAACTCCATGCGGGCGAACCAGCTCGAGAAGACATCCTCGCCAAGCTCCGCGCGCAGGCGCTGGCGCAGCCGGTCCCAGGCTTCGCCAGCCGAGGGGGACGCAGCACGGGCTGGCGCTGTGTGATCATTGCGGAGGTCGGCGTCGAGATACATAGCAATACCCTTCACGCGCAACCGGGTCCCGGCGACGCGAGTTTCATGTCTTCAGCGATAAAGGTTTGGCCGGCGCTTTCAGCCCCTAACGCCGACGGGGTTTGACGTTCGGCCCATGCAGACGTCACAGCCGATCAGCCATCCCGAAAACGGGATCGATGATCGCGCGATGGCGTCAAGATATAAGGCGTCAGTCCCCCGTCGCCACTCGAATGGTGTTCCAGTCAGTCCGTCTTTTGTTGATCGGCGGCGGGGTGCTCCCGCCTCCGTTAAAGAAACCTTAACGGGTCGTTTCGGACGAGGGCAAGACCCTGTTCGCCGGCTCCACGACGGCTGGCGCGGCGCATGTCGGCTTATCCTGTGCAAATGCCGGTGAGGGCTCGACGAATCCGGGTGTTTACGGGTCCGAAAAAATTTTGGACGGGTGTTCAAGTCAGACAAGGAGCCCCGCAGCAGGCTCGGCAACGGCGCCGTTCAGCGCCTGCCTTCTCTTTCAAGATTCTGTTTTCATTAATCTAATTTTGCGCGATCCGGATTTTTCCGCCGCTTGGCGCAAGCTGATTCCCGGTTCAATGAGTCAAGTCCCTTCGCCACCTAAATTTGACAAAATCGTAACCCGCGCACCCTTCCCAAGGGCATTCAAATGCTACTGCGACAAAGCCGCAACAGCACCGTCGCCGGGGCCGCTGCAAGCATGTGATGACATGAAAAACCCCGGGCCTCACAGCCCGGGGTTTGACGAATGCTTGCCTTGAAATTGCGGCTTCATCAGCTCGCGAGAGACTTCACGCGCTTGGCCAGGCGCGAGACCTTTCGGGACGCCGTGTTCTTGTGGGCGACACCCTTCTGCACGGCGCGCATCATGATCGGCTCGGCGGCCTTCAGCGCGGCGGCGGCGGCGGCCTGATCGCCGGAGGCCAGCGCCTCCTCGACCTTGCGGACATAGGTGCGCATCTGGCTGCGACGGGCCTTGTTCACTTCCGTGCGGCGAATGGTCTGGCGTGCAGCCTTCTTCGCGGATTTCGTATTCGCCATCGGCGTCCTCGCTTGTGTCCAGTTTCCACGCCGATAAGCCGGATGACGCACATCCGCGTGGAAACGGCATCATTCATGAAATGGGGTCTCCGGCCGCCCTGCGGCTTCCGGAAGATGGCTGGCGTATAATCCGAAGCTCAGGCAGCGTCAACGCGAAAGCTTGGCTGGGGTCACGGAGCGCCCTGGCGGACCAGACGCGCGAAGCTGGCAAGATCGACATTGCCGCCCGAGATGATGACGCCGACCCGCAGCCCCGCCACCGGCGCCCTGGCATTCAGCGCCGCAGCGGCCGCGAGGCAGCCTGTGGGCTCGACGACAAGCTTCATGCGCTCGGCGAAGAAGCGCATCGCCTCGACCAGCTCTGCATCGCTGACGGTGACGATATCGGCCACGTCGCGCTGGATGAGCGGGAAGGTGATGGCGCCGAGCGCTGCGGTCTGCGCGCCGTCGGCGATGGTCTTGGGCACGTCGATCCTGATGATGCGCCCGGCCCGCAGCGATTGCTGGGCATCATTGCCTGCCTCGGGCTCGACGCCAACGACCCTGATTCCCGGCGACAGGGCATGGGCGGCCAGCGCGCAGCCGCTCACGAGCCCGCCACCGCCGAGGCACACCAGCAGCAAGTCGAGAGGTCCGGTTTCCTCGATCAATTCGAGCGCGGCGGTGCCCTGCCCTGCGATCACGTCCGGATGGTCGAAGGGCGGAATGAGGCTCAGCCCGCGCGCGCCGGCCACCTCACGGCCGAGAGCTTCGCGATCCTGGGTGTAGCGGTCGAAGAGGATGACCTCGGCGCCATAACCGCGCGTGGCCTCGATCTTGGCGGCGGGAGCGTCGGCGGGCATGAGGATCGTGACAGGCACGCCGAGCAGCTTGCCCGCCAGGGCCATGCCCTGGGCGTGATTGCCGGAGGAAAAGGCGATGACGCCCCGCTGGCGCACGCCGTCGGGCAGGCTGGCGATGGCGTTGTAGGCGCCGCGGAACTTGAAGGCGCCCATGCGCTGCAAATTCTCGCATTTGAAGAAGATCTGCGCGCCGGTGCGCTCATCCGCCGTGCGCGAGGTCATGACCGGGGTGCGCCGGGCCACGCCCGCGAGACGGGCGGCCGCAGCCTTCACATCCGCGAAACCCGGCAGCTCCGGTGCAGCGGCCCCGGCCCTTGCATTGACGCTGTTCATGTCGCCCTCCCCTTCTGGCGCGATCACCCATGCGAAGCCCAGCGATCCAGCCTGTCACCGAAGCCGCGCGCGGTCACATCATTGTTGCTGATGCGCCGGCCGGGCCCCGACGATGGATAGGCCCAGGCCAAGCCGGGCCCCTCATCACTTGTTGCGGAATTGCGCCTTGCGCTTCCCGGCAAAGGCGGCCATGCCTTCCTTCTGATCGGCCGTGGCGAACATCGAGGCGAACAGGCGCCGCTCGAAGCGCAGCCCTTCGGCCAGCGTGGTCTCGAAGGCGCGGTTGACCGTCTCCTTGGTCATGACCAGAGCGACAAGGGATTTCTCGGCGATCACGGACGCGGCTTTCAGCGTCTCCGTCATGAGGTCGGCCAGCGGCACGACCCGCGCCACCAGCCCCGAGCGCTCGGCCTCGGCTGCATCCATGAAGCGGCCGGTAAGGCACAGATCCATGGTCTTGGCCTTGCCGATGGCCCTGGCCATGCGCTGCGTGCCGCCGGCGCCCGGCATGACGCCGAGGTTGATCTCCGGCTGGCCGAAGCGGGCATTATCGGCGGCGATGATGAAATCGCACATCATGGCGAGCTCGCAGCCGCCACCCAGCGCAAAGCCCGCCACCGCGGCGATGATCGGCTTGCGGCGCTGCCCGATGCGGTCCCAGTCCGCGAACTTGTCATCCATGTAGGTGGCCGGGAACCTGCGGCTCTGCATCTCCTTGATGTCGGCGCCGGCCGCGAAGGCCTTCTCCGAACCGGTGATGACGATGCAGCCGATGGCCTTGTCCTTCTCGAAGGCGTCGAGCGCCTTGTTGACCTCGGCGATCAGTTTGCCGTTGAGCGCGTTGAGCGCCTGGGGCCGGTTGAGCGTGATGACGCCGACAGAGCCCTTCGTCTCGACGAGGATGGTTTCGTAAGCCATGGCTGCCTCCCTTGCGCCGTTGCGCGCGATCATCTCCATCCGCTAGCGCAGGCGGCGCTTTGCGTCCACGGGCAAAGCCGCAAACGGCGCTACGCCCGCCCGCCGCGCCCGGCCTGGCCCCGTTTGGCGCTATCGCTGCCCTGCCCCGATGCTCTAGACAGCACTCATCCATGCCAGCGCTCGATCGCCTCACGCTTCTGAACTTCCGCTCCTATGCCGAGCTCGATCTCGTCATCGGCGAGCGGCTGGTCGCGCTCACCGGCGAGAACGGCGCGGGCAAGACCAATGTGCTGGAAGCCATCTCGCTGCTCGCCCCGGGGCGCGGGCTGCGCCGGGCGGAGTTCGCGGCGATGGCGCGCGAGGGCGCGGGCGGGGGCTTCACCGTCTCCGCACGGCTGGATGACGGAACCCAGATCGGCGTCGGGCTGGGCGAGCCGGATGAGGCCGGGCGGCGATCCCGCATCCAGCGCATCAACGGCGCGCCCTCGCCAACGCTCACCGCCGCGGCCGAGCATGTGCGCGTGGTCTGGCTGACGCCCGAGCAGGACGGGCTCTTCCGCGGCGCGGCGGGGGAGCGTCGCCGCTTCCTCGACCGCCTCGTGCTGGCGATCGACGCCGATCATGGCGCCCGGGTGAGCGGGCTGGAGCGCGCCTTGCGCGACCGCAACCGCATCCTCGAGGAGCAGGCCCACGACCATGGCTGGCTCGACGCCCTCGAGCGACAGGCTGCGGAGCTGGGCGTGGCGGTGGCGGCGGCCCGCTCGGAGGCTGTCGGCCGGCTCGACGCACTGGTGGCGGAATCCCGCGACGAGGCCTCGCCCTTCCCCTGGGCGGAACTGGCCATGGAGGGCGAGATCGATGCGCTGGTGGCCTCGCTGCCGGCCCTCGACGCGGAGGATGCCTACCGGAACCTGCTGCGTGAGGGGCGCGCACGCGACAAGGCCGCCGGCCGCACGCTGGTTGGCCCGCAGGCCTCAGACCTCATGGTGCGCCACGGCCCCAAGGGCATTCCCGCCGAACAGGGCTCGACCGGGGAGCAGAAGGCGCTGCTGGTCGGCCTCGTGCTCGCCCATGCGCGGCTGGTGCGGGCCATGAGCGGCATCGCGCCCGTCGTGCTGCTCGACGAGATCGCCGCGCATTTCGACCCGCGCCGCCGCGCGGCGCTCTATTCCGCGCTCGGAGAGCTCGGCGCGCAGGTCTGGATGACGGGAGCCGACCAGGCGCTGTTCAGCGACCTGCCGGCGGATGCCGCGCGGCTTTCGGTGAGCCCGGGCCGCATCGCGCGCGGGGGGTGACGGCCGGCGCTTGATCTGGCGCAATCGCAAAAGCGGCAGATGCGCGACACTGGCACCATGATGTCGACGCTCCTCCCGCTGACCCGGCGCGCCTTCGCCTTGCCTTCATCCGTTCTGGCCGCGAGCCTCATCCTTGCCGCCAGCATGCCGGCGGGCCCCGCCGCCGCCGCGCAGGATATCCGCGCCGGGCGCGCCCTCGCCCGCGAGAACTGCGCCGGATGCCACGCCATCGGACGGAGCGGCCGCAGCCCACGGCCCTTCGCGACGCCGTTCCGGCTGATCCCGCAGCGTTATCCCGTCGAGGCGCTTGAGGAAGCCTTTGGCGAGGGCATCACGGGCAGCCACCGCGGCATGCCCGACTTCCAGTTCTCGCCGCGCCAGGTGGATGACCTGCTGGGCTATATCCGCAGCCTCGCGCGCCGCTGAGGCCGGCTTCGCTGCATTGCCCGTCGGTTGCGCCGCCCGTGCTTGCATCCCGCGCCCGCGCACCTAAACCAGTGCCATGCCCGATTCTCTCCAGGCAGCGCGCAGCACGCTCAAGACCACCTTCGGCTATGACGACTTCCGCTCCGGCCAGCGTGAGGTGATCGAGGCCGTTCTGGCGCGCCGCGACGTGCTGGCGGTGATGCCCACAGGCTCCGGCAAGTCCATGTGCTACCAGCTGCCCGCGCTGGTCGAGGGCGGGCTGACCGTGGTCGTTTCGCCGCTGATCGCGCTGATGCGCGATCAGGTGAAGCAGATGGCCGCCGCCGGCGTGGGCGCCGTCACGCTCAACTCGCAGAACACGGACGACGACAATGCCGCCGCCTGGCGCGCGCTGCGCCATGGCGACACGCATCTGCTCTATGTATCGCCCGAGCGGCTGGCGGTTGATGGCCTTGCCGCGCGGCTGGCGGAGCTGGGCGTGTGCCGCCTCGCCATCGACGAGGCGCATTGCGTGAGCCAGTGGGGCCATGATTTCAGGCCCGAGTACCGCGATCTGCGGCGCCTGCGCCTGGCGCTGGGCTCGCCGCCCGTGCTGGCGCTGACCGCCACGGCCGACGAGAACACAAGGGGCGACATCATCGCCCAGCTCTTCGACGCCGACCCGACGATCTTCGTGCATGGCTTCGACCGGCCGAACATCTCGCTGCGGTTCGAGCCCAAGGACCAGCCGCGCCGGCAGATCGAGGCTTTCCTCGCCACGCGGAAGGGGCAGTCGGGCATCATCTATTGCTCATCGCGCAAGCGCACGGAGGCGCTGGCCGAATGGCTTGGCGGCAAGGGCTGGCGCGCGGTGAGCTACCATGCCGGCATGGAGCAGGAGAGCCGCAACCGCAACCAGGACATCTTCCAGCAGGAGGATGGCGTCATCGTCTGCGCCACGATCGCCTTCGGCATGGGCGTCAACAAGCCCGATGTGCGCTTCGTGATCCACGCCGACATGCCCGGCTCGATCGAGAGCTATTATCAGGAGATCGGACGCGCCGGGCGCGACGGGCTGCCCGCCGCCACGCTGACGCTTCATGGCATGGACGACATCGCCCTGCGCCGCCGCCAGATCGACGAAAAGGACATGGGCGAGGACAGAAAGCGAGTGGAGCACCGCAAGCTCGACGCGCTGACCGCCCTTTGCGAAGCCTCGCAGTGCCGGCGCGGCGCACTGCTGAGCTATTTCGGCGAGACAAGCGTGAACTGCCAGGGCTGCGACCTGTGCGACGCTCCGGCCAAGGCACTGTATGACGGGCTGATCGACGCGCAGAAGGCGCTCTCGGCCATGCTGCGCACCGGCCAGCGCTTCGGTGCGGCGCACATCGCGGATGTGCTGGTGGGCAAGCGCACCGACGCCATCGCCCAGCAGAAGCATGACGAGATCAAGACCTTCGGGGTCGGCAAGGACAAGGCGCCGAAAAGCTGGATGAGCATCATCCGCCAGCTCTTCGCAGCCGGCGCCGTGGCGCATCGCGACGAGTTCGGCGGGCTCGTGGTCACCGAGAAGGGCGAGGCCCTGCTCAAGGGCCAGAACAGCATCAGGCTGAGGGCCGAGACGGCGGGCGAACGGCTGGCGCGCATCAGGAGCCCGTCCGGCCCCTATGGCACCGCGCTCGACGATGCCGACGACGCCGTGTTCCAGCGCCTGCGCAAGCTGCGCGCCGCCATCTCCCGCGAGGAAGGCATCGCCGCCTACATGGTGTTCCCCGACCGCACGCTGATGGACATGGCGCGCGAGAAGCCGGCCGACATCGACGCCATGGCGCGCATCAACGGCGTCGGCTCGCGCAAGCTCAAGGCCTATGGCGACGCGTTTCTGGGGGCGCTGTGGGAGGGATGAGGCGGACGCGGATGATCGGCCTGGGCTGTGCAAATCGCCCCGCTTCGGCGAGGATGGGACACCCTATCCACACTTAATCTCTAACCATCTGATTCCAATCCGGTTTTATCGAGCTTCCGGGGGTGAAATAACGGCCTGCGACGCCTATATTCCAAACTCGAATCAATCGACTTGGATTTGAGTGACGATCATGGCCGAACCCGACCCGAAGCCGGACCCTGCGGATGACTACGGCGCGGATTCCATCAAGGTCCTCAAGGGCCTCGATGCCGTGCGCAAGCGTCCGGGAATGTACATCGGCGACACCGATGACGGATCGGGCCTTCACCACATGGTCTACGAGGTGGTGGACAACGCCATCGACGAGGCGCTGGCGGGCCACGCCAACCTCGTCACCGTCACGCTCAATGCCGATGGCTCCGTCACCGTCGCGGACAATGGCCGCGGCATTCCCACCGACATCCACACCGAGGAGGGCATTTCCGCCGCCGAGGTGATCATGACCCAGCTTCATGCGGGCGGGAAGTTCGACCAGAACTCCTACAAGGTCTCGGGCGGCCTGCACGGCGTGGGTGTCTCGGTGGTGAACGCGCTCTCGGTGTCGCTGAAGCTGCGAATCTGGCGCAGCGGCTTCGAGCATTTCATGGAGTTCGCCCATGGCAACGCCGTCGCGCCGCTTGTGGTGGTCGGCCCCGCCGGCGACAGGCGCGGCACGGAGGTGACGTTCACGCCCTCGCAGCAGACCTTCACCATGGTGGAGTTCGACTACAAGACGCTTGAGCACCGCCTGAGGGAGCTTGCCTTCCTCAATTCGGGCGTTCGCATCGTGCTCACCGATGCGCGGCATACGGAGGTGGTGCGCGAGGAACTGATGTATGAGGGCGGCGTGGAGGCGTTCGTGCGCTATCTCGACCGCGCCAAGTCGCCCATCGGGCCCGGCCCGATCATGCTGAAAGCCGACAAGGACGGCATCGGCGTCGAGATCGCCCTGGAGTGGAACGACAGCTACCACGAGAACGTGCTGTGCTTCACCAACAACATCCCGCAGCGCGACGGCGGCACGCATCTGGCCGGCTTCCGGGCCTCGCTGACGCGCCAGCTCGTGGGCTATGCGGAAAGCTCCGGCATCGCCAGGAAGGAAAAGGTCACGCTCACCGGGGAGGATTGCCGTGAAGGCCTGACGGCGGTCGTCTCGGTGAAGGTGCCCGACCCGAAATTCTCCTCGCAGACCAAGGACAAGCTGGTTTCCTCCGAGGTGCGGCCCGTGGTCGAGAATGTCTGCAACGAGACGCTCGGCGCCTGGCTCGAGGAACACCCGGCCGAAGCCAGGGCCATCATCGGCAAGGTGGTGGAAGCCGCCGCCGCGCGCGAGGCGGCCAAGAAGGCGCGCGAGCTGACCCGGCGCAAGGGCGCGCTGGACATCGCCTCACTGCCTGGAAAGCTGGCGGATTGCCAGGAGCGCGACCCGGCCAAGTCCGAGCTGTTCATCGTCGAGGGGGACTCCGCCGGCGGCTCCGCCAAGCAGGGGCGCAACCGCGAGTTCCAGGCCATCCTGCCCCTGCGCGGCAAGATCCTCAATGTCGAGCGCGCGCGCTTCGACAAGATGCTGTCCTCGGACCAGATCGGCACGCTGATCACGGCGCTCGGCGCCGGGATCGGCCGCGAGGAGTTCAACGCCGACAAGCTGCGCTACCACAAGATCATCATCATGACCGACGCGGACGTGGACGGCAGCCACATCCGCACGCTGCTGCTGACCTTCTTCTTCCGCCAGATGCCGGAGCTGATCGACCGCGGCTATCTCTACATCGCCCAGCCGCCGCTCTACAAGGCGCAGCGCGGCAAAAGCCAGACCTACCTGAAGGACGAGCGCGCCTTCGAGGACTATCTGATCGACGCCGGCATCGACGGCTCGATCTACCGCATGAAATCGGGTGAGGAGCGCGCCGGCTCGGACCTCAAGGCGCTGATCGAGGACGCACGCTCCGTGCGCGCGCTGATCAACTCGATGCATTCGCGCTATGACCGGGCCGTGGTGGAGCAGGCCGCCATCTGCGGCGCGCTGAGGCCGCTCGTCTCCGAAACGGACGAGCAGGCCAGCGCCAGGGCCACCGAGATCGCGCACCGGCTCGACGCCATCTCCGACGAGATCGAGCGCGGCTGGGAGGGCGTCGCCAAGGATGGCGGCTACACCTTCAGCCGGATGCTGCGCGGGGTGAAGACGGTGTCCGTGCTCGACCCGGCGCTGCTGGCCTCGGCGGAGGCACGCAAGATCGACGAGCGCGCCGCCTCGCTGCACGAGGCCTATGCGCAGCCCGGCATGCTCAGCCGCAAGGGCGAGGAGGTGCTGGTCGCCGGCCCGAGCACGCTGTTCAACGCCGTCATCGCCATCGGCAAGAAGGGCGTGCAGATGCAGCGCTACAAGGGCCTTGGCGAGATGAATGCCGAGCAGCTCTGGGAAACCACGCTCGACCGCAACGCCCGCACGCTGCTCCAGGTGAAGATCAAGGAAGTGGACGAGGCCGACGATCTGTTCGTCAAGCTGATGGGCGACGTGGTGGAGCCCCGCAAGGAGTTCATCCAGACCAACGCGCTGAACGCCACCGTGGACGCGTAAGGGCGCAAGTGCAACGATGCAAGGCGAGACCGACGGCCTGATCTCGCTGTTGGTCGTTGGCGTGGGTGCTCTTGCAGCCGGTGAAGCCCTGTTGGCCCGATGCGGGAAGCTGGCTGCTGGCCCTGTGGGGTAGACGGAAGCCATTGAACATTTATGCCTGGCGTCACATACGTGACGATCAGGATTTGCATGGGCTCGCCGTCTGCCACGCGCGGGTTTGCTTGGGCGGAGTTGGCGCAGCGTGGGAAGAGCATCTCCAGGTCGTTTTCAAAGCCGACTGCTTCGCCTGTTTCACAAGGTTGCGTCGCCCGCCGCTCTGATCGAGCGGTCGGTGGTGAGCATGCAGGGCAGCCTCGAAAATCTGGCAGCTGTGGGCTTCGCCCCACGGACCGTGCTGGATGTAGGAGCGCATGAAGGGCATTGGGCGAGCATGGCGTCGAAAGCGTTTCCAGACGCGGCGTTCCATCTGTTCGAGGCACAACCGACGCAGAAGCCCGCGCTGAATGCAGCACTCGCGAAGACAGGCAATGGAGGCTCGGTCAACATCGCCCTCCTCGGACCTGACAACCGTGACAACGTGGTGTTCCATGTCATGGGCACGGGCTCGTCGGTGCTGCCGGAAGTCACCCCCTTCGATCGGACGCAAGTGGCATTGCCAATGCGCAGGATGGACGACGTTGTGGCTGGGCTTGCCCTGACCGGGCCCCTGCTGATCAAGCTCGACACGCAAGGCTTTGAACTCGAAATTCTGAAGGGGGCGACGAAGACCCTCGGCCTGGCTGAAGTGGTGATCCTTGAAGTCTCGCTGCTGACTTACAACGAGGGGGCCCCCCTGTTTCATGAGGTCGTCGGGTTCATGGCCGCAGCAGGCTTCCTTGCCTATGATGTGTGCGGGATGGAGCGACGGCGGACGGACCATGTGCTGTTCCAGTGCGATATGATCTTCGTGCGTCATGACAGCGAGTTGCGTGCAAGGCGCAAATTCTTCGCCCGGGAGCCAGAGCGCGGCCCGAACAACCCGACAAGCTGATCCGCTCCACCCCTGAGCGCGCGGGAACCATCAGCCCAAGCCGACAGCCCTGCGCCGTGGCGGCTGGCCCCGGTTTGAGCCGCTCATTCAGGTGGGCGCTTGCGTCGATGAGCGTCCTGAGCATCACCAGCAGCACGAGCAGCGCAAGGCCCTGCACCGCGCAGAAGCCGAAACAGAGCACCGTGAAGAAGGGCATGCAGACCATCGCCTCGCGCCGCGCAGCCGCACGCCCTTGCGCAGCAGATTGGCCGCGCCAATCATGACATTCGCGAACCGGAACAGGAAGCGGCCGTCGGCCAGCGGCACCAGATTGACGAGGATGAGCGTCGCCACGGACATGGCCACGGGAATGCGCATGCGCCCGGAATCAGCCCTTCAAGGACAGATCGCGACGGCAATGACATCTGCCGGTCAGCCGGCCACGGGCCGCCCCTCCAGCGGATAGGCCGGATCGCTGTAGCCCGGCGTCGAGGGATGGCCAGGCGCGACGAGGCCATCGATGAAGGCCTCGTCCGCCGGGTTCCAGGCATGGGCGAAGGCGCCGAGATAGTCGCTCCACTGCTCCATGGTGCGCGGGCCGGCGATCACCGAACTCACGAACGGGTTGGCGAGCACCCACAGAAACGCGAACTGGCCTGCGCTCATGCCGCGCTTTTCAGCCCTGGCCTTGACCTTCTGGGCGAGGCGCAGCGATTCAGGCCGCCATTCGGTCTGCAGCACGCGCTTGTCGCCGCGGGCCACGCGCGTGCCCTCTGGCGCGTCTTGCCCCGGCAGGTATTTCCCGGTGAGGATGCCGCGCGCCAGCGGCGAATAGGGCACGACGCCGAGGCCATAAAATCCGCAGGCCGGCAGGTGCTCGACTTCCGGCATGCGGTTGAACGCGTTGTAATATGGCTGGCTGACCACGGGCCGGTCCAGCCCCATCCGGTCGCAGAGATTGCAGATCTCCGCCACGCGCCAGGAGCGGTGATTGGAGACGCCGAAATAGCGGATCTTGCCCGCGCGCACCAGATCGCCCAGCGCCCGAACGGTCTCATCCAGCGGGGTGCCGTGATCTTCCTTGTGGATGTAGAGGATGTCGATGTAGTCGGCGCCGAGGCGCTTCAGGCTCGCATCCGCAGCCTGCATCAGCCATTTGCGCGAGAGGCCTTTCTCGTTCGGCCCCTCGCCCATCGCGTTGGCCGCCTTGGTGGCCACAACCCAGCGGTCGCGGTCAGCCTTGATGGCGCGGCCGACAACCTCCTCGGAGCGGCCTTCATTGTAGGCGTCGGCCGTGTCGATGAAATTCACCCCCGCATCGCGCGCCGAGGCGATGATGCGCACCGAAGCCGCCTCGTCCGTCGCGCCGCCGAACATCATGGTGCCGAGCGTGATGGGCGAGACCTGAAGGCCTGAGCGGCCAAGCTTGCGCGTTTGCATGGGGGGTGTCCTTGGGGGTGTCCTTGGGGGGGGGGGCTGGCTTGGGGGTGGGCCTGGCTTGGGGGGGGCCTGGCTTGATCGCAAGGGTGTCTTGCAGCGGCTGGAATTGCAAGCCGGACGCCACCCCTGTCCGACATGCGAAAGCGGTCAGTGGTGAGAAGCTACACCACGCGTGGGGACATCACCTTGAACAGGGTCAGTTTCGCTTCGGCACGCGCGATGCCGATTGTGCAGAAAATGACCCGAACCAATCTTCTGATGCGCGAATACTTGATTTGGATCAATAGAATTGTTGCAGCCAGAGCTATCGTTCATCCCTGAAAAAGGGGACGTGACCATGAAAAACGTTACCGCTCAAAATCCGAAAGATTGCTTTCTGGCAGCATGCATCGTCGCCTCGTTGTCGATAGTCAGCGTGCCAGGAAAAGTCGAGGCACAAGAAATCTATGGAACATTAAAAAAGATAAATGATAGCAATAAGATTACAGTCGGCCACCGCGAGTCCTCCATCCCATTTTCATATTATGATGAGAAGAAGCAGCCGGTCGGCTATGCCATGGATCTATGTAATCGCGTAGTTGATGAAGTCAAAATTGTCCTAAAGAAACCGGGAATTCAAGTCGATTATCTGATGGTCACCGCGCAGACACGAATTCCGATGGTCGTAGATCAATCCATCGACATGGAATGTGGTTCCACCACGAATACGCTCAGCAGACAACAGCAAGTGGATTTTTCTGCTGTTTATTTTACAACGGGCACCCGGATGCTAGCCAGAAAGGCATTAAAGGCTAGGGAGATTGAGGACTTGCAGTCCCGGTCCATTGGCGTAGTTGGCGGGTCAACCAATGAGCGCGCCATCAAGGCGATGATCGATTCTGGCAAACTGCAGAACATCCGGTTGACCGTTCTTAAGGATTATGCAGACGGATTGGCAGCAGTTGAAACAAATAGCGTAGACGCTTTCGCAACTGACGACATCGTATTGTACGGATTGCTTTCTAAATCGCGGGTGAAGGACGAGCTGGAAGTGATAGGCCGTCTGCTTACTTACGACCCCTATGGCATAATGGTGCGTCGTGATGATTCCGCATTCCGCCTGGTCGTCAACAGAGCTCTCGCCAACGCTTTTCGATCTGGCGAGGCTGAAAAGATATACGCCAAGTGGTTTGATCCGATAGGCGTTCCGATCAGCCCATTTATGAAGGCGGCGTTCGCCCTCCAGGCATTGCCTGAATGATCTGGACACCTCCGATCGTTTCCGTCCGCGTGGTGTAGCTCGACGTTTGCCATCGTCCCGGCTGCTCGCCCTCAACAGCGCTGTAGCGGCCGGGCTGATGGCGGCGGCCATTGATCGATCTTCGGGTGATGCTCGGGCTTGCGAGAACCAGGCGAACCTGAGGACGGCCAATGACCGACCGGTTCTCGAAGCCCATGTCTGACGCCATCTCGAAGAACTCAGCGGAATCGGCCCAGAACTCCAACACACGCTTCGATGAAGGCTTCGAAGGACGCGCGGAGATCATCACCGACTGGAGCTGAGGCCTTGCGCCCGATCCAGCCCTGGCGGTTTCGGCCTGGGCGGATCGGTATCGGCGCTCGCATCCGTCAGATGCGTCAGCGCGCCGGGGCGGCTCTGGCGCCCCGGCATACGAACACAATGTTGTTCCTCCGCCAGCATATCCGCTCAACGGCGGACCTCCCGCCGTGCGTCAGTTGCCTTGTCTGCCGCTTGAAAGCACCCGGAACGGCGCCCTGCGGGGCTTTGCGTCAGGACAGGTGGTGGACCGGCCCCATGCCATAGACCGGCGTGGGGATGCCTTCCATCCGCGCCTTCAGTTGCAGCGAAAGAAACAGCGAGTAATGCCGCGATTGGTGCAGGTTACCGCCATGGAACCAGAGATTTGGCTGGTGGGTAGGCTTCCACATGTTCCGAAGCTCGCCCTCCCAGGGGCCGGGGTCCTTGGTCGTGCCGGACCCAAGTCCCCAGCATTTGCCGACCTTGTCCGCGACTTCCTTCGAGATGAGTTGCGCTGCCCAGCCATTCATTGAGCCGTATCCGGTTGCATAGACGATCAGGTCCGCCGGCAGTTCGGCGCCGTCCGCGAAGACAATCGAATGCGGCCTGATCTCTTTCACCGCCGCGCCCGGCCCGCTCTTGAGCTTGATCTTGCCGTCCGCGACCAGATCGGATGCGCCGACATCGATGTAGTAGCCCGAGCCGCGCCGGAGATACTTCATGAACAGGCCGGATCCGTCATCGCCGAAATCAAGCATGAACCCCGCCTTCTTCAGCCGCGCATACAGATCGGCATCGCGCCGTTCCATCTCTTCGTAAACCGGGATCTGGAAGCTGTGCATGATCTTGTAGGGAATCGAGGCAAAGATCAGGTCCGCCATGTTATGGTCGATGCCATTTTCGAGCGCCTTTTCCGAATAGAGTCCGCCCAGAGCAAGATCCATCAGCGTATCGGACCTGGCGATATGCGTCGATGAACGCTGGATCATCGTAACGTCCGCACCATGTTCCCAGAGATCGGCGCAGATATCGTGCGACGAATTGTTCGAACCGATGACAACGCATTTCTTGCCGCTATAGGCATCGCCACCCGGATGCCTTGACGAATGGTGCTGCTCACCCTTGAAGGTCTCGGCGCCAAGAAATTTCGGGATGTTCGGCACGGCGGACATGCCGGTGGCAAGCACGAGTTGCCTGGGCCGCAGCGTCACCTTCTGCCCGTTGCGTGTGACGTTGACCGTCCATTCGCCACTGTCTTCATCGAAGCTGGCGCCCTCGCAGGTGGTGCTGGCCCAGTAGTTCAACTCCATGATCTTTGTATACATTTCCAGCCAGTCGCCGATCTTGTCCTTCGGCGAGAAGACTGGCCAGTCATCCGGGAATGGCAGATAGGGGAGATGGTCGTACCAGACCGGATCATGCAGACAGAGCGACTTGTAGCGCTTGCGCCAGGAATCGCCGGGGCGCTCGTTCTTCTCGATGATGATGGTCGGAACGCCGAGGCGCCGCAGGCGTGCGCCAAGCGCTATGCCCCCCTGTCCGCCGCCGATGATCACGCAGTAGGGCTGCGTGGAATAGCCAAGCTCGGCGGCCTCCTGCTGCTTCTTCTCGAGCCAGTTCTTCCGATCCCTGACGACACCATGCTCGGTGCCGAGCGCCCGCGTCGGCCCTTTCTTCTCCTCGTGACCCTTGAGTTCGGTCATGGTGGTCAGCAGTGTCCAGCATTTGTCGCCCTTGAGGCGGATCTGGCCGCGCCCTCGCGCCGTTGCGGTCTCGAAGGTGAACCACGCGGAGGTGACGCCGCCGTCAACACTGGCCTCGCCCTCGATTCGCCAGTTTGACGGGCGAGTTTCCTCCAGCCTGTGGGAGAGCATGTCCCTGATGCCGGCATGGCCTTCAACCGTGCAGATGTTCCAGCTGAAGGCGACGAGATCGCGCCAATAGCTGTCGGCGTCGAACATGGCGGCAGCGGCGACGATATCCTGGCGGTCAAGCGCAGATTGGAAGCTTGAAAGCCATGCAGTGACGCTTTGCGTCGGGTTCTTCTCGGCCATCCTGAATTCCTCCTTCTTTTTTCCGGGTTTGCTGTTCTTGTGGTTCCTACGCGTCGCGGAAGCGCGTTCCTGTCACCGTTGGGCCTCTCCCCGCTGTCGGCGTGCTCCGAAGAGATCCTGCAACCCTTCCGCGGAAGCCGTGCAGACGCCCCGATCCGTGATCAGCGCGGTCACGAGCGCGGCCGGGGTCACGTCGAAGGCGAAATTCGAGACCGGGGAGCCGGGCGCTATGATCTCGACCGTAGCGATGCCGCCGCCATCAAGACGGCCGGTCATATGCGTGACCTCGCGGCCATCCCGCTCCTCGATGGGAATGTCGCGGATGCCATCCGTGATCGTCCAGTCGATCGTGGTTTCCGGCAGTGCGACATAGAAGGGAACGTCATTCGCCTTCGCCGCCAGCGCCTTCAGGTAGGTGCCGATCTTGTTGCAGACATCGCCGCGCGCGGTCGTCCGGTCGGTTCCGACAATGCAGAGATCCACCATCCCGTGCTGCATCAGATGCCCGCCGGCATTGTCGACGATGATCGTGTGCGGAACGCCGTGATGCCCAAGCTCATAGGCCGTGAGCGACGCGCCCTGGTTGCGTGGCCGCGTTTCGTCCACAAAGACATGCACGGGAATGCCGGCATCATGCGCCATGTAGATCGGGGCGGTCGCGGTGCCCCAATCCACCGTGGCCAGCCACCCGGCATTGCAATGCGTGAGGATATTGACCCTGCGGCCCGTTCTCGCATGGATCTCCGCGATCAGCGGCAGGCCCGCCTCGCCGATGCGACGGGAGATCGCGACATCCGCCTCGGCAATCGCGCCAGCATGTGCCCAGGCGGCGGCGAACCGCGCGACAGGTGGCAGCGGCGCGAGCGCCTGGCGCATCGCGTCTATTGCCCAGCGCAGGTTGACGGCGGTCGGCCGGGTCGCAAGCAGGATATGGCAGGCATGGGCAAGCCCGGCATCCGACGCGTCCTCATGCATGGCGATGGCGACGCCATAGGCCGCCGCAACACCGATCAGTGGCGCGCCGCGAACAACCATGCTGCGGATTGCATGCGCAGCATCCGCCAGTGTTGCAAGGCGCGCGATGTCGAACGCATGCGGCAGCCGCGTCTGGTCGATGACCTCGACCGACCGGCCATCCGCGTGTGGCCAGATTGTGCGATACGGCATCCCGTCGATCTTCATGGCACCATGCGCCTCATGGATCGCCCTCCGCCGCCGCAACGAGCATGCCGGCGAGTTGCGAAATCGTCCGGATGGATTGGCGCTCCAGCATCATGACACGCGCAAGGCGCAGCACCCGCGTTTCGCAGGCTGCGCGACGATCAGGATCCGTGATCGTTTCAAGATCCTCGACATGCGCGAGCCCGAGGACCCGCCGCACCATCTTCGCACCCGCGAACCCGACGCTGTCCGCGAAAATCCGCTCGATCACCGCTTTACGATGCGCATCCAATGCGCTCGCGCTTGCGGGATCGGTGAAGAGGTCGGCGGCAAAGGCATCGCCGGTCGCCGCCTCCTGCCAGAGCGCACGGAATTTGGTGTCAAACCCGGTCCAGACCGCTTCGATCACCCGGACAAGCCAGACGCGATACTCTGCGATCGCCTCCGCCGTGCCGGGATGCTCCCCCTGGGCAAGATAGTTCAGCATCAGGTTGGCGAGCACCGCGCCGATGTCGTAGCCCATCGGCCCGAAAAAGGCGAATTCCGGATCGATGACGCGCGTATCCGCCGGGGTCACCATCACGGATCCCGTATGCAGATCGCCATGCAGCAGCGCTTCCCCGTGCGACAGAAACGCCCATTTCAGCTCCTGAACCGCGATCTTGAGAGGCCCATCGGAACGGAATTCAGCAGCAATGCCATCCAGTTGCGGGCTGGTCCATCGGTTGAGCGGTGCAACGCGGTAAGGATCGGTGAAGACGAGGTCCTCGGTGATCTTGCACAGGGCCGTGTTCTGACAGAACAGCGATTGCAGCAGTTTCTTGTCATGGGCCGGCAGCGCAAGATCTGAGGTGCGGAACAGCATTTCGGCCAGGAAGGTCGAGAGATGGTCCGCCAGTTGTGGATAGATCACCCGTCGGATCAGCCCCTTGCGCAGGATAGCATGCTCCGAAAGATACTCCATGACGATAGCGGCCTGCCCGGCCTCGAAATGGTGGATCGCCGGGACCAGAAACGGGACATGCGCGGCCTGCTGCTTGAGTGCTTCATGCTCGAAATGCGAACGGTCGAGCGGCAAAGGCCAGCTTTCGCCAACAAGGCGCACATAGGGCAGCGCCTGCTTGATGACGACGCCACCCGTGCCGCTTTCCACGATGAACACGAGATTGAGATTGCCGTCCCCCACCTCGCGGATGGACCATGTCGCAGCATCGTCCCCAAGAATCGTCCGGCAGGCCGGAATATCATGGACAAGCATGCGCAACCGTCCATCATCCAGCGGCGCATAGGTCACGCCACCGACGAAACGCCCTCTCACGGGCAGGGCCTCGGCACCTGCGCCCATCAATGCGTTTCTCCGACCGCGGACGCCCTGGGTCGCGGGATATCGCCGACACCGTCAAGGTCGGGGGCCTGCCCGTACCCCATCCGCCGGATCTGCTCATGCACCTGCGCCATCTCGGCCTCGCTGAGGCGCGGCGGTTCGCCGATCGCCAGCGCGTGGACATACATCTTCGCCAGCGTCTCAACCTCGACGGCGAGCCAGAGCGCCTTTTCGAAGGTCTGCGCGGTAACGATCAGCCCGTGATGGCCGAGCAGACACGCATTCCGCCCTTCGAGCGCGCGCAGCGCGTGATCAGAAAGCGCTTGTGTGCCAAAACAGGCATAGGGCGCGCAGCGGATGTCGTTCCCGCCAGCGACGGCGACCATGTAGTGGAAACAGGGAATGGCGCGCTCATGCACAGCAAGAATGGTCGAGTAGGTTGAATGCGTGTGGAGCACGACATTCACATCCGCGCGCGCCCTCAGGATATCGCGGTGGAACCGCCATTCGGAAGATGGGCGATGATTGCCCTCGTATTCCGCTGAGAAGGCCATTGCGACAATGTCATCCGCTTCCATGCGCTCATAGGGAAGCGATGTCGGCGTAATCAGCATGCCGTCGGGGGTCCGATGCGAGAGATTGCCGGATGTTCCCTGGTTGAGACCGTTGCGGTTCATCTCCCGACAGGTATCGACAATCCCCTGTCGCAGGGCGATGTGGTTGAAACTGGTCATGATGCATGCTCCGAATGTGCGGTCCAGGATGAATAGGCGGAATGGAGCGCAGCCCGAACCCCGCCATTTCCATCCAGCGGCAGACATTCCTCGATAACGACGCTGGAGACGGGGGCTGTCCGGGAAAAGCGTTTCCAGAGGAGCGCCGCGCCAAGGGCCGTTCCGTCTCGTGAGGCGCTGGAATAGACTGGCTGATGCGCTCTGAGTGCTGCAAGCGTTCGCGCGAAGGGCAGATTCGTCGCAAAACCGCCATCGATGACGATCTGGCTGCCGCTCCTGAGCAAATCGAGGCAGCGATTGGCAGAAAAGGCGGCATAGAGCACCGCGAGGCCCTGCCATTCGGCCGGCGTTCTTGGCATCGGTCCGGTGATGCGGCCCTGGCGGGACGAGCCGGGAAACAGTCCGTGATCGCCGACAAACGATGGCAAAGCCAGCGTGCCCTGGGTGGCCAGTTGCGGGATCGCCGCCAGAACCTGCCCGTCATCGGCGTCATGATCGCGCCGGATCACGTCATATTCGCGGCCGGTCATCGTCAAGGTTGAGGGCACCGGCGCACCATCGACATCGATGTTCAGCACCATTGCCCGATCCGGGTCGAGCAGGCCCGGATCAAGCCCGCGCTTGAAGCCGATCATCCATGTGCCGGTCGAGAGGATCGAGGCCTCCGCCATGCCGGCGGCCTTGTAGCGGAAGAGATTGCCGTTTGAATCGTGCACGCCAGAGAGAATCTCGGTCGTGGGCGCGAGCCCCGTTCGCCTGGCCACGCGCTCCGACACCGTCCCCAACACCGCTCCGGCGGGCTGCGGCTCCGGCAGCAGCCTGTCCCAGCCCCGCGCGCGCATGATGGAGGACGGCCGGCCCCGCGCTGCATCCCAGATATGCCCCTGCGCGGCGAGCTGGGAAATCTCGCTCGCCTTTCGTCCGCCCAGCCGCATGGCGAAATACTGCGCCGTCGTCAGATAGGCGGTTGCGCGTGCGAATTCGGCCGGAAACGCCTGCTCCTGCCAGAGCAGCTGTTTGGCGAGCCGCATCGCCCCCGCGCCGTTCGAGCAGAACACTTCCGCATAGGGCGGGGCGCACGCCGCATAAGCCGCGTCGATCTCCGGCGGAGAGACGGCTTCGTAATCCATCATAGGGAGGACGGCGACGTCCCCCTCAACCAGCACCGCCCCGCAGCCATGCGCGGTCGCGATCAGCGCGCCAATGGCGTGTCTCTTCGTAACCTCCGCCAGCGCATCAAGGAACCAGCCTTCCAGCACCGCATGGTCATAGGCAAGGTAAGGACTTGCTGTACTTGCAGCATTCGGAACGGTGAGAGTTTCGATTGGCCAGCCGTCCTCGCTGGCAACCAGCAGCTTGAGATTGGTCTTGCCAATATCGAGAACGGCGATCCGTGAAGGTTCGACCGCGCGCGCCATCTCGCCCTACCGTTGAACCTTGCTGCGAAGATGCGGAACGGCTGCGACCGCGATCAGGATGCCGCCCCAGATCGCCAGCGTCAGAAACGGGCTGAAATTGAGCAGGTTGAAGGCCGAGGAAATGACCTGCAGGATGACCAGCGACAGGATCAGTCCGCCGACCTTGCCAAATCCGCCGAACGGATTGACCCCGCCGAGCACCGCCGCAAGGATCGTGACGAGCAGATAGCTCTCGCCGTAGGCGGCGTTGGCGGAGTTGAAGCGCGCCATCATCACGACGGCCGCAGCCCCGGCAAGCAGGCTGGAAAGCACATAAAGCCTGAGAATGATCGCGCGTGTATCGACCCCGGAATAACGAGTAGCCTTCTCGTTCGAGCCGATCATGTACACTTTCGCGCCGAAGGGCGTCGCATTGAGCAGGATCGCTACGGGAACCGCGCAGAGCCCAAAGACGATCATTGCAAAGGGAACGCCGAATACCGTGCCGTTGCCGATGAAGACGATCGGATCCGGAAAGCCGGAAATGACATTTCCCCGCGTCAGCCCGATGGCAATGCCCTTGCAGAGCGTCATCGTTCCAAGCGTCGCCAGGATGGGCGAAACGCCGAGATAGGCAATGACATACCCGTTCACGAGGCCGATCAGCCCCGCGACGGCGAAGCCCGCCAAAATTGCCGCAACTTGCCAGCCGACCCAGGCGACGCCCTCGCTTCCCGGCACAAACCGCGTCAGGACAAAGGCAATCGTCAACCCTGTCAGGTTGGCGGTGGCGATGATCGACAGGTTAAGTCCGCCGGCGAGCAGCGCCAGCATCATGGCCAGCGAGAGAATGCCAAGCTCTGGCATCTGGAATGCCATAGATTGCAAGGTGTTGACCGAGAAGAAGCGCTCGCCGATCGCTAGTCCGAACACCGCGATGAGCGCGAGCAACAGCAGCGCCAGCGTGCCGATTGTCCCTCTTCCAAGCACGCTGCCAAGCACGCTGCCAAATACGCTGCCAAGGCGTTGTCCGAGTGATGCGCCCGATGCCGGCGTCATGCCCGCACCTTTCGCAGGCGCTGCTCACGCTGGGACCATGCCGTCACCGAGACCGAGACCAGAATGACAAGCCCGACAAAGAGCGACGACCAATACGAGGAAACACCGAGCAGGATCAATCCGTTCTGAAGGATCGCGAGCAGCGCGAGGCCGAGGAACGTGCCGAGGACCGTCCCCACCCCACCCATCAGGCTCGCACCGCCGAGCACGACGGCGGCGACGACATCGAGCTCCTTGCCGACCAGGACTGTTGGCGCCACAGATTGAGCCAGCTGCGCGTGCACCAGCGAGGCAACGCCCGCCATCACGCCCATATAGCAGTAGACCAGCATATTGAGCCCAAAAACGTGAAAGCCGAGCCGCTGCGCCGCATCCGGGTTGCCGCCGAGCGCGTAGATCTGCCGGCCGATATTGGTGCGGTTCAGCAAAAGCCATGTCAGGAGGAAGCAGAGGCCAAGCGCCAGGATTTGCAGGTTGACGCCGTAGGTCCTATCCTTCTCCCATTCGAATTCGAACCAGAATATCCCGGTCGAGAACCAGTCTGGCAGCGAATAGAGGTATTTTCCGCCTGTGAAGAAGATCAGCAACCCGTAGAATATGTTTAGCGTCGCCACGGAGACGATGATCGATGGGATACGCAACTGCTGTACGAAAACAGCGTTGATGGCACCAAGTGCGACACCGACGCAGATCGCCATCGTGAAGACGCTGACCCAGTTGCCGCCATAGGCGATGGCAACGCCAAGCGCCACGTATTGCGCAACAGACGCCGTCGCGGTGAACGATATGTCGATGCCCCCCGCGATCAGCACAACCAGCAGCCCAAGGGCCAGAATGCCGACAAAGGCGTAGGAGGTCAAAAGGTCGAACAGGTTCTGCATCGTCAGAAACTGCCGGTTCGCGAGACCAAGCCCGACACACAGCACAAGAGTCACTATCAGCAGCCAGAATTCGTGGCTGCGCCGGAAGCGGAGGAAAGCGGCGGCTGTCATGTCAGGCATTGACCGCACGCCGCAAGGCGTCCTCGGACGTCTGGCTCGCCGGCACATCCGTCGTCACGCGCCCCTGCCGCATCACGAGGACGCGGTGACTATGATACAGCACCTCGGGAATCTCGTCTGAAATCAACAGGATCGCAACGCCCTCGCGCGCCAGTCGCTGGATGATGTCGTAGATGCCATCCTTCGCGCCGATATCGACACCGACGGTCGGGCTGTCGAGGATCAGCACGCGCGGCTTCGTCGCCATCCACTTGGCGAGAACGACCCGTTGCTGGTTGCCGCCCGAGAGCGTCTTGACCGGATTTTCGGGGTCGGAGACCTTGATCCCAAGCTCTTGCACCCACTCGGCAACGTGGTTTCGTCTGACCTGCCCCGTGATCAGGCCGAGCGCGCCCACGAGACGGTCCAGCACGGTGAGCGTGGCGTTGGAGGTGATCGACTGATCAAGAACCAGTCCCAGGGTAAGGCGATCCTCCGAGACATAGGCAATGCCGTGGCGGATGGCGTCCGCGTTGGTCTTCAGCGAAATCTGGCGGTTGTCGAGCGCGATCGTCCCGCTATCGGGCGGATTCATGCCGAACAGCGAGAGCGCAAGCTCCGTTCGCCCCGAGCCGAGCAGACCCGTCAGACCAACGATCTCCCCGGCGCGCAAGGCGAGGTTCACGTCAGCATAGTCGCCCTCGCGTTCAAGGCCGGCAACCTCGAGCACGACCGGATTCTCCGATCCGTCGTGCGCGCGGATCTCATAGTCGAACGCCTTGCCGGTCATCAGATGACTGAGCTTGCGGTCATCCATCTCGGAGGCGGCGAAGGTGCCGACCTTCACGCCATCGCGCAGCACGGTGACGCGCTCGGCAATTTCAAGAACCTCGTCCAGACGATGGCTGACAAAGACGATGCAGATTCCGTCGCGTTTCAGTTCGCTGACGAGACGGATCAGCGCATCGACCTCATGCCGTGTCAGCGACGCCGTCGGCTCGTCCATGATCAGGAGCTTCGCATCCGCTGCCAGCGCGCGGCAGATCGCCACAAGCTGCCGCCCTGCGATGCTGAGGTCGGAAACCCGGCTTTCAGGGTCGAGCGCAACGCCAACCCTTGCCATCGTCCGCAGCGCCGCCGCACGCATCGCCGCCCAGTCGATGGAACGAAAGCCGCCAAGATGATGCCCGAAGGCAATGTTTTCGGCGACGCTCAGGTTCGGAAACAGCGACAGATCCTGATAGATGACCTGGATACCGCAATGGGTCGACTGCACCGGATTGAGTTTTGGGTAGTGTTGCCCCTCGATCGTGATGCGTCCGCCAGTTTCGGGGGGCTGCACGCCGGAAATGATCTTGATCAGAGTGGATTTGCCTGAACCATTCTCGCCCACAAGGCAGTGCACCTCGCCAGCGTTCAGCGACAGATCGACATCGCGAAGCGCATGAACGCCGCCGAAGCGCTTCGATATCCCGGACATGTCCAGAAATGGCGCCAATTGTTCGTCTCGAAATCGCAAGGTTGAACAGATGCCGATCCGGGATGACGCCATCCCGGGCGACAGTCACGATGCCTCCACCCTGGCAAGATGGACGTGACCGCGCCTGGGATCCGCCTCGAAATGCAGTCTGACCGGGCTCAGAGACCGCCGGCAATCAGCCCGTCGACGGTTTGCTTGTTGATGCGCATGATCTTGTCGACCTTGATCTGCTTTCCTGCGACATCCACGGAGGCCTTGCCTAGACCGGGCACTTCCACGCCGTCGACAATCTGCTTGCCGTCGAGCACCAGTTTGGCCACTGCGACCATCGCATAGCCGGCATCGGTCGGGTTCCAGAGGAAGCCTTCACGGATGATGTCATCGTTGATCAGCGCCTTGGCCTGGCTTGGCAGCACGGTGCCGACAATCGCGATCTTCTTGCCGAGCCGCTGCTGCCGGACCGCGTTGCCGGCGCCGATCGGCCCGTTCGAGCCGAAGCCGAGAATGCCGGCAAGGTTCGGATAGGCCTTGATGACATCGAGCGTCGTACGCTGGCTGGTGTCGATCTCGTCCGCGCCGGGGAAGCGGTCCGCGACAAGTTTCATGTCGGGGAAATTCTTTTTCTGAAATGCAATCGCCGCGTCCGCCCATTTGTTGTGCAGCGGCGTGGTCAGCGTGCCGACATAGACCACGTATTCGCCCTTGCCGCCCATATCCTTGGCAAGACGCTCCATCTGCACCTCACCAAAGCGCACGGAATCGATCAGTTCGACGTTCCAGTCGCGCCCTTCCTGTTCGGGCCCTTCATGCGTGATCACCTTGATACCGGCGGCCTGGGCGCGTTTGAGAACCGGTTCGCACACCTTCACATCCAGCGGCACGAGGCCGATGACCGCCACCTTCTTGGCGATCAGATCTTCGAGCAGCTTGACCTGCTGCGCCGGATCGACGTTGGCCGGGCCGACCATGGTCGCGTTGATGCCGAAATCCTTCGCACCCTTCTGAATCCCCTTCTCCAGCGCGTTGAACCAGGGAATGCCCGCGATCTTAACGACGGTGACCATCTCCTTCTGCGCCTGAGAAAAAGCCATCCCCGGGAAGCCGGCGCCAGCCAGCGCCGCCGTTCCGCCGATCAACTTGAGTGTTCTGCGTCTATCCATTGTTCCCTCCCAGGAGCCACATTGGGCAACGCTGCCATGTCCCGACCCCTTGTCGGCTGGCAGCGCTTCGGGTTCGCTTCCGTAAAGATCCCGAACAATCTAGCGCCCGAGATTGGAACCCTGAACGAGATTAGAGACCCATCTGGCAGTGGGTGTCAAGCGAGCGGCGCGTGCGCCTGAACGGCACCCGGAGCCGGCGCGACGCATCTTGCTGCGGATGCACGGCACGTCATTATGACGACAAAACAGATAGTTGACCGGGCATCACCGCTCAACTCGCGCGCGATCCAGTCTCCATCCGGACTTGACATTTGTTTTTTGAAAAAACCAGCTGTTGCGTTAACTGCGATGCGATTGTAAGGATTTGCTCGCCGCGCCGGTCGGGGGCCCGGCATCCCGTGTTGCGACCGCAGCAGAGCGTTTTTTCATGAGCCGTGCCCTTCTCCTGTATGGCCCCAGCGACGCGCGCGTCTCGCCATACAACCTGCGGGAAGGTCGTCCGGATGAAGTCCTGCTCGACGTTGCTGCAGTCGGGCTTTGCGGAAGCGACCTTCACTACTTCAAGGATGGAGGCATCGGCGCCGCCGTTATTGGAGACGGCTTTATCCCTGGCCATGAGTTCGGCGGCTTTCTGTGTGAGGATGTCGAGAGTCTTGGACTCAGCCGCGGCACGCTGGTCGCGGTCGATCCCAATCACGCGTGCGGCAACTGCGACTGGTGTCGCAAGGGACACGCCAACCTCTGCCCGCAGGTCGAGTTCATCGGCGCCCCCCCTTTTGACGGCGCCTTGACGGAGCGGATCTGGGTGCCGAGGTCACAGCTGGTGCCCCTGCCGGACGGTTTCGAGGCGATCGATGCCGTGATGCTGGAACCTCTGGGCGTGGCGATCCATGCAGTCGATCTTGCAAGGCCACAGTTCCTGGAGAACGTCGCCGTGCTCGGCTGCGGGCCGATCGGTCTGCTGATCATCCAGGTTCTCAAGATTGCCGGTGTGGGCGACATCCTCGCCGCCGACCCGCAGCCGCATCGCCGGGCGCTTGCCGAACGGCTTGGTGCGACCCGCGTTGGCGAACGCGTGGAGGATATCGTCGCATGGTCGCGCGGCGGCACGCCGCTTGTCGTCGAGGCCACCAACTCGCCCTTCGGGTTCCGCGACGCCGTGCGCAGCGCGCGTATCGGTGGCCGGATCGTCCTTGTTGGCATTCCCGACGGCGATTCCTACACGCTTCCGGCGGCCGAAGCGCGGCGGCGCGGGCTTTCCATCAAGTTCTCGCGCCGCATGGGCGAGGTCTATCCCCGCGCGATCGAGCTTGTTCGGCATCGGCGGATCGATGTCGCCTCGGTGGTGAGCCACCGGATCGGGCTTGATGACGTCCCGGGCGCATTCAAGGCTCTGGCCGAGAACGCGCCTGGCTATTCAAAGGTGCTGGTTTATCCAAACGGGCAAGCATAGGGCCCATGATCTCCAGGAGGAAATGATGAGAAAACTGCTACTTGGAACGATAAGCGCTCTCGTGATCGCGGTGGGAAGCGCCATGCTGGCCCCGGCTCCCGCACAGGCGCAATGGGCCATCGAAAAGGCTGCGGCCCCGTTCAAGGGCACCCAACTCAACGTGATCTTTCTTGACCGTCCCGGCTACCGCGCGGTGATCAAGCTCCTGCCGGAATTCGAGAAGAAGACCGGGATCAAGGTCAACTACGAGATTGTGCCCTACGAGAACACGCGCGAGAAGCAGGTTCTGAACTTCAATTCGAAGGGCGATCTCACCATGGCGCTGGTCGATCTCGTCTGGATCGGCGAGTTCGCCGAGAATGGCTGGATCGTGCCGATCGAGAAGTTCACCGCCGATGCCGCGATCACCGATCCGGGGCTCAACATGAAGGGGTTTTTTCCCCTGATCCTCGACGCTTTCGGGTCCTGGGGCGGCAAGACCTATGGCCTGCCGTTCGACAATTATTCCGGCCTGCTGTTCTACAACAAGTGCATGCTCAAGGATGCCGGGTTCGACAAGCCGCCGGCGACCTATGACGAACTTCTCAATGTCTATGGACCGAAGCTGACCAACCCTGCCAGGAAGCAATATGCCTACGCGCTCCAGTCGCTACGCGGGGAAACGCAGTCGGCGGACAGCTTCATGCGCATGCTCTGGCCCTTCGGCGGTTCGCTCCTCAACAAGGAGTTCAGATCGAACCTGCTCTCGAAGGAGAGCCAGGCGGGCCTCAAGTTCCGGCAGGACCTCATGAAGATCATGCCGCCGGGCGTCGTGTCCTATGACCATTCCGAGGCCGTGAACGCGCTGGCGCAGGGCCAGGTCGCGATGATCACGGAATGGAGCGCGTTTTATGGCACACTGACGGACCCGAAGACCTCCAAGCTCGGCGATTGCCTTGGCGTTGCCCAGGAACCGGCTGGTCCGGCCGGCCGACTGCCCGCGCTTGGCGGCTTCTCCCTGGCGGTGGCATCGCAGGCCACCGAGGCGCAGCAGAAGGCCTCCTGGATTTTCATCCAGTGGGCGACCTCGGAAGAAATCGCGCGTGCCTATGTCGAAGCCGGCGGTGTGTCCGGTCGCACCTCGATCTATGAACAGGCGGATATCAAGGCAAGATTCAAGTTCGTCGAGCCGATGGTTGCCGCATGGCAGAAGGGCGTGCCGGAATTCCGCCCGCGTTTCCCGGCCTGGCCAGCGATCTCGGAAATCGTTGCGGAATGGGGCTCGAAAATGATGCTCGGTGAGGTATCGACCGAGGAAGGCGCCAAGCAGATCGGCACGCGCATGGAGGATATCCTCAAGAAGGAAGGCTATTACGACGGCAAGAAGGCGCTGCGCCAGTAAGCTGTCTCACGGAACGCTGGTCGGCGCGCACTTTGCGGCGACCAGCGCTCGCCTCCCTGTTGGCGCCGGTCGGGACGCGCGCCCGGTCAAGCGCGGCCGTCCGGTTCGGGCGCGCCTGATCCAGTCCCTTTTGCGGAGGCAATCATGACCTCGCTCTACCAACGCGCCCTTGACGATCTTTCGGGCGTCTTTCGCCGCATCGACCAGGCCGCCGTCGACCAGGCGGTCACCGAGATCAGGCGTGCCAACCGCATCGCGCTGTATGGCGTGGGACGCGAAGGCCTTCAGATCAAGGGGCTTGCGATGCGCCTGTTCCATCTCGGCCTCAAGGTCGCGATGGTCGGCGACATGACGACTCCGCATCTTGGCAAGGGTGACCTGTTGATCGTTTCCGCAGGCCCGGGACATTTTTCAACGGTTGAAGCCCTGATGGGCGTCGCGAGGCGGGATGGAGCCCGCACACTCGTTGTCACCGCGCAGGGCGACGGTGTCTGCGCGCGCACGGCGGATGTCGTTCTGCCGATACCTGCCCAGACGATGGCCGATGATTCCGGCGCCGCAACCTCGGTGCTGCCGATGGGCTCGCTCTATGAAGGCGCGCAGTTCATTCTCTTCGAGATCATGATCCTGATGCTGCGCGAAGCCCTTGCCGTCACGCCGGAAGCGATGCGCGCCAACCATACGAATCTCGAATGAGCGCGATCGCGGACGACAGCCGAAAGGCGAAGCCGGCATGAGTGACAAAACGGTCCACGCCGGCACCGGGAAAAACGGGGCAAGGCCGCGCCACGATCCGGGGTATGGCCGCTTCACACCCTTGATGTTTCTGGCCCCGGCAGTGCTGGTGCTCTTCGCGATCGGCATTTATCCGACGATTTTTGCGCTTGTGACGTCGTTCCGGCGCTACAACATCACGCGTCGCGCGGATCTGCTCGATGGATATCCGTTCGTCGGCTTCGACAACTATCTGAAGGTCATGACGGACCAGACCTTCTGGGACAGTCTGGCCCTGACCGGGCGCTTCTACCTCACTGTGCTGCCTGTTCAGATCCTGCTTGGGCTCCTCATGGCCCTGATGCTGCACCGCCCCGGCTGGGGCTTGCTGCGGTCGCTCGCCCGAGTTACGCTCGTCGTGCCGCTGGCGACGACCTATGCGGTGGTCGGCCTGATTGGCCGTCTGATCTTCAACCGGGATTTCGGCGTGGCCAACCAGATCATGGGCTGGCTCGGCATCGCCTCCTCGGATTGGCTTGGCAATCCCGCTGGCGCGTTCATGGCAATCGCGCTCATGGATATCTGGCAGTGGACTCCATTTGTTGCGCTGATTTTCCTGGCCGGGCTGTCGATGGTGCCGGTCGAGATCGAGGAGGCGGCGCGACTCGAAACCAAGAGCCACTGGTCACTGCTGCGCCATGTTCAACTGCCCTATATCCTACCGGGCCTGACAGCGGTTCTGATCCTGCGCTCTGCCGATATCCTCAAGCTGTTCGACATGGTGTTTGTGATGACGCGAGGCGGGCCAGGTTCGGCGACCGACCTTGTCTCTATCTATGTGCAACGTGTCGGCTTCAAGGTATTCGATCTCGGGCTTGCCTCGGCCCAGGCGATCATACTGCTGGTTCTGACGATTATCCTCAGTCGGATCTACATCCGCGTTTTCTACCGGGAGATTGCCTGATGCAACGGCTCTCAACCGCGAGGATCGCGCATGCTGTCGGCCTGATCCTGGTCATCCTGTTCGCCCTGTTCCCGTTCTATTGGATGGTGACATCGAGTCTGAAGAACCAGACCGACCTTCTGGCCTCCCCGCCGGTCTGGAGCTTCGTTCCGACACTTGCCAATTACCAGGAAATATTCGCGGACCGGAGTGTTACCAACGCGGTGATCAATTCGCTGATCGTCGCCTCGGCAACCACGATCCTGTCGGTGCTGCTTGGCACGCCGGCGGCCTTCGCGCTCGCGCGCTACGAGTTTCGCGGCAAGGCCGAGTTGTGGTTCTGGTTCATCTCGAACCGCATGATCAGTCCGATCGTGCTGGCTTTGCCGGTCTATTTGCTCGCGCGCCAACTCGGCCTTCTCAACACGCATGCCGTGCTGGTTCTGATCTACCTCACCTTCAACCTGCCCATCGTTGTCTGGATCTGCACCGACCAGTTCCGGTCGATCCCGTCCGAACTTGAACAATCCGCCCGGCTGGAGGGCGCGAGCCAGTTTGATATCTTCTGGCGCATCTATCTGCCGCTCGGCGTGCCCGGCGTGGCCGTCTCGGCCATTTTCGCCTTCATCTTCTCTTGGAACGAACTGCTCTATGCGCTTGTGCTCATCACCAGCCAGGGGCTGAAAACCGCGCCGGTCGTCGCGACCAACTTCATGTCGGGCTACGAACTTCCATGGGGGAAGATCATGGCCACCAGCACGGTGATCGTGCTGCCGGTAACGATTTTTGCGCTCCTCGTCAGCCGGCACATGGTGCGCGGCCTGACGATGGGCGCAACGAAGTAGAGGCGGCAAGGAGGCCGGCCGATGTCCACCCCCTTCGGTGTCAACCTTTCGTTCTGCGTCAAGCGCTGGGTAACGCCCGACCTGTGGGCCCCACTGGTTCGTAACGAACTGGGGCTGAACCTCGTTCAGTTTTCCTTCGATCTCGTCGACCCAACCTGGCCGGATGACCTGCTCAGGGAGCTTGGCGCCGACATCCGCCGACAATGCGAGGACCATGGCATCTCGATCCACAGCGCCTTCATCGGGCTCGCGCACTACACGTTCAATCAGTTGTTGCACCCAGATCGGCGGGTGCGTGACCTGGCCGAGGGCTGGCTCGGGCGGGCCTATGCCTTCGCCGGCATGGCAGGCATCCGCCGGGTCGGTGGCCCGCTTGGTGCTGTCGCCTCACGGCTCGATGGCAGCGAGCCGGACGCGATTCCGGAGGCCGACTATCACGACATTGTGGCACGCATGCTCAGGCTCGCGAGCGTGGCGAAGCGCGAGGGCATAGAAGAACTGTACGTCGAACCGACGCCTATGCGTCGCGAATGGCCGTGGACCGTTGCACAGGCCCTCACCATGCGCGCCGATGTCGAATGCTCGGAAGTGCCCTGGAAGTTCTGCCTCGACTGGGGCCACGCGACGTTCGAGCCACTCTATGGCCGCTACCGCGCCGGGATGGAGGAATGGTTCGCGGCGCTTGGGCAGTCTGTCGGCGTCATTCACCTTCAACAGACCGACTTCCGCTATGATCGGCATTGGGATTTTACCGAGAGCGGGCTGGTGGACCCGTTTGAAGCGGCGGCATGTCAGCGGCGGGCGGGGCTTGCGGACTGCCCGGTTTTCCTTGAAGTCTTCTACCCGTTCGAGCGCAGCGATGCGTCCGTGCTTGCCGCGATGCGGCAGAGCATGGCATTCGCCAAACCCGCGTTCACGTGAGGAAAGCCGTGGACGCCTCCCCTCCGCTGCAGCCGCCGCCGATGCACCACCTGACGAGCGGCCTCGACTGGCAGGAAGCCCAGGTGCAGGCGCGCGCCGCCTGGTACTATTTTCTCGGCGGCCTGACGCAGCAGGAAATTGCCGATCGGCTGGGCATGACGCGGGTCAAGGTCAACAAGATCGTCGGACAGGCGCGTGCCGACGGGCTTGTGCGCATCGACATCAGCATCCCCTTCGCCAGTTGCGTCGCGCTCGAGGAGCGCCTGAAGGCGCGCTACGCGCTCGACGAGGTGTCGGTCGTGCCGAACACGCCCGATCTTGATGTGCAGCAGCAAGTCATCGGGGAAGCGGCCGGCGTGATGCTCGATCGCCTGCTGAAGGACGGCATCGGGCTCAGCGTCGGCTGGGGTCGCACCCTGCGGGCGGCGGCGAGCCGGCTTCCACAACGCCGCTATGCGAACAGCTGGGTGACCGCCCTGATGGGCGGGCTGACGCGGGGATCAGGAACGAACACGTTCGAGGTCGCAACAGGCTTTGCCGGCAAGCTCGGGGCTGAATGCTATTATCTTGCCGCGCCGATCTACTGCCCGTCGGTGGAAAACCACTCGACCCTGCTCACCCATTACGGCCTTGCCGAAGTGATGCGACGCGCCCGGCAGGGCGATATCGCGATGGTGGCCTGTGGCGACCTGACGTCGCGTTCCCTGCTCGCCTCGACGCATATCGTCAGCGAAAACATCGACGAATTGCGCAAGGCCGGGGCGATCGGCGATCTTCTGGGGACTTTCCTGGATGAATTCGGTCGCCCGGTCGATCATCCGCTCAATGGGCGCGTGATGGCACTGACACCGGACGAACTTCGGGCCTACCCCATCTCCATCCTCGCCTCCGGCGGTCTGCCAAAACTGAAGATCATCGGCGCCATCCTGCACGCGCGCTATGTACGGCGCCTTGTGACCGATGAAGGCGTTGCGGAGGCTCTGCTGTCATGAACCGTCCTCACGGCAGTCTACATCCGGAGTCGTTCCTGCTTGCCATCGATGTCGGCACGCTTTCGGCACGAGCCGGGCTGTTCCGGCCCGATGGCGAATTCCTGGCCGCGCGCAGTGCTGCCTTCGACCTGCTGCAACCTGCGGAACATCACGCGGTTTACAGGATGGATGAGATATGGGCTGCGGTCTGCTCTGCAGTACGCGCCGTGGTCGCTGCCGTCCCCGGGGCCGCGGCGGGCGTCGCGGGGCTTGCCATCGACGCCGCATCCTCCATGGTTCTGGTGGCGGAGGGCGATCCACCACTGGAGGAGCGCTGCGACGTCATCTGCTGGATGGATCACCGGGCGGAAGCAGAAGCCAAACTGATTGATGCAACTGCGGACCGCTATCTCGGTTTCGTTGGCGGGACCGTCTCGCCCGAAATGTTCCTGCCCAAGCTGCTCTGGATGAAGCGGCATCGGCCGGCCGACTGGCGGCGGGTCCGCGCGGTGCGGGCGCTTTCGGACGAGATCGCGTTCCGCGCCACCGGGATCGATCTGGCCTCCGTGTGCAGCCTGGCCTGCAAGTTCCCTTATCTCCCGGGTGATGCCGAGCCCTGGCGGCATCCATTGCTGGACCAGCTTGGCATGTCCGATCTGCTGGAACGGGGCACGCTCGCCGGACAGCCGGGCCGTGTCGGTCATCGCCACGGGTCCCTTTCGCCCGTTGCAGCGCATGGCTTCGGCTTGTCGCCGGGCGTCCCCGTCGCGGTCGGCCTGATCGACGCGGAAGCCGGCGCGCTTGGCGTTCTGGGCCGCGATTTCGCCCCGAAGATGAACCGGATCCTGGCTCTGATTGGCGGCACGTCGACCTGCTACATGAGCTGGGCTGAAGACATGCGGCCGATTTCCGGCATCTGGGGGCCGTTCAAGGATGCGGTGTTCCCCGGGTTCTGGATGCACGAGGCCGGGCAAAGCTTTTCAGGCGCCGCGCTTGATGCGGTTCTCGATCACCACCCCGCCTCGCCCGGAAGGGCCTCAGCCGAGCATCACACCGCGACGATCGCCGAGATCATGACGTTGCTTGATCAGGAAGGCCCGAGCTTCGCCGCGAAACGGCATCTTGTCCCCGACTGGCTGGGTAACCGTGCACCTCTTGGAGACGGGAATGCCCGCGCCATCATGACCGGGATCGGCGTCGATTCCGGGCGGCGCGCCTTCCTTGAGGAATACTACGCGACGGCGCGGGCGCTCGCGCTCCAGAGCAGGCATATCATCGAGCATCTCAATGCGCATGGCTACGCTATCGATCGCGTCAGCCTGTCGGGTGGCCATACGCGCAATCCGCTGCTGGTCCGCCTTTATCGGGATGCCCTCGGGGCCGGTCTTGTGACAACGAAAACCAACGAGCCGGTTCTGCTTGGCACCGCCATGGTTGCCGCTGTCGGGGCCGGGCTACAGCCGGATCTCTTCGCCGCGCTGGATGCGATGTCGGCGCCGCAAAGGGCGCATGCGGCCGATCCGCGATGGGCAAGGGCTCATGATGCAGCCTATGCCACCTATCTGAAGCTCTTCGCGATCCGTAATGAAATCGAGGCGCAATCCACGTCTCTGGCCGCCGAACCTTCAGCGGCAGGGGTCTACTGACGATGTCCTTTCTCAAACTCGATTCCGTGATCAAGCGCTTTGGCAATATCCCGGTTGTTCATGGCGTCAGCCTTACGGCGGAAAAAGGCGAATTCATCGTCTTTGTAGGCCCGTCCGGCTGCGGAAAATCGACGCTTCTGCGCATGATCGCCGGGCTGGAGGACGTGACCGACGGGGATATCCTGCTCGACGGAAGCGTGGTGACGCATGTCGCGCCGGCGGATCGGCAGGTCTCGATGGTCTTCCAGTCCTATGCGCTCTATCCGCATATGAGCGTGTTCGACAATATCGGCTTTGGCCTGAAAATGGCGAAAATGCCAAGGGCCGAGATCAGGACGCGCGTCGCCGAGGCGGCCCGCATCCTGCAGATCGAACCGCTGATGGAACGAAAGCCGCGCCAGCTCTCCGGCGGCCAGCGGCAGCGCGTGGCAATCGGCCGGGCAATTGTCCGCCATCCAAAACTGTTCCTGTTCGATGAGCCGCTCTCGAACCTCGATGCGGAATTGCGCACACAGATGCGCGTGGAGATAGCCCGCCTGCACCGCGATCTTGGTGTCACTATGGTCTATGTGACGCATGATCAGGTCGAGGCGATGACGCTCGCCGACCGGATCGTGGTGCTGCGCGCCGGGCTCGTCGAGCAGATCGGCACGCCGACCGACCTCTATGACAGGCCTGCGAACGTGTTCGTGGCCGGTTTCATCGGCTCGCCGAAGATGAATTTCCTGACGGTGCGGGCAAAAGGCGTGACAGCCGATGCTGTGGAGCTTAGCCACCCTGCCTTCATCGGCGGCGCCATGACGGTTGCCCGCACGCTCGACCGCAGGATCGAACCTGGCTCACAACTGACGCTTGGGCTGAGGCCGGACAATCTCGATATCGGCGGCCCGTCGCCGCTCCTCGCGCTCGTGGCCGAGTTCTCCGAAAACCTCGGTGGCGCGGTCCAGATCTATGCGAGCGGCGTGGAGACGCCGACGATGACGATCCTCGTCAACGGCCGGCCGGATGTGGCGCGCGGGGATGCGCTCAAGGTCGGGCTCGGTTCCGGCAAGCCATACCTCTTCGACATGGATGGACTGGCGCTCTGACATGACGAACTATCTCGGCATCGATATCGGCACGTCTTCGGTCAAGGCCGTGCTATTGGACGAGCGACAGCGGCTGATCGCCGAAGGCAGCGCGGCGCTCGACGTGCAGCGCCCGGCACCGCGCTTTTCCGAACAGGATCCAGAGAGCTGGTGGCAGAGCGCGCTCGCGGCGATTGCCGATATCCGCGCTGCCGCGCCGGCAGCATGGTTGGGGCTGGCGGGCATCGGGCTCTCAGGCCAGCAGCATGGCGCGACCCTGCTGGATGCGGGGGGGAAGGTCCTCCGGCCCTGCATTCTCTGGAATGATGGGCGCGCGGCACCCCAATGCGCTGAATTGCTGCGCCGCCTGCCCGATTTTTCGGCCCGCGCCTCGAACATTCCCATGCCGGGCTTTACCGCGCCAAAACTGCTGTGGGTGGCCGAGCACGAACCGGAGATCTTTGCCCAAACGCGCATGGTGCTGTTGCCGAAGGATTATGTCCGGTTTCGACTGTCAGGAGATTATGTCTCCGAGATGTCGGATTCCTCGGGCACGCTCTGGCTCGACATCCCCGCGCGCCACTGGGACGATACCCTCCTGGCGGCCTGTGACCTTTCGACCCGGCACATGCCGGGACTGGTCGAAGGCTCGGAGGTGTCCGCGTATGTTTCGCCCGACGTCGCGGCCAGCCTCGGTCTTGCCGGGCGGCGCATCCCGATTGCCGGCGGCGGCGGCGACAATGCCTGCTCCGCCGTCGGCATCGGCGCGATCGGAGGGGGTGACGGGTTCTTGTCGCTCGGAACTTCGGGTGTCGTGTTCGGCGCCACGAACGCGCCTGTCGCCCTGCCGGAGCGGACACTGCACGGGTTCTGCCATGCCCTTCCCGGACGCTGGCACGGCATGGCTGTGGTCTTGACGGCGGCATCGGCGCTCGGCTGGATCGCGTCTATTGTCGGCGCCGGCGGCGACATCGCCGGGCTGTTGCGCCGGGTCGAGGCCTTCGCCGCCGTTCCCGGACAGGCCGAGCGCGCGCCGGTCTTCCTGCCATATCTTACGGGCGAACGAACCCCGCACAATGATCCGCTCGCTACGGCACAGTTTGCCGGCCTGACGATCAGGCATGACGCTGCGGCGCTGGCCTATGCCGTGATCGAGGGCGTCGCCTTCGCGCTGGCAGACTGCCTCGACGTGCTGGTTGAAGCGAATGCAGCGCCATTGAACTGCATGCTCGTCGGCGGCGGCGCACGCAGTCATTTCTGGGCCGGGTTGATCGCCGACGCGACCGGGTGCGCCTTTGGCATTCCGGAAGGCGCCGAACTTGGCGCCGCCTTCGGCGCGGCGCGGCTCGGCATGCTGGCCGCCGGTGCAGGGTCCGAGGCAGAGATCTGCGCAAAGCCGGCCATTCGCCACCAGATCATGCCGGACCAATCCGGCAGGCCATATCTGGAGGCGCGACGCACGCGCATGCAAGCGCTCTATTCAGGCGGAGGCAAAAGGCGACGCATCTAAAGGATATTGTTTTTGAAAAAACAACGCGTCGATCCCGATCGCATACACAACAATATTGTCGATACAAAATACCGACGCTGCAAACAAAGGTCGACAGGAAAAATGGGATTTCTTGCTGTCCGCTCTCATGAGAGCATTCCCACACCCAAGGATGGCTCCAGACCTGCCGTCCTTCATCCGTCGCCATCCCATTGTTCGTCTTCGACGCGAAGGGATGGATGTGAATGCCGGGGTGCCCGGCATCACGTTTTGCTGTAAAAAGACGGTCCACCGCCATGATTCACATCGCAATGGGCGGCCTTCTCATCCGCCGAAACGCTCATCCCTGACTTTCCAAACGGACTCCAGGCAGTCAAGTGTTGCTCTGGCCGCGTGAGATTGCGTTTTTACGGACAAAGATAACGCTCAGTCCAACGCCGTCAGTTGAAATAGCTATTGAGAATTTTTGAGGGCTTGCAGGCGTCCTTGCCATCGATCTTCATGCAATAAACCTCGATCTTATCGCCCTCTTTCAGCTCGTCATACATTTCGCGAGTCACAACCATCTGAATTCTTGACAGATTAATCTTGAATCCCGCCGAGAAGTCTGCCATGCAAAACTGACTTTTGGCCACATCAACTTTGCAGTTTGGGTCAACGGCGCCAAATTTAGAGTTGTCGGCCGTGTTTATAGAACCAGACAAGAGATAGGTGTTTCTAAATCTTGACCTCCCCGACGAGGAATTCGAGAATCGCTTGTTAGCTTGCTTTTCGCTAATAGTGATGATTTCTTTTTTGCCTTGACTGAGAAAGATCCTGGCTTCTTCCTTATTGGAAAAATGCATATAGGCGATTAGTCCAAACGCAACTGAGAGTACGATGGCGACAACGGCCAATATCGCTCTAAGGCCTGTGTTTCGGGAGGACATTTTTTTCTCCAGCGTGACGAGGTCCGGATACCGACGAGGCCGGCCGGGGATTCTGACCTTAAGCCGACCGCCTCTGGCGACCTTTTCATAAGTCTATGGGCTGGTATTGTGCGTTTGGGCGGAGGTCAAGCGGCTGGCTGGTCGATTGCGTTCTGTTTGGTCTTTTGCAGGCTCTCGCCCCTGGCCCATTGCCGGACGAGGCCGTTCTTCTGGCAGATGCGCGTTTCATGCTGGAACCAGATCTCGATCTTGCGATTGACGCCCGTCAGTTCCGTAGCCGTGCTGGCCGGAACGCCCGCCACAAACAGCCGCAAAAGCTCGGGTTGAATACCTGGAAGAAGCCGACTCCGGCACCTGTTGCCATCCATCTGACAAAAACAGTCTTTCTCAGCTATCCATGTCAGCCCCAAACAAAAATCCTGTCCGCGCACAGGTCTCATCAGCCCGATTTGCGGCATGGCGGCGATGCGGGCAAGAATGTCGGCGAGCCAGCTCTGCCCGGGCACAAAACTGGCATCCCATTTCGTGAGCGATGCCCTACCGGGCAGAATCCTGAACTCCAGCCTCCGCCTTGCACCAGCACGCCACCTCCTCGTGGCTCGCGAACCAGACTCCCGGCAGCGATTTCGCAAGGCGAATGATTTCGTCCAGCACGAAGATGCGCGACCGGTGACCAATGTGATGCGGATGCATGGTGAGCAGGAAAAGGCCACCCTCCTCGTGGGCGAGCAGCAATTCCCGCCTGAAGATGTCGAGCACGGTTTCAGGGCCGGTATAAGGCCTGAGACCGCTCATCCTGTCCATGTTGAAATAGATCGCGTCGTCCCTGATCCATTCGACAGGCAATTCGACGATGCCTGTCGGGGCCCCTTCATCCAGCAACTCGTAGGGCTCGTCGTCAGCCATCAGCGAGGAGTCGTAAAGCAGGCCCATTTCGCGGATGATCTTGAGTGTATAGGGCGAAAAGTCCCACGAAGCCGTCCGCATCCCGACGGGCCGCCGTCCCGAAAGTTTCTCCAGAGCGTCAGCTGCTCGCAGGGCCAGATCGCGTTCCGTCGCATGATCAAGGCGAGAGTTGAATTCGTGAATCCACGAGTGAATGCCAAGCTCATGGCCGGCTGCAACCACGGCACGCACCTCGTCAGGATGGGTCATGGCCGAGACAGCCGGCATGAAGAAGGTGGCCGGCACGCCGTGCCTTTCCAGCAACGACAGGATACGCGGCATGCCCTTCCGCGCGCCGTATTGGCCCTGGCTCATCTTGCCATAGGAGTTGCCCCCGAAGCGAAGTTCGATCGTCTCGTGATCGCTGTCAAAGGACAGGGCGACAGCGCAGCGCGCGCCATTCTTCCAGACCTTCGGCGCCAGCGAGCGGCCGGCGCGCACATGATTGATCCTGGCGCGCCAGAGCTCTTCCGGAAACAGCCAGGGCTTGTCGTTATCGTGACTCATGGCCAATCTCCTCAGGCATGGTGGCAGGCGACGGATGCGCCGTCGGCGCGAAAGGTCAGTTCGGGCCGCTCGACGCGGCATCTCTCACTCGCCATCGGGCAGCGTGTGCTGAAAGCGCAACCGGGAGGCAGGTTCGAGGGGCTTGGCAACTCACCGCCGAGCACGATGCGCTTCTTGGCCCGCTGCTTCACCGGGTCCGGCTCGGGAGCGGCAGCCAGCAGCGCCAGTGTGTAGGGATGCTTCGGGGCCTCGAACAGCGTCTGGCGCGATGCCAGCTCGACAATCCTTCCCAGATACATGACCGCCACCCGGTCCGCGATGTGTCTGACAACAGCAAGGTCATGGGAAACAAACAGGTAGGACACGCCGTGCTGCTGCTGCAACCTGGCCAGCAGGTTGAGGATCTGCGCCCGCACGGACACATCGAGCGCCGAGACGGGCTCGTCGCAAACCACGAGCGCCGGTTGCAGGGCCAGGGCCCGGGCGATGACGATGCGCTGCCTTTGTCCGCCCGAGAACTCGTGCGGGAAGCGCGCCGCATGATCCGGCTCAAGGCCGACATCCTTCAGCAGCGCCGCCACCCGCCCGCGCAAGGCTGAACCCGAAGCCAGCCCGCGCACAAGAAGCGGCTCTCCCACAGCAGCGCCAACGGTCAAGCGCGGGTTCAGCGACAGCAGCGGGTCCTGGAAGACCATCTGCACATCGGCGCGGACGGCGCGCAGCGCTTCGCTGTCAGTGCTGGAAACCGTCCGCCCCATGACACGGATCGCGCCACGCGTCAGCGGCGCCATCCCGAGGATGGCGTTTGCCAGCGTGGACTTGCCGCAGCCCGATTCCCCCACCAGCCCGAGCGTTTCGCCGGGCAGGATCGTCAGGCTCACGCCATTGACGGCCTTCACAGATGGGTGCGTCGGCTTGAACAGCCCACCGCGTCCTCCGAAATGAACGGCGACATCTTCGATCTCGAGGACGGGTGCGGTCATGCGGCAGCCATCAGGCTTGCGACCTGATCCGAACGCCAGCACGCGGCTTCGTGGAAGTCCGCCTGTTTGACCAGCGGCGGCGCCTCGCTGCGGCACCTGTCCAGCGCCAGCGGGCATCTGTCCGCAAAACGGCAACCAGCCGGAAAGGCAGAAGGCTGCGGAACCGTGCCTTCAATCGTGGCGAGCAGAGCCTTGGGGGCAATCCCCGCGCGCGGAACGCTGTTCAGCAGCAGAGCGGTGTAAGGGTGCCGCGGCGCGCGAAACAATGTCTCCACAGGCGCCGCTTCCGCCACCCGTCCGGCATACATCACCACCACCCGGTCCGCCATGTCGGCCACCACGCCCATGTCATGGGTGATCAGAAGGACAGACGTGCCGCGTGCGGCGACCAGATCACGGATCAGGTTGAGTATCTGGGCCTGGATCGTGACATCGAGCGCGGTCGTCGGCTCGTCCGCAACCAGCAGGCGGGGGCTGCAGATCAGCGCAATGGCAATCATGATGCGTTGGCACATGCCGCCTGACAGCTCGAACGGATACTGGTCAAGCCGCCGTTCCGGATCGGTGATGCCGACGGCGCACAACATGCCCAGCGCCCGCTGCCGGGCGGCCCGGGCCGTGATCGCCTCATGGGCCATCAGCGCTTCGGCAACCTGCTTGCCCACGGTCATCAGCGGATCAAGCGAGGCGGTCGGCTCCTGGAAGATGATCGAGACGTCGCGCCCACGAATGGCCGTCATGTCCTTTTGCCCGAGTTTGGTCAGGTCACGATCTTCGAGCAGGATCCGGCCTCTCGCGATGCTGGCCGCAGGCGGCAAAAGCTGAAGCACGGCAAGTGCTGACAACGACTTGCCGCAGCCCGATTCCCCGACCAGCGCCATGATCTCGCCCTTGCCGATCGACAGCGACAGGCCGTCCACGACAGCAGCGCCGCCGATATGCAGGCACAGATCATCGATGTTCAGGACTTGTTGGGACAAGACTTGCCGGGACAAGATTTGGCCGCTCATCGCGATGACATGATCTTGCCCGGCTCGAAGACACCGAGCGAATTGCCACCATCGACCGACAGGACAGCGCCGGTTATGAAGCTCGCCTTTTGCGATGCAAGATAGAGGACCGCTCCTGAGGCATCTTCCGG
This sequence comes from Bosea sp. (in: a-proteobacteria), assembly GCA_023910605.1. Lineage (NCBI taxonomy): Bacteria > Pseudomonadati > Pseudomonadota > Alphaproteobacteria > Hyphomicrobiales > Alloboseaceae > Allobosea > Allobosea sp. The sequence continues at coordinate 1,339,544 of JAAVVV010000001.1, read as the reverse complement.
CCCGCTCGTGCGCCCGAGCGGAATGCGTGACCTCATCTTTTCGACATATTCGTCCGAGAGCGGGCTGACCACGCTTCCGGGCGCGAAGCCCGGCTCGACCACGTTGACGCGAATGCCATGCTCGGCCAGTTCGATGGCGAAGCCCTTCGAGATGCGCTCCAGCGTGGTCTTTGATGTGCAATAAGGCACGGTCCCCTTGCGCAAGGCCCGCGCCGCCCCTGACGAGATCATGATCACGACGCCTTTCGTGCCGGCATTGATCATGGCCCTGGCGAATTCGCGTGTGACGATGTAGGGAGCCCGGACATTGATGGCGAAGACACGATCGAACTCCGCAGTCTCGATCTGCAGCAGCCCGCCCGCCGGGTAGATGCCGGCGTTGTTGACGACCACATCAGGTACGCCCCAGCGGCTTGCGACCGTCTCGGCCAGAGCCACGATCGAGCTCTCGCTCATGAGGTCGGTTTCCACAACCATGGCGCGGTCAGGATCAATGCCATTTGCCTCGACCACGGCATCGGCTGCCGCCTTGCGGCTATCGCACAGAACCACCCGCGCGCCTTCGCGCCAGAATGCCTCTGTGATCCAGCGCCCGAAGACCCCGGCAGCGCCGGTAACCACGACGATCTTGTCCTTGAATTCCATGGCGTCCTCGCGCTTGTCTTATCGACCTGTCGATTTTGGATCGAGCCTATCCCGTAGCCAGTCTCCGAGAATGTTCACCGAGAGCACGAGCAGGAACAGGCATGCGCCGGGGAAGGCGGTCAACCACCAGGCCCGCTCCACATATTGCCGCCCGGCGCTCATGATCGACCCCCAACTCGGCGTCGGCGGCTGAATGCCAAGGCCAAGGAATGACAATCCGGCCTCGAACAGGATCATCAGCCCGAACTCTGCTGTCGCCACCACCACCAGCGGTCCTGCGATGTTGGGGAGCACATGCCGCCCCAGAATGCGCAGGGTGCGTGCACCTGCCAGTTCGGCGGCGCGAATGTAAGGCAACGTCGCGACCTGCAATGTCTGGGCATAGGCGACGCGGGTATAGCGGGGCCAGCGCGTCAGACCGAGCACAAGGATCAACGTGTTGAAGCCGGGCCCGATCACGGCAACGGCCAGGACCGCGAGCAGAATCGCCGGGATGGACAGCATCGTGTCCACCAGCCGCATGATCACGATCTCGACCCAGCCGCGTCGCCAGGCTGCGATCATCCCCAGAAGGCTGCCAATCACCAGCGAAACAGCCACTGAGGCAACAGCAACCAGCATGGACGCCCGCGCGCCGTGAATCACGCGGGACAACAGATCACGGCCCAGATCGTCCGTTCCGAAGACATAGCCAAGCCCGGCCGCCGTGACATGGCCCGGCGGCCGCAGACGTTGCAACAGACTCTGACGCGCCGGATCATAGGGCGAGAGATACGGCGCGAGAAGGGCGATGGTCACAAACGCGCCAAGGATTGCCGCAGCAATCATGATCGATGCAGGCATCCCGGTCAGGCGGCGGCGAAGGCCAGAAGATGCCTTCATTGGTCGGCCAGCCGAATGCGGGGATCAATCGCCGCATAAAGCAGATCAGTTACAAGGTTGACCGCCACATAAACGAGCGAGACAAAGAGCACGATCGCCTGCACCACGAGAAAATCCCGCGACTGGATCGACTGGATCGCAAGCTGGCCAATGCCCGGCCAGGCAAATACGGTCTCGATGATGATGGCTCCGGCGAGCAGGTTGCCAACTTCCAGCGCCGCGATCGTCACAACCGGGATGGCCGCATTGCGCAGCACATGCCGTGCCACGACATTCCCTATGGACAGCCCTCGGGCCAGGCCGGCTCTGACGTAATCCTTGCCAAGTTCGTCCACCACGGCAATGCGCGCCATCCGTGCAAAGGTGGACATGGACAAAAGCCCCAGCGCGACCGCCGGCATGATCACCGAGGCCGGACCATCCACGCCGGACGATGGCAGCCAGCGAAGCGTCACCGCAAACAGCATGATCATCAGAATGCCCGACAGGAAGGTCGGCATGCTCTGGCCCGTGACCACGATGGCCGCGATGGGCCGCTCGAACCAGCGGCCGCGCCAGACGGCCATGGCGATGCCAGCGGGCACCCCAAAGCCGATCGCCACCAGTAGAGCCGCTCCGGCCAGTGCAAGCGTGTATGGGATGCGGCTGGCTAGGATGTCCCACGCAGGGACGCGCTGCACCACCGATGCGCCAAGCTCGAATTGCGCCAGCCCCTTGAGAAACGCGAGGTATTGCTTCCACAAGGGCTGATCAAAGCCCAGCTCGCGGCGGATGGCGTCGATGTGCTCGCGCGTTGCGCCTTCCGGCACCAGCAGAAGCACCGGATCGCCAGACAGGCGCATGACGAAGAAGACGATCGTCATGATCCCGAACGTCGTCACGAGAGCTTGCAGCAGTCGGCTCAGCAGATAGCGCGACATGGCCCGGTTTTCCCGGCGCTCAGGGTTGCCACTTCATGTCGAACAGGAAGAAGGCCTCGTTCGCGGTGGGCTGCCAGCGCAGCTCGCGCCGCGCTGCGTAAATCGCGTAGTCCTGATAAAGGCCTATGCCCGGCAGGTCATCGCGCAGGATCTCGAACGCGCGGCGATAGTTGGCGAGGCGCTTTGCCTCGTCGAGCGTCACACGCGCTGCGTCCACCTGCTGGTCGTATTCGGGATTGATGTATTTTGCCCAGATCGAGCCGCTGCGAAACAGCGGAAAGATCACGCCATCGGCGTCCTGGCAAGCGCAGCTCCAGCGCCCGAGCGATATTGAACCTGCCTCATCCGGGCGGCCCTGACGCCGCCGCAGGAAGGTTGGATGGTCCATCATCTGGATATCGACCTTGAAACCGACTTCCTGCAGCATCTGCTGGATCGCTTCGACAAGGCGCCGGTCATAGGCCGGGGAGGTCAGGAAACTCAACTGCGCGCCGACCGCATTTGCCTCACGGATCAACTGCCTTGCGCGGCCAGGGTCGAATGCAGGCGCGCCGATGCCTTCGACATAGCCGAAATTGGCCGGTGTCAGCACAATGTCGACCTGCTTGCCATAGCCCTGCAGCAGCGCTTCGATCAGGGTCTTCTTGTCGATCGCATGGGCGATGGCCCGGCGCACGCGAACATCCTGGGTCGGCCCTGCCAGCGCGTTGACGAACATGTAGCCAATCCGCTCGGTCGGCGCGGCCAGAACCTGGAGCTTCTGGTCGGGTTTGATCCGTTCAGCTTCGTCCGGTCCCAGCTGCCGAACGATGTCCGCCCGGCCGGTTTGAAGATCGGCCACCCGCGTCGCCACATCGGGCACGACGCGGAATTCCGCGCTTGCGAAAGGTGGGACGCCTCGCCAGTAGTTCGGGACAGCATCCAGCGTCACCGAAACGCCGCGCTGCCAGGTACGCAATTTGTAGGGACCGGAACCCACCGGTTGCTGGTTGAAGGCCTGCGCGCCCACGCGCTCCAACACTGCCTTTGGCACGATCGAAAGCTTGACCAGTTGCGCCAGCAAGGCCGGATACGGCGATCTGGTCTTCATTGTCACGGCATTCGGCCCGCTGACATCGGCCGAGGCGATCTGGTCAAACTGTGACAACTGAGGGCTGCGCAGTGCCGGATCGATGATGCGGCGGATCGAGAAGACGACATCTTCCGGCGTCAGCGCCGATCCGTCATGGAAGGTGACGCCAGATCGGATTGCAAACTCGATCGTCGTGTCATCGAGTTGCTTCCAGCTTTCGGCAATCTGGCCTATGATCTTGCCGGATGGATCCCTCGTGACAAGATTGTCGAATATATTGCGGTAAATCGTATAGCTGTCCGTGTCCCACTGAAGGTGGGGATCAAGCGTGGCCGCATCGTTGGGCAGATCAATGGTGATGGTTTTGCCGGGCGTTTGCGCCATAGCTGCACCGGCCCACACCATCACGGCGCACAAGCCTGCTGTCAAAATCTTCCGCATATTATTGTGCTCCTATGCCTGTCTTTAACGATATCGTTCAAAAATACAGCGGGGTCGATCGTCGTGTCAAACGCACCCTCCCGATCGGGGCCTCAACGGCCAATTCTGCCAGACATCCGAAACCATCCAAAAAATGAACCTGCGGCGTCGCACAAGCTTCTGTCATAATCTACGGTGGCGAAGATGATTGTGCGCTGAAACGGCCATGCAAACCCTTCCCCAGCTCCATCACACACATTAGGGATTGTCGCGCGATGGAAAAAATCCCTTTTGATGCCGACAATGTTTTTCGCATTCCTGACTTGCACGACGAGGCCTGCATCGTCGTTGACAGATGGGGAATTCCCCATATCCAGGCGTCTTCCCTCTCGGATCTCTGGTTCGTGCAGGGTTTCAACAGCGCCAGGGATAGGCTCTGGCAGATCGATCTCTGGCGAAAGCGTGGCCTTGGGCTGCTTGCAGCCGATTTTGGTCCAGGTTTCCTTGAACAGGATCGCGCCTCGCGGCACTTTCTCTTTCGCGGCGACATGACCGCAGAATGGGCAAGCTATGCGCCCGATACAAGCGAAATCTGCACGCGATTTGTCGGTGGGATCAACGCCTTCATCGCGCTCTGCGACCGGTGTCCGGACCTTCTGCCGCCGGAATTCGGGATCATGGGCACGCAACCTTTGCCCTGGCAGGCCGAGGACGTTCTGCGTATCCGCAGCCATGGCCTGACCCGCAATGCGATCTCTGAAGTGCAGAGACTGAACATGCTCGACCGCGCGGACGCGGCGGCGGATCTTTTGAGGAAGTTCATCCAGCCAGCGACCGATGTGATGCTCGCCGAAGGCGTCTGCGCCGCCAGCGTGCCGATGGAGGCGCTGACCATCTTCAAGCTGGCGCAGGCGAACGTGACCTTCACGCCGGAGCGGCTCGCGGCGACGCTTGACCAGGCTCATCTCTGGAGGCGGGTCAATGAAATGAACGAGGTCTTGTTCGATCCGGATTTTTCGGGATCGAACAATTGGGTGGTGCACGGCTCGCGCACGACGACAGGCTCGCCAATCCTTGCGAGCGACCCACATCGCGCGCATTCGCTGCCGTCGCTGCGCTACATCGTGCATCTCACCGCGCCCGGGTTCGATGCCGTCGGCGCCGGCGAGCCTGCGGTGCCGGGCATCAGCATCGGCCATAATGGCGAGGCCGCCTTCGGGCTCACCATTTTTGGCGCTGATCAGGAAGATGTCTACCTGGAGGAGACTGATCCTGCCGCACCTGATCGCTATCGCCACCACGGCGCCTGGCGCAACATGCGCCCGATCATCGAACCGATCGAGGTGAAGGGCTGCGCAGTCCAGCAGGTCAGTTTTCATCTGACCTGCCATGGCCCGGTGATCTGGCGGAACGAGAGCAAAACCCGCGCTGTGTCCATCCGCTCGGTGTGGTTCGAACCCGGCGCCGCTCCCTATATGGCCAGTTTGTCACTGTTGCGCGCCAGATCGCCGACCACCTTCCGCGCCGCGGCTGAAGCCTGGGGCACACCATCCGTCAATCTGGTCTATGCCGACCGGGGAGGCGACATCGCCTGGTCACCGGGTGGATTCATTCCCCTGAGGACGAACTGGCGTGGCCTCGTACCGGTGCCGGGTGACGGGAGCCATGAATGGCAGGGCATGGTGCCGGCATCATCGCTGCCCTTCACGCTTAACCCGGAAAAGGGATTCTTCGCCACCGCCAACGAATTGAACCTGCCGCCCGACTGGCCGCATGAGCGTTGGCCGGTCGGCTTTGAATGGACCGATGCTTCGCGCGCCACCCGCATCCATGAGGTTCTGGCAGGCTCCAGATCGCATGATGTCGCTGCGTCGCGTGCGCTTCAAACGGACGTTCTTTCAGTCCCGGCGCGGCGGTGCCTCGCATTGCTTGCCGATATCGCCGAGCCCGTGCTTGACGCCGCCGCCGCGCTTTCCCTTCTCAAGGACTGGAATTGCCGGCTTGAGGCCACCAGCGCCGCCGCCGCGCTTTTTGAAGTCTGGTGGCTCAAGCATCTGAAGCCTGCGCTGATTGAACGCCTTGTGGTGGACACTTTCGCCTCCGCCCTTGTTCTGCCGGGAGATACCGAGGGCATTCTCCAGTCCATCGAACATCCAGATGCCAGATTTGGTGAAAATCCCGCGCAGGCACGCGATCTCCTGCTTCAGAATTCTCTGGCCGCCGCCTATCGAGACCTGGCAGCCCGGCTCGGACCTGATGCTTCGGCCTGGACCTGGGGCCGACTGCATCACGGCTATTTTGAACACATGCTCACGCCTCTGCTGGAGCGCGCCAGCAGCCGCAGCCTTGATGTCGGACCATTTCCAAAGGGTGGTTCGGCAGTTACGCCAATGCACACCGGATATCGCGCCAGTGATTTCCGGATTGTCGCCGGCGCCTCTTTCCGGATGGTCGTCGATCTGGCTGATCCCGATCGCAGCGTTGTCATCAATGCGCCTGGGCAGTCAGGCGATCCACGCTCGGTGCATTACGCAGATCTCGCACCGCTCTGGGCGAACGGTGACTACGTCAACATGCTTTATTCGAAGGCGGCGATCACACGGAACACGCACTTCACGTGGCGGCTTCTGCCATGCTGAGCGTCCGCGACGTACGTTTATGCACGTTTGCAATGCCGTGCGGTGCGTCACGTGATTGCGCGGATGCGGGAGAGGCGCTGTCACAATTCTTGGCGCAGCTACTGATCACCACTGACCGCTTGCGGGTGCGCCCGGGCGGTTATGTCAGGCAGTCACGGCGAGCGGACTGACAAGGGGATTGCCGCTCATCGGGGCCTTTGTTTTCCAGCGTCATGCATCTGGCGCGCCGCATGGCCCGCTCATCATTCTGTTCGAGCAGTATGGCGCCGACGAGGCGGGGAATGGGGGGCCTCGTTACGGACGATGCCGACCACATCTGTGCGCCGCCTGATTGTGAAGAGGCAGCGAAAGCGCCTTGTCGTCAGCGCAAGCCGCCCGAGGGGAGCGGCGGCGCCTCATTGAGCAACGTGATCGTCACCCGTCGGTTGGGCGCGATGTAGGGATTGTCGGGGAAAACCGGCTCGGTGTCGGCGCGTCCCACGACGGAGACGAAACGGTCGTGGGGAAGCCCGGCCTGCGACAGAATATCGCGCACGGCGAGCGCACGCCCCGCGGTGATGCCCCAGGAATCGACGGCCTGCACCGAGCCCGGGCGCACGGCCGCCGTGTGGCCGATGATGGAAAGGCGGTTGGGCAGCCGCCGCAACGTGGGCGCGAGCGCCTCGATCACGAGACGGGTGCGCTCATAGGGTTGGACCGAGTCCTCCGGGAACATGGAGCGCCCCTGCTGGTCCAAGAGGGACACGTTCACCCCCTCCTTGGTCGCCTCGACCACGATGTTACGCGACAGCTCGGCAACCTCCGGCATGCTCTGGAGCGCCTGCCGGATGCTGGCGATCGCGCTGTGCTGGGCCTGCGCGTTGGCGGCCGGGCGGCTGGCCTCGCTGGAGCTGCTCGAGCTGGCCCGGCGCGTTGTCTCGTCATGCCCGGCGCCCAACGTCCCATCGCGGGGCGCCGACGACTTTTTGCCTGGCCTGTCTATGGAATTGCCCATCAGCACGCCGCCAGCGCCACTGTTGCTGGGGCTCAGAGCCGCCGGCGCGAAGTATTCCGCCAGGCCGATCTTCTGTTCCGGGGTCGTCATGCTGATCAGCCACATCAGAAGGAAGAACGCCATCATGGCGGTCACGAAGTCCGCATACGCGATCTTCCACGCCCCGCCATGGTGCGCATGAGCGGCCTTCTTGACCTTCTTGATGATGATCGGCTGGGTGGACTTGGCCATCGGGTCACTACTGGAGATTGCGTCAGTTATTGGCGGGCAGATTGGCGGTTGCGGCTTCCACTTCGGCGAAGGTCGGGCGGACTTCGCTCATCAGAGCCTTGCGGGCAAATTCCACCGCCATCACCGGCGGCTGGCCGCCGATATGGGCGAGGAGGCCCGCCTTGAGCGAAAGATAGTACTTGGATTCCGCCTCGAAGGTGCCCTTGAGCGACTGCGCCATGGGCCCGAAGAAGCCGTAGGCGACGAAAACGCCGAAGAAGGTGCCGACAAGCGCGCCGCCGATCAGATGTCCCAGCACTTCCGGCGGCTCGGAGATCGAACCCATCGTCTTGATCACGCCGAGCACGGCGGCGACGATGCCGAGCGCCGGCGTGCCGTCGGCGATCGACTGCATGGCCGCAACGATACGCTCCTGCTCCTGGTGGTGCGTCTCCAGCTCCTCGTCCATGAGGGCGTCTATCTCGTGGACGTTGTCGGCACCCAGCGTCAGCATGCGCATGTAGTCGCAGACGAACTCGACCGCATGATGGTTCGCCGCAAAAGTCGGGAAGGCGTTGAACAGCGTCGATTCGCTTGGATTTTCAATGTGCTGCTCGAGCGCGAGCAGACCCTTCTGCTTCACAAGCCTGTACAGGGAAAACTGCATCGCCAGCAGTTCGACATAGGCTTCCCGCTTGTACTTGGGGCCCTTGAAGATCGTGCCCAGCATGGAGGGCACGGCCTTGAGCACCGGCCCGCTGTTGCCGATGACGAAGGCGCCGATCGCTGCACCGAGGATGATGACATACTCCCATGGCTGCCAAAGCACGCCGAGCTTGCCGCCCATAGCCGCATAGCCGCCGAAGACGCAGAGGAAGACGATGATTGTGCCGACGATCAGCCGCATGGAATTCTCACCCTCGGGCCGCAGCAGGTACAGCGCCCGCGAAGCCGATACTCCTCTGATAAAAGGACCGATCCACGTTAAGGTGGAGTTTAGAGCCATCGGCCCGGAGGTTTGCGAGCGCGGTCCTGCGGCCCCGGCTTTGGTGGGTCCGGCATCCGGATCGGCCTCGCTGCCGGGCTCGCCATCCGCGCTGCTGATCAGGCGCCGGGGCAAACGGCCGGGTTTGCTCGGGGACGGCACGGCCGGGCATTCCACCCCTGCAAGAAAAACAGCGCAGTCCGCGCCGCCTGCACGATAAGCTTGGCTGCGCCTGCCCCTGCTTGTGCTTCACCCTCCCCTCGGATCGACGCCCTTGCCTTTCGTTCACCGCCCTGCCGCATCGCCCTCACCCCGCCCCCATCTCATGCAGGCGCTGGGGCGGGACGGGCGCGCCCTGGCCGAGGCGCTCCTGACGCTCTGCCCGGCCCACAAGCGGACGCCGCTTCATCGGTTGCCGGCGCTGGCGGCCGCGCTGGGGGTCGGCTCCATCGCCGTGAAGGATGAGGGCTTCAGGCTCGGGCTGAAAAGCTTCAAGGCCCTGGGCGGGGCCTATGCCGTGATGCGGCTTGTGCTTGGCAGGGTCGAGGCCGCGCTTGGCCGCCCGGTCGATCCGCGCGCGCTTGTTTCGGACACGGTTCGCGCCATCGCTGCCGGCATGACCCTGTGCTGCGCGACGGACGGCAACCATGGCCGCTCGGTGGCCGCGGGGGCCAGGCTGGTCGGAAGCCCTTGCGTCATCTTCGTGCATGGCGGGGTCAGCCCGGAGCGCGTGGCCGCCATAGCCGCCTTCGGCGCGCGCATCGTGACCGTGCCGGGCTCCTATGACGATTCCGTGGTGGAGGCCGCCCGGCAGGCGTCGCAGAACGGCTGGACGGTCGTCTCCGACACATCCTGGGACGGATACGAGGACATCCCGCTCACCGTCATGCAGGGCTACACCGTGATGGCGGGCGAGGCGTTCGACGCCCTGCCGGGCCCGCCCACCCATGTCTTCGTGCAGGCGGGCGTGGGAGGCGTCGCGGCGGCCGTCTGCGCCCATGCCCATGACATCTTCGGCGTCGCCGCGCCAAAGCTCGTCGTGGTCGAGCCCGAACGCGCCGCCTGCCTGTTCGCCAGCGCCAGGGCCGGCCGCCTGGCCAGCGCCCCGCATGGAGAAGCCACCATCATGGGCATGCTCGAATGCCATGAGCCATCGCCGATCGCCTGGGAGATCCTTGGCGCCCTCGCTGGCGGCTTCGTGACGCTTCCTGAGTCCGCCGCCGTCGAGGCATTGAACCGGCTCGCCCGTCCGCTTCATGATGATCCGCCCATCGTCGCCGGGGAGAGCGGCTGCGCGGGCCTTGCGGGCCTCATCGCCTGCCTTCGCGACCCAGCGGCGCGCGACGCGCTCGGCCTCGACGCCGCAGCGCGCATCCTCATCTTCAACACCGAGGGCGCGACGGACCCGGCGCTCTACCGCAGCCTGGTGGACATGGGCGCGGGTGACGTCGCCGGTGGCGGCGTAGCGCGCGGCGGCCATTGATCGCACTTCGGGTGAAGCGCGGGGTTTCAAGAACCCATCTTTCGACGCTGTTCAGACTGCTCGGGCCTCTTTCCGTCAGCGACAGGCTCCTCGAAGGCGCCAGGGCCATCTGCCTCTGTGTCGTGTTGTTGTGGAGAACCAATCCCCTGGCCGAGATCCGGCGGATCGCAAAATGCGAAATGTTGCAAAACACGATGCTTCAGCCCTTTGCAATTTGCAAAGAATTCTCCAGACATGCCATCACAAAATCCAGATCATGCGTGTTAACCAATTGGAAACCAACAGCCTGTGGCGCGAATGACCTGCCGGGACAAGCTGGCGGTCGAATTTGCAGCGGGCCGCCCCGGCGGTTGCCTGGAGAAGGGATAAACAATGCAAAATGCAAAGTCGCGACTGGTTCTTGTGGTGCTGTGGCTGGTTGGCGCCTTTGCAGTGTCATCTCTCCGGGCCGATGATCTGCCACGGCCGACGGGTGACGTCATCCTGTCCGTGACAGGGAACATCAGCAGGACCAATGCGCCGATGCGGGCTGATTTCGATCGCGGCATGCTGCTGGCGCTGGGTGAGCAATCCTTCACGACCAGCCACAGCTGGGCCGACAAGCCAACGACTTTCACCGGCGTTCCGGTCGCGCGGCTTCTCGATGCCGTCGGCGCGCAGGGCACGAAAATCCGTGCCGGGGCCGTGAACAGTTATTCGGTTGAGCTCGACGTCGCCGAACTGCGTCGCTATCCGGTCTTGCTGGCGATGAAAGCCGACGGCGTCGAACTGCAATTGCGGGATCGCGGACCGCTCTGGATCGTCTACCCGCGGGACAGTTTCCGTGAACTGCGTGACGAGAGCAACAACTTCAAATGGATCTGGCAATTGCGATCGCTTGAATTGCGCTAGGAAGAACGGCAGTGGCTCCTGAGCGCATGGCCGACCCGACGGGTGGCCGAATCAAGCGAGGTCAACCTATCAAGATCGTGATTGCACTGCTGATCACGGCTATCGCGATCATGACTGGCCTGACACTGAACCGCTACTTCGTGATCGAGGAACGGCTCAACTATTCCATCTCGGAGAATGTGATCTGGGGAGCGGCGCAGGCCGAGCTCGAACTGAGCCTGTTCCTGTATGCGCTGGCGGACGCGGCGCAGGACGATTCGTCTGAGCCGCGCGCGAGATTGCAGCAGCGCTTCGATATCCTCTGGAGCCGTATCGGGCTCTACGAAGCCGGCTCGCTGCGTCGTTCGCTGAATGCCAATCCCGGACTGCGGGATCAGATCGATGAACTGGCCGCTGACTTGAGATTGATCGATGGCGCCATCGCGCGGGGTCCGACCGCAGAGGACTTCAAAACCATCCGGGCAACCATGCGACGCCATATCGGGCCTTTGCAGCAACTGACCAATTTTGCCCTGACAAAGGATCGCGTCGAACGGCAGGGGATCCAGAAGACCCAGGAGGACGCACGGAAGGAACTGGCCGTGCTGATGTCCCTGCTCCTGATCACCATCGCCGGTGCAGGAGCGCATCTGTTCTTCTCCGAGCGCCGGGCTCAGAAGCACCTTGCGACGGTCATCCGGTCACGGCGCGAGGCTGCAGCAGCCTGGATACGCCTGAAGGAAGCGATCGAGGCCATCAGTGAAGGCTTCGCCTTGTATGATGCCGAGGACCGGCTCGTCCTGTGCAACACAACGTACAAGAAATTCCATGCCCTTTCGGCAGACGCGATTGTCCCGGGCGCACGCTTTGAGGAACTGCTCCGCTTTGGAATCGGACGCCGCCAGTATCGCGGCGCTGAAGCCGATCCGGAAGGCTGGATAAAGGCGAGGCTCGCCCGGCGCGATCAGGGCATGGAGCCGCTCGAACAGGAACTGGGTGATGGTCGCTGGCTGATCGTCTCCGACCGCCGCACAAGTGACGGAGGCATGGTCGGCATCCAGACTGACATCACCGATCTGAAACGAAATGTTACCCAGCTGACGCAGGCACATCAAAGCCTCGCCGACCAGGCGGAACGGATGCGGAAGCTGGCAGAAGCCGCAGATGACGCCAACCGTGCGAAATCCGGCTTCATGGCCATGATCAGCCATGAAATCAGGACACCGATGAATGCCGTTCTTGGCTTTGCGGACTTGCTCGGCGAAACCCGGCTCGATGCGACGCAGAAGCGCTACATCGCTGGCATTGCCGACTCAGGCACCCATCTTCTCGCCCTGATCAACGACATTCTTGACTTCGCTCGCCTGGAATCGGGCAAGGACAAAGCCAGGCCGGTCCCGACGGAGTTCAGGCCTCTCGTCGATGGCATCATCAAGATGATCACAGTGCTGGCGATGCAAAAGGGACTTCGGTTCTCGGTCGCGATCGGCGCTGAGGTGCCTCATCTTCTCGTGCTCGACCCCGCTTATCTGAGACAGGTGCTGATCAACATCCTTGGCAATGCCGTGAAGTTCACGGAGAAGGGCGGGGTCCACCTCGACGTCACCGCCAGCTACGAAGCTCCGGAGCGCGTGCGGCTCCGCTTGGCCGTCAGTGACACAGGTGTCGGAATCCCGGCGGCGACGCAACAGCGCATGTTCGAGCCGTTCGAGCGTGGCGGGTCATCCGCTACGCTGGCCGTGGGAACAGGGCTGGGCCTGGCAATCTCGCGCCGGCTGGCCTGCGCCATGGATGGCGGCCTGCGCCTTGCAAAGAGCGACGCATCGGGAACCGAGTTCATCATCGAGATCCTGGCGCAGCCATGCACGCCGACATCCGGCATGATTGCAGCAGGCGGGACAGGCCCGACTGAAAGGGGCCCGGATCTGGCGCCGCCCATTCGGCCGCTCGCCATTCTCGTCGCGGAGGACACCCCGGCAAGCCAGCTTGTGATCCGCACGATGCTCGAAAACCGCGGCCATCATGTAACCCTTGTCGCGGACGGAGTGTCTGCCCTGGCAGCAGCAACCAATGAAGATTTTGATCTGATCATTCTCGATATCCAGATGCCCTTCTTGTTTGGAGACGAGGCCGTGGCCGCAATCCGGAAGCTGGGCGGCACGCGCGGCAATGTCATGATTGCGGCCCTGACAGCACAAGCCTTCGAGGAAGATCGCCGCAAGGCCATCACTGCTGGGTTTGATCATCACCTCTCGAAGCCTGTCCGTCCGGGCGACCTGGCGAAACTGCTTGAGCACGCGGCACAGCGCACCCGGCGGGGAGGCCAGGACGGAGCCACGCGCGCGCTTGCCGACGCCGGCGAGCCGGATCTCCTCGCCGAACTTGAGGAGGTCTGCGACGCTTCGACGTTCGCCATGTTGCTGAACGCTGCAGTTGAAAACATCAGTCATGAATGGGATGAAATCGTGAGCGCCGAGTCGGCTGGCGACCATGCGTCCATCTGTCGATCCGCCCACAGGCTGGTCGCGCTTCTTGGGCAATATGGCGGCCGAAGTGCGCTTGAAACGGCGTTGGCAGTCGAACATGCAACTTCCGGGACCTTTGCGGAGCAACTTCCCGCGCTTCATGACGAAATCAAGCGGACGCTTCGGGATTTGCGCAGACGGCAAACAGCGTGAGCGGCACGCTCTGCCGGACGGGTCATGGCCGCATTGATGGACGCCTTCTCAAGGGAGAAAAGCCGGTGCCAAAGCAACCGAAGATTCTGATCGTCGAGGATTCGGTGGCGCTCGGTGAAACCTATCGGGCAATCCTGCAGACAGATGCCCGCAGCATCAGTCTTGCGACCCGGGTGAACGATGCCTTTTCCGAGATCGACAGAAATTGCCCGCATGTCCTGCTGGTTGACGTAAACCTGCCGGATGGCAACGGGCTCGACATCATGCGGGAGGTCAGGCAGCGCGGCCTGCCGATCGTCGTAGTGATGATGACGGCTCAGGGTTCCGTCCAGCTTGCCATCGATGCGATGCGCGAAGGCGCCTTCGACTTCCTCCTGAAGCCCTTTTCGCCCGATCGGTTGCGGGTGACGATCCGCAACGCCATCGAGCGTCGCGCCATGGCAAGCGAGATCGAGGAGATCCGGGAAAGCTTCGGTCGTGATCGCTTCGCCCGGTTCATCGGCAGTTCGCTGGCGATGCAGGCGACCTATCGCATCATCCAGGCGGCAGCGCCGTCGAACGCAACTGTCTTCGTGACCGGCGAGAGCGGCACCGGCAAGGAACTCTGCGCCGATGCCCTGCATCGTTTCAGCAAGCGGGCCAAGGGTCCGTTCATCGCCGTGAACTGCGCCGCCATCCCCAGGGACATGCTGGAAAGCGAACTGTTCGGCCACGCCAAGGGGGCTTTCACCGGTGCTGTCGCCGATCGAAAGGGAGCCGTGCTCAGCGCCCAGGGCGGGACGCTGTTCCTCGACGAGATTTGCGAAATGGATCTCGCGCTGCAGACGAAGCTGCTGCGCTTCTTGCAGACCATGACGGTGCAGCGGCTGGGCGAAGATCAGGTTCGTCAGGCTGATGTGCGGATTGTCTGTGCGACGAACAAGGATCCCCGAAGCGAGGTTGCTGCAAGCCGGCTGCGGGAGGATCTGTTCTATCGGCTGCATGTTCTTCCGGTTGAGATGCCGCCACTGCGTGACCGTGGCGATGATGTGCTGCTGATTGCCCGCGCGTTTCTGGAGCGCTTCGCAGCGGAGGAGGGCAAGACCTGTTCAATTTTCTCCGCAGAGGCCGAGGCCGCGTTGATACGTTTTGCCTGGCCCGGAAATGTACGCCAACTCCAGAACCTCATTCGCAACCTTGTGGTGTTTTCACAGGGAACTGTCATTGAGCTGGCTGATCTGCCGGCCGAGTTGCGACCGAAAACCGGCGAACGCTTGCTGGGGCGGGTGACACTGCCATTGCCGTCGGCCCTGCCGAGTTTCGCTCCTGCCGGAACGGAAGACGGCGAGAAGCGCCCTCTGGTGTCACTCGATGAGGCGATCCGGCTTCATGTCGAGGCCGCGATTGCCATGTGTGGCGGATCAATCCCGCGCGCGGCCGCAATGCTGGAGGTGGCGCCTTCGACGATCTATCGGCGGATCGAAGCCTGGCAGGCAGCTGATGCGCTCCAGGTGGCAACATAGCGAAATGCACAGCGGGTCTGCCGGACCGCTGTCGTTGCAAAATCGAAAGCCCTGAATCGGCCTTTGCTGTTTGATTTGCATTCCGCAAACCCAAGCTGGCCGCCCAGCGACCATCTCTGCCAAGTGAACGACAAGTATCTGATTTAACGACATTTTATTTTTTTCCCGAGATGGGCATTTCGGTACGTAATCTTGCATTGCCATGGCACAGACCTCATTCCGAAGGGACCAGCCATGACCAACGCACATCACCCGACAAGAAGCGCCGCTCCTGCGCCAACCCAAAGCCCCGCAAATCCACATGACACTGCGGCATCCGCCAGCAAATGCAGTCCCGCGCCTGATCAAGTCCCGAAAGCGGGAACAGAAGAGGATGCGCTGATCTGCTGGGAGATTGAACGCGTGCTGGTGAAGGCAATGGCGATGGCCCGGTATTTCGGTCAAGACGCCGTGGAGAACGCCATTGCTCTGGCAAGCCGCATCAACAGGATGGAATTTGACGGGCGAAAGGCCTAGCCCGTCCTATTCACCATGCTGGTTCATTCCGGTCTGCGCCGATCTCCGTGTTGCGCAGGACACGGGTTCCCGTTGCGTGTTTTTCGCTGCGGCAGGGATTTGAACATTGGGGAACGCGCTGGAGGGATCGGGCTGGGGTTGATCGGGGGCGTCACGCCCCTTCGGTCATGAGGGCTTCGGCCTGATCGCGCCGGCAATTTGAAGGAAGAGGCTTGCATCGTATCCACACGCTGAGGGCCGCCTTGCGGGAAGTCCTTTTGGCGCTCAGCTTTCTCCGCTCGTTTGTCTTCTGCTTCCGAGGCCGGCGCGGTGATCTGCTGAAGGTGATCTGGCACGACGGTCAGGCGGCCAGCCTGTATGTGCGGCGGCTGGAGAAGGGCCGGTTCCTGTGGCCGTCACCTGCCGATGGCGTGGTGGCGATCACGCCTGCGCAGATGGGCTATCTGCTCTCGGGCAGGATCATCACAGTGCCCATCATACCGCATCAAAGAAAGGTGCCCTCGGAACACCGCTTACACTGGCAGGGTTGGCTTGGAGGGTTGACCGCCACGCGGCGCGGCGCAATAGGTGCTGTACCGTGGGGCCGGTAGCTCAATGGCAGAGCCGAGTGCTCATAACACTCTCGTTGCAGGTTCGAGTCCTGCCCGGCCCACGGTTTTGCACGCGGCATTGCCCGCATGTGCTCTTTCGGCGCTGATTCCATTTCGCTTTTCCCTGCAATCCGGACCGCTCATAACGGTCTGGTTGCAGGTTCGAGTCCTGCAGGGCCCCCCACTCACCGGTGGAATTGTCGACATGGCAACGCACCATCGATTTCCCGGCGTTGGCCTTCGCCGTGGCCCGGCTCATCGGTCGGCCTGCAGGCTTATTGCGATGAATGCGGATCTTCTTGTTGAGCCCGTCGAGCGAACCTTCGCATGGCTCAATCGATGCCGCCGTCTTGCCAAGGATTGGGAGAAATCCATCGAAAGCTCCACTGCCTCCGCCCATGTCGCCAGCATCCGCATGCTCACGCGACGCATCGCAAGATACTCGATCTGCACGTGAACTTTTGAATCGGGCTCTGAGGTCGGTATAGGCACCAACCAATTTTCCGACCGCTTTTTTGGCAGGCTCCGCTGGACTGCCTGCAATAGCTGCACCTGCAAGAAGCAGGGCACCGCTTACGCCGTCGATCAATATCTGCCCTTTTGGTCAAGCGACTCCGTATGTGTCGCGGGGCTGGCGCAAACGACCGACCAAACGCTGGTGTTGCTGATCGGCTGGCGTGAGGGAATACCCCCCACGCCTCACCTCATGAACTTCTTGTAAGCAATCCGCTTCGGGTTCACGCTGTCCACGCCCAGACGGCGCTTCTTGTCTTCTTCATAGTCCTGGAAGTTGCCCTCGAACCACTCGACATGGCTGTCGCCTTCGAAGGCGAGGATGTGGGTGGCGATGCGGTCGAGGAAGCGGCGGTCGTGGCTGATGATGACGGCGCAGCCGGCATAATCTTCCAGCGCCTCTTCGAGCGCGCGCAGCGTGTCGAGGTCGAGATCGTTGGTGGGCTCGTCGAGCAGCAGCAGGTTTGCGCCGCTTTTCAGCATCTTGGCGAGGTGAACGCGGTTGCGCTCGCCGCCTGAGAGCATCCCGACCTTCTTCTGCTGGTCGCCGCCCTTGAAGTTGAAGGTCGAGCAGTAGCCGCGGGAGTTGATCTCCTTCTTGCCGAGGTAGATGATGTCGTTGCCGCCGGAGATTTCCTCCCAGACGGTCTTCTTGTCGTCGAGGCTGTCGCGGCTCTGGTCGACATAGCCGAGCTTGACGCTCTCGCCGACGGTGATGGTGCCCTTGTCGGGCTTCTCCGCGCCGGTGATCATGCGGAACAGCGTGGTCTTGCCCGCGCCGTTCGGCCCGATGACGCCGACAATGCCGCCGGGCGGCAGCTTGAAGGAGAGGTCGTCGATCAGCAGCTTGTCCTGGAAGCCCTTGGACAGGCCCTCGAAATCCACGACATTGTTGCCCAGCCGCTCGGCGATCGGGATGATGATCTGCGCGGTGTCCGGCCCTTTGTTTGCGGCCTTCTTGACGAGATCCTCATAGCGCTGGATGCGGGCCTTGCTCTTGGCCTGGCGGGCTTTCGGCGAGGCCGAGACCCATTCCTGCTCGGCTGCGATGGCCTTCTGGCGTGAGGCCTCCTCGCGGCCCTCCTGGGCGAGGCGCTTCTGCTTCTGGCCGAGCCAGCTCGTGTAGTTGCCCTCGTAGGGGATGCCCTGCCCGCGGTCGAGCTCGAGAATCCAGCTGGTGACATTGTCGAGGAAGTAGCGGTCATGGGTCACGATCAGGATCGCACCCGGATAGTTGCGCAGATGGTTCTCGAGCCAGCCCGTCGTCTCGGCGTCAAGGTGGTTGGTGGGCTCGTCGAGCAGCAGCAGTTCGGGCTGCCAGAGCAGCAGCTTGCACAGCGCCACGCGGCGCTTCTCGCCGCCTGACAGCTTGTCCACCTTCCAGTCATCGGGCGGGCAGCGCAGCGCGTCCATTGCCTGATCGACCTTGCTGTCGAGATCCCACAGGCCCCTGGCCTCGATCTCGTCCTGCAGGCGGGTCATCTCGTCGGCTGTCTCGTCCGAGTAGTTCATGGCGAGTTCGTTGTAGCGGTCGAGGATGGCCTGCTGGGCGGCGACGCCTTCCATCACGTTCTCGCGGACGGTCTTGGCCTCGTCGAGCCTGGGCTCCTGCGGCAGGTAGCCGACGCGCGCGCCCTCGGCCACCCAGGCCTCGCCCGTCCACTCCTTGTCCATGCCGGCCATGATCTTGAGCAGCGTCGACTTGCCCGCGCCGTTGACGCCGAGCACGCCGATCTTGGCGTCGGGATAGAAGGAGAGATGGATGTTGTTGAGCACCTGCTTGCCGCCCGGATAGGTCTTGGACAGGCCGCGCATGTGGTAGATGAACTGGCGTGACATGGGTCGACGCTCCAGGAAGGCTCTGTTTCGGGGATTGTTGCTCCGCAGGTAGCAAGAGCAGCGCGCCGGTTCAAGGAGATTGGTGGCGCGGCAGGGCGCTGCCCGGCGCGGCCCCGCCATTGAATTAGATCAAGGCGGGGGCATATGATCGCGAGCGCCCGCGACCATGATCGGGCTTGATCCTGGCCTGCGCCATCAAGAGCGGACATATGCGGTGACAGCGACTGACCTGCCGGCCGATGCGGCCCTCGCCGAACGGGCTGAACCGGAGTCCATCCAGCGCATCATGGCGAGCGCGCGCGAGGCAAGCGACTATCTCAAGGCGCTGGCCCACGAGAACCGGCTCATCTTCCTGTGCCTGCTGGCCGAGAAGGAGCGCTCCGTCACGGAGCTTGAGGAGGCGCTGGCGCTCAGGCAGCCGAGCGTCTCGCAGCAATTGGCGCGGCTCAGGCTTGACGGGCTGGTGCGCACGCGCCGCGCGGGCAAGACCGTCTATTACAGCCTCGCCGATGATGACGTGCGGCGATTCATCAAGCTGATCCATGACAAGTTCTGCCCGACCTGATTTGTCATGATGCGCTTGCGGCGCGCGGCTTGCTCCCCCGGAAACGTGCCGCAGCCCGGGTGGGACCCAGCGCCCGCACCCTGAAACGGAATGATCCGCCATGACGCCTTCACCCCCTGTCGTGACCAGCCGCAGCCTCGGCGCGGCGCGGATCATCGAAATCGACAATCCGCCCGTGAACGCGACAAGCCATGCCGTCAGGGCGGGGATTGCCGCCGCGCTGACTGAAGCCGCCGCGGATGATGCCACGACGGCGATCATCCTGGCCTGCAAGGGCCGCGGCTTCGTCGCCGGCGCCGACATCAGGGAATTCGGCAAGCCGCCGCAATCGCCATCGCTGAGCGATGTCTGCCGGCAGATCGAGGCCAGCGCCAAACCCGTGATCGCGGCCATCCACGGCGCCGCGCTGGGGGGCGGCTGCGAGATCGCGATGTCAGCCCATGCGCGAATCGCAGATGCCGGCGCCCAGCTCGGCCTGCCGGAGGTGAAGCTTGGCCTCCTGCCCGGCGCTGGCGGAACCCAGCTCCTTCCCAGGCTCGTGGGGATCGAGCGCGCCCTCGACATCATCACCTCGGGCCGCATGGTCAGCGCGGCCGAAGCTCTCGACATTGGCCTCATCGATGCGGTGGCGGAGGGCAACCTGATCGAGGCTGCGCTGGAGATGGCCGGCCGGATCGCAGGGCAGCCGCCGCGGCGGACATCCCAGCGTCCCGCGCCGTCTGCCGATGCCGACGCCATCAATGCCCGCATCGCCGAGATCGAGCGCAAGGCCCGCGGACAGATCGCGCCGCTTCGGGCCGCACGCAGCGTGCAGGCTGCGGTGCGGCTTGGCTTTACGGCCGGCATCGCGCAGGAGCGGGAGGCCTTCGTCGAACTGATGGCGGGGGAGCAATCGGCCGCCCTGCGCCATGTCTTCTTCGCCGAGCGCGAGGCGGGGCGCGTGCCGGGCCTGGAGGATGTGACGCCGCGCCTTGTCGGAACGGTCGGCGTGGCCGGCGCGGGGACGATGGGTTCGGGCATCGCCGCGGCGCTGGCGGAGGCGGGTCTGCGCACCATCGTGGTCGAGCAATCGCCCGAGGCCGCCGAAAAGGGCCGCGCGCGGATCGTCGCGATTCATGACCGGGCGCTGGCGAGCGGCCGCATCGACGCGGCCAGCCATGGAGCACGGCTTGCCCTCACTGCGGTCGGCAGCGACATGGCCGCCTTCGCCCCTTGCGATCTGGTGATCGAGGCCGTGTTCGACGACCTCGACGTGAAGCAGGAGCTGTTCCGGGCTCTCTCCGCGATCCTGCGCCCTGACGCCATCCTCGCCACCAATACGAGCTATCTCGACCCTGACGCGATCGCGTCCGCCGCCAGCCACCCGGAGCGCGTGGTGGGTCTGCATTTCTTCTCGCCGGCCAACATCATGCGGCTCGTCGAGATCGTGCGCGGCTCCGCGACCGCGCCGGATGTGCTCGCCAGCGCCTTCGCGCTCGCAAAGCGGCTGCGCAAGCTGGCCGTGCTCGCTGGCAATTGCGAGGGCTTCATCGGCAACCGCATCTTTTCGGCCTATCGCCGGCAGTGCGAATACATGCTTGAGGATGGCGCACTGCCCCACGAGATCGACGCCGCGATGGAGGATTTCGGGCTGCCAATGGGCCCCTTCGCCGTGTTCGATCTCGCTGGCCTCGACATCGCCTGGGCGCGGCGCAAGCGGCAGGCAGCGACGCGCGATCCGGCCGAGCGCTATGTCGGCGTGGCCGACACGCTGTGCGAGCTTGGCCGCTTCGGCATCAAGACCGGGGCCGGCTGGTATGTCTACGAGCAGGGCAAGAGGCGGCCCGATGCCGGCGTCGCCGTCATCATAGAGGCGGAGGCGCGGCGCAAGGGGATCGCCCGGCGGCCCGTCCCGGCCGAGGAGATCCGCTCCCGCATCATCGCCGCCATGGTCAACGAGGGCGCGCGGATCCTTGATGAAGGCATGGCGCAACGGGCGAGCGACATCGATCTGGTGTTCATCAATGGCTATGGCTGGCCGGCCTGGCGGGGCGGACCCATGTTCCAGGCGGACCGGATAGGGGCCGCCGCCATTCTGGCCGAGGTCGAGACAATGCACGACCGTGACGGCGCGGGCTGGGAGCCGGCAAGGCTGCTGGTGGAGCTGGCGCGAACAGGCGGGCGCTTCACCAGCTCAAGCGGCTAGGCCATGGCCACCGCAATGCGCGCCGCCAGCGCCGCATTGGAGCGGATGAGTGCGATGTTGGTGGCGAGGCTGCGGCCATCGGTCAGCTCCAGGACCCGGCCGAGAAGATAAGGCGTCACCTCCTTGGCCGAGACGCCGGCGCACGCCGCATCGGCCAGCGCGCGCTCGACGAAGCGGGCCACCTCCGGCGCGGGGATCTCGTGCTCGGCGGGGACGGGATTGCACACCAGCGCGCCGCCGACGAGGCCCAGTTCGTGGCGGACCCTGAGCATCCGCGCGATGGCATCGGCGCTGTCCAGCCGGATCGGCGCGCGGATGCCGCCATCGCGGCTCCAGAAGGCGGGAAGATTGTCGACGCCGAAGCCGACGACCGGCACACCCAGCGTCTCCAGCATCTCGAAGGTCTTGGGCAGGTCGAGGATGGCCTTGGCGCCGGCGCAGACCACCGTGACAGGCGTGCGCGCCAGCTCCTGCAGATCCGCCGAGACATCGAAGGTCTCGGCCGCCTCGCGATGCACGCCGCCGATGCCGCCCGTTGCGAAGACACCGATTCCGGCGAGATGCGCGCAGATCATCGTCGCGGCCACGGTGGTCGAGCCGGGCTCGCCGCTGGCGACGGCATGGGCGAGATCGGCGCGCGAGAGCTTGAGCACGCCGGTCGCCTGCGCCAGCCCTTCCATCTGCCGATCTGTGAGCCCAATGGCGATGCGGCCGCCGAGCACGGCGATGGTGGCCGGCACCGCGCCATGGGCCCGCACCTCGGCCTCGACGCGCCGCGCCGTCTCGACATTGGCGGGCCAGGGCATGCCGTGGGTGATGATGGTCGATTCAAGCGCCACGACAGGGCGGCCCTCTGCCAGTGCTGCGGCGACCTCGGGCGTGGGCTGGCAATGACCGTTCAGCATGGACGCAAACCTCGGACCGTTGTCATGGAGCGTGTCATGGAGCGCGTCATGGAGCGCGCGCATCCGCTCGCGCGGACGAGGCGCCGGCTGCGGCGATAAACCGATCCGCCAGCGCTGGCGAGAGGGCATCGCTGACGCTGAGCGACGATGCGACGGTGCGGGCGGCGACATGGGCGCCCAGCCTTGCAGCCCCTGGCAGATCAAGCCCCGCGCAAAGGCCGCGCAGCGTGCCCGCGATCATGGCGTCGCCCGCGCCGGTGACGTCGACCACCCCGGCCGCCTCGGCCGGAATGCGGACCCCCGAGCCGCCCTGCCATGCCAGCGCCCCTTCAGCGCCCATGGTGAGCACGATGCGCGCCGCCCCGCGCCGCCCGAGCGCCCCGGCCATGGACTCGGGCTCGCCATCCTCAAGCCCCAGAATCGCGGATGCCTCGTCGCGGTTGAGGAACAGGCAGCCGAGGCCGCGCAGATCCTGCGGCAGGCGGCGGGCCTTGGGCGTGGAGATGACGTCGATGGCCAGGGCCAGGCCCGTTCGGCGTGCATGGGCAATGAGTTCGGCGAGCGCCTCGGCGCTGGCGTTGCAATCGGCGAAGAGCCAATCCGCGCCGCAAGCAGCCTCCACCGCATCCGCGACCAGCGGGCCGTAAAGCCCGTCGAGGATGGCCATGTCGGCGGCGGCCAGATGAAGCGCGCCGCCAGGCTCGAGGATGGCGACGTATTCGGCTGTCGCGGCGCCGCTCACGGTCCTGACCCCGGACACATCGACGCCGAGCCCCGCCAGATGGCCGAGCAGGGCGCGGCCGGACGGGTCATCGCCCACGCAGGAGAGAAAGCCGACCTCGCAGCCCAGCCGGGCGAGGTTCTCGGTGACATTGCGCGCCACGCCGCCGAAGCCGATTGACCCGCGCGCCGGGTTCGACGTGCCGGGCCGCACCGGCTCGATGGCGATGAGCTTCCTGTCGATGACCGCGCCACCAAGACAGATGATGCGGGCAGGGCGACGGTCTGGCATTGTCATGTCCGGCTCGGGGCCTCAGGGCGCGGCCATGAGGCTTAACGCCAGCTTCGCCGCTTTGGAAGCCCGGCCGCGATCAACCGGCCAGCGCGCCGACGGCACGGACGCGGCCCCGATGGCTTTTCTCCCATGATCATCACCACGCCGTCATGGCGGACTTCGCGGATGCCATCCCCGGCGGCCGCGCCGCGAGCATGATCGGCTCGTCGGCGCCATCCTGCGCGAACAGAACGATGAATGGGCCGTCCAGCGCGCACGCCACATGACGCTGGAAACCATCGCGCCGATGAGCGACAAACCCATCGTCAACCTGACCCCATCGTGGCGGCCTGACATCAACCGCCCGGGCCGATCCCGATAGCGGCCAGTGGCGCTCAGAAGCTGCACCACGTCCGGGTGCTTGACCTTGCGGCATACATCATTTGTCGTTAAAGAAATGCAAGGCGCTAGGGATTGGTGGCGGGTTGGCGTACACTGATCGAGTCGATCACAAGCAGGCGGGTTGGCTTACAGGATTGTGTTCATGTCACGTGTTGTCCTGCTCCGCGTCCTGGCCACCCTGCATGACATTGGGGTGGCGGTTGCAGCGTTGCCCCTCGCCTATCTGATCCGCACCGGTGACCTGCCCCCGTTCGAAGGCGGGTTCCTGGTGCTGTTTGTGATCTTCGTCGGGCTTGCGCCGGTCATGGCGTTCGCGGTCGGGCTCAATCGCGGCTCATGGCGATATGCGTCGATTTCCGATCTCGGCGGCATCATCGCCAGCGCGATCATCACCACCGCAATCTCGACGCTGGCGGCATTTCTCTTCACGCGGCTGGTGAATGTGCCGGGATCCGTGCCGGTGCTGGCTCTCGGCCTGATGGTCATGATGATGGGCGGCCCGCGCCTGATGTTCCGCCTGTTCAAGGAACGCCACACGCGGGTGAAGTCGGGGAGCGCGCGCGGCGTGTCGTCCGAGCCTGTGCTGCTGTATGGCTACTGCGACGGGGCCTCGAACTTCATCCGGGCGCTCGCTCGCGAGAGAAACCCGTCCTATCATGTGCTGGGCATCATCGACCACAGCGGGCGCCATGTGGGCCGCCACATGCACCGGGTGCCCGTGCTGGGAACGCTGGCCGATCTGGGAAGCATCGTCACACGGTTCGCGCATCGGGGCCTGCCTGTCGGCAAGCTCATCCTGGCTCCAGCGCGGCTGAAGGACGAGGTCATCGCCGGGATTCTCGAGGCCGCCTCGGAGCATGGCATCGTGACCTACCGGCTGCCGAACCTTGTGGAGCTTGATGCCGCCGGGAGCGGAACACGCGATCTGAATCCACGCGCGCTGCGCGTCGAGGACCTGCTCGAGCGTGACGACATCACGCTCAACCTCGAGTCGGTGGCGCGCCTCATCCGCGGGCGGCGCGTGCTCATCACCGGCGCAGGCGGCTCGATCGGCTCTGAACTTGTGCGCCAGATCGCCTCGTTCAACCCCGAGTGGATGACCCTCGTCGAGTCCAGCGAGTTCAACCTTTACCAGATCGACCGGCAACTGGCTTGCACAGCGGCGGCGGGGTCCTTTTCCAGCGTCCTGTGCGACGTGCGCCAGAGCGCCCATGTTCATGCCGTTTTCACGCGCGAGCGGCCGGACATCATCTTCCATGCCGCCGCCCTCAAGCATGTGCCGCTTCTGGAAGCCAACGCGCTGCAGGGAATCCACACCAATGTGCTGGGCACGCAGATCGTGGCTGACGCCGCCATCGCGTCCGGGTGCAAGGCCTTCGTGCTGATCTCGACCGACAAGGCGGTTAACCCGACCAACATCATGGGGGCGACGAAGCGCTTCGCGGAGGCCTACTGCCAGACTCTGGACAGCGCCTCCGGGACCACCCGCTTCCTCACCGTGCGCTTTGGCAACGTTCTGGGCTCCACGGGCTCGGTGGTGCCGCTCTTCGCGAGCCAGATCGCGCGAGGCGGCCCCGTCACCGTCACGCATCCCGACATCGAGCGTTACTTCATGACGATTCCAGAGGCGGTGCGCCTTGTGCTCGCCACCTCGGCGAAGGGGCTGGAGCCGGGGGCCGAACGCTGCGGCATCTATGTGCTCGACATGGGCAAGCCCGTGCGCATCGCCGACCTCGCGAGCCGCATGATCCAGTTGTCCGGCCTGCGGCCTCATGTCGACATCAAGATCCAGTTCACGGGCCTGAGGCCGGGCGAGAAGCTGTTCGAGGAGCTCTTCGAAGCAGGCGAGGAGGAGCTCGTCACCGGTGATCCGTGGCTGCGCGTGGCGCGGACCCGCGTCGTCGACGGCGCCTTGGTCAGGCAGATGATCGACCGGTGCCGCACAGCCGTCGAGACGCTCGACGAGGGCGTCGCCCTTGAGGCGCTGGCCAAGATCGTTCCGGAGTTGCGTCGCACGCGCGGCCATCGCGCAATCACGGTCGAGGCTGCCGGCTTGACCGAGGGCGGCGAGGCCAGCCTGATTTCGATCGAGGACGCCCGGCGCCGCCGGGCAAAGTGACGTGTGCCGCCGGGCAAGGTGACGTGCGCCGTTCCAAGATCGGGTCGATTTGAAACGGATCGATGCTCGCCTTTTCTGGCAGTTCGTCAAGCTACGCCACCCTGCAAAGACGGCCAGGGGCCGGGACAAGGTGATCGCCTGGCTCCAAGATGCTGGAGAACGGCTCCGGACGGCAGGCCCCCGACGGCCCAATGACGAACTACGACTTCACCTGGATATGGGAGGGCCGAGGAACTCGGTATCTTGGAGCATCGGCAATGAAGGAAAGCTGAGGACTGTTCCCCGTCAGCATCCATGAGACAGATTCCGTGTCTTCACGCAGGGAGGATTGCTGGTTCATCGTTCTCTTTTACACCGCAAGAAATCCGCCATCGACGCGAAGGGTTGAGCCGGTAACGTGCGAGGCGAGCGGCGAAGCAAGAAATACACAGGCGGCCGCTACCTCTTCTGGACGTGCCATACGTTTCAGAGGGGTTCGGGCAAATAGCTTGGCTGATATAGCCGGATCGGTTTGCCCCATCACCGTGTCAACATCGCCGGGTGCAACCGCATTGGCGCGGATGTTCAAAGGGGCCAACTCGTCGGCCAGCGCCAAGGTCAGGGCGGCCAATCCACCTTTCGACGCCGTGTAAGCTGAGGCGCGCTCGGCCGATGTTTCAGCGCGGACCGAGGTTATGCTGACAACAGCGCCCCCTTTCAGTTGCGAAACCAACGCCCGGGTCAGAAGGAAGGGCGCGGTCAGGTTGATGGCAAGCGTCCTGTCCCATTCGGCCTCAGCCCCCGCCTCGGTCAGGGGCATCCGGCGGAATACTCCGGCACAGTTGATCAGGGCCGCGATCGGGCCCGAGATGCGGGCCGCAGCTTCCTGCAGCGATGCCCGGTCGGCAAGATCGCAGCCGATCCAGCCCTGTTCGCCTTGGGGGACGGCTTCCGAGCGGTCAATCCTGATCAGGTCGGCACCGCAGGCAGCGAATGCCGCCACGATGGCACGGCCTATGCCCCCGGCAGCCCCGGTGACTACGACTTGCTTGCCTTGGAAAAGATCATCAGAAAAACCGGGCACATGAGCCATTCGGCTATCCTCGTCTCAACGGGTGCGGCGCAGTTCCGGCAATCGGTGTTTGGTCGTCTCGCCGGATACGAGGATGTCAATGATGCCGACCGCCTCGGGCGTGATCCGGCGATGCGCTGGATCGTCGGCGGCAGGGCGGTGACCAAGGAAGCAGCGTCAACCAGCGAGATGGGCGCTATCGGGCCCTTATCCCCCGTCCGCAATCTCTTCTTCCTGCCCGGCTCAAGTCGCTCCGCACTTGGCTTCAACCTGCACAGGCTCCGGGCCTTCGCCCATTGGAAAGCCATCACCGCCTCCGCCTGTTGACGGGATCGGCTATAGAACCTTTGCGGACCACAGAAGTAAACCTGACAAGGCCTGAACGACAACGCCACCAACACTTGCCATGCATGCGGATTGTGATCATAGTCTTGTTGCTGTCGTGGTTGTCACGTTCAGTACGAGGAGGAAACCCATGCGCACTTGGAAAAAGCCTGTCATCGTTGAGAAGTCCTGCGGATGCGAGGTCAGCACCTACGCCGACGCCGAGATCTAGTCTCCGGAGGCTGATCCGATGGATGCGTCTCCTGCGATTCGCATTCTCGGGTCAGCTGCCGGTGGTGGCTTCCCGCAATGGAATTGCCGGTGCCCGGTTTGCCAATTGGCTTGGGCGGGCGATTCACGCGTCAAGCCGCGAACGCAGTCATCCCTGGCGCTCAAGGGCAACGATGGCACATGGGTGCTGGTCAACGCGTCTCCTGACATTCGCCAACAGATCATGGCGAACCCGCCTCTCCACCCGCAAGGCGGCCTCCGGCACAGTCCTATTGCAGCCGTCGTGCTGACCAACGCCGATGTCGACCACGTGGCGGGTCTGCTTGGCCTGCGAGAGCGCTGGCCTCTCAAGGTCCTTGCAACATCGCATGTTCTGGAAGCCCTGCGCCGGAACCCGGTGTTTCAGGTCATGGCGGATGATGTGGTGAAGCGCATCGAGGTGCAGCCTGACCAGCCCTTCAGTCCGGCGCCAGGCATCGAGCTCGAACTGTTCTCCGTGCCCGGGAAAGCGCCCTTGTGGGGCGAGGGAGAGACGGTAGAGACCGAGATCGATGATGGCCGGACCGTGGGTGTTTCGATCGAAGCTGGATCGGGCCGCAAGGCGCTCTACATCCCAGGATGCGCAGCGATGACCGAGGCCTTGCGTCACCGCATCAAAGGCGCAACGCTCGTGTTCTTTGATGGCACGCTCTTCACCGACGATGAAATGATCCGGCTCGGACTGGGCCCAAAGACCGGTCGCCGCATGGGTCATATGCCGGTCAGCGGTCCGGGCGGCACGCTTGAGGCGTTTTCGACGCTGGAGGTGCGCCAGAAAGTATTCTTGCACATCAACAACAGCAACCCGATGATCGTTGATGGTTCGCCTGAACATCAACAGGTCACGGCTGCTGGCTGGGTGGTTGCAGAAGACGGTATGGAGTTCACACCATGACTGCCAGGATGTCACCGGAAGAGCTCGAGCAAGCGCTCAGGAATGTCGGCGCCACGCGCTATCACAATCTGCATCCGTTTCATCGCCTGCTCCATGACGGCAAGCTCTCGCGTGAGCAGGTGGGCGCCTGGGCGCTGAACCG
Source organism: Bosea sp. (in: a-proteobacteria) (assembly GCA_023910605.1). Lineage (NCBI taxonomy): Bacteria > Pseudomonadati > Pseudomonadota > Alphaproteobacteria > Hyphomicrobiales > Alloboseaceae > Allobosea > Allobosea sp. The sequence continues at coordinate 1,310,934 of JAAVVV010000001.1, read as the reverse complement.
GTCCTATTATCAGGCAATGATCCCGGTGAAGGATGCCACCTTGCTGGCCAGATTGCCGACGCCCGAGCTTCGGCGCAGCTGGCGGCAGCGCATCGTCGATCACGATGGTGAGCACGAAGGCGATGGAGGCTTCGCAAGGTGGCAGAAACTGACGGCAAGCTTCGGCTTCAGCAACAAAGATGTCGAGGCCGGCATCGGCGTCCTGCCTGCGACGAAATTCGCGGTTGAAGCTTATGTGCATTTTGTAAGGGAAAAGAGTCTTCTGGAGGCCATCGCTTCATCGCTAACCGAGATGTTCTCTCCCCAGATCATTCGCGAGCGGGTCAGCGGCATGCTCGCGAACTATTCATTCATCACGCACGAGACGATGGCGTATTTCGACAAGCGCCCGACGCAGGCTGCCCGTGATGTGGATTTCGCCATCGACTATGTGAGAACGCATGCGACGACGGCGGAGCAGCAGAGGGCTGCCATCAAGGCGCTCGAATTCAAGTGCGATGTGCTCTGGGCTCAACTTGACGCGCTCCACCACGCCTATCTGGAGCCGGGGCATCCGCCGCCCGGAGCCTATCGGCTGGAGACGTCTGCATGACGGCCGCAATTGACGCCGCGAGCATCATCAGGCTGCCCCGCGGCGTTAAACTGCGGTTCAACGAGGTGCGCCAGAAGTGGTTCCTGCTGGGACCGGAGAGGGTCTTCGAGCCGGATGATGTGGCCGTCGAGATCCTGCAGCGGATTGACGGGAGACGGACGATCGCGGCCATCACACAGGAACTGGCCGAAGCATTCCATGCCCCGCTGGACGAAATCTGCAACGATGTCTCGAACTTTGTTTCACACCTCATGGAGCTTCGCATGCTCGAACCTGTGGCGGACGCCTGATGAGCGCCCCATCCTCGGCGGGCGAGCGGCTCGATCGGAAGGTCCAGCCTCCGCTTGGGCTGCTGGCGGAACTGACCCATCGCTGCGTTCTCAGATGCCCTTATTGCTCGAATCCGCTGGAACTCGAGCGCCGCTCGGGCGAGCTTGACACCGCGACCTGGAAGCGGATCATTGCGGAAGCTGCCGCCATGGGCGTTCTGCAGATCTACTTTTCCGGCGGCGAGCCGATGCTGAGGCCCGACATCGCTGACCTGATCGCCGAGGCTGCCAAGGCCGGACTGTACACCAACCTGATCACGTCCGGCGTAGGCTTCACGCCAGATGCCCTCGTGCGGGCAGCACAAGCAGGCCTAGATCATGTGCAGCTATCCATACAGGGCGTCGACGCAGCCGCAGCGGATGTTGTCGCCGGCTTCAAGGGCGCGGCGGCGGCAAAACGCCTGCTTGCCGCGGAGATAGCGCGTCTCGGCCTGCGCCTCACCGTGAATGCGGTCGTGCATCGTGGCAATGTGGCGCAGATCCCGGAGCTGGTGCGGCTGGCTGAGGACTGGGGTGCCGCACGCATCGAGATCGCCCATGTGCAGTATTACGGCTGGGCTGTCGCCAACCGTGGACAACTCATGCCCACCCGTGACCAGGTCGATCAGGCGGTCACTGATGTCGCTCATGAGCGCGCCCGGACCAAGGGGCGGCTCGTGATCGACAGCGTCACCCCGGATTACTATGCCACCTATCCAAAGCCCTGCATGGGCGGCTGGGGCGCGCAATTGATGAACATCACGCCATCAGGCAAGGCCCTTCCGTGCCATGCTGCAGAGACAATTCCGGGCCTTGTGTTCGACAACGTCAGGGACAGGAGCCTTTCCGACATCTGGCAGAATTCTGCCGCCTTCAATGCCTACCGCGGCACGGCCTGGATGCAGGAACCCTGTCGCAGCTGTGACCGCAAGGATCGTGATTTCGGGGGGTGCCGCTGCCAGGCCATGCTTTTCGCAGGGGATGCCGCCGCGACAGACCCTGCGTGCACGCTCTCTCCGCTCCATGGAAAGATGCTTGAGATTGCCATTGCCGATTCCGCCTCGATTCCGAAGGGTTACCTATACAGGGCGTTCTCTTGACCTCATGACCTGAGGCTTCCAACCGATGCTGGCCCATCATGTCCGCCGGGGACACGGGTGACCTGATCGGAGACCCGCCCCACTTTTCGGGTCAAGGCGCGAGAGCGCAACGGGAGTTGCTTCGCGTCAGCGAGGCCTGTCCCCAGACACGAGGAGCGGATCAGGGACGATTCTGCCATTTTCATGGGGCTGGACGGCCTCCGGAAAATGATCGCAGAGGCGACGGTCCAGGCGCGCGCGACGGCCGATATGCGGCTCCGTGGCACGATCCCGAATGCGCCAGAATCGACCAGGCCTTTGCTGATGCACCTCGTCAAGGCTGGGCGCGCCCGACAGACCATCATCCTTAAACGGAAGTCCAGTCGATCGCAGCCTTGTTGTTTTGTGTCCGCTTTCTCAGCCGCCCGGCGGCTATTTGGCAGGTCGAAGGCTGCAGGAGCATACTGAATTGCAGCTATGCAAAACCTCATGATTGCGTAGCGTTAGACTTTATTATACGTTTTTGAGCCCATCGAAGGATGACCTCTGGCATGAAATGCTGTAGTCGTTTTTCAGATGAGTTGGCAATAAAAACACTGGAGGAGACATAAATGAATAGATTTGTTGGGGCATTTCTGCCTTTTGCTCTGTTTACTGCTGCAAGTTTTGGAGCCCCTGGCATAGCCCAAAGCCAATCCGGCACGCCGGGACTGACATCAACGAGCATCATGACTGGACGTGATCTGACATGGGACATGGCGTTCCTCCCTGACAGCACCATGTTCTTTACAGAAAAGTGCCGCGGATTGTCCGTTCGTATGCCGTCCGGCACCATAAACCCCTTGATCGGAATCAAGGATTCAAAAGGTTTCCCCGCAACTGCGTCCGACTTGTTCTGCAGTGGCCAGGCTGGCATGAGTGGAGTGGCGGTCGATCCGGACTTCGCGACAAACCGTTTCGTCTACGTGTACTCCGCCTCGACCATGACACCGCCAGCGTCCAACCGGGTTGTCCGATACACGGTGAACGCTGACATGACGGGCGTGTCGAACCGCACCGATATCGTGACGGACATTGCCTACAAGCCTGCAGCCAGTGGCCACCCCTTTGGAGACCCTGGCGCCCACAACGGCGGGCGCTTGCGTTTCAGTCCCGGTGATGGGTTTTTATATGTGACCACCGGCGACACTCACAGCGGCCCCGGACCGCAGAGCCCCACAATACTCGCTGGCAAGGTGCTGCGCATCAACCGCGACGGTGCGGCTGCGCCTGGCAACAATGCGCCGCAAGGCTTTGATGCCCGCGTCTATACCTATGGGCATCGGAATCCACAGGGGATATGCTTCCGGCCCGGCACCAACCAGGCCTTCACTGCAGAAAATGGCCCCTGGCACAGTGATGAAGTGACTGCGCTTGTGGCTGGTGGAAACGGCGGATGGGATCCAAGGCCCAATATGGCAGGTCGCGGTAACTGCACCGATGGCTACTGCGGTTATTCGCCAAATGAAATGGGTGCCATGGACCCCAAAGAACGTGCCGCCGCCATGCCGATGACCGACACGAAGACCTATCCGAATGCCATGAAGCCTGCTTGGAACAATGAGGTGCTCTCCCAGGGCATGTCATCATGCACGTTCCTGAGCGGAGCTCAGTGGAAGGATTGGAACGGGCGCATGATCGTGGGCTACATGGGCATCGGCATTCATGGAACCCCGGTCGGGAACCGCCTCGACGTGCTCAACATCTCGGCTGACGGCCAGTCCTCGACGCGCACGATAGCATCGTTGCCGATGCCAGCGGGACGTTTCCGCTCGGTTGTGCAGGGCCCGGATGGGCACCTGTATGCCGCCACCGATCAAGGTGACGTGTACCAGTTGAAGGCTAACTGACCTTGAAAAAGAGAAGGGCCGCATTGCTCATCAGGCAATGCGGCCCTTCTCAACTGTGTTCATGTTCCGGTTTATCCCTGCCCGCGTGAATCAGAGGTCGCGGCGCCTGATCCGGCTGCCGTACAGGCCCATGAACTCATTCGGCGCGATCAGCTTCCTGCGTGACGAAATAGATATCTGCAAGACTCATTATCGACGCATCTGGAGAAAAATCCATGATTTGTACTCGTCGCATCGTAATCATGCTCTACGCTGTACTCGTGTCTGGCGCGGCTGCGGCCAGCCCGGAATTGACCAGAGCCAAGAATTGCGGTGCATGCCATCATCTCGAACGGAAAATGCTTGGCCCGTCCTTCCAGGCCATTGCAGCCAGATATGCCGATGATCCAGCCGCGGCCACCATGTTGATCGAAAGGGTCATCAAGGGCGGGGGTGGCAAGTGGGGACAGCTGCCTATGCCAGCTCAAGCCAACGTCTCTCCGGATGAGTCTGAAGCGATCGTCAAGTGGATCCTTGCGCAAAAGCCGTGATATGCTGAAGGCGTTGTCAGCTTGATGTCTGCGGTCCGCAAAAGGGCCTGCAACCGATCCCGTTATCAGGCACGGCGGTGATGGCTTTCCACCGAGCGAAGGCCGTTCTGGGATCAGCTCCAGACAAAAGCTGGCCCAGAAGCGCGTCAGGAATGCGGGGGGGATTTGCGTCGTGCCATCGGGAACCTCCATCGGTTCCATTATGGACGCCCGCACACGGAAATCCTTGAGCAGGTTCAGCTTTGCTGGAATAGAGGGTTCTCATATGTGGAACGACCCTGCGGTCAAGTGCCTTCTTTCTGTCTGACCCATAGGGAGCGTTGCGCCCAATTCGTCGCGACGATCAGTCTATGTGCATGTATAACTTGACAAGCGGCTGGGCACGCCCGTGGGGATGAGCTGCCCAGCGCAATGAGCGACTTGCTGAACTTTGCGTGTTCCCTACGCCCGTGGGGATGAACCGGTGCAGCATGAGTTCATCGTCCCCCGCAGCTGGAGCCCCTGCCCCCTGGGTGCGTCGGTCGGCCCTTCTGAGCCCTCCGGCGTGATCGGGTTCCATATGTTGGACCGCCGGCTGGCGGGGTTTCCGGCTTGCCGCGCCAAACCGGCACGCGGGCCGGGCGCGCCGGCAATCGGGCAGCTTCAACTTCCCGGAGCAAACCGGGCAGCAGTTGCACTGGACACGAGGCCAGAGGGCAGGATAATTCCGAGGTCTACACAACGACCGACATATCAGGGGGAAACAGGGATGTTAGTGACGAAGGCGACAAGACGGCAGATCAAGACAAGCGACGGCGTGACGCTGAGTTACCTTGAGGCGGGCGAGGGCAAGCCCTTTGTCATGGTGCACGGCTGGTCGCAGACAGCAGCGCAATGGGCCCACCAGATCAACCATTTCTCCAGGACGCACCGCGTTATCGCGATCGACCTGCGCGGCCATGGCGCCTCCGAGAATGCCGCTTTTGGCTATCGCGTCTATCGCTTGTCTAAGGACGTGCGCGACGTGATGGAGGCGCTGGATCTGAATGGGGCGGTGATGATGGGCCATTCGATGGGCTGTTCGGTTCTGTGGGGTCTTTATGACCTCTTTGGCGCCGAGCGGATCGACCGGTTCGTTTTCGTCGACGAACCCCCCTCGCTGTCGAACAACCCGGTGCTCAACGACGAGACGCGTGCCCAAGCCGGGGCGATCTTTACGCCCGAAGCGACCTATGGCACTGCGCTGGCGCTGGCCGCCGATGCCGATGGTTCCGTCACCTCGGGGTTTATCACCGGCATGTTCACCCCCGATTGCCCCAGGGATATGATAACGGCCAGCATAGCGCTGAACATGGAGATGCCGCGCGACAAAGCGGCGGAACTGGTGGTCGACCATGTGGGCAACGACTGGCGCGACGTGATGGCGCGGATCAACCTGCCTGCGCTGTGCATCGGCGGCAAGCTCAGCCTTGTGCCCTGGTCCTCCGTGGTCTGGCAGGCAGAGCAGATGCCGAACGGACGCTCTGTGATCTTTGAGGGCGACGAGGGCGGATCGCATTTCATGTTCATGGAGAACCCCGAGAAGTTCAACCGCGTCGTTGCGGAGTTCCTGGGCTGAGGCCGGATGCGCTGGCCATCTCCGCCGGCAAGTCGGTGGTGGTGGCCGGTGCGGGGTCGGTCGTGGAAGGCTGGGGCGACGGCAAGGCTGGGGCGGTGGCAAGGCTGGGGAGGTGGCCCGCGCGCGCGAAGGTGGGCGGGCGGCACGCCTGGAGGACGTCTTCGGCGAGGCCCGGCGAATGATGACCATCAACGGGCTTTACAAGGCCGAGGTCATCCACCGACGCGGCCCTTGGAAGTCATTCGAAGCTGTCGAGTTTGCCACACTCGAATGGGTCGACTGGTTCAATCATCGCCGACTGATGCGGCCCATCGGCGACATCCCACCCGCCGAAGCCGAGGCACGCTATTACGCTATGCTGGACGAACCAGCCATGGCCGCATAACTTGACACAATCCGCCTCCGGCAAACCGGGGGTGGTTCAATGCGATTGCATCCGAGGCAGCGCAATAACATGCCGAAACGTAGCATCACCGACGAGGAAATCAGCCTCATTAGGGCGATGCTCGCCCGAAAGATGAAAAACAGGGATATCCAGTTCTATTTCAACCGGCAGGACCGCCCGGTGAATTCCGGGCGCATCACGCAAATTCGCGACGGCTCCTACGGACCAAACGTTGCAGCCTCCACGGATGCCGAGCTTGCAGCTTTCTTGTCATTGTTCAAACCTTCAGCCGTTGGAGTTGCTGTGCCCGAGGCGACGCCTTCCACACCGCTCAGCCGAACCGACTTGGCACGCGCCCTATTCGCCAAGCTGCCAGACGGACGATGGAAGTTGCATGACGGCGAAACCGATCAGCATGAGTGCAAGCAAGAGTTTGACGCGAAGAACATCTTTGGCTTGCTCCGAGCGATTGCCGCTTTGTCGAACAACCGGGGCGGCTATGTCTTTCTTGGCGTTTCGAATGCTGACTGCATCGCCACCGGGATAAATGGCGATTTCGATGGGTTCGATATCGCCAGACTGATCGACAAGGCCAAGACACATCTCGCCCCGACGCCAAGGATCACCGCCAAAGGGTCATTCGTGCTCGACGGCCTGACCGTTGGATTTATTCACGTCGATCTGCACCCGGACCGGCCCGTTATCGTGTGTCGCGATGGAGGAGGAAAGGGAGAGCTTTGTGAAGGAGACATCCTTTTCCGCTACGCTGGACAATCAGCCCGCATCAAGTTCGCTGACCTTCGGTCGATGCTTGAAGAGCGCGACCGCCGAGCCCGCATGGCGCTTGCCGAAGCGGCAGGGAAAATCGCTACTATCGGAACGGCCAAAGCCCTGATTCTGGACACTGACAAGAATGTCCTTGCAGCCGATGGCCGAGAAATCCTGATCGACGAAGAGCTTGCAAAGCAGATCAATTTCATTCGCGAAGGCCAGTTCGACGAAGTCAATGGCGCGCCAGCGCTGAAGCTCATGGGTGAGGTCAAGCCGGTCAACGTCATACAAGAGGCACAAGCGAAGCTGGTTCCGAAGGCAATCTCGCAAGAAGACATTCTGTCTGCTTTCTTGGATCAAAACGCAGTTGCCGAGCCGTTGGAATACATTCGAGCGGCTGTCAGCCAGCCGCGCAAGTGGCTCCCGCTGCACTACTTTGCGAATCTCTCGGGAAAGACTACCGCCGAAATCATTGCGGAATTAACGAAGCTCGAAACGTCGCAGCACAACAAGAAGGCAAATGTCATTGCTCGACTTGAAGGGAAGCAGCCCGCATTCACGAAGACTGTCACGCAAAAGGCCGCATCCCACGTGAAAGAATTTCAGGATGGCGTTATCAAGACGCCTTCGGCTGCCGTGGACGTCTCATGTTTCTGCCAAGGGATTGCAGGTTCGAAGACCACGAAAGCCAGCCTGCAAGACGCCATTGCAGCACTGGCACAATGTCGTGAAATGGCCCTCGCCGCCCAGGACATGAACGCACTCGGAACCGTTTTCAAAGCGGCTTGCCGGGTAGACGAAATGTTCTTCGCTGCCGCGAAGTGAAGTTGCTCCTGCTCACCAAGGAAAGCCCGTTCGTCCGCTTTCCTTCTCGCCGCCTTCCTTCGCTTGTGCGAAGGCGGCTCCAAGGAAAGCGAACTCTCTCTGTCCGGTGGCGTCCCGGTACGTGGTGTAGCTTGACTGTAGCCATCGTCCCGGCTGCGCGCCGTCAACAGCGCCGTAGTAGCCGGGATGATGGCGGTGGCCATTGATCGTTCTTCGGGCGAGGCTCGGGTTTGCGACAACCGTCCAACCCCGAGGAAGACCAATGACCGACGACATGATGAACCTTCGCACGCTGGTGGAGAAGACCCCCGACGCGGATATCCTGCGGGATATGATCGGCCTTGCCGCCGAGCGGCTGATGGAGCTGGAGGTGGGCGCGCGGACCGGGGCGGCTCATGGCGAGAAGAGCGTGCTCAGGCTTGCCCAGCGCAACGGCTACCGCGACAGGGACTGGGAGACGCGGGCCGGGACCGTGGAGCTACGCATCCCGAAGCTGAGGAAGGGCACCTACTTCCCCGGTTTTCTGGAGCCGCGCCGCATGGCGGAGAAGGCGCTGACGGCGGTGATCCAGGAAGCCTACATCCAGGGCGTCTCGACCCGCTCGGTGGACGATCTGGTCAAGGCGATGGGCATGAGCGGGATATCGAAAAGCCAGGTCTCGCGGCCTATGCGAGGAGATCGACGAGCGGGTGCAAGGCCTTCCTCGACCGGCCTATCGAGGGTGACTTGGCCCTATCTGTGGATCGACGCGACCTATGTGAAGGTCCGGCAGAACGGCCGTATCGTCTCCGTCGCCGTCACGGTGGCCGTGGGCGTCAATGCCGACGGTCGCCGCGAAGTTCTGGGCATGGATATCGGCCCATCCGAGGCGGAGACCTTCTGGACCGACTTCCTGCGCAAGCTTCGCCCGCCGGGGCCTGCGCGGCGTCAAGCTCGTCGTCTCAGATGCGCACGAGGGCATCGAAGGCCGCCGTCTCGAAGGTTCTCACCGCCACATGGCAACGCTGCCGGGTTCACTTCATGCGTAATGCTCTGGCCCATGCCGGCAAGAGCGGCAGGCGTGTCGTCTCCGCCTTCATCGCCACCGCCTTCGCGCAGGATGATGCGGTGAATGCCACCAGGCAGTGGCGCGCCGTTGCCGATCAGCTCAGGCCGAAGCTGCCCAGGCTTGCCGTTCTGATGGACGGCGCCGAGCCTGACGTGCTCGCCTATATGAGCTTCCCAGCCCAGCACCGCGACGAAGCTGCACAGCACCAATCCACTGGAACGCCTCAACGGCGAGATCAAACGCAGGACAGACGTGGTCGGAATCTTTCCCAACGAGGCCGCCATCACCCGCCTCGTCGGCGCCATCCTGCTTGAGCAGAACGATGAATGGGCTGTCCAGCGAACCCGCTACATGACACTGGAAACTCTGGCCACAATGAGCGATGATCCCCTCGTCAGCATGCCCGCTGTGGCCGCCTGACATCAACCGCCCGGGCCAACCCCGATAGCGGTCAGTGGTCAGAAGCTACACCACGAACCGGGACACGACCTGCCGGTCTACTTCTGCGATCCGCACAGCCCCTGGCAGAGGCCGTCCAACGAGAACCTCAATGGCCTCGTCCGGCAGTACCTGCCCAAGGGCATCGACCTGTCGATCTACAGCCAGCGTGATCTCGACAGGATCGCCCACAGCCTCAACACCAGACCGCGCGCCGTCCTCGGCTTCCAAACACCCGAGGAAGTCTTTATGATTGAGCTATCGAAACTCGGTGATGCACTTCAGATTTGAGACCGCCCACACAAAAAATTGCGGCGCTCTCGTGTGCGAGAGCGCCGCAATAAACCGGCCCTGTCTTTGGGTTGCCGAGCCCACACGAAGAGACTTTTGCTTGCGAAAAGCAGCCCCTTCTCGTTCTGCTAGGATTTCATGCTAGCATTATCCGCCGGGAGGTCAAGTATGGCATCAGAGCTCGTATTCGGTTTCGACATCGGTACAACGTCGATCGGGTCGGCTGTCGTCAGGATCGACAGCAATGCCGGAACTGGTGACGTTGTCCATTTGGGAGTTCGCATCTTTCCGGAAGCGCGCGACCCTGACGGCATACCATTGAATCAGGAACGCAGGAAAAGGCGCATGATGCGTCGCCAGCTGCGTCGCCGCCGCTCAAGGCGACGCGATCTCAACCAATTCCTAAGCGCGGCGGGCCTGCTGCCCGAATTCAACAAGGCGACGGGTTCGAGATGGGCGGAGGCCATGGCGCTCGACCCATGGCAATTGCGAACGAAAGCAACAGTTGAAGTGCTAAGCGCCACCGAACTGGGTCGCGCATTGTATCACTTGGCGCAGAAACGGCACTTTCGTGGGCGCGACCTTGAGGATACGGGTGCTGATTATGACGAGGCGGCTGACGCGCCGAGTGCGGACGAACAGAAGGCGGCATCCCAACGCGAGAAGGACCGCAACTCTCTGAAAGCCTCCGGCCGAACGCTCGGCGCCTTTATCGCCGAGATTCCAGAACGTGTAGAGCGCCGGCGCGGCCACCATTTTGCGCGGGAAGATGTCGCCGTTGAGTTCCGCGCCATCGTGGGGGCTCAAAGTCCGCACCACGCGAAGCTGCGCGACGTGGATTTCATTGCGGCGCTTGAGCAGGTGATCTTCGACCAGAAGCCGGTGTTCTGGCGGAAAGCGACGCTTGGCGCGTGCCGCTTTATGCCCGGTGCGGAGCTTGCCGCCTCCGCCTCCTGGGCGGCGCAGGAAAAGCGCATGCTGGAAAAGCTCAACAATCTGCGCATCGAGGAAGGTAACGCCCGCCCGCTGGACGAGCAAGAGCGTACCGCGGTTCTTGCCTTGCTGCGAACCCAGGACAGTGTGAGTTGGGGCGGCATTCGCCGGCATCTCAAGCTTTACTGGCGAAAGCATGATTTGCCGGAGAAGCCGACGTTCAATCTGGAACGCGGCGGCGAAAAGGGGCTGATTGGCAACCGGCTTGAAAACCGGCTAGCTTCGACCGTGGGCGAGCGGTGGAAGGCTGATCCGACCCTGCGCGAGCAGATGCGCCGGGAAATCCATGACCGTCTCTACGGTGCCGATTACGGTCAGATAGGCGGTCGCATCGTCATCCGGCGCGAGGCGGAACGTCGGCAGGCACGCGGCGCAGCGCGCGAACGTCTCAAGGCAGACTTTGCTCTGAGCGACGAACAGGCGGATCAACTTGCTCGGCTGACTTTCGCGCCGGGGTGGGAGCCATTTTCGGAAGACGCCCTTTGGAAATTCCTGCCGCGCCTGCAACAAGGGGTGATCTTCGGCGCCCTTTTGGCCGGCCCTGAGGAAGAAGGCTGGCGCATCAGCACGTTTCCCGCTCGCGCCCAGCCTACGGGCAGTTGGGTCGATCGCTTGCCGACGCCCGGTGACCCGAAAAAAAGGCCGCACGGTTCCCAAGAAGAAATCGACCGGCAGAAATCCGTGCGCAACCCGACGGTGCTGCGCGTGCAGAACGAACTGCGCAAGGTCGTCAACAACCTTATCGCCGTTCACGGTCGACCGGACCGCATCAGGGTGGAGGTGGCGCGCGATGTGGGCAAGTCCGCCCGCGAACGCGCCGAGGAACTGAAGCGCAACCGTGACCGCGAGAAGCAACGCAAGAAGGCAGCCGAAGAATTGCAGAAGGGTGGCATTTCACAGCCTTCCCGTGACGACATTGAAAAATGGCTTCTGTGGGACGAGTGCAATCGCCAATGCCCTTACACGGGGCGCATGATCGACTTTGCCGCCCTGTTTCATCATGGCGAGTTTCAGGTAGAGCATATCTGGCCACGCTGGCGATCCCTGGACGACAGCTTTGCCAACAAGACACTTTGTCACCGCGACTTCAATCTGCGTAAGTCCAACCGCACGCCTTTCGAGGCGTTCGAGCACGACACCTCAGGGTGGGAGGCCACGCTCCAGCGTGTTCGTGGCTTTGCGGGACCGCCGGGGCGTGTGGCGATCAAGGTCCGTCGATTCGCGGCAACCGAAATCCCGACTGATTTTGCCGACCGCCAGTTGACCGATACCGGCTATGCCGCGCGCCAGGCAGTAGGCTTCCTGAAGATGCTGTTCCCTGATCTGGGCCATGCGGGCGAAGTGCGCGTAGCGACCCTTTCAGGCCGGGTCACGTCGCGGCTGCGGCATAACTGGGGACTAAACAACATTTTGCACGATAGCGGCAAGAAAACCCGGGTCGATCATCGCCACCACGCACTTGATGCGCTGATCGTGGCGCTGGCGCATCCCGGTTACACCCAGCGCTTGTCCCGCTGGTTCCAGGCGCGCGATGCTGCAATGCCGCAACCCGAACCGGCGCTGGACCCACCATTTCCGGACGTGAGGACTCAGGCGGAACGGAAGGTTGCCGATATTGTGGTTTCTCACCGTGTGCGCCGCAAGGTGTCCGGCCCGCTGCACAAAGATACGACCTACGGCTACGCCGGCCCGGCCGAAGGCAGCACTGGAATAGCCTATCGCTGGTTCGTCACCCGCAAGCCAGTTGAGGCGCTCACCAAATCGTTGCTGGCCGATGATGGCGCGTGGCCAGACCCCCAAGTTCGTGATTGCGTGCGCGCATGGGTGGAAGAGCACGGCGGCGACCCGAAGAAGGCGTTCGTCAACGGCTACCCCACCGTGTCCGACGGCGGCGCGCCGATCCGCAAGGTGCGCATCCGCGCAAAGCAACAACAAAGGCTTATGGCACCCTTGAAGAATGGCTATGCCGATCTTGGCAACAATCATCATATGGCTGTGTACCGTCATCCCGACGGCCGGGTGGAGACCGAGATCGTGAGTTTGTTCGAGGCTGCCGAACGGCTGAGACGGCATCAGCCGGTGATCCGGAAGGAACTGGACGGCGCGCCGATAGTGATGTCACTGGCGCAAGGTGACACCGTTTTATTTCCTGATGGCAAGCTCCAGGGCTTGTGGATCGTCCAGAGCGCCTGGTCCGCCGGGCCGATCGTGCTCTGGCGTGCAGAGGATGCGACTGGAGACACGGTTTTTCGTCCCACAGCAACGTCAATCCTGAAATCTGGTGGACGAAAGGTGGCGGTCGACCCAATCGGCCGTATCCGCCCGGCGAACGACTGATGCTTCGCAAGACGATCGAGATCGCTACTCCCGGTACGCGCCTGTCGGTCGCGAACCGGCAATTGGTGATAGAGCGGCCAGAGCTGCCGAAGGCAACCGTGCCGATTGAGGACCTGGGCGTGCTGGTGATCGACGATGGTCGCGCCAGCTACACTCAGGCGGTGTTTATCGAATGCTTGACGGCCGGGGCCACCGTCATCGTTTCGGGCCGCGATCACCTGCCAGCAGGTATGATGCTGCCAATAGACGGGCACCATGCGCTCACTGAGCGGCATTGGGCGCAAGTGGAGGCCGGCGCTCCGCTGCGCAAGCGACTGTGGCAGGCGATTATCTCAGCCAAACTGCGCCAGCAGGGTCGCCTGCTCTCTGAGGTGACGGGACAGGATGCCGGGCTTGCCGCGCTTGCCGGCCGCGTGCGCTCGGGCGACCCGGACAATCTGGAGGCTCAGGGGGCGCAGCGCTACTGGCCAAAGTTGTTCGGCAGGGAGTTCCGCCGCGATCGCAGCGCCGATGACGCCAATTCGCTGTTGAATTATGGCTATTCCATCGTCCGCGCCGCCTTTGCCCGCGCGCTGGTAGCATCCGGTCTCATCCCCTCGCTTGGCGTGTGGCACCGCAACCGCTCCAATCCCTTCTGTCTTGCCGATGATCTGATGGAGCCGTGGCGGCCAGTCGTGGACTGGAAGGTGCACAGGATCATGGCGGATGCAGATAGGCCTAAAAGTCTGGACGACCGGGCGACCCGTGCAGCCCTGCTCGCCATCTTGAACGAAACGTTAGCCGTGGGCGGCAAGCGCTGGCCGCTGCTGCTGGGAATCGAACAATCTGCCGCCAGCCTTGCCAAGGCATTGCTGCGGAATGATCGCGGCTCGCTCATCCTGCCCGAAAGCCTGCCGCTGACGCCTGACTTGCTCGACGATGGCGCGGGCTGAAGCTCCGCCGGCCTATCCCATCCAGCCCTGGGGGTGGCGCAGCATGTGGGTGATCGCCATGTTCGATCTGCCGGTGGACACCAAGGCCGCACGCCGTGCTTATGCCCGCTTCCGCAAGGACCTTTTGGAAGATGGCTTCACCATGTTGCAGTTTTCCGTCTATATTCGGCACTGCGCGTCCATCGACAATGCCGAGATGCACGCCACGCGCATGGTGGAAAAAGTGCCCGAAAAGGGGGAAGTACGATTCCTCACGATCACGGACAACCAGTTCGGCCGCATCAAAGTGTATGTTGGGAAAAAACGGGACAAGCCTGCATTTGGCCCCTCGCAGCTTCAGCTTTTCTGAGCCAAGAAAGCGAAAAGCCCTCGCGTTCCCAGAGGGTTACGCGAGGGCGGTTTTAGCAGAACGAGAAAGGGCTGCAATCCGCAGCTCAAAGCGCAGCCCCTTGCAATCGTGCGTCGGTTTTAGCAGAACGAGAAAGGGCTGCAATCCGCAGCTTGTAACCGGGGCTGGCGACGCTGCCAACAGTTTTAGCAGAACGAGAAAGGGCTGCAATCCGCAGCTTGAACTTGGCGCACATCGCGGTCGGGATGGTTTTAGCAGAACGAGAAAGGGCTGCAATCCGCAGCAGTATGTGTTCGTGAACCCCGGCATCGGGGGTTTTAGCAGAACGAGAAAGGGCTGCAATCCGCAGCATCGGGACCAATGAGCACGCTTTCCCATTTGTTTTAGCAGAACGAGAAAGGGCTGCAATCCGCAGCGCTTGCGGCTGGGTTTTAGAGATGCGCGGCGTTTTAGCAGAACGAGAAAGGGCTGCAATCCGCAGCGTGCGGCATCGCGCGCATTGCCCGACTGGTCGTTTTAGCAGAACGAGAAAGGGCTGCAATCCGCAGCAGGCGCTTGCATCATAAGAACGCCCGTAAGTTTTAGCAGAACGAGAAAGGGCTGCAATCCGCAGCACGCAGGGACCGGCAAGACTATCCGACTGTGTTTTAGCAGAACGAGAAAGGGCTGCAATCCGCAGCGGGGGCAGCACTACAAGCCCGCTCAAGGCGGTTTTAGCAGAACGAGAAAGGGCTGCAATCCGCAGCCAAACGATATCGGATTGCGCAACGCATGTGTGTTTTAGCAGAACGAGAAAGGGCTGCAATCCGCAGCAGGTAAGGCCGGGTGTAACAGCACCCGGCCGTTTTAGCAGAACGAGAAAGGGCTGCAATCCGCAGCATACGTACTTCGCCCTGCTGGCCGATGACTGTTTTAGCAGAACGAGAAAGGGCTGCAATCCGCAGCCGCTTCCGTCTATTGCCACGGAGGGCGAGGGTTTTAGCAGAACGAGAAAGGGCTGCAATCCGCAGCGTGGTCGTCACCATGGGAATCCCCATTATATGTTTTAGCAGAACGAGAAAGGGCTGCAATCCGCAGCTCGTCCATGCGGCAATTACGGTGACATGATATCAATTGCATGCGCTCGGCAATCGAGTTAAGCTCCCGTTCATGTCGCGCCAGTCCCGCATCACAGTCCCCGGTCTTCCGCATCATGTCACGCAGCGTGGCAACCGCCGGATGGCGGTGTTCGCGGGGCCGGAGGATTATCAGCTGTACATGGACCTGATGGCCGAGCGCTGTGCCGCGCATGATGTGGCGTGCTGGGCCTATTGCCTGATGCCGAACCACATTCACCTCGTGCTGGTGCCCATGAGCGAGGACGGGCTGGCCCGCGCGGTGGGGGAGGCGCACCGGCGCTATGCCGCCTTCTTCAACGCCCGCGCGCGGGTAACAGGGCATCTGTTCCAGGGGCGCTTTTCATCGGTCGCGATGGATGATGCGTATCTTCTGGCGGCGGTGCGCTATCTCGCGCTCAATCCGGTCAAGGCGAAGCTGGCAAAGCGCGCGCAAGATTGGCGCTGGAGCAGCGTGCCGGCGCATCTGGCAGGACGCGATGACGGTCTGGTGCAGGTCAACGCTGTGCTGGAGCGCACCGGTTCGGGGTTTGCCGACCTTATCAAACCCTCGCGGCAGGAAGAACTGGCGCTGGCGGGCTTCGAGATGAAGGGCGTGATCGGCCGCCCCATGGGCTCGGCGGACTTCCTCGAGGCCTTGGAGCAGCGCCTCGGCCGCAAGCTCACGCCGGAAAAGCGCGGTCCGAAGCCAAAGGCGGGTGAGGCGTGATTAATGCAATTGATATCATGTCACCGTAATGCAGAGACCTCAATCAAAAAATTGATGCCGTCCTTTGATTATAACACACTAGTACAGGAAATTAACGACGATGGAGTGATGAAAGCGAAGTTCCTTGGAACTGATGTTGGATACGAAAAAATTCAACTCTTTAGAATTATCAAAGGTGCACATCAGGACGACATCATTTCAAAATTCATTAATGAGTCGTACCACATCGAAAATGAGTATGTCATGCAGCTCAATCCTCATAAGTTTGAAAGCGTGCCGGAGTATGTTGTTGCGGAATGCTCTAGGCTTTTGCAAGACGAGTAAGGTGCTTGGCTAGCAGACCCCCAAGACTTCTAAATGTTGCACGAATGTCGGTGCTTTGTTTTCCTACGGCAGCAATTTGAAGGAGGGGCAAAATCCACTTGGGTCCGTTGATTGCTCACACTAGTCGAGTGGGATCTACGGCGTGTATTAAACCCAAGTCACTTGGACATTGGCGATGTCGGCTTTCTGTCCTGTCGACAGGCGAATGAAGGCGGCGTAGCGGTAACCAAGTTGCAACTTCATTTGTTCGAGTTTCGTAAGGTCAAAAACGTCACTCTCATTGTTCGTAGATTTTTTTACCTGGCCGTCTCACATTTGAAGTGCATCACCTGACGGATTATCGGGTGATTGATGGGCCAAGTTTACAATCACCTCAGCGGTGAGGAACGCAATTTCATTCATCGGCATCTGAATGAAGGTCGGAGCTGTCCTGGATAGCCGGGCATCTGGGGCGCTCTGGACCGACCATATCGCGCGAGATCAAACGCAGTTCTGGCACGGCGCAAGGATATGACGCTTCCTCGGCAGCCTCTTCTTGCCGGGCCAGACGGCGGCGGGGACTGGTCAAGCTGCGCGAGGGGACGATGCTGCGCGAGTATGTGCTGAAGCACTTGCGCCTTGCATGGTCACCGCAGCAGATTTCCGGCAAGCTGAAGGCCATGAGCGATCCTGATGCGAACGGTCCTTCCTTGCCCGTTGTCAGCCACGAGACGATCTACCGGGCGATCTACGTGATCCCGCGCGGAGAGCTGCGCAAGGATCTGATCGGTTGTCTGCGCCAGGCCCACAAGACGCGCGGCGCACGCGGGCGGGGGACAAACCGGCAGGGGCGTCTGCCGGACATGGTTTCGATCCACGAACGGCCTGAAGATGCGCTCAATCGGCTCATTCCGGGCGACTGGGAGGGCGACTTCGTCAAGGGCGCAGGAAATGCCAGCGCCATCGGCACGCTGGTCGAGCGCAAGAGCCGCTACACCCTGATCGCCAGGATGAAGGATTGCGGGGCGCAGGCGGCACTGGACGGGTTCACCAAAGCCTTTGCCAAGGTGCCAAAATTGATGCGCCGCAGCCTCGCCTATGATCAGGGCAAGGAGATGGCCCGCCACAAGGAACTGACCAGCCGCCTTGGCATGCCGGTCTACTTCTGCAATCCGCACAGCCCCTGGCAGAGGCCGTCCAGCGAGAACCTCAATGGCCTCGTCCGGCAGTACCTGCCCAAGGGCATCGACCTGTCGATCTACAGCCAGCGCGATCTCGACAGGATCGCCCACAGCCTCAACACCAGACCGCGCGCCGTCCTCGGCTTCCAAACACCCGAGGAAGTCTTTATGATTGAGCTATCGAAACTCGGTGATGCACTTCAGATTTGAGACCGCCCTGGGTTGGTGGATGTAGCGTAAAGGTATGATATCGTGTAGGATTTGGCTGTTTACACCGATCCGGGCCACGCCATCTCCGCAAGCCACACCCGCCATGACTGACGTTACGGGACTTCCCTTCACTTTTCCAGCCGTGGGAGGCAGGAAAATCACAGCCGCTCTTGACGGCGGTCGGCTGTCATCGGACGGGGGCGTGATGCTTCTGGCTGCCGCTGCACGGCGGATGGGCATTGCCGAACGGCTTGCTGCCGTGAAACGGTGCCCGCCGGTCAAGACCCCGGTTTGCGGCGCGCTGGCGGGCGATGACGCTTGCAATGATCGGTTCAGGACCCTCAAGCAGCTTCTCGACGAGCTGCATGGATTCGTTCGAAGCCTCGCCGTGAATGGCAAGGCTATGGGCGACGTCATCCAGCTCGCGCAGCACCACGGCCTTTGTTTCTTCGTTGCCGAACTGGCGCACCGCGTTGCGGGCGCGCTTGAAGACTTCTCCCTGGCTGGCCTTGGCGGAGGCGAGGACACGCGCCCGGTTGCGGTCAAACTCCTCGCGGACGACTTCCGGCACCAAAAGTTCTATTTCGTCACGATCCACCAGGTCTCCCAGCAGCGTGAGGAGCGGCAGGTTGCGATAGTCCTTGGCAAGGTCGAGCCACACGCTCGTATCGATCAGGAGTTTGAGCATCGCGTTCCTCCTTCTAGGTGAGGGATTCAAGGCGCTCTTTGACGAGCGCGCGCATGGCCGCCGCCGCGTCCGCCGCGGGCGAGGCCGGCTCCACCAGCGGCACGGGGCCCAGGCCGCCTAGCGCGCGGGCGAGTGCGGATGCCAGTTCATCAATGGCCGCGTCCGCGTCGGCAGCCCTGAGACCGGCGGTGGCGGCGAGGGCCTTGAAGTCGGCGCGGCGCAGGCGGTCATCCTTGCCGTTGAGCTTCAGGGCCATGCGGTCGCGCGCAAGGCGCGGGAAGACGCGGGTGGTCACAGCGTCATAGAGCGGCGCGACGCGCACGCTCGCGAACGTATCGCTGCCGGGCTCCGCGATCTTCAGGAGAGCCAGGTTCTTGAGGTGCATGTCGCCGTCGGCAATCAGCCAGGCGAACAGCGCGCGCTTCAGTATGAGGAGCAGGTCAGCATCGGGATCTGTTGAAAGAGGCCGCACGGCGCGGGCGACGCGCTCGATCGTGCCGTCATACTTGGCAGAGGTCGGCACCCCCAGCACCGATGCGAAATCCTCAAGCGCGAGGAACCGCGTATCATTGTCACCCCGGCGGATGTCGAAGCGCTCGACCAGCAAGGCGGGCGGCATGCCGTCGGGCATCGCGACGAGCGCCATGGCGGGCGCCTCAAAGCCCGCCGCCGCGCCCAGCGTCAGCGCCTGCCATTCGATGATGGGCAGCATGTCAAAGCCGCTGGTGCCGGCAGGCTTGAGGATATGCGTGAAGGGACGGCCCTCGCTCGGAATGAGCGCGCCATCGTGTGCCAGGAACATCGGGGCCTTGATCTGTATCCCTGAAAGGCGCGGGGTATCGCTGCGCGCAAAAATCGCGGCGAGGTTGGCTTCAAAGCTTTCCTCGATGGCGGTGCGGCCGGGTCCTTCATAGCGGCCGGTGAATACACCGCCGTTCCTATAAGCGGACAGGCACGTACTGAGAATGTCAGCGGGCAGGGAAGCCAGTTCCTTTTGCGTCTCGGCGATCGTGATGTTCGACATGTAGCGCCGGCCCGCGCGCAGCTGCGCGCGCTCGTCGCGCTCGCCGAGAACCAATTGCAGCCAGCCTTCAGGCAGCAGGGAGACGATGAAGGGCGGCAGCTGGCCGGGCACGGTCTGGCGCACAAGCGGCGGACCTTTTTGGTCGGAAGGTTTCCAGCGCCACTCAAAGCCGTCGTGGGTGAGATTGCCGATCGGTTTCTGATGCCAGGCGACGATCAGGTCCAGAGCGGCTTCGTTCCGCGCGGGTGCGGCGGCAGGGCGGCGTAGGAGGAGACGCTCGGCCTGTTCGCCTTCGCGGTACCACTCATTCTCGCGGGCGAGCGTCCACACCGCGTCGGCGGCTTTCTGGGCGCTGCCATATTCCTCGATGAGGCGCTGCACGATCGTCTCGCGCATGGCTTCGTCAAGAGACTGCGCGTGCTCGCTGCGAATACGGAATGCTTCGAGAAAGCGTTGACGCAATGCAGAGACCGTGACGGTGAACTCGCCCATCCCGTCATCGACGACGGCGGAGGCGACGGAAGGGTGTGCGGGCGTTGCGTTCTGTATGATCTCGAGGGCCCGCAGCCGTGTACGTTGAATCCGCCGCCCGCTGATGAACAGACGACCGTCGCGTGTCGGTCCGAGCAGGACGGCAGTGGCGGCAGACAGGTAAGCCTGCGGATAGAGGTAGCGCGCGATCCGGACCGCATGCTTCATCACCATCGCGTCGACATCATCGCCCGCATCAACGTAAACGCCCCGCATCAGCTGGACGAGCCTCCCGGTCCCGGCCTGGTAGTGGCTGCGGGTCTTGTCTATGTTCTCGCCGACGAGGAAAAGGGCCATTAGTCTAACTTTCGCGTATATCAGATACGAGAAAGTTAGGTTCTCGGCCTCCAAATGTCAACTTTCGCGTGTTTGAAATACGAGAAAGTTAGAAATTGCGGTGTCAGTTTCCCGACGCCAAGCCGCAATCGGCCGCAGAGTCGTCGTTGCCTACCTGTGCACAAGACCGCTCTTGGCGCAACGCTGCAACCTGGCCTGTCCGCACGGAAGTCCGCTTTTGGAACTCTGCTACAACCGGCACAACGACCGGAACGGTGAAGGGTTTCGGGTGCCGGAGGCGTACGAAAGCCTCTCATGCAGGAACCCGCGGTCCGCAACAGATCGCTATGGGGATTTGATGATTTCGGCTTGGGCTTTGGTGGGTTTGCGCGCGGCGCGGCAAGCCGTTGATGACGAGGCCGGTTGCGCATTTTGCCACCAGGCGTTGTCGCCGAGGCCAGGACTGGCGGGCAAGCCCGTGTCATTGTCGCAGTTTGCCGTGTGAACGACATGAGGCTCCTGCGGCCAGAGCGCTGGTGCTGTGACGCGTCTTTCTCGGGTCGTGTCGCGAATTCTGTGGAAATTCCTAGCATTACAGTTTCATATTACCATATGTGGAACGACCCCTTCGGGCCAAGGATAAAGCGGAGACTTTGTCCGTCGGGAGGCGGTGCGCCCATATGTCCGGCCTTTCGCTGCGGCACATTTGGCCGCTGGCCTCGATGAAGTCCGCGTCGCGGGCAGCCAAACAACGGCGCGCACTTGAGGGTGCGTTGGTATAATCGGCTTGTCTCGCGTTGGGATTTCGTCCCGTGTGGTCATCGTCATCATTTTGCACCTTGGTCCTTTCGGCGCGCTGCGGTTGACCGCGCCGGAAGCCTGTTCGTCCTATGTTGTTTCAAGCAGTTGGGGTAGGCTCCACTGCCGCAGTCCATTCGGGCTTTCGATATTCAACGCCCTTGGTCAGAAGCGCGAAGATGATGCGGTCACACGCTCGCCCGCCAGATCGACCAGGTCGAAACACTCACCGGTCAACGCGTCCGGCGGGCCTATGTCGATCGCGGATATCGCGGTCACAAGCTCGAGCGTCAGGACCTGACCGTCGTGATCTCTCACACCCGGGGCATTGTCTCACCGACGATCCGTCGTGAGATGCGGCGACGAAACGCCATCGAACCGGTAATCGGTCACCTCAAAAGCGACGGCCTGATGGAGCGCAACCCCCTCAAGGGTGCGAGCGGTGATGCGATTAACGTCATCCTCACCGCAGCCGGCCATAATCTCCGGCTCCTGCTGGCATGGCTCAGGCTTTATTGTGCCTGGATCATGGCTGCGATAACCGCCGCGCTGGGCGGCCCATATCCCAAACGACAGTCAAAATACGCCCAGGCTTGAACGGAAATCGAATTCTTCACGGACGACCAGCGACCGCCAGGTCTTGGCAAACGCGCAAAGGTCCGCGGCATCAATTGGGCGGGGAACAGGCTGCGTGTCGGGAGCCCGTGCCGCGCCTAGGCACAGAAGCGCCGCTCCTACAGATGTTCCGGTTACCGAGGTAGCGGCTTCTACGCCTTCTGGAGACAGGGAAGAAAGCATTGCAAGATAGTGGGAATTGCGCGCGAAGGGACCTTCAACAATTACCGGGCCCCGGGTGCCGATCAGGTCAAGACAAGTGCGTGTCATCAGCGCAAGATAAAAGGACACGGCCACAAGACGTTGGCCAACAGATTCGGGCTGGGCCGTCCATCGCATCCGATGTCCAGGGAAAGGGCCAGAGTTGGCTTCAACTGCGGGTAGCACCGCCATCTTTCTGGCGAGCACGGCAGCACGATCAGCCTGCGTAATGGGACCGGTGTGGCCTTCGCTCAGGCGTTCGAATTCACGACCGCCCATGAAGCGAGCTGAGGCGACGGGACGACCAAGTGCATCTACATTTATAAGCGTATCTCGGGACGGATCGAGTTGACGATTATCACCGTCAATAGCCATGCAAATCACCCAGGTTCCCGTAGAGACAACAGAAAAGGGCCCCTGTCGGCAGACGAGGTGAGGGTAAAGCGAGGCATTCGAGTCATGGATCCCAACGCTTACCGGTGTCTTGGGAGAAAGGCCCGTCGCGGCGGCAAGCGCTGGACGTAGATTTCCGAGCGTTTCGTCAGGCCGTCGCGGCGAAGCAATTCGGCCGGTCAGGCCCAGCCGCTCGACAAGTGGCGAAAAATCTCCCTGACGGGGATTCCACAGATCGGTATGGCACCCAAGGGAGCACAGATCGCAGGCCGCCTCGCCCGTCAAGAGAAAGCCCCAGTATTGCGGATAGGTGACGATCCGCGAAAGGTGTCGACTTAGCCCGGAAAACTCATTTTGTGCTGAAAGAAGCCAGTGGAGCTGCGCGCCGAGATTGAGCCCCAAAGGCAGGCGCGATGACCCACTTTCGGCAAATGAAGGGCGAAGAGCATCATAAGAAGCGGCCAGCGAAGTCGGGCCAGGATCTTCGTAATCCAGCATAGGGCATGCGAGCTGGTCAGCGGCATCGAGCAGAACGGCCGAGGCACCATGCGTGGTCACAGAGATCGCATCGACCCCCAATTGAGCATGGAAGGCGGCAAGATGGTGGAGGAAAAAGTTCCAGTGACCGGCTAAATCGAAATGCCGGTAAGGCGGGCCGGCACGCGGAGTGTTGGCTTTGGTGACGACTGCGAGTTCTTGCAGGCAGCCTTCCTGCACGAGGGCAAGTTTCACATTGGTCTTGCCAATATCAACTACGGCGACGTTGCGCATGGTTAGGGCAGGGTCAGGACATCTGGAACACGGTGACCAAAGGCTCCGCCACCGGCGCGTTGCCGGGATGGGTCTCCATCAGGTCCGCCATATGCGCCCACCAGCGCTGCATGACGGGGTGGGCAGGCAGATCGTGCATGCCGTGATCGTCGCGCCGCCACAGCACGCCAAACAGGATTCGGCTTTCCCGGTCCAGATGGATGGAATAATCCCGCACGCCCGCGTCCTTCAGTAGGGCCACCAGCTCGGGCCAGATTTCATCATGGCGGCGGATATACTCCGCCTCTGCTCCCGGATGCAGCCGCATCTTGAACGCATATTTGTGCATCATTTCCTCCGCAGCAGACGGGGCAGCGAAATCACGCCGATCAGCAGGAAGCCCAGAAAAATGTTCATCACGATCCCCGGCACGTTCAGCAGGCCAAAGCCAAAAGTGACCATGCCCATGATCAGCGCCGCCAGCACCACGCCCGGAATACTGCCCGACCCGCCCAGAATGCTGACCCCGCCCAGCACCACCATCGTGACCACCTCCAGTTCCCACCCCGTCGCAATCGAGGGGCGGGTGGAGCCCAGGCGCGAGGTCAGGCAAACAGCGGCAATCCCGCTCATCACCCCGGTCAGCAGGAAAAGGATGAACCGCACCCGCGCGACGCGAATGCCGGAAAACTGCGCGGCGGTGGCATTATTGCCGATGGCGAACACCGCACGGCCAAAACTGGTGCGGTGCAGCAGCAGATAATAGACCACCGCCATCGCCGCAAACAGCGCCATCTCAAAGCTGATCACCCACCAGACATAGCCCTGCCCAAAGAACTTGAAGCTCGCCGGATAGCCTGTGAACGCCTTGTCACCCAACACGATGGAGGCGATGCCGCGAAATAAGCTCATGGTGCCGATGGTCACCACGATAGAGGGCAGACCCAGCCCCGCCACCAGCGCGCCATTGATCGCCCCGCACAAAAGCCCGGTACCGATCCCGACCAGCACCAGAACCGGCGTATCCGCCCCGGCCGCCATCGCCACCCCCATTGCGGTGGAAGCCAGTGCGATGATGGAGGCGACCGAAAGATCAATCTCGCCGGCGATGATCAGCATCGCCATGGCAAAGGCGATCAGCGCCTTTTCGGTAAAGTTGAAGGTGGCATCCGACAGATTCCACGCATTCAGGAAATAGGGCGAGGCAAAGCTGTTGGTGACAAACACCGCAATGGCCACAGCGACCAGAATCGCTTCCCAGCTGCGCAATGCGCGCACGGCAGGCGATTGTAGACGGTCAGGCAGGATACGGGTGTGCGGGGTCATCTTGCCTCGGCCGATTTGAGAATGATGCGACCCTTGGCGCGCGATTGGGTGGCATTGAAGGCCACGGCCAGCACAATGGCCGCGCCGGAAATCGCCATCTGCCAGAATGGCGAAATGCCGACGACGGGCAGCGCATTCTTGATCACGCCCAGAAACAGCGCGCCCAAGACAGCGCCGATGATGGTGCCCGCACCGCCCACAATGGCCACGCCGCCGATCACGCAGGCGGCCACCACGTCCAGTTCAAACCCGCCCGCAACAGCGACATAGGCCACCGCGTAGCGCGCGACCCAAAGATAGCCCGCCAGGCCCGCCAGCGCGCCCGAGATCACAAAGGCCGCAAACTGGCTGCGCCCCACGTTGATGCCGGCATACACCGCCGCATGCGGGTTGCCGCCAACAGCATAGAATGACCGGCCCAGCGCAGTGCGTGTCAGCACCACAGTGAACAGCACGATCAGCGCAATCGCCATCCAGCTCATCACCGGCAGGCCCATCAGCACCGTGCGCGGCAGCGCCTTGAACCCGTCGCTCATCTGATGCGCGTTGACCCACTGGCCCCCCGTCATCAAAAAGATCGACCCACGGAAAATCGTCATCGTGCCCAGCGTAACCACAATCGACGGAATGCCCAGCTTCCACACCAGCACCCCGTTCACAGCGCCCAGACCCGCGCCCAGCAGGATCACCCCCGGCAGGATCAACGCCAGCGGCACGCCCGCGCCGTTCATCAGCGCCGCCACCATGCCGCACAGCGCCAGATTGGCCGCAACCGACAGGTCGATGCACTTGGTCAGGATCACGATCATCTGCCCGATGGCCAGGATGATCAGCGGCGAGGTGTCGTTGAACACATTCGCCAGATTGGCAGGCCGCACAAAGGCCGGGAACCGCGCCGCCACCACGCCGATCAGCACCAGAATCGCCAGCGCCAGCAGCGCCTCGCGGGATTTCAACAGGTTCATGCCGCCACCGCCAATCCGGCGGCAGCGCGCACCAGCACCTCGGGCGTCATCCGATCCCCCGTCACCTCATCCACGATCCGGCCTTCGCGCATCACGATCACCCGGTCCGACATGCCCAGCACCTCGGGAATTTCCGAGCTGACCATGATCACCGCCAGCCCTTCTGCGGCCAGTTCCGCCATGAACTCATGCACCGCCGCCTTTGACCCGATGTCGATGCCCTTGGTCGGCTCGTCCAGAATGATCACGCGCGGCCTGGTGGCCAGCCATTTGGCGATGACCACCTTTTGCTGATTGCCCCCCGACAGCAGCCCTACATCCTGATCGAGGCTCGCCGCCCGCAGGTCCAGCCGCTGCGTGTAGTCGCGCGCCAGCTTGAATTCCTCGGCCAGCCGCAGAAATCCCGCGCGCGAGGTGCGCGAAAGGGAGGGCAGCGTGACATTCTGGAAAATCGGCAGGCCCTTGACCGCGCCTTGCTTGCCGCGATCCTCGGGCACATAGACAATCCCCGCCGCAATCGCTTCAGAGGTAGAGCGGATCACCTGCACGGAATCGTCGATCCGCGTCGCGCCCTTTGAGGGCTTGGTGATGCCGAACAGCGCCTGCATCACCTCGGAGCGCCCGGCCCCCACCAGCCCGTAGAACCCCAGAATCTCGCCCCGGTGCAGGGTAAAGCCAATGTCGGCGAATTCGGTCGGATGGCTGTAGCCTGACACGGTCAACACAGGTGGGCCGATGTTGCGCTGGCGCGCCGGGAAGATCTGGTCGACCGACCGGCCCACCATCATCTGCACCAGAGCGCTTTCGCTCACGTCGCCCATCGCGCCCTCGCCGACAAACTGCCCGTCGCGGAACACGGTGTAGCGGTCGGCGATGCGGAAGATCTCGTCAAACTTGTGGCTGATGAACAAGATGGCCTTGCCCTGCGCCTTCAGCGTTTCGACCAGCTCATAGAGCTTATGAATTTCCTTGTGGCTCAGCGCCGCCGTGGGTTCATCCATGATCACCACCCGCGCATCAATCGACAGCGCCCGTGCGATGGCGACCAGATGCTTTGACGCGATCCCCAGATCGCGCAGCCGCAAATCGGGGTTCAGCTTGGCCCCAATCCCCTCCAGCAGCCGCACCGCGCCCGCGCGCATCGCGCTGCGGTCGATCAGGCCCAGCCGCGTGCGGGGCGCATGACCCAGCCAGATGTTCTCGGCCACGGTCAATTCGTCAAACAGCACGGTTTCCTGATGAATCGCGGTCACCCCCGCCGCACTCGCCGCCTGTGCGGTGGGAAACTGCACCTCGGCCCCGCCCATCAAGATGCGGCCCGTGTCGGGCTGATACAGCCCGGTGAGCACCTTCACGATGGTGGATTTGCCTGCGCCATTTTCGCCGATCAGGGCAGTCACCTTACCGGGGTAAAGATCAAGCTGCAGGTCTGAAAGCGCCTTGACCCCCGGAAATGACTTGGAAATGCCGCGCAGCGAAAGAACGGGCTTCATCACGGATTCCTTTGGGAGCAAATGCCCCGGCCGACGGAGCAGCCAGCCGGGGCGGGTGACATATCAGAAGATCGACTTGAACTGTTCGATGTTCGACTTGTCATAGGTGAAGGGGTCCGACATGGCCGCTTCGTTGTTCTTGTCCAGAACCGCCGCGCCGATCCGGCCCATCGGAATGGACGCGCCCGGCTTGGCCGTGGCACCCTTGATCAGGTTGTAAGACAGCATAGTGGCCGCATAGCCCAGATCAATCGGGTTCCAGATCGCGAAGCTTTTCGTCGCACCCGACTCCACCGCGCCCGCCATTTCCGAGGGCAGGCCCAGACCCGTCACGTTGATCTTGCCGATCTTGCCCGCATCCTTCACCGCCTGCGAAGCCGCCAGAATGCCGACCGTGGTCGGCGCGATGATGGCTTTCAGGTTCGGATAGGTGGCCATCAGGCCCCGGGCCTCACGATAGGATTTGTCAGCCAGATCGTCGCCGTACACCGTCGCCACAAGGTTCACGTTCGGATAGTTCGGCAGCACCTTCTTTGCCTCTTCGATCCAGATATTCTGGTTGGTGGAGGTCGAGGTGGCCGACAGAATCGCCACATCGCCGGTGCCTTTGATATGATCGGCGGCCAGCTTGATGATGGTGTTGCCGATCAGCGCGCTGGACGACGGGTTCAGGTGCATCTGGCGGCCTTCCTTGGCCACGCCCGAATCCCACGAAATCACCGTGATGCCACGGCTCATCGCGCGTTTCAGCGCCGGTGCCACGGCATCGGGGTCATTGGCCGAAATCGCAATGGCGTTGACGCCCTGCGCGATCAGCGCGTTGATCACCTCGATCTGGCCTTCGGCGGTGGTGTCGGTCGGGCCGGTGTAGATGATTGTCACACCGCCCAGTTCCGCCGCCGCCTCTTTTGCGCCCTTGGCGGCGGCTTCAAAGAAGCCGATGCCCAGCGCCTTGACCACCAGCGCAATCTTGACGTTTTCCGCCGCCACCGCTTGCGTCATTAGCAAGGTGGCAATCGCCGCCGTCGTCAGTGTCTTTTTCAGAATTCCCATCAGTTCCTCCCTTATGAGCCGTTTCCCATCCGCTTCAGGCGTCGCCTGTGCAGTCCTCGCGTCTGTCCGCGATACCGATATGGATCGCGATCAGCCTGATATCCGCGGCCTCCAGCATGGCGGCGTCGCGGTCTGTAATGCCGTCATCGGTGATGACGGTGTGGATGCGTGACAGCGCGCACAAAAGCAGGCTGGAGCGCGCGGCAAACTTGGTGCTGTCGGCCAAGACCACCAGCTCATCCGCCTGACCGATCAGTTTCTGTTCGGCCTGCACCAGCAGCGGGTCGCCCTCCATCAGGCCCAGCGGGCCAAGCCCCCGGCACCCCATGAACATGCGCCGGGCATAGAAATGGCGGCTGCCGTCTTCATCAAACGGCGACAGGATGATGTTCTGCTCGCGGTAAATCGCACCGGCAGGCAGCAACACGGTGTTCTTGGAATGCTTGAGCAGATGCTCGGCAATCGGAAAGCTGTTGGTGAACACCTGGCAGCGCTTGGCCGTCAGCGGATGCACCATCTGAAAGGTGGTGGTGCCGCCGTTGATGATGATCGCCTCACCATCCGCGCACAGATCCACCGCCGCCCGCGCAATCGCCCGCTTTTCCGCCAGCCGGATTCCTTCGTTCACACTGAAGGGGCGCGCATTGATGCCGACGAACTGCGGTGGTGCGATCGATTCCGCCCCGCCCCGCACCCGGCGCAGCTTCTTTTGCACATGCAAGGTGGCGATATCCCGACGGATCGTCGCCTCGGATGTTCCGGTCAGCGTGACCAGATCGGCGACGGTCGCCACCGGCCGACCTTCGATGGCTGACAATATGAGCCTGTGCCGTGCGCTCTCGTGCATCGCGCTCTCCCTGCACCGCCATACTCCATTGAAAACGATTGCTGTCAATCAGTTTCGATCATGACACATCATTGTATACCGTATAATGATTGAACATGATTGTTTATGATTGACAGGAGGGAGAAGGCTGGCACATTTGCCGCCATGGGCGAGGAGGATTTCATGACCATTAGCGAAAACCGGCTGCAAAATCTGTGGGATGAAGCCCGCGCTTCTGCCATGAGCGAGTCGGAAAAGCTGCTTTACCGCTCCAACCTCTTGGGATCAGACAAGCGGGTGACGAATTACGGCGGCGGCAACACCAGCGCCAAGGTGATGGAACGCGACCCGCTGACAGGCCAGATGGTCGAGGTGCTCTGGGTCAAGGGCTCGGGCGGTGACATCGGCTCGATGAAGATGGATGGCTTTTCCACGCTTTACATGGACAAGCTCAACGCCCTGCCCGGCCTGTATCGCGGCCTCGCCTTCGAGGATGAAATCGTCGGGTATCTGCCCCATTGCACCTTTGCGCTGAACCCGCGCGCCGCCAGCATCGACACGCCGCTGCACGCCTATGTGCCGCGCAAGCATGTCGATCATGTCCATTCGGACGCCATCATCGCCATCGCCGCCTCGGTCAACTCCAAGGAGCTGACCACCGAGATCTTCCGCGCGGATATCGGCTGGCTGCCGTGGAAAAAGCCGGGGTTTGAACTGGGGCTGTGGCTGCAGGCATTCTGCCGTGACAATCCGCAGGCCCGCGGCTGTGTGCTGGAAAGCCATGGCCTGTTCACCTGGGCCGATGATGCGAAAGACTGCTACCTGACCACGCTTGAGATCATCAATCAGGCGGCGGATTGGCTGGATGCGAAATCTGCCGGCAAGCCAGCCTTCGGCGGGCAAACCCGCCCGACCCTGCCCGCCGAAGACCGGCGCGCCGTGGCCGCTCGCCTGATGCCGGTGATCCGGGGCCTGGTCTCGCAAGATCGGCACAAGGTCGGGCATTTCGACGACAGCCCCGCCGTGCTCGAATTCCTCGGCTCGGCCATGCTCGAATCGCTGGCCCCGCTAGGCACCTCCTGCCCCGACCATTTCCTGCGCACCAAGATCCGCCCGCTGGTAGTGGATTTTGACCCGGCATCCCCCGATCTGGAGGCCACCGTCGCCACACTGGCCCCGGCGCTGGA
The DNA here is from genome assembly GCA_023910605.1 of Bosea sp. (in: a-proteobacteria). Lineage (NCBI taxonomy): Bacteria > Pseudomonadati > Pseudomonadota > Alphaproteobacteria > Hyphomicrobiales > Alloboseaceae > Allobosea > Allobosea sp. The sequence continues at coordinate 1,280,926 of JAAVVV010000001.1, read as the reverse complement.
TTCTTACCGCGCAGATTACGCCGCCTATTACGACCGCTGCAAACATCCCGACAGCCCCGCGCTGCGCGACCCCAACGCGGTGGTCTATCTGGTGCCGGGCGTCGGCATGATCACCTTCGCGCTGGACAAAGCCACCGCCCGCATCTCGGGGGAGTTCTACATCAACGCCATCAACGTGATGCGCGGCGCCAGCCTTGTCTCCACCTATCAGGCCCTGCCGGAACAAGAGGCGTTTGATATCGAATACTGGCTGCTGGAAGAGGCAAAGCTGCAACGCATGCCGCGCCCCAAGGCGCTGGCAGGCCGGGTGGCGCTGGTCACCGGCGGGGCGGGCGGCATTGGCGCGGCAACGGCGGAGCGCCTGTTGACCGAAGGCGCCTGCGTCCTGCTGGCCGATATCGACGTGGCAGCGGCCAAGGACGTGGCGGCCGGCATGGTAAAGGGCTTTGGCCCCGATGTCGTGCGCACCGTGGCGATGAACGTCACCGATGAATCGCAACTGATCGCCGCCTATGCCCATGCGGCGGTCGAATTCGGCGGCATCGACATTCTTGTGTCAAACGCGGGCATCGCCTCTTCGGCCCCGATCGAAGACACCAGCCTCGCGCTGTGGAACAAGAACATGGACATCCTGTCCACCGGCTATTTCCTTGTCAGCCGTGAGGCCTTCCGCCTCTTTCGCACGCAAGGCATCGGCGGGTCGGTGATCTTTGTTGCCTCCAAGAACGGCCTCGCCGCCAGCCCCAACGCCAGTGCCTATTGCACTGCCAAGGCGGCGGAGATTCACCTCGCCCGCTGCCTTGCCCTCGAAGGCGCCGATGCGGGCATAAGGGTGAATGTCGTCAACCCCGATGCCGTGCTGCGCGGATCAAAGATCTGGTCTGGCGAATGGCTGGAACAGCGCGCGAGCACCTACAGGACCGACAAGGACGGGCTGGAGGAGATGTATCGCCAGCGGTCCCTGCTCAAACGCTCGGTTCTCCCCGAAGATATCGCCGAAGGGGTGTATTTCTTCGCCTCTGACCTCACCGCCAAATCCACCGGCAACATCCTGAATGTGGATGCGGGCAACAAGGAAGCGTTCACGCGCTAGGGGAGCCAACATGGCACACGCATACGACTCCGCCCGCCAGCACTTTGCGGATTGGGGCGTGGATACCGAATCCGCGCTCACCTCGCTGGCCGCCATCCCGATTTCCATGCATTGCTGGCAAGGCGATGATGTAAAAGGGTTCGAGAGGAAATCCGGCACCGCAGGCGGTGGCATTCAGGCCACCGGCAACCACCCGGGCCGCGCCCGCAACGTGGCCGAACTGCGCGCCGATCTGGAATTTGCCTACGAGCAAATTCCCGGCAAGCACCGGCTGAACCTGCACGCCTTTTATCTGGATGCCGACGACATGCCCGACCGCGATGCCATCGAATATCGGCATTTTGCGCCTTGGGTCGATTGGGCCAAGGCGCAGGGGGTGGGGCTTGATTTCAACCCCACCTTCTTTGCCCACCCCAGGGCCGATGACAACCTGACCCTGTCGCACCCCGATGCGGGCATCCGCAATTTCTGGATCGAGCACGGTCGTCGCTGCCGCGACATCGCCGCACAGATGGGCGTTGCATTGGGCAGCCCGGTGATCAACAACATCTGGGTGCCTGACGGGTCAAAGGATGCGCCCGTCGACCGCATGGCCGCGCGGCGGCGGCTGGAGGCTTCGCTCGATGCGATGATGGCCACGCCGCTGCCCAAGGCGCAGATGCGCGACGCGGTGGAATCCAAGCTGTTCGGCATCGGGGTGGAATCCTGCACCGTGGGAAGCCACGAGTTTTACCTTGGCTACGCCATCCGCAAGGGCACCATTCTCTGCCTCGACATGGGCCATTTCCACCCCACCGAAAACGTGGCCGACAAGCTGTCATCGGTGGCGTTGTCGGTGGATGAGATCCTCCTGCACGTCTCGCGCCCCGTGCGATGGGACAGTGACCATGTGATACTGCTCAACGATGATATTCTGGCCATGGCGCAAGAACTGGTCTTTGCCGATCTGCTGGGCCGCACCCATATCGGGCTTGATTTCTTCGACGCCACCATCAGCCGCACTGCGGCTTGGGTCATCGGCACCCGCAACATGCAAAAGGCGCTGCTGCGCGCGCTGTTGCTGCCGCAAGCGCGGCTGAAAGCGGCAGAGGAATCGCTGGATTACACTACCCGCTTGATGCTGACCGAAGAAGCCAAAGACCTGCCCTTCCCCACCGTCTGGGCCGAATTCTGCGCCCGCGCCGATGTGTCCACAGGGGCGCGGCTGATCGGCGCGCTTGAACGCTATCAGGCAAAGGTGGCGATGCGCGGGTGATCGATTTGATTGCACAGAATGTGATCTTTGAACATTGAGCAAGACTTAGAGCTGATCGGCCCCCACTGATGAGACCTGTGCGCGGGTGGGTATTTTCGATTTTATATCAACGCTTTGACAAGTTTGTTGAGAGCCATTGGGCCCGGTGAATTGCTATTCCCCCACCCCGTGTCAGGCTGGTTTTGCTGTGATTGTCAGGGAGCGCTTGAGGTTGCAGGCGATGGCGGTGAGCAGGACCTGGGCGTTTGCCTTGGCGATTCCCCGCCATCGCATGCGCCTGAGGCCGTAGCTTCGTTTCCATGTCCCGAAGATCTTCTCGATCCTGCCACGAACCTGATGGATGGGGCGGTTGTGGGCCTTGAGCCTGCCTAGCGTTTCCTGCTCATCCCGTCCCCACATGGCGATGGCCACGATGCGGGGCGTTCCACCCCTGGCGCGCACGGCTTCGGCAAAGACCTGGCCGCGATAGGCACTGTCGGCGAACACCTCGCCGGGATTCTGCGGAAGCGCCGCAAATCCGGCCCGTCCATCATGGACATTGGCCGGCGTGACCGACACCTCCTCGACCAGCGCAGCACCAGCATCCGCGCCGACATGGGCCTTGAAGCCGTGGACGGCCGGCTTTGTCTTGTGTTTCACCCAGCGCGCTTGTGTGTCGTCCTCGCTGGCAGAGGCGATGATGGTCGCGTCGACAATGGTGCCGGTCTTCACCGTGACCGCCTTCGCCTTGAGTTGCGCGGTCACCGCCTCGAAAACCGCGCGGTCCAGCCCGGCCCCGATCAGGGCGCGGCGGAAGCGGACGAACGCTGTCCGCTCCGGTACCGGTTCAGTGCCACAGAAGCCGCAGAACCGCCGGAATGACGCCCGGTCGTCAAGCGCCTCCGCCAGTTTCACTTCTGACAGATCGTACCAGACCGACAGCAGCAGCGCCTGGAACATCGACAGCGGGGGCCACGCGGCTTCACCTTTCGCGCTGGCATGAACAGGTGCCAGAAGCGTCATGACCGGTGACCAATCGATCAGGGCCGAAAGTGTTTCAAGCGACGAGACCGACCTCGTGCCCGATCCAGAACCAAGCTGCTCCTGCCCAATCACCCGGTGCACCAGTGCTGCCTCCGACTCTCACGCAAGTGAAGTGAACCAGAGACTTAAATCAGTGTCCAGGCACCCGCGCACAGGTCTCATAACCATTGAGCTAAGGGCCCTCGCACGAGGGATACGTTGGCGGCTGGCGTCTCGTCAATGCGAGGGCGGCATGTAAAGCGCGGGCATGCTCGTCAGCAAAGAAAAACCCGGCCCACTGTCAAGCGGGCCGGGCCGTGTTTGCTGCTGTCGCCGCCCGGGGTCAGGGACGGGGGGCGCCAAGCTCCGGATAGTCCGACAGCATGGGAGCGCCGTTGATCGGTTTCTGGGCGCCCTGGTGGCAGGTCGCGCAGTAGGCCTTGGCCGCGTCGCCTTCGGGGCCGAGCTTCTCGGCCGGATAAGTGGCGCTGAGCGGCGCGAGATAACTGCTGTTCACATCCTGAAGCATGCGGATGCCGTGGAAGGCGGTGACGCGTTGCGGCGGCGCATCCTTCCACGAACTGAAATCGCGCGAGTTGTGGCAGAAGGTGCAGTTGACGGCGAGGGACTCCGACATGTGGTTCATGAGCGCGTTCGTGCGTTCAGTGACGGCGATCGTTTCGCCCTTGGCTATCGGCAACGCTGTCTTGCCGGTCACGCGGATCGTCTCGGCATACTGGATCAGCGGTGTGAACGGATCGGCAGGAAGGGACGCCCGTCCAACGTGCTTTCCAGCAAGGTTCTGGCCGTTATTCGCACCAATCCAGCCCCCGCCATCGGCAAGATTCCTGGGGTGCCCCCCGCCCGTGAACCAGGTCTGGGTCGGGATCGGGTTGCCGCGATGGCAGGTGTAGCAGCTCACGCCGGTGGCGCCGACATGGCTTGTCCAGGTCGTGTTGATCTCGCGCGTCATCTGGATCATGCGGCGGGCGGTCTTGTACTGGTACTTTGACTCGTCGGCCATGTTCTCGAGATTGTGGCAGTAGGCGCACCCCTGCCCCGGCTCGGAGCCGGCGACGCCGCCGGGCGCGACCCAGGCCGTCATCGCGACCATGATGCGAGTGAACTCGGTCTCGCTCAGATCGCCCAGCACCTTCACGTTCTGGTAGATTGTTGAGGCGCGGGGGCCATCGCGGTCGCCGGGGGGGATGACCTCCGGCGCCACATTGACTTCATTGAGCGCGGCGACGGTGCGCGCGGTCTTGACCTGCTCCATGCCGGTGCCGCGATAGCCCACCTGGGCGGTGTCGGGCGGGGACTGATCGCAACCGGCGAGCAGCATGCCGAGTCCCAGGGTCAGCGCGGCGAAACCGGCGGCGCGAACGGTTCTTTGCGTCAAGGCTCTCATTTCACCGCTCCAGGAAGCAGGCTGGGATCGACCACCGGCGGGTTCACCATCGGATAGGCCGGGGCGTAACCATAGTGCTGGGCCCAGAGGTACCAGTTGTCGACGACCGTGCCCGTGAGAAGGATGCCGATCCCGCCCGTGATCGGGGTGAGGACTGCGAACCACCAGGCCCAGCGGTGAATCGATTCCATGGTGGCGTTGAAGCCCATCGTCCAGCGCCAGAACAGGGCGGCACGTTCGGAAGCCGTGCCACGATCGACGACCTGCTCGATCTCGCGTTCGCCACCATAACGGGTGACGGCCAGGATGGTGCCGGCATGCATGGCGAAGAGCAGCACGGAGCCATACAGAAAGACGATCGAGAAGGCGTGGAACGGATTGTAGTGCAGGTTGCCATACCGGATCGAGAAGGCCTGCACCCAGTCAAGGTGAGGGAAAATGCCATAGGGAACAGCCTCGCACCAGCAACCCATGGCGATCGGACGGATGAAGCCCAGCACCAGCATGAGCCAGATAGCTGCGGCAAAGGCCCATGGAACGTGGGTGCCCATGCCAAGCGCCCTGGCGCGAGAGTAGGTGCGGGCCCACCAGAACAGTACCGAGGCCGTGAAAAAGAAGCCCGTCATCAGGAACCAGCCACCCTCGTTCAGAGGGATGAACGGATTAAGACCGTGCTTGGCCAGCGGCGGCTCGAGGCCGAGCCAGAAGAGCTGACGAATGAACTGCACCGGGTCCCAATTGACTGACGCCCACATGTTGAGACCGATGATCTCGAAGGCAATGATGCCGCATGCAATCGACAGCAGGCCCCAGACGCCGAGATAGAACGGGCCAATCTGCGCATCGCCAATCTTGCCAAGCCAGTAACTGTGGCTCGTCCTGGTGCCGCGCTCGTAAATGCCCTTTGCAATGGGGATGCCGAGGTCGTCAGGTCCGCGGACCTGAACGCGGGTGAAGATATTCTGGTAGTCTGTGGTTGTCAGAAGACCCATTTTGTCCCTCCCCTCAGGACCAGATTGGCAGATCAAGCCACCAGCTCCACCATCTGGGCCATCCCTGGGTCCAGAACGGTCCGCTGATGACGATGCAGATGGCTGACCAGAAGCCCGCCGAAAGGGCAAGGAACAGACCCAGTCGGTGGATGCCGATCGTGCCGATGGAATAGCCGATGAAATCGCGGAAGTAGGCGTTCTCATGCTCGGGGGTTTTGACCGGCTCGCCGGCCTTGGGATTGGTAGCGGACAGGACCAGCGCGCCATGCAGCGAAAGGGCAAGCGTCGTGGTGAAGAAGAAGGTCACCGCGATCATGTGGGCCGGGTTGTACATGAAGTTCAGGGACTGATACCCAACGTTGGAAACCCAATCCAGGTGGCTGAAAATGCCATAGGGGAAGCCATGGCCCCAGGCGCCGAGCAATAACGGGCGAATCACCACCAGGGTCACATAGGCGAAGATCGCGACGCCGAAGGCGAACGGCACATGAAAGCCCATGCCGAGCTTGCGGCAGATTTCGATCTCACGCAGCATCCAGGACACAAACGCCCCGATGGCGCAGATGGTGATGATCTGCCAAAGGCCGCCTTCGGCCAGCGGGGCCAATCCCAACCCGTATTTCAGGTCTGGCGGCGCTATGTTGATAGTCCATGGATTGAAGGTGCCTTGCAACGACGCGCCGTAAAAGATCAGCACGGTGCCAAGGAACGAAAAGAACGCGGCTGTAACGCCGAAGAAGCCGACATAGAAGGGGCCAACCCAGAAATCGAAAAGGTCCCCGCCGATCAGCGTCCCGCCACGGACGCGGTATTTTCTTTCAAAACTGAGCATTGCCATCGTGTTGGCCCCCGCGTGGACACCCTGAAACATCTCTCTCGCCTCCGTGGGCGAGTAGGGCGGGCAAGTTCGAGCGCATGCGCCGAAGCTCGTCCGCCCTGGTCTGCCTTACCGCTTCGCAACCACAGGCGCGCTGAGCCAGCTGCCGTAGCGCGGCGTGCTGAGCTGCACGAAGTGGTTGACGAGCACCATCGCGAAACAGAAGCCGAGGATTGCAATCAGCGAACGGCGCGGATCGAAAATCAGCCAGATTCTCCACATGTCGAATTCTCCTTCTCTACGTTTCAGTGATCATCAGAACCACGGACGCCACATCCAGATCAGGATGTGCGCGAACAGCGAAGCAGCGCCGAAACCCAAAGTTCCCTGCATCATGAACTTGTGGAATTCCTGTGCCTCACCTTCTGTCAGTCCCGTGAGGGACTGCCTGTCTCTGTCAGCCATGACCTGAGACTCCTCAATACTGGCCGAAGCCGTTACCGCGCCCATCCCGCGCGGCTGGGATCGCCCTCGTGAAACCACGATGACTGCCCGCCCGGTCGCCCGGACAGGATCGCTGGCGGCCCGGTCGCCCGGGCCACGCCTCAGCCCATGAAGGCGAAGGCGATGGTGGCCTCGCTGGCCTGACGGGCCTGCGCGAAAATCGAGATGGGGGAAGCCGGACGAGCCAGAAGGCCGCGGCCGAAGGGCGCCAGGCGTGACATGAGCGCAGCGGCCAGGAACAGCGGATAGGTGAGCGCCACCAGAACCCGGAAAGCGATCCGGTCATGGCTGCGGGCGCGGGAGCGGGGCATTTCAAGTCGCATGTCGGTCATGAGTCACCTCTGATTGCTTTTCTAGCATATTCCAGCGGAGTTGACAGCTATTTTGTCTATTTAATTTGACAGTCGAGGGTCTAAAAAAGGCATATGAATTTTTAATTTTAATTCAAAAAGTATTGTATTTTAAGGTCTTAGCCGGGATTTCGGCCTGAGATCACATCCTGCGCGCGGCTCACGGACGACTCCGTGACCTCGCCGGCTCCCGTGGCGCGCGCGTCGCGCTCGGCGGCGTCGCGAAGGCGCTTGGCAGCGGAGATGCGCACCAGGACGGGGTGCTCCTCGACCACGCGATCAAGCATGGACCTGGCCTTCTCGCTCCATGGCAGCTCCTCGTGCAGGCGCGATGGGGTGGCGTCTATCGCGTCCATTGCGGTCGCGAGGGGGAGGATGTTGAAGAGCGCGTCGAACAGGGCGTTGCAGACCTCCTGGACAAGGTAGGTGGCGCCGGCATAGCCCATGAATGGCGTGCCGGTGTGCCGCCTGATGATGGCGCCGGGGAAGGATGCGGGGATGTAGATGGCGCGCCCCCCGCACTCGGCGAGATACATGCGCTCATTGTAGCTGCCGAAGAGAATCAGCGGCGTCTTGGTCTTGACGAGATCGCGCACCTGATCGTTCAGGGTCTTTTCGCCGGCCTTGCGCGGCACGGCGAAGGTGCAGGGCAGGCCCATCTCGTCCTCGAGGAACTGCCTGATGCCGCGCGTGTAGGTTTCGTTCGCGACGATGGCGAAGGAGGCGGTGGCGAAGAAGTCCTGCGTCACCGAGCGCCACAGATCCCACAGCGGCTTGATGGTGGTGTGCTTTTCACGAGCGATGAAGGGCTCGGGATCAAGGCCCGTGAGTTCGCCCAGCTTGCGCAGGAACCTGGTGGTGGAATGCAGGCCGATCGGCGCCTGCAGGTAAGGCCGGTCGAGCGCCTCGCACAGCAGCCGCCCATATTCGCGGTACATGCAGATATTGACCTCGGCGTCGCCCAGCCGGCCGATGTCCGCCAGATGCGTGCCGAGCGGGAAGCACAGATTGATCTCGGCGCCGATGCCCTCGACCAGACGCCGGATCTCGGCCACGTCGGAGGGCATGTTGAACACGCCGTAGCTGGGCCCGATGATGTTGACCCTGGGCCTGGCGCCCTCCTTGCGGGGCTTCAGCGCCGGCGTCTTCTTCGGGCCGAACTGCTTCCAAAGCCAGGCCATGGCCCGGTTGGCGCATTGCCACTGGTCCTCGTCGATGGTGCGCGGCAGGAAGCGCAGGATGTTGGTGCCTTCGGGCGTGACGCCGCCGCCGATCATCTCGGAGATCGAGCCGGTGACGACCACGGAGGGGAGCCCCGGATCAAGCGTCTTGTGCGCGCGCTTCATGGCGCCTTCGGTGCCATGCTGGCCAAGCTCTTCCTCGCCCAGACCCGTGACCACGATCGGCAGCTCATGAGGAGGCAGCGCATCGGTGTAGTGCAGCACGGATGTGACCGGCAGGTTCTCGCAGCCCACGGGTCCGTCTATGATGACCTGAAGGCCCTTGATGGCGCAGAACACGTAGACCGCGCCCCAGTAGCCCCCTGCCCTGTCGTGATCGAGCACCAGCATCAGACGATCTCCCCCGCCATGCCCATGTCGGTCTTGCCAAGCTTCGCCAGCTGTTTCTTGCGGAACTCCGGCCTGTCGCGCGGCATGTCGGACCAGATCCCGGCCGCATGGCCCTCGCCCACGCCTTCGAAGAAGTCCTTCATCACGTCCATGCGGGCCTTGTTGACCATGGCGGCGTTGACCACCTGGGCAAGCGAGCCCGCGCCGGCGACGCCCATCAGCGGCCGAGCTGAGATCAGATTGGTGAAATAGAGCGAAGGCATCCCCATTGCCTTGGCATGCTGGACCACGGGCGTCGTGCCGATGGCGAGATCAGGCATGTGATATTCCACCGCCGCGAGGTCGTTTTCGAGCGAAGCCCGGAACTGGATGTGGACGTTGCGGGCCTCAAGCCACTCGCGGTCGGGGTCGGACCAGGGGGTGCGCGGGCAGGCCGTGCCAACATACGGAACATGGGCGCCGCTCTCGATCAGCAGACGCGCCACGAGCAGCTCGGAGCCTTCATAGCCGGAAACCGTGATCTTGCCCGTGATCGGCCTTGCCGCGAGCGCGGCGCGGATCATCGGCAGCATCTGGTCCTTGGCGGCCTGAACCATGGCCCTGGACACCTGAGCCGCCTCGCCGATGGCGTCCAGCCAGGCGGCGGTGCCGTCATGGCCCACGGGCGCGGAGCCCACGATGGGCCGACCGGCGGCCTCGAACTCGCGGATCGAGGCGGTGTAGAACGGGTGGATGGCCGCGACTGCGGCGCAATCGAGCGCGGCGTAAAGCTCACGCCATTCGCGCGTGGGAACCACAGGGCCGGCGGCGAGGCCGAGCGCGCCGAGCATCATTCCGATGCCGACAGGATCGGCCGGGAACATCTCGCCAAGCAGGGTGACCGTACGCTTGTCGTTGCGTCCGCCGCGCGGGGCCGCGACAGGGCCGGACTCGGCCTCCTTGCGGGCGAAGTTGAGCATGGCGCCAGCCAGCACGTCCTTGGCCTCGGCATGGGTCGGCACGCCGAAGCCCGGCACGTCGATGCCGATGACGCGCACGCCGTCGATGGTGTCGGGCAGAAGGCGCAAGGGGACGCCGGAGGCCGTCGGCACGCAAAGGTTGATCACCACGATGGTGTCATACTGGTGCGGGTCGGCGAGCAGGTGCACGGCCTCGCGGATGTCCTCGAACAGCTTGCCGGTGACCAGCGTCTCCGAATTGAAGGGCACGTAGCCCACCGTGCGGCGTGCGCCGTAGAAATGCGAGGTGAAGGTCAGGCCATAGACGCAGCACGCCGAGCCCGAGAGCACGGTCGCGGTGCGGCGCATGCGCAGGCCGACGCGCAAGCTCCCGAAGGCTGGGCACATGCTCTGCGGCTGATCGTGCGGGCCCTGCGGATAATCGGCGGCATAGCGCGCCAGCGTGTCGCTGGCCCCGGCGGCGATGGCAGCCTTGCGCATCTCGGCGCGGCCGGCATGGCAGCCGGAGCCGAGCGCCTCGGAGGTGGCCACGGCCCTGGTCGCGGCGGCGATCTCGGCTTGCGAGGGCGCAGCCTTGACCGGCTCGGGCGTGGCCACGGGCGCGGTTGCAGCAGATCGCGGCGGCGTCTTGTTCAGGTTGTCGATCAGCGTGACCATGGCAGCCGCGCTCCGTTCAGGCTTCGTCGTAAATGACTTCGAGGGTGGGCTTCTCGGCGATGACGCCGCCGCACATGTCGGCCAGCGAAGCCGGCTGAAGCACGTAGTCGCGACCCGTGGTGTCGGCAGAGAACAGTCCCAGCAGCCCGTCCTGGCTCAGCGGTGCGGGCCGCATGGGCCTGGATTCACCCACATTGCGCGCCAGCTCCTCGAACATCGGGCCCCAGCGGTCGCCGGGGCGGCCGATGATCTGGTAATTGGCGCTCTTCCTGCGGATGTCCTCATCAGCGGGGATGGACGCGAGAATCGGGATGCCGACGCTTTCGGCGAAGGCAGCAGCCTCGCCCGTTCCGTCATCCTTGTTGATGACCATGCCGGCCACGCCGACATTGCCGCCGAGCTTGCGGAAATACTCCACCGCCGAGCAGACATTGTTCGCGACGTAGAGCGATTGCAGGTCGTTCGAGCCGACCACGATGACCTTCTGGCACATGTCCCGCGCGATCGGCAGGCCAAAGCCGCCGCAGACCACGTCGCCGAGGAAGTCGAGCAGCACGTAGTCAAAGCCCCATTCATGGAAGCCGAGCTTCTCGAGCAGTTCGAAGCCATGGATGATGCCGCGCCCGCCGCAGCCGCGCCCGACCTCGGGACCGCCCAGCTCCATGGCGAAGACGCCGTCGCGCTTGAAGCAGACATCCTCGATGCGGACTTCCTCGCCGGCGGCCTTCTTGCGCGCCGAGGTCTCGATGATGGTGGGGCAGGCCTTGCCGCCGAAGAGGAGCGAGGTCGTGTCCGATTTCGGATCGCAGCCGATCAGCAGCACGCGCTTGCCCTGTTGCGCCATCATGTAGCTGAGATTGGCGAGGGTGAAGGATTTGCCGATGCCGCCCTTGCCATAGATCGCGATGATCTGGGTCCTGGTCTCGTGGACGGCGTCCTCGGCAAGGTCCGGGCCGGGCGCTGGCGCGGCGACTGCGCCGTGAGCTGCCAGGGCGGCCTCGCGCGCATGGCTGGTGGAGGGCGGCGTCAGGGTTGTGGTCACGCTCATGGGCAGGTTCTCCAGTCGAGAATCATCTTGATGCACGCCGGGTCGGCGAAGGCGGTTTCGTAGGCACGGGATGCGTCGGACACCGCAGCGCGGTGGCTGACGAGCCCCTCAAGCGAGAGAGCGCCGCTCGCGGCGAGCGCGATCACGGCGGCGAGGTCGGCAGGCGTGAATTCGGCGGCGATGCGAAGCCTGGCCTCGCGCATGAAGGCGGGCGGAAAGGCGAAGCTCAACGGCGTTTCATAAAAGCCCGCGAGAATGATCTCACCGCCGCGCGCCAGCCTTGCGATCAGCGTGTCCAGCAAGGCGCCGTCGCCGCTGACGTCGCAGATCGTGGCATAGTCGCAGCGGGCGTCGGCCGCCGGATCGATGACCCCATAGCCGTCACCGCCGGAGCGCCGGAGCGGATTGGTCTCCCACACGGTGGGGCTGCCGCCAGCCGCCACGGCGAGCCGGGCGAGAAGCCGGCCCAGGACGCCATGGCCGATGATGAGATCAGGCACAGCGCCGCCGGCCAGCGCATGGTGCGCGGTCGCGGCCAGCGCCAGCAGCACGCCATTCTCGCCGAGCCGCGCATCGATGGGCAGGACCTTGGCGCCGGCGGCGACAAGATGGTGGGCCGCGCCGCCGAACAGGCCGCTCACGCCGCGAAAGCCGCGGGAGCCCGGAACGAAGACATGCTCGCCCGCCGCGCGGCCCGAAGCGGAACCCGCTTCGCGCACGATGCCAACGGTCTCATATCCTGGAACCAGCGGATACTGAAGGCCCGGGAAATGGGGCATGCGCCCGCTCCACAGGAGGCGCTCCGTGCCGGTGCTGATGCCGGACCACAGGACCTCGACCAGCACGTCCTGATCCGTCATGTCCACGAGCCCGACCTGATCGAGGACCAGGTGGCGCGGCTCCTTGAGAATGATGGCGTAGGTGCTCTTCACGACACCCGATCCCTTCGTGCAGGCCAATGGCCTGATGTCATGATACCGAGACGGCCTCAGCTGTCAATTTGTGCTGACACTTATATGGACGCTTTACGGGCATGGATCAGTCCGGACAATAACGGACGCGGCATGGCGATCTGGCGGGCCTCGACGAAGCCGGCGCCGGCCAGAAGGGCCAGGATCTCGGCGGGCGTGCGGGCCCTGCCCTTGCCCATCGCCAGGAGGTAAAACCCGAAATAAGCGTCCGCCATGGGCGCGGACCCGGCATCGCCCGCCATGGGCTCGGCGATCAGGAGCGAACCGCCCGGCTCGAGCGCTGCATGGATCGCCACCAGAAGATGTCGGACGGTCTCGTCGCCATGGTCATGGGCGATGCGCACCAGCGTGATGAGGTCAGCGCCGCCGGGCAGCGCATCCGCCGTGAAGGAGCCGCCCGCAAGGGTGACCCGGTCGCCCAGGCCCGCAGCGGCGAAGCGCGGGCGCGCTGTCTCCACCACGGCGGGAAGATCGAACAGGGTGAGCGCAAGGGCCGGCGCACGGCGCGCGGCCGAGCGCAGGAAGGAGCCGTCGCCGCCGCCGACATCCATCAGGCGCCGGTGGCGCGCGATGTCGTAGGCATCGAGCACATCCTCGGCGACGAATTGCTGCGAGGTGGCCATGAGGTCGGTGTAGGGCGCCACGGCCTCGGCGCCGAGCGCGGCCGGATCGGCGCCGTCAGCATAGGGCCAGTAGCGCGCGAGCTGCGTGGTGTCGGCCTCTCCCCGCAGCAGCGCCAGCGGGTCGGCCATGTCGGCGTAGAACATCGCGTGATGCTCGATCATGGCCTTCACGCCGGGGTTGCCGCGCATGGCAGCGCCAAGCTGGCCAAGGCCGTAGCGGCCGCCTGACCGGAGCTGGAGCAGATCAAGCGAGGCGGCGGCCCGCAGCAGGCGCTCGGACATGGCCGGGCTGAGACTCGTCTGCCGGGCCACTCCCTCGGCATCAAGGGGGCGGCGGGCCAGCAATTCGAACAGGTCGAGCTTCACGCAGGTGAAGAGCACCTGCGAGTAGACGAAGCCAGCGCACAGATCGAAGCAGGCCCGGGCCTTGCGCGCCGAAATGCGCCGCGTCAATGGAAAACGCGCGGCGAGTATCTGGAAGCGCTGGCTGGCGAGCAGCCGGTCACGCGCGGCATAGGCGGCATCGACCAGACGGGCCCATGCGGAGAGCGGCATTGCCGGCACAGTGCCCATGCTGCCTCCTCAAGCGGCCCTGATCGACAGCTCCGGCGGCAGGAAGCGGGTAGCCTCGCGCTCGATCGCTGCCTTGAGGCCGGTCTGTCCCGGGCAGGCCGGGATCGCCTCCACCGCCTCGGCGATGAGGCGGTCGAGCCAGCGTATGGCACCGTCCATGCCCAGTTCCGTAACGGCATTGGGGCGCCCGCGCGCGGCATCCTGGCCGGCGGGCTTGCCCATGCCGTCGGCCGTGTCGGCGGCGTCGCGGATGTCGTCCGCCACCTGATAGGCGCAGCCCAGACGCTCGCCGAGCGTGCGCCAGTCCATGGGATCATGCCCGGCCGCAAGGGCGCCGCCCGACGTCGCCGCCGCGAAAAGCGACGAGGTCTTGGCGCGGTGATATTCGGCAAGCGGGATCATCGGCTCGCTTTCCCAGGCCTGCCCGGCGCAGATGCCATGGGGCGCGCCCACCGCCTTGGCGACGATGCCGACCAGGCCGGCCAGCCGCACGGGATGGGTCGCCGCTTCACGCGCCAGCGTCTCGAAGGCCAGCACGATCAGCGCATCGCCGGTCAGCACCGCGAGAGGCTCGCCAAACGCCTTGTGCACGGAAGGCTTGCCGCGCCGCATGTCGGCATCGTCGAAGCAGGGCAGATCGTCATGAACCAGCGAGGCGCAGTGCAGGAACTCGATGGCGCAGGCGGCCGCATCAGCAGCAGCGGGATCGGAATCGCCGCAGGCGCGGGCGACGGTGATGGCGAGGCGAGGCCTTAGCCTGTGACCGCCGGGAAAGACGGCATATTGCAGCGCCGCCGCCAGCTTGGGAGGGCAGGAGGTCTGGGTGATGGCCAATGCAGCCTGCATGGCCTGCTCGATCCGCGTCATCATGGCCACGGTCTCCTGTGCGGCGCACATTTGTCAATTGAAGTTGACAGATGCAATGTTAGACAGAATGGACACAGGGAGTCGGACTGTCAATTGGGGGCATTCCGGTCTGCCCGCGACGGCGCGAATGCGGTAAAGCAGACCATGCAGGATCGGCGGGTCGTCATCATCGGGGCGGGCATGGGTGGTCTTGCCGCCGCGCTGGACCTTGCCGCGCGGGGCCTCGATGTCACCGTGCTGGAACGGGCCACAGCGCCGGGCGGCAAGATGCGCCAGCTCGCGCCGGGCGGCGCGGCCATGGATGCGGGCCCCACCGTGTTCACCATGCGCCATGTCTTCGAGGGGCTGTTCGACAGCGCGGGCGCGAGCCTTGACGCGCATGTCACCTTGTCGCCCCTGGCTCTTCTGGCGCGCCATGCGTGGCCGGACTCCCCGCGCCTTGACCTTCATGCTGCAATCGAGCCCTCCGCCGACGCGATCGGCGTCTTCGCCGGGGCGGCGGAGGCTCAGCGCTTCCGCGCCTTCGCGGCCGAGACGCGCACGATCTACACCATGCTGGACCGCAGCTTCATGCAGGCGCCAAAGCCCGGCATGCTCGGCCTCACCGCGAACATGATGCGCGATGGCCTGCGCAACCCCTTCGACATGTTCCGGCTCAGGCCGTTCGAGACGATGTGGGATGCGCTGTGCCGCTCTTTCACCGATCCGCGCCTGCGCCAGCTCTTCGGGCGCTACGCCACCTATTGCGGCTCGTCGCCCTTCCTCGCGCCGGCCACGCTGATGCTGGTGGCCCATGCCGAGCAATCGGGCGTGTGGAGCGTGGAGGGGGGCATGCATGCGCTGGCCCGCGCCATCCATGATCTTGCCGTTGTGAAGGGCGCGGCCTTCCGGTTCGGCGTGGATGCCGTGCGCATCCGCACCGGCCCGGGCGGGGTGGACGGTGTGGAGCTGGCCGGCGGCGAAGTGGTGCGGGCGGATGTGGCGATCTTCAATGGAGATTATGCCGCGCTCGGTTCGGGTCTGCTCGGAGAGGCGGCGGCAGGGGGCGTGCCGGCCGCAAGGCGGGAGCGGCGCTCACTGTCGGCCATCGTCAGCTGCCGGCATGCCGGGACAAGCGGGTTCCCGCTGATCCGGCACAATGTCTTCTTCAGCACCGACACCCGCGCCGAGTTCAACCAGTTGCGCGCCGGCGCGGTTCCCGACGAGCCGACCGTCTACATCTGCGCGCAGGACCGCGACGATGGCGGCCTTGCGCAGCCAGGCCCGGAGCGGCTGCTGTGCCTCATCAACGCGCCGGCCAACGGCGACAGCCACGCCTACAACCAGACGGAGATCGCGCGATGCGAAGACAGGGCAGCGCGGCTGATGGCGAGATGCGGCTTGACGCTGCATCAGGGGCCCTTCGCCACAACGACGCCGACGGGCTTCAACGCCCTGTTCCCGGCAACGGGCGGGGGGCTTTACGGACAGGCGAGCCATGGCTGGCAGGCCTCCTTCCTGAGGCCCGGCGCGCGGACGAAGATACCGGGGCTCTATCTCGCGGGAGGGAGCGTTCATCCGGGTCCGGGCGTGCCGATGGCGGCGCTCTCGGGGCGGCTGGCGGCGCAGAGCGTGCTGGCGGACCAGGCTTCGATGCGGCCGTCGCCCCGGGCGGCTATCGCTGGTGGTATGTCGACGCGCTGAGCGATGACGGGCAATACGGGCTTGTGGTCATCGCCTTCGTGGGCAGCGTGTTCTCGCCCTATTACGCGCGCGCCCTGCGCCGCGGGGCGGCCGATCCCGAGCAGCACTGTGCGGTCAACGTGGCGCTTTACGGCAAGGGCGGCCACCACTGGGCGATGACGGAGCGCACGGGCGCCGTGCTGCAGCGCGACGCGGACCGCTTCAGCCTAGGGCCTTCCAGCCTGCGTTGGGATGGACAATCGCTGCACATCGCGGTCAACGAGCGCACCATGCCGTTCATGGGCCGCATCGCGGGCGAGATCGTGCTGACGCCGGAGGCCGTGCTGGGGCAGAGCTTCGCGCTCGACGCCGCAGGTCGGCATTTGTGGCGGCCCATCGCGCCGTCCGCGCGCGTCAGCGTGGCCATGCAGGCGCCCGGGCAGCGCTGGCAGGGACGAGGCTATCTCGACACCAATGCCGGATCGCGCCCCCTCGCGGAGGATTTCACGTCTTGGGACTGGGCGCGGGGCGACACCAGCGCCGGTTCCGTGATCCATTATGATGTGCTCAGGCGGGACGGGACGCGCCTTGACCTGAGCCTCATCGCCCGCGGCGACAGGCTGGAGCCCATCGAGGCGCCGGAGCCTGTGGCGCTCAGGCGCGCCAACTGGCTGATCGGCCGTAATGCGCGCTGCGACGCTGGCGCACGGCCCCAGGTGGCGCTGACGCTTGAGGACACGCCCTTCTACACCCGCTCGATCGTGAAGAGCCGCATTGGCGGGGAGGCCGTCACGCTGATGCATGAGAGCCTTGATCTTGACCGGCTGCGGCGGCGCTGGGTGGAGTTCTTGCTGCCGTTCCGGATGCCGCGCCGCAGCTGAGCGCTCGCTTCAGCGGCGCGTCATCCAGCCCGGCATGGGCGGTGGCGAGAGATCGACATCGGCGCCCTCGCCTGCCGCCGCCCGCTTCTCGCGGTCAAGGCGATCGAGCTTCTTCAGGGACCAGAGCTGATGAAAGCCGAAGGCGAGGAGGCCGCCGAAAAAGGCCGAGAACTCGATGAGCATCAAGGTTCCGATTTCCAACGCGCGCTCCTGCCTTGCTTGCGGCCGCCCGGCGCGGGCGGCATGGTCCGGGGCTTCAGTGCTGCGCCAGCCCCCGAAACGCGGGCGCACCGCGCCGGCCTTCGGTCTCGCGGCGCTTCACGCGCTCGAAAAGCTCTATGACGCCGATGGTGCGGCGCGTAAATCCGCGAAAAGGCCGCAGGAGCTGACCACCCTCGACCGCACGGGGCACCGCCAGGCGCGGCTCGCGCACCACCGCATCGATGAGGAACTGCACCTCGGCCAGCGCCGGATCCTGCGAGTGGTGGCGCAGCAGCCAGCCCGGGCAGCAGGCACGGGCCACCAGGGCCAGCTTGCGCGAGCGTGAAACGACCGCACGGCCGGAGACCGAATCATAGCCGCCGGAGGCGACCAGCCGGCCGATCTCGGCATAGACGAGGCGGGCCGCATGGATCGCGGCGCGGCAATCGGGCGGCAGGTCGCGGATGCCGGCGCAGGAGCGATTGTAAAGCCCGTCCGCCACGCCCAGCAGCCGTCGGACGACGCGGCCGAGCCGCGCATCGAAGACCGGGCGCGCCAGCCAGGCTTCGGGATCGAGCCCCTCCTCCCGCATCCAGTCGCGCGGGAGATAGAGCCGGCCATTGCGCGCATCCTCGCCGACATCGCGGGCGATGTTGGTGAGTTGCATGGCGACGCCCAGATCGCAGGCGCGCGCCAGGGTTCGCGGCGCCCGCGCGCCCATGAGCACGGTCATGAGCACGCCGACCGTGGCCGCGACCCGCGCCGAATAGTCCATCACGGAAGAGAGATCCTCATAGCGCCGGCCTTCAGCATCCCAGGCGAAGCCTTCCAGCAGCGCGTCCATGACCGCGCGCGGCAGGGCGAAGCGCGCCACGGTGACGCTGGCGGCCCTGTCCACCGGGTGATCCTCGGGCAGGCCAGCATAGATGCGGTCGAGCCGGGCATGGAGGCGGATCAGCGCGGGGCCCGGCGCGGCGGATTCATCCACCGCGTCATCGGCCACGCGGCAGAAGGCATAGAGCGCAGTGGCCGGATCGCGCACCGAGCGCGGCAGCAGCAGGGACGCCGCGTGGAAGGATTTCGAGCCGAGGCGCAGCAACTCGCGGCAGGCCTCGATATCGGCGGCGTGCGCCCGGTCAGGCGAAGCGGGAAACATGGGGCACGACCTGATCGAGGATGCGGGCGGAGGTGACGACGCCAGGCAGGCCGGCGCCCGGATGGGTCCCGGCTCCGACAAGGAACAGGTTCTCGATGTCCTCGGACATGTTGTGGGGGCGGAAATAGGCGCTTTGCAGCAGGATCGGCTCAAGCCCGAAGGCGGCGCCGTGGATTGCGTTCAGCTCGTCGCGGAAATCATCTGGCGTCATGATCCGCGAGGTCACGATCTCGTCCTCCAGTCCGGGCAGCAGCGTCTCCGAGAGGCGCTTGGCGATGGCCCGGCGATAGGGCTCGGCCAATTGGCTCCAGTCCGCGCCGCCGGCCAGGTTGGGCACTGGCGAGAGCACATAGAAGCCGTCGCAGCCTTCCGGCGCCATCGAGGGGTCCGTGGCGGTGGGGCGGTGCAGGTAAAGGCTGAAATCGTCGGCCAGCCTCTTGGCGCCAAAGATGTCGTCGAGCAGGGCCTTGTAGCGTGGCCCGAGCACGATCGTGTGGTGAGGCACGGCGTCGTAGCGGCGTTTGGTGCCAAAATACCAGACGAACAGGCTCATCGAATAGCGCGAGCGATCGAGCTTCGCGTCGGTCCACTTGCGGCGCGCATGGGAGGGCAGGAGCTTGCGGTAGGTCCAGGCGCTGTCGGCGTTGGAGACGACGATCTCGGCCTCCAGCCTCTCGCCCGATTCCAGCCTCACGCCGGTGGCGCGTCGCCCATCCAGCGTGATCTCGGCCACCGGGGCCCGATACGTGATCCGGCCGCCCTGACGCTCGATCAGCTTGACCATGCCCTGCGCCACGGTGTGCGTGCCGCCCATGGCGTAGTGCACGCCATGGGTGCGCTCGAGAAAGGCGATGAGCCCGTATATGGCGCTGGCGCTGAAGGGATTGCCGCCGATGAACAGCGGATGGAAGGACAGCGCGATACGGATGCGCTCATCCTTGACGTAGGAGGCCACCAGCGCGTGGATCGAGCGGTAACCCTCCAGCCGCACGATGTCCGGGACCGAGCGGATGAGATCCATCAGCGAGGAATAGGGCACCGTGCCCATCTCCTCGAAGCCGACCTTGTAGAGCAGCTTGCTGCGCTCGAAGAAGCGCTCATAGCCCGCGACATCGCCCGGCGAGAGGCGCGCGATCTCGCGCCGCATGGCTGCGGGGTCGGAGGAGGCATCGAAGGTGGAGCCATCGTCGAAGATCAGGCGGTAGAAGGGCTCCATCGGCACCAGCGTGACATCATCGGCCAGCCGGCCTCCGCAGAAGCTCCAGAGCTCCTCGAAGATGAAGGGCGCGGTGATGATGGTGGGGCCGGAATCGAAGGCGAAGCCATCCTGCCGGAACAGGCGAGCGCGCCCGCCCGGCTGTTCGAGCTTCTCCAGCACCGTGACCTGATAGCCCCGCGCGCAGAGCCGCGCCGCGGCCGCGAGCCCACCGAAGCCCGCGCCGATGACGATGGCGCGCGGCTTGGGCTGGCTCGTGGGCAGGGGATGGCGGACGGGTGCGGTCATGAAGGATTGTCCCTGTGGGGTGTGGCGAAGCCGGATGCGGCGCTGCGGCGCCCGGCGAGGGCCGGCCCGGCGGCGGTGATTTCGCGGCCCTCCGCCGGCGCAAGCGAGAGGGCGCGCCCTTCGAATGCATCCTCGATGAGCCGCACGACAAGCTCCGGCGCTTCCTCATGGGCGAGGTGGCCGAGGCCCTTGAGGCGCAGATGGCGGCTGCCGCCGATCTCGCGCTGCGAGGTGACGGCATCATCGGGCGGGACCATGGCATCCATGGCGCCGACGATGAGCAGCACGGGCGTGTCGACACGGGCGAGGTCACGTTTGAGGCCGGGCAGGTCCCAGTTGGCCATCATGCCCAGCGCCGCGCCGACATGCGCCGGGTTGCGCGCCAGAATGCCATATGTCGCCGCGCCATCGGCATCGATGCGCGAGCCCGTCCGCCTGAGCAGATCGCCTACCACATGGGGATCGCTCGCGCGCCAGGCGAAGAGGCTGGGCACCGCCGGCCAGAGCGCGAGCATCCGTGCGATCGGCGCGAAGACCTGCCCCGCAAGGCCGGCGAACGGTTGCAGGGCGCCATTCACCGAGACGATCAGGCGCGGCGCTATCAGTCCGTCCAGAGCCATGCGCAGCAGGAGCGCGGCGCCGGCCGAATGACCAACACCCAGCGCCGGCTCGACGCCCAGCGCCTTGATGAGCGCTGACAGCGCCCGCGCCATGCCTGGCAGAGACAGCTGGTTGAAGCTCGCGTCACCCGAGAAGCCATGGCCCGGCAGGTCCGGAGCCACCACTGTGAAGCGCCTTGCCAGAGCGGGGGCGACATCCCGCCAGGAATGGGTGCTGGCGCCCGTGCCGTGCAGCAGCAACGCCACCGGGCGCGCCGATTCGAGATCGCCGAGCACCTGCACATGCCAGCGCAGCCCGCCCGCCGCGACGAAGCGGCTTGCATCGCGGTGGGGCCAGTGAGCCCCCTCGACGTCCCAGTCCAGGCGGCGGCTCATCGCGGCACCGGGGCCGGGGCGCCGCTGGCGCGCACCGCCCGCGAGATCATGTCGGAGCTGGCGCGCGGCAGCGGCAGATACAGCGCGCCCATCTCATCGGCGAGCTTGCCGGCGCGGGGCTCGGGGCGCGGGGAATTGTCGACCAGAAGGCTGCGGTGGCCCTGCGCCCTGATCGCCTTGGCGGCGCTCGCGGCTTCATCCTGCGCCTTGGCACGACCGCCGACGCCCTCGCGCGTGACATTGGCCCGGCCGTCCGTGATCAGCACCAGCGTCGGCGTGCGCCCCTTGCGCCGCACCTCGTCGGCCATGAGCCCCGCCGCCATCAGCCCGGCCGCAAGCGGCGTGCCGCCGCCGCCGGGCATGGCCGCCAGTTCCTTCTTGGCGCGGTGCAGCGAGCGGGTGGGCGGCAGGAGAATGTCCGCGCCCGTGCCGCGGAAGGCGATCAGCGCCACCTCGTCGCGCCGGACATAGCAATCGGCCAGCAACAGTTCGACCGCACCCTTGGCCTCGCCCAGCCGCTCAAGCGCGGTGGAGCCCGAGGCGTCCACCACGAAGATGGTGGTGGTCTGCTTCCGGTCGCGGAAGCGGCGGATGCGGAAGTCCTCGCGCCGGATCTCCACCGGCGGGCGCTGGAGCTTGGGGTCGAGCCCGCGCTTGCGCAGCCTCTGCCAGGGCGCTGCGGCGCGCAACGTGTCGAGCAGAGCCAGCCGCACGCCGGAGCGCGGATCGCCGCGCCGGGCGCCAATAGGGCGGCCGCGCCGGATCGTGGCCTGCGCCTCGCCGACCTTGCCGGTCTGGCCTGCGCGCAGGCGCTGCGCTCCGGCCTGAAGCCGCGCCAGAAGCCCCGGCGGCAAGGCGGCCAGCGCGGCCTCCAGCACGGTGTCATCGAGGGCCCGGACCTCGCCCTTGTCGTCATCGGGGGAATCGGGGGGCGTCTCGGGCGGAGGCTCGGGCGGAGGCGGCTCGGCAGCCTGATCCTCCTGCTCAGCCTCGGGCGGCAGATGCAGCGCGCGCGGCGCAATGACCAGACGCGCGGCCAGCGCTGCGTCCTCGTCGGCCACCTCATCGCGCCCCGCGAGCGCGGCGGCAGCGCAGGCGGCCTTGAGCGCAAGGATCGGCACGCGGACAGAACCGACGCCCAGCGCTGCGCAGGCGGCGCACAGCGCCTCAACGAGCCGATCAGCGGCCATGATCCGCGGCAGCCTTGCCTGCGCCGCCTGAACCGAGGCCGCGACATCACCGTTTTCGGTCGGCGCCGCAGACAGGTCGCGATGGCTGAGGGCACGCAGATCGACATGGAACGCCAAGCGCTCCAGGAGCGCGGCGGGCGGGCGCTCATCCTCCGCCAGACCCTCATCCAGCGCGGCGACGCCCAGACGCGCCTCGGCCCTTATGGTGAGGCCATCGCGCTCGGCGGCGACCATGCGGGCATCGAGCGCGGCGGCGATCCCGGCGGCGGCGGCGGCGCGCAGCCGCTCCGCCATGGTGAGGATCAGAGCGCCGCGATGGGCGCGCGCGAGAAGCCCGCGCTGCGCCACGCTGCGGCCAGTGGCGAGCGTGGCGGCAAGATCGAGCCCGCCCAGCAGTTCAGCATCGCCCACATCGGCAGGGGCGCGCAGCACCGGGCCGGCGCCATGGGCGGCGCGGAAGCGCTGAAGCCAGGCATCCCGAACAGGACCCGGTTCCGCGCGGACGAGGACCCCGCCAAGATTGGGATCGACGGCCGCCAGATCGGCGGCCGCGAGCGCGTCCTCCCACAATGTCACGGGACGGGACGCAGGCGCGGGCATCAGCCAAGCACCTCGGCAAGGGCGCGCTCGATGCGGACGCCGGAGCCGACCTCGTCGAGCGGATTGCGGCGCAGCCGATGGCGCAGGGCCGGCATGGCGATGGACTTCACATGGGCCATGGTCGCGGTCCTGGCCTTGTCGAGCGCGGCCACGGCGCGCGCGGCGCGCAGAAGCGTCAGCTCGCCGCGCAGCCCGTCCGTGCCGAGCGCCACGCACAGCTCCGCCACGCGGCGGCGCGTGTCATCCTCGACATCAACGGTGGGCGCCAGCTTCCTGGCGGCGGTGATCTTGCGGCGCAGGCGCTCCTCATCGGCGGCGAAGGCCTCGGCGAAGGCGTCCGGATCGCGGTCGAAGGCATCGCGGCGCTTCACCGCCTCGACGCGCATGGCGATGTCGGTGGGCGTGCGGACATCGACAGAGAGGCCGAACCTGTCAAGCAGCTGGGGACGCAGCTCCCCTTCCTCCGGGTTGCCCGAGCCGATCAGCACGAAGCGCGCCGGATGGCGCACGCTCAGGCCCTCGCGCTCGACGAGGTTCTCTCCTGAGGCCGCCACGTCGAGCAGCAGGTCCACGAGGTGATCCTCGAGCAGGTTGACCTCATCGATGTAGAGAAAGCCGCGGTGGGCGCGCGCCAGCAGGCCGGGCTCGAACGCCTTCTCGCCATGGGCGAGCGCACGCTCGATGTCGAGCGCGCCGACCACCCGGTCCTCGGTGGCGCCAAGCGGCAGGTCCACCACGGGCACAGCCATGGTGCAGGTCTCCCGCCTCGCGCAGTCGCGCCCGCTGCAATGGGGGCAGAGGCCGGCCGTGCGGGCGGGGTCGCAGTGATAGGGGCAGCCCTCGACCGCCTTCATCGGCGGCAGGAGCTGGGCCAGCGCGCGCACGGCGGTGGATTTGCCGGTGCCGCGATCCCCGAAGATCAGCACGCCGCCGATGGTGGGGTCCACGGCCGCCACCAGCAGCGCGCGCTTCATCTCGTCCTGTCCGACGATGGCGGTGAAGGGGAAGGGGAAGGGGCGCGCCATGTCAGGTGCTCCTGATGTCGGAAGGCTGCGCGGGGCCGGCCGCCCCGAAGGGCGGGTTGAGCCGGACGATGGCCAGGTTGAGAGCCCAGGCGATGCTGACCCAGAGAATGTAGGGCGCCAGCAGGAGGCTGGCCGTCGGCGAGATCGGCCAGACATAGAGGATCAAGGCCAGGATCGAGAGCCACAGCGCTCCGGTCTCGATCAGCGCCCAATCGGGACGCCGCCAGCGGAAGAACAGCACGTTCCACAGGATGTTGAGCCCCGCATTCACCGCGAACAGGGCGACCAGCCCGGCGCGGGCGGCACGGCTCTCCGCCCCGACCCAGGCCATCACGGCAGCGGCGACGCAGAGCGTGAAGATGACGGTCCAGACCGGGCCGAAAGCCCAGTTGGGCGGCTTCCAGGCAGGAAAGCGCAGCGAGTGATACCAGGCCCCGATCTCCGTGAGCATGCCGCCCACGGCCGCGACCGCGAAGGCGGCCATTGCGGCCACCAGAATGACCGGCCAGTTGGAGCCGACATAATCACTCATCGCGCGCGCTCTTGAGTTTCCGGATCATGTGCGGGCCAGCCCGATGAGGTGGCCCAGATCCTTGAAGAAGATGCGCACATGCGCCATCGGGTCCTTCCGGACCAGTTCCTTGTTCATGTAGCTTTCCCAGGTCAGGCGCTGGACATCCTTGTCCTTGCAGATCGCCACGAAGCGCTCGCGCAGGCGGTCGTTGCGATACCAGACCCACTGCATGATCCCGAGGATCCAGAAGACGCGGCCATGGGCCTTCATGAAGGCCTTGCGCGCTCCGGCAAGCGCCCGCGCATCGCCCGTGCTAAGCGCGGCATGAACGGCATCGGCGGCAAAACGCGCGCAGGCCATGGCATAGTAGATGCCCTCGCCCGAGGAAGGCGCGACGACGCCGGCGGCATCGCCCACAACGATCACATCCCGGCCATTGTCCCAGCGCTTGAGGGGCTTGAGCGGTATCGGCGCGCCTTCCTTGCGGATGGTCTGCGCGGTGTCGAGCCCCAGATGGCTGCGCAGCTCGGCCACCGAGCCGCGCAGGGAGAAGCCCTTGTTGGCGCTGCCGGTGCCGATGCTCATCGTATCGCCATGGGGGAAGACCCAGGAATAGAAATCCGGCGAGAAGCGGCCGTCATAATGCACATCGCAGCGGGCCGGGTCGTAGGCATCGCTGGCGCCGGCCGGCGCGCGGACGATCTCGTGATAGGCGAAGACGAAGGGGATGCGGTCAGCGCCGGGGATGGCGGCCCGGGCCACGCCCGAGAGCGCGCCATCGGCGCCGATGACGATCCGGGCGCGGATGGCGGCTGCCACGGTCCGGCCCGTCTTCGCGTCGCCTTTGGCCTCGCCCTCGCTGCAGCCATCCTCGCCGGATGGGTCCTCAGCCTGGGCGCGGAGGGTGTAGTGAACGACCGCGACGCCATCGTCATCGCGCGACAGGCTTTCGAAGGAGCCGCGGCGACGCTCCGCGCCGAGGCTGGCGGCGCGTTCGCGCAGCCACTCGTCGAAGCTCTCGCGATTGACCATGCCGACATAGCCGCCCGAATCGATGGGCATGTCCACGAAGCGGCCCGAGGGCGGGATCATGCGGGCCGAGCTGATGCGGGCGCAGAGCAGCTCGTCCGGAATGCGGAAATCCCGGATCAGCCGTGGCGGGATGGCGCCGCCGCACGGCTTGATGCGGCCGGCCTTGTCGAGCAGCAGCACGCTGTGGCCACGGGCGGCAAGATCAGCCGCCGCGGTGGCGCCGGCGGGGCCGCCGCCGACCACGACCACGTCATAGGTTTCATGGGCATCAGCCTTGCGGGCATCGCCTCGGGCGAAGTGCGGAACGGTCATCGGGAAGGCTCCCTGTTGGCCTGGATGGCGATGCTGTGACGGGGTCCGGCGACTGTGGTTGCGGCCGGCTGGGGCGCGGCGGCCCCGAGCGCGGCAACGCGGGCGGCGATGAGCGCTGCAATGAGGAACAGGACGGCCTCGCCCGTGAAGACGGCGGCATAGGCCATGAAGGGCGAGCCGCTGAGCCAGCGCGCCACATCGACCGCGCCTGCGCCGATGAGGCCGCCCGCGCCCATGGCCAGCGCCTGGCCGGCGCCCCAAAGGCCCATGCGCGTGCCCTCCCGCCCGCGCCGCCCGGAGCCGGCCAGCAGCATCATCGAGCCGATGGCCGCGGCGGCATAGATGCCGTTGGCGACGCCCAGGGCAAAGACATTGGCGCGCAGCGGCCAGGCGGGGCCGACATTGGAGGCGATGACCAGCGCGAGCAGCACGATGGCGGACAGCACGCAGCCGGCAATGGTCCAGAAGCCGAGAGAGCCGAGCCGGCCCTTCGCCAGAGGGCCAGCCGCCAATGCGACGAAGATCATGCCAACCAGGACGCCGCCATGTTGCACGCCCGAGAGCTTGGTCGACCCGCCTGGCGTGAAGCCGAAGACGATGCCCGCGAAAGGCTCGAGGATCAGGTCCTGCCCGCTATAGGCCAGCATCGAGATGATGATGAAGAGCGCGAACAGGCGCGCGCGCGGCTCGGCCCAAACCTCGGCGATGGCCGCGCGGAAGGGCATCTCCTGCTCCGCCTCGGACTGCGTCTGCGCCGCAGCCGGGCCCTCGACGCCGGCCACGGCCAGCACGGAGACGAGGAAGGCGAGGCTGCACAGGATCGCTGCGACGGTGATCATGCGGCTTGTCGAGAACGGATCGAGGAAATGGCCTGCGAGGCCAGCCGTGGCGGCAAAGCCGAAGATCATCATCAGCCAGACCAGCGTGGCAGCCGGAGCGCGGCGCTCGGGCGCCACGCGCTTGGCGAGCAGCACCAGCAGCGAGGTGCCCGATGCGCCGACGCCGATGCCGATCAGCACGAAACCGACCAGGGCCAGCGCGATGCCCGCGGCAAGGTTGACGCTCATGAGCGCCGTGGCGAGGGAGGCGACGAAGCCGCCGCCCGCCAGCATGCCCATTCCCCCGACGATCCAGGGCGTGGCGCGCTGGCCCTTGTCGGCACCGAAGCCCCAGCGCGGGCGCAGCACCTGCAACGCATAGTGCAGCCCGACCAGCAGGCCGGGCAGAATCGCCGGCAGGGCCAGCTCCACCACCATGACGCGGTTGAGCGTGGAGGTGGTGAGCACGATGATGGCGCCCAGCGCGGTCTGGACCAGGCCAAGGCGCACGATGCCGATCCAGCTCAGGTCAGGCCGGGACGAGGCGGAACGCATGGGCGACCTCATGACGAACGCAGGGCGAAGGCGGCGGCGAGCATGCCCAGCACGTAAAGCGTGGTGCCCGTGGCATTGTACCAGGCGGCATAGCGGCGCGGATCTGAGAGCAGGCGCGGCATCAGGGCGAGCTGCGCCGCCAGCAGGCCCGCAACCAGCGCCGCGTGCCAGGGGCGGTCGAAGCCCCCGAGCAGGATCACCACCAGAACCTGCGGCAGCGCCATGACCCAGCAGGCCAGCCGAGCAGCTTGCGCCTCGCCCAGTTGCACGGGCAAGGAGCGCACGCCCAGCGCCCGGTCACCTTCCACAGCCTTGAAGTCATTGAGCGTCATGATGCCATGCGCGCCGACGGCATAGATGGCGGCGATGAGGGTGATGCGCCAGTCGGGCGCGGCGGCCGCCATGACCGCGGCGCCGGTGAACCAGGGCAGGCCCTCATAGGAAAAGCCGACGGCGGCATTGCCCCACCAGCCATTCAGCTTGAGGCGCAAGGGCGGCGCGCTATAGGCCCAGGCGAGCGCAAGGCCGAGGACGGCGGCCCAGAAGACCCAGGGGCCGAGCGCCGCCGCGACGAGCAGGGACACCGCCGTCCAGAAGATCGCGATCCACAGGCCCCAGCGGCCAGGAATGCGCCCGGAGGGAATCGGCCGGCCGGGCTCGTTGATGGCGTCCACGTGCCGGTCGAACCAATCGTTCACGGCCTGCGAGGTCGCGCAGACCAGAGGCCCGGCGAGCAGCACGCCCAGAACGATGGCGAACCAGCGCTCCGCAACCGGCAAGCCGGAGGACACAACGCCGCAGCCGAAGGCCCACATCGGCGCAAACCAGGTGATGGGCTTGAACAGCTCCAGCACCGCTGCGGGGCTGGGCAGGGCGCGTGCGTTCACCGGCAAACTGGCGGGGGCGTCGGACATGAAGACGACGCTACATTTGACGCCCGCAGGCGTCAATTTGTGTTTACACCTATACGGCAGGGTTGTCGCGCAGCGCCTGCGAAACGATTGAACCGTCGGTGCGGCTCAATCCTGCCCGGAGAGATCCCCGATGCCGAAGCGGTGGAGCTTGGCGTAGAGACCCTGGCGGCTCAGGCCGAGCATATCGGCGGCGGAGGCGCGGTTGTTGCCGGTCATTTCGAGGGCCGCCTCGATGCAGAGCTTCTCGATGATGTCGCTGGTCTCGCGCACCAGCTCCTTGAGCGGCACGCGGCCGACCAGCTGCTTGAACTCCTCGGCGGAGCGCGGCAGGGCGGACGGCCCAGGCTCCGAACCGGAGCGGCCGGCCGGCCTGATGATGAAGCCAAGATGGTCGGCGGCGTCGCCGATGCCGCCCACGGCTGAAATCTCGACCGTGTCGACCGCGCCATAGGCGCTGCGCAGCACGGTGCTGAAATTGCGGACCACGCCGCCCTCGCGCATCGAGGCCTTCAGGACGTTGAAGTCCACCCCGGCGCGGCCGAGCCATTGATCGAGGTTCTGGCCGACGGCTGCGCCAGCCGTCGCGAGGCCGGCCATGTCGAGGAAGGCGCCGTTGACGCGCTGGAGCGCGCCGGCGGCATCGGTGACGACGAAGGCGTCGGGCAGACGGTCGATGAGGGCTTCGATGGCTGTCGTCGCCGGCCCGTCGCCGCGCTCGCGATCGGAGGGGCCCGTGAGACGGATAAGGAAACAGGCCGCGCCATCCTGCCGGAACAGGGAGGCCTGCGCCGCGACCCGCGCGCCGTTCTCGGCAAGCGTCAGGCCATAGGCAGCGCCGCGGCCGCCATTGCTGGCCACGGTGAGCATGTCCTGCAGGGCGTCGCCACCCTTGTCGGCGAAGAGGCTGGGCAATACGCGTCCGGTGATGCGGCCCGGCGGCAGGCCGATCAGCGCGATCGCGGCCGGATTGGCCTCGGTGATGCGCCGCCCGCTGGAATCGGCAATCAGGATCGGCTCGCCCGTGAGCTGGAACAGCACGCGGTAGCGCGTATCGGCCGCGCGCAGGCGACCATATTCGCGCTCCATCGACTGCTGGAACTGAACGAGCTGCTGCTGGAGCCCGGCGAGCGCGCGCAGGTCACGGCCCACAGCCAGTATCTGGCCGGCATCGTCCAGCTTCATCGCCGAATAGCGGATCGGAACGGTGGCGGCGCCGGCGGCAACGATATGATTGATCTCGCGCAGCCTGCCGGGCAGGCCCGCTGCGGCGTCGGCCAGCAATTGCTGGGCCTTGGGCTTGCTGTCCAGCGACACGGTCTCCAGCCAGGGCCGTCCGAGCCAGGCGCCGAACTCGGAAGGAAGGCGCGCCTCGGCTGCCAGCAGGACATCCCTGACGATCCCGGCCTGATCCATGATGACAGCGACGTCGGCGCTGGCCATGACGATCCGCGCAGCGACCGCGGGGTCGATGTGGACCACCGCATTGGACGGATGGTCGAGCTTCTTCACACTATGAGCCCTCGGAACAGCGCGCAGAACGCGGCGGGGCATTCGTGCGGAGATACAGTGGCGGCCAGACGCTCGGTGGCAGTTATCACGTCGCGACGTGATTTATGTACTTATACAGATAAAGCCAGATGTCGAGGCAACAGTTCCCGCGCCCGCGCGGCGGCCGCGACGCCCTTGCCTACCATCGCATCGGCGCCGGCATAGGCAGACAGCGCTGGCGCAGCCTCGAAGGCGGGACCACCGACCAGAACGACCAGATCCGGATTGGCGGAGGCCGCGCGCAGCCGCATGATCGAGGCGCGCAGCACGTCGGACAGCGAATCATTGCTCAGCGACAGGCCGACCGCATCGAAGCGGCGACGGGAAACCTGATCGATCAGGTCGTCGGCATCGTTGGTGTAGGACAGGCTGGTCTGCCAGCCGGCGTCCTGGAAAACGGCATCCACCACCGCGATCCCGAAGCTGTGCTGTTCGCCCGGGGCGGGAGAGAGAAGGATCGTGGGGCTGTTCGGGCTCGACTGCGTGACAACGCGCTCCCCGCGCAGCGAGTTGAGGATGTTGTGCAGGCGGCCCACCACCATCGTGACATCAGCAAAGCTGCACTCATCATCCTGCCACATGTCGCCAATCATCCGGGCGGCAGGGCCGAGCAGATCGAGATAGATGTCATTGCGCGCGATGCCGCGCGCCAGCAGCACCTCGACCAGCGCGGGCGCGGCATCGATCCCTGCGCTGCGCAGCAGGCGCACGAAGCGCGCCACATCGACCATGCGGATGCTGGCGCTGGTGAAATGAATGTCGCGCTCCCCGCGTTCGGCGTTGAAGCCGCCATCATGCCATGCCTGGGCGGCGGGCGATTCCGCGTCCTGCCCGATCACGCGGTTGGCGGTGATCAGGTTCGGAACGATGTCTCGCTTCACGACGCGGGAGAGCAAGGAAAGGATGTCCTGCTCGAACCGGGACATGCCGCAGGCGCTGCCCGATGAGCCGTCCGGCAAGGAGCAACCGCCGCGGTGGCCGCTCTCCGCATGGGAATCATGCTGAGCCGTCACGCCTTCGGTGTGGCTGGAATAGGTCGAGTCAGACATGGCCAACTCCTTGCTGTTCCCTGTCATCGACGCCCGCCCGGCACGATGGCGGGCACGCTGTGGCAGGTGACAGAAGCGCTCGGGTGACAGGACCCACGCTCACGGCAACCATCTGTTCAAGGATTAACACAGGCCCCCTCCACGGTCCCCCCGGACGACTACGTAGGTAGTCTAAGGCCGGCAAAAATGTAAAGTCAACTTGACGTTCATCGGAATTTACAACAGATTTGGGGACGGGCGCACAGCCGGATCCAGCCCGCCAGCGGGACCAGTGGGAGCTTCGCAGAACATGGGAGGAAGCGTCGAATGAACGGCCGCCATCGCCCATCGCGCGCGCTGCCGCTCTACACCGCCGAGGAGCGCCGCCGGCGCGATGCGTCCCGCTGGACGCTGGTCCAGGGCATCCTCGCGCCGCTCCAGTTCGTCGTGTTCCTCGTCAGCCTCGGGCTCGTGCTGCGCTACCTCGCCACCGGCGAGGGCTTCGCGGCGGCCACCGCCTCGGTCGTTGTCAAGACACTGGTGCTTTACACCATCATGGTCACCGGATCGCTCTGGGAGCACGACGTCTACGGCAAGTATCTGTTCGCGCCCGCCTTCTTCTGGGAGGATGCGGTGAGCATGGTCGTGATCGCGCTGCACACGGCCTATCTCGCCAGCCTTTTCGGCACGTGGCTGAGCCCGGCCGGCCAGATGTGGCTCGCCCTCGCCGCCTACGCCACCTATGTCGTCAACGCCGCGCAGTTCGTGCTGAAGCTCAGGGCCGCCCGTCTCGGCGCCGCCGCCAGCCGGACCGGCATGGCGGAGGCTTCGCCGTGACCGTACACGCGCCCATAGCGCCGGCCGCAGGCTGCTCGGCGCCCGTCGTCGAGCGGCATCGCGGGCAGCATGCCGTGTTCTGCGGCCTGACCGGCATCATCTGGATGCATCGCAAGATCCAGGACGCCTTCTTCCTCGTCGTCGGCTCGCGCACCTGCGCTCACCTGATCCAGTCGGCGGCCGGGGTGATGATCTTCGCCGAGCCGCGCTTCGCCACCGCCATCATCGAGGAGCGTGATCTCGCGGGCATCGCGGACGCCCATGAGGAACTGGACCGCGTGGTGGACCAGCTTCTGGCGCGCCGCCCGGACATTCGCCTGCTCTTCCTCGTCGGGTCCTGCCCATCCGAGGTGATCAAGCTCGATCTCGGCCGCGCGGCGCAGCGGCTGGACAAGCGCTTCAACCCGGACTGCCGGGTGCTGAGCTATTCGGGCAGCGGCATCGAGACGACCTTCACCCAGGGAGAGGATGCCGCGCTCGCGGCGATGGTCCCCGGCCTGCCTGCCTCGCCGGCCGGCGAGGATGCCTCGCTTCTGGTCGTCGGCGCGCTCGCGGATGTGGTCGAGGACCAGTTCCGCCGCCTGTTCGCGCAGATGGGCATCGAGCGCGTCGCGTTCTTCCCGCCGCGTCGTTCCACCGAGATGCCATCCATCGGGCCGGGAACCCGCTTCCTGCTGGCCCAGCCCTTCCTCGCAGAGACGGCGCGTCTGATCGAGGGCCGCGGGGCCGAGCGGCTCGCCGCGCCCTTCCCGCTGGGAGTGGAAGGCACGAGCGCCTGGCTTGCGGCGGCAGCCGCGGCCTTTGGCGTCGATCAGGCGCGCTTCGACGCTGCCATCTCCGCCCCGAAGGCGCGCGCGGTCCATGCCGTGGCGCGCCAGGCGGAGATTCTGGGGGGCAAGAGCATCTTCTTCTTTCCCGATTCGCAGCTTGAGGCGCCGCTGGCGCGCTTCCTCGCCAACGAGGCGGGGATGAGTCTGATCGAGGTTGGCGTGCCCTATCTGCACCGCCAGCATCTGGCCCATGACATGGCGCTGCTGCCCTCCGGCACGCTCATCACCGAAGGCCCCGATGTCGATCAGCAGATCGACCGCTGCCGCGCGGCCCGGCCGGACCTCGTGGTGTGCGGGCTCGGCCTCGCCAACCCGCTGGAGGCCGCTGGGCTCAACACAAAATGGTCGATCGAACTGGTCTTCACCCCGATCCAGGGCTTCGAGCAGGCGGGAGATCTCGCGGAGCTCTTCGCCCGGCCCTTCAACCGCAAGTCGCGGCTGGCGGTGTGACATGCAGCTGACCGTCTGGACCTATGAGGGACCACCCCATATCGGTGCGATCCGCATCGCGACCGCGATGACCGACGTGCATTACGTGCTGCATGCGCCGCAGGGCGACACCTACGCCGACCTGCTCTTCACGATGATCGAGCGGCGGGACCGCCGCACGCCGGTGACATACACCACCTTCCAGGCGCGGGACCTTGGCGGCGACACCGCCGGCATCTTCCAGAAGGCCTGCACCGACGCGCATGAGCGCTTCCGCCCCGCCGCGATGCTGGTGGGCGAATCGTGCACGGCCGAGTTGCTGCAGGACAATCCGGCCGGGCTCGCCGCCGCGCTCGACCTGCCGATCCCGGTCATTCCGCTTGAGCTGCCCTCCTACCAGAAGAAGGAAAACTGGGGCGCGTCCGAAACCTTCTACCGGCTGTGCCGCGCGCTGCTCAGCGCCCGCGCCCAGGGCTTCGAACGGCCGGCGCGGGTGGCCGGCGCGCGGCCGCGCTGCAACCTTCTGGGCCCGACAGCCCTGGGATTTCGCCATCGCGACGACATCACCGAGGTCACGAGGCTGCTTGGCCGGATCGGGGTGGACGTGAACGTGGTGGCCCCGCTCGACGCCTCCGCCGCCGACATCGCCCGCATTCCCGATGCCGACTTCAACATCTCGCTTTATCCCGAGATCGCGGACGTGACGGCGCGCTGGCTGGAGAAGACCTTCCGCCAGCCGCTCATCCGCACGGTGCCGATCGGCGTGGGCGCCACGCGCGACTTCATCGCCGAGGTCATCGCCGTCGCGGGCCTCGATCCGGCCATCGCCGATGCGGTGACGCCATCGCGGCTGCCCTGGTATTCGCGCTCGGTCGATTCCACCTACCTCACCGGCAAGCGCGTCTTCATCTTCGGCGACGCCACCCATGTGCTGGCGGCCGCACGCATCGCGTCGGAGGAGATGGCCTTCACGGTCGTGGGCATCGGCACTTACACCCGCGAGTTCGCCCGCGAAGTCCGGGCGCTCGCCACGAAGCTCGGCGTCGAGGCGCTGATCTCCGATGATTACCTCGAGGTCGAGGCCCGCATCCAGGAGTTGCAGCCAGAGCTCGTGCTCGGCACGCAGATGGAGCGCCATATCGCCAAGCGCCTGCGCATCGGCTGCGCGGTGATCTCCGCGCCCGTGCATGTGCAGGATTTCCCCGCGCGCTACTCGCCCCAGATGGGCTTCGAGGGCGCGAACGTGATCTTCGACACCTGGGTCCATCCGCTGATGATGGGCCTTGAAGAACATCTGATCGGCATGTTCCGCGGCGATTTCGAGTTCGCGGACGGCGCGACCCCCAGCCATCTGGGCGCGGGCCATGGCTCGCACACGAATTCCCGCGCCGAACCTGCGACCGGGCTGCCGGCGGTCACGGCCATGCCGCCAGCGCCCGAGCCGCAGGCAGCGGAGCCGGCCGCTCCGGTCGCGGCCCACACGCTTTTGTCGCCCGTTCTGCCGCCCATCACGGGCGCATCGATCATCTGGGCCGCGGATGCCGAACAGGAACTGAGGAAAATCCCGTTCTTCGTGCGGGGCAAGGCGAGACGGAACACTGAACGCTTCGCAAGCGAGCGCGGCGTGGGCCTCATCACCGTGGACACATTGTACGATGCTAAAGCTCACTTCGGCCGATAACACGGCG
Organism: Bosea sp. (in: a-proteobacteria); assembly: GCA_023910605.1. Classification (NCBI taxonomy): domain Bacteria; kingdom Pseudomonadati; phylum Pseudomonadota; class Alphaproteobacteria; order Hyphomicrobiales; family Alloboseaceae; genus Allobosea; species Allobosea sp. Next base: position 1,246,517 of record JAAVVV010000001.1, on the reverse strand, counting down.
CGGGCGGTCACGCCCGTCAGGGTGGTGATCGTGACGCTCGACAGTCATCTGGCGAGCGCCTGCGAACGCGCCCGCGAAACGCTCAGGCGCGACCTGCCGGGCCTGTCGCTGACGCTGCACGCCGCAGCCGAATGGGAGCACGACCCCTCCGCGCTGGACCGATGCAAGGCCGACATCGCGACGGGCGACATCATCCTCGTGACAATGCTGTTCATGGAGGATCACATCCAGCCGGTGATGCCGGCGCTCATGGCTCGCCGCGAGAGCTGCGACGCCATGGTGGCCTGCATGTCCGCGGCCGAAGTGGCGCGGCTGACCCGCATGGGCCGCTTCCAGCCCGGAAAGGGCGGCGGCGGGCCGCTCGCCTTCCTCAAGAAGCTGCGCGGCAAGACCGGACCCGGCCAGGATTCGAGCGCCGGCGCCCGGCAGATGAGCATGCTGCGCCGCCTGCCCAAGATCCTGCGCTTCATCCCGGGCACCGCCCAGGATGTGCGCGCCTATTTCCTGACCCTGCAATACTGGCTCGCGGGCTCGGACGACAATGTCGTGTCGATGGTGCGCTTCCTTGTGGACCGCTATGCCGACGGCCCGCGCGCCCATTTCCGCGGCAAGCTCAAGGCCGCCGACCCGGTCGAGTATCCGGAGGTCGGGGTCTATCATCCGCGTCTCGCCTCGCGCATGGCAGAGTCCGCGCAGGCGCTGCCCCGCCGCGCCGATCGGCGCGGCACGGTGGGCCTCATCCTGCTCAGGTCCTACCTGCTCGCCGGCAACAGCGCCCATTATGAAGGCGTGATCGCCGCGCTAGAGGCGCGCGGGCTCGATGTCATCCCTGCCTTCGCCAGCGGGCTCGACGCGCGCCCGGCCATCGAGCGCTTCTTCGCGCCGCAGGGCCGCGTGGCCGTCGATGCGGTGGTCTCCCTCACCGGCTTCTCGCTCGTGGGGGGGCCCGCCTACAATGATGCGCGCGCGGCCGAAAAGACGCTGGCCGCGCTGGACGTGCCGTATCTGTCGGTGACGCCGGTCGAGTTCCAGAGCATCGAGGAATGGGCCGGGTCGGCACGCGGGCTGCTGCCCGTCGAGGCCACGATGATGGTCGCAATTCCGGAGCTCGACGGCGCGACCGGCCCCATGGTCTTCGGCGGCCGCGGCGGCGGGGAGCAGAAGCAGTGCGACGGCTGCGAGCGGCGCTGCACCTTCGAAGGCGCAATCGGCGCGCGCAATGTGCAGTCCTGCGCCAACCGCGCCGCGCTTCTGGCTGCCCGCGTCGACAGGCTGGTGAGCCTGCGCAAGCGCAGCCGGCACGAGCGCAAGGTGGCGATCACGATCTTCAACTTCCCGCCCAATGCCGGCAATGTCGGCACGGCGGCCTATCTCTCCGTGTTCGAATCGCTCTTCAACGTGCTCGGCGCGATGAAGACGGGCGGCTACCAGGTGGCGATGCCGGCCTCTGTCGAGGCGCTGCGCGATTGCATCCTGATCGGCAATGCCGCGCGTTTCGGCGCGAGCGCCAACGTCATGGCCCGCATTCCCACCACGGAGCATGTGCGGCGCGAGACCCATCTGGCCGAGATCGAGAAGCAGTGGGGCCCGGCGCCGGGCCGCCAGCAGGCCGACGGCGCAAGCATCCACGTGCTGGGCGCCGCCTTCGGCAATGTGATGATCGGCATCCAGCCGGGCTTCGGCTATGAGGGCGACCCGATGCGCCTTCTGTTCGAGAAGGGCTTCGCGCCCACCCATGCCTTCTCGGCGTATTACCGCTATCTGCGTGAGGATTTCGGCGCGGATGCGGTGCTCCATTTCGGTACCCACGGGGCGCTCGAGTTCATGCCCGGCAAGCAGGTCGGCCTGTCCAGCGCCTGCTGGCCCGAGCGGCTGATCGGGGACCTGCCGAACATCTATCTGTATGCCGCCAACAACCCGTCCGAAGGAGCTTTGGCCAAGCGCCGCGCCGCCGCGACGCTGATCAGCTACCTCACTCCGGCCGTGGCGCAGGCCGGGCTCTATCGCGGCCTCGTGGAGCTGAAGTCCTCGCTCGACCGCTGGCGCTCGATGCTGCCGGAGCAGGCCGGAGAGCGCGAGGATCTCGCGGACCTCATCCAGGCGCAGGCCGCAAAGGTGGATCTCGCCGTCGCCGAGCCGCAATGGCTCGATCCCGACAGCATGATCGGCAAGCTGACCGAACAGGTGCTGGAACTCGAATATGCGCTGATCCCGCATGGGCTTCACGTGGTCGGCGAGGCGCTATCGACCGATGAGCGGGCGGACATGCTCTCATCCATCGCCGACGCCCATCACGGCGTGCGCCTGCCGCGCGAGTTGGCGCTGGCCATCGCCCGCCGCGATGCCGTGAAGGACAGCCCGGCCGGCCTCACGCCCGAGCTTCTGGCCGAGCTGATCGGCACCAACCACCTGCTCGACCAGCAGACGGAGCTTGGCGGCCTCCTCGACGCGCTGGACGGGCGCTACATCCGGCCAGCGCCGGGCGGCGATCTGATCCGCAATGCCGCGATCCTGCCCACGGGCCGCAACCTGCACGGCTTCGATCCGTTCCGCCTGCCCAGCGCCTTCGCTGTCGCTGATGGCGCGCGTCAGGCCAGGCGCCTGCTCGACCGGCACATGGAAGGCGGCAAGGCGCTGCCCGAATCGATCGCGCTGGTCCTGTGGGGCACGGACAACCTCAAGACCGAAGGCGGGCCGATCGCCCAGGCGCTGGCGCTGATGGGCGCGCGGCCGCATTTCGACAGCTATGGGCGGCTGTGCGGGGCGGAGCTCGTTCCGGCTGCGGAGCTGGCCCATCCGCGCATCGATGTGGTGATGACCCTGTCGGGCATCTTCCGGGATCTGCTGCCGCTGCAGATCAGGCTTCTCGCCGACGCAGCCTTCCTGGCCGCCTCCGCCGACGAGCCGCTGGAGCGCAACTTCGTGCGCAAGCATGCGCTCGCCTACATGGCCGAACACAATTGCGACCTCGAGACGGCCGCGCTTCGCGTGTTCTCCAACGCCGACGGCACCTATGGCGCCAACGTCAACTTCCTCGTCCAGTCCTCCACCTTCGACGACGAGGACGAGCTGGCCGAGACCTACACGCGGCGCAAATGCTTCGCCTATGGCCGCAAGGGCACGGCGGAGCGCCGCTCGGAGCTTCTGCAATCGGTGCTCGCCGATGTAGAGCTGACCTACCAGAACCTCGATTCCGTCGAGCTCGGCGTCACCACGGTGGACCAGTATTTCGACACGCTGGGCGGCATCAGCCGCGCGGTGCGCCGGGCGCGCAAGGAAGCGGTGCCGGTCTACATCGGCGACCAGACCGCAGGCCCCGGTGTGGTGCGCACGCTCAGCGAGCAGGTGGCGCTGGAGGCGCGCACCCGCATCCTCAACCCGAAATGGTACGAGGGCATGCTCAAGCATGGCTATGAGGGCGTGCGCCAGATCGAGGAGCATGTCGCCAACACCGTGGGCTGGTCGGCCACCACGGGCGAGGTTGCGCCCTGGGTCTACCAGCAGGTCACCGAGCTTTACGTGCTCGACCCCACCATGCGCGAACGTCTCGCCTCGCTGAACACCACCGCCTCGGCCCGGCTCGCGAACCGGCTGATCGAGGCGCATCAACGCAAGTACTGGACCCCCGATCAAGAGACGCTGGACGCCCTGCAGGAAGCAGGCGAAGCGCTCGAGGATCGGCTCGAAGGCGTGGTCACGCCAGCAACATCTTCCGGGAGAGCCGCATGAGCACCTTCGAACTGCCGATCAGGAACCCCGTGGCCCGACGGCCCGGCAAGGGCGACGGCGAAGGCTCGGTGCAGGTCCACATGGACGCGGCACAGGACCTGGGCACTGCAAAGGTCTTCGCGGTCTACGGCAAGGGCGGGATCGGCAAGTCCACCACCTCGTCGAACCTCTCGGTCGCCTTCTCCAAGCTCGGCAAGCGCGTGCTGCAGATCGGCTGCGACCCCAAGCACGACTCGACCTTCACCCTCACAAAGAGCCTGATCCCCACCGTGATCGACGTGCTCGAGACGGTGAACTTCCATTCCGAGGAGCTGCGGCGCGAGGACTTCGTGTTCGAGGGCTACAATGGCGTGATGTGCGTGGAGGCGGGCGGGCCGCCCGCCGGCACGGGCTGCGGCGGCTATGTCGTGGGACAGACGGTGAAGCTGCTGAAGGAGCATCACCTGCTCGACGACACGGATGTGGTGATCTTCGACGTGTTGGGCGATGTGGTGTGCGGCGGCTTCGCGGCGCCGCTTCAGCATGCGGAGCGCGCCGTCATCGTGGCGGCGAATGACTTCGACTCGATCTTCGCCATGAACCGCATCGTCGCGGCCATCCGGGCCAAGTCGAAGAACTATGACGTGCGCGTCGGCGGCGTGATCGTGAACCGCTCCGAAGGCACCGACCAGATCGACAAGTTCAACGCCGCCGCCGGCACCGAGACGCTGGCGCACTTCCCCAATCTCGACGCGATCCGCCGCTCGCGGCTGAAGAAGGCCACCCTGTTCGAGATGGAGGAGACGCCCGAAATCCTCGCCGTGCAGCGCGAGTATCTCAAGCTCGCCGCCGCCCTCTGGGCCGGCAATGAGGGCCTCGTGGTCAATCCGCTCAAGGATCGCGAGATCTTCGACCTGCTCGGCTTCGATTGAGGGCGCACGGATGGATCAGCTGGCCCACCACACACAGAGCTACACCGCCCGCCGGGGCGAACTCGAAACCTATTTCGACCGCACCGCCGTCGATGCATGGGCGCGGTTGACCAGCGACGCGCCGGTGAGCCGCGTCCGCGCCACCGTGCGCGCGGGCCGCGACGCGATGCGGGCTCAGCTGCTGGGCTGGCTGCCTCAGGATCTCACGGGCCGCCGCATCCTTGATGCCGGCTGCGGCACGGGCGCCTTCGCCGTCGAGGCGGCGCGGCGCGGCGCCGACGTCACCGCTATCGATCTGAGCGCGACGCTGGTGAGCCTGGCGCGCGAGCGGTCTCCCCGCGACCTCGGCAAAGGCTCGATCACCTTCGGCGTCGGCGACATGCTCGATGCGGGATTCGGCCGCTTCGATCATGTCGTGGCGATGGATTCGCTGATCTACCATCCCGTCGGCGACGTGGTGCGCTGCCTGAAGGCGCTGGCGGACCGCACCACGGGCTCGATCCTCTTCACCTTCGCGCCGCGCACGCCGATGATCTCGGCCATGTACGGCGTGGGCAAGCTCTTCCCGCGCGGCGACCGCTCACCGGCGATCGTGCCGCTGGCCGAGGCCGACCTCACCCGCCGCATCGCCTTGGAGCCGCTGCTCGCGGACTGGCGCGTGGGCCGGACGAACCGGATCACGCGCGGCTTCTACATCTCCCAAGGCCTGGAGCTTGCCCACAGATGAACGGATCGCGGTCCTCGCTGGCGCTGAACTGGAGGCAGGTGGGCATGAACCTCCTGCCCTTCGCCGATGCTGGCGCAGGCGATCTGCCGCTGCGGCGGCTGCTGAGGCTTTCGCTGTTCCAGGTCTCGGTTGGCATGGCGACGGTGCTGCTGATCGGCACGCTCAACCGCGTGCTGATCGTCGAGATGCAGGTCGCCGCCTCGCTCGTGGCGATCATGGTGGCGCTGCCGCTGCTGTTCGCGCCGTTCCGCACGCTTGTGGGCTTCAAGTCCGACCATCACCGCTCCGCCCTTGGCTGGCGGCGCGTGCCTTACATCTGGATGGGCACCTTGCTCCAGTTCGCCGGGCTGTCGATCATGCCGTTTGCGCTGATCCTGCTCTCGGGCGACACATGGGGGCCGTGGTGGATTGGCCATATCGCCTCGGCGGCGGCCTTCCTGCTGGTCGGGGCGGGGCTTCAGACCACGCAGACGGCCGGGCTGGCGCTCGCCACCGATCTCGCGCCGCCAGAGGCGCGGCCCCGGGTCGTGGCCCTGATGTACACCATGCTGCTGGTCGGGATGGTTCTGGCCGGCGGCGCCTTCTCCCTGCTCCTGTCTGACTTCAGCCAGTTGCGGCTGATCCAGGTGGTGCAGGGCGCGGCGGTTCTGACGCTCGCGCTCAACCTGGTCGCGCTGTGGAAGCAGGAGGCGCGCGCTTCAAACCGGTGCGGCGGCGAGGAGCCGACACCGGCCTTCCGCGTGGTCTGGGCCCGCTTCGCCAATGCTGGCCGCACCCGCCGCTTCCTTCTGGCGGTGGCTCTCGGGACGGCTGCCTTCAACATGCAGGATGCGGTGCTCGAACCCTATGGCGGCGAGATCCTGAAGCTGAGCGTGGCGGAAACCACGGCGCTGACGGCGCTGATGGCCGGTGGGGCGCTGGTCGCCTTCGCGCTGGCGGCGCGCAGCCTGATGAAGGGCATCGACCCGTGCCGGCTGGCCGCCAAAGGGGCCGTCGTGGGCCTAGCAGCCTTCTCCTGCGTCGTGCTTTCGGCCCCGCTCGACATGCCGATGCTGTTCCGTGTCGGCGCCGTGCTGATCGGCTTTGGCGGCGGCCTGTTCTCGGTCGGCACGCTCACCGGCGCGATGGCTCTCGACCGCGAGGGCGGAACGGGCCTGGCGCTCGGCGCCTGGGGCGCTGTGCAGGCGCTGGCGATGGGGCTTGCGGTGGCGGGCGGCGGCGTGCTGCGCGACATCGTCTCGCTTATGGCGACCCATGGGCTGCTTGGGCCGGCGCTGACGTCGCCCTCCGTCGGATACACCTTCGTCTATCACGTCGAGCTTCTGCTGCTCTTCATGACCCTGGTCGCGATCGGCCCGCTTGTCGGCCGCACGACCGAAACCAAAGCCCCATCCCCCTCACCTTTCGGCCTGGCGGAATTCCCCAGCTAGTCCGAGTTCGTCACCAGGAGGCGACACATGTTACCCGGCTCCAGTCCCCTCGGCATCGATCTTGCCGTCATCAGCTTTTGGTTGTTCCTCGCCTTCTTTGCAGGGCTGATCTGGTATCTGCTCCGCGAGAACAAGCGCGAGGGCTATCCCCTCGCCCGCGACACGCAGGACCGCTACAACCGCTTCGAGATCGTCGGCTGGCCCGTGCCGCCGCCGGCCAAGACCTACAAGCAGAGCCACGGCCCCGACCGCGTGGTGGGCCGCGACGGCCAGCCTGACCTGCGCAACCATCCGCTCAAGGCGATGGAGCCCTGGCCAGGCGCTCCGCTCGAGCCCGTCGGCGATCCCATGCTGGCGGCCGTCGGCCCCGGCTCCTATGCCGAGCGGCAGGACGTGCCCGACATTCTCCACAGCGGCAAGAACCGCATAGAGCCGCTGCGCGTGGCCACCGACTACCACATCGAGGGACGTGACCCGAACCCGGTGGGGATGGATGTCATCGGCGGCGACGGCAAGCTGGCCGGCACGGTCAAGGATGTCTGGATCGACCGCGCGGAATATGTCGCGCGCTATCTCGAGGTCGAGGTGCCGGTCGCGGGCGGCGCGCGCAACGTGCTGCTGCCGATCAACTTCACGCGCTTCGACGGCGCCCGCCGCCAGGCCCGTGTGAAGGCCATCTTCGCCAGGCACTTCGCCGATGTGCCGGCGCTGAAGAACCCCGACCAGGTGACGCTGCTCGAGGAAGACAAGATCATGGGCTATTATGGCGGCGGCACGCTCTACGCCTCGCCCCAGCGCGCGGATCCGCTGCTATGAGCAAGGGCGGATATGTGGACGTCCCGCATGACGATTATGCGAGCGAACCGATTCCGGGCGTGCCTGCGCCCCTGCCGGAGGGCGAGAAGCTGCTCTGGCAGGGCTCGCCCGACTGGCGCTCGCTTGCTCTCCACGCCTTCCATGTGCGCAAGGTGGCGATCTACTTCGCCATCCTGATGGCCTGGCGCGGCATGTCCTCCTGGGCTGATGGCAATGGCGTCGCGGAAGCGCTGACCTACGCCATGGGGCTGGCCCCCATGGCGGCGATCGGGCTGTGCATCCTCGCCCTGCTTGCCTACGCCTATGCGCGGATGACGATCTACACCATCACCTCGCGGCGCGTGCTGTTGCGCTCGGGCGTGGCGATGCCGATCACTGTCAACCTGCCGTTCAAGCGCATCGACGGCGCCAGCCTGAAGCTCTACGGCGACGGCACCGGCGACCTGCCCCTGCAACTGGCCAAGGATGACCGGATCGCGATCCTTGCGATCTGGCCGAACATGCGCCCCTGGCGGCTGGGCCGGCCCGAGCCCATGCTGCGCAGCCTGCGAAATGCGGGCGCCGTGGCCGAGGTGCTCAGCGCGGCCTTGAGTGGCGCGCGCGTCCCCGCGATGCGGGCCGAGCCGGGCGTCGTGCCCAAGGCCTCCCCAGAACTGCGGCCGGCGCACTGAGCGCCGACCGCTTTCCCCCGAACAACAGGAGCGCGTGACATGAGCGCCGCCATCATCAGACAGTTTTCCAGCTTTCGCCCCGTGCACGGGGTGTTCATCGTGCTGGCGCTGGTGATCGGATTCGTCGCGGTGGCGCGGGTCACCGGCTTGGGTGTTCTACGGATGCCAGAAGCGGAGGTTGTGCAGTATCGTGACATCAGGTTCGCGGATCGGGCGGATGGTTCGGTCGGCATTTCGGATGCCAAGACCGCTGCCCTCATCCTGATCATCGAGCCAGGCCAAGGCGGCTTCATCAGGGGCGTCATGCGGGGTCGGGCCCGCGAGCGCAGGCTCGACGGCTTCGGCCCGGAACAACCGTTCCGCCTCTCCCGACACGCCGATGGCCGCATCACGCTGGAGGATACGGCAACGACCATCAAGATCGTCCTGAACTCCTTCGGCCCAACCAATGCAGAGGCCTTTGCCAGGCTTCTCCAACAATAACAAGGGGATGGCAGATGCTGCGATACTTTCTCAGCGGGGGGGAGACCGTCCGCGTTCCGTGCACGGTCGATCTTCTGAACACCGCCGAATTCGTCCATGCCCATGTCGTGCTCGAGGGCGTGGATGTCGGCCCTGGCGACACGGTCATCGTCCATGACGCGCCGACCCATGTCGCCTTTGGCGAGCATCGCGTCGAGCGGCGCATGGCCACCGTGACGCGCGCCACCGCGCTCGACCGGCTCTGGACCAAGATCACCGCCTATCTCGAACTGACCGAGCTGTACGAAGTCGGGTTTTCAGCGGGGAGAGCACGATGATTCCGCAGGAAGGCGGGGGCGGCGCTCCCAACTACGTCACCAAGATGGCCACCGAGGAGACGCTGCTCACGCCGCGCTTCTACACCACCGACCATGATGCCATGGACAGGATCGATGTCAGCCTGGTGCGCCGTGAGTGGGACGGGTTGATGAAGGAAATGCGGGACGACCCCAACAAGCATCATTTCCGCAAGCCGGATGATTTCGAGTTCGACCGCGCCACCCTCGATGCGGAACTCGACAAGGAGTTCGTGGATTTCCTGGTTTCCTCGCTCACGGCCGAGTTCTCCGGATGCGTGCTCTATTCCGAGATCAAGAAGCGCATGAAGAACCCGGACATGCAGGAGCTGTTCTCGTTCATGGCGCGCGACGAGAGCCGCCATGCCGGCTTCATCAACGAAGTGCTCAAGGATTTCGACGTCGGCGTCGACATGAGCTTCCTGACCAAGGCCAAGAAATACACCTACTTCAAGCCGAAGTTCATCATGTATGCGACCTATCTGTCCGAGAAGATCGGCTATGCGCGCTACATCACCATCTACCGTCTGCTCGAGCGCAACCCGGACAAGCGCTTCCACCCGATCTTCAAGTGGTTCGAGAACTGGTGCAATGACGAGTTCCGCCATGGCGAGGCCTTCGCGCTGCTGATGCGCTCGGACCCCAAGCTGCTCACGGGCGGCAACAGGCTGTGGATCCGCTTCTTCCTGCTCGCCGTGTTCGCGACCATGTATGTGCGCGACCACATGCGCCCGGCCTTCCACAAGGCGCTGGATGTGGGGATCGAGGATTACGACATGCGGGTTTTCCGCATCACCTCCGAGATCTCCAAGCAGGTCTTCCCCTTCACGATCGACATCGACAACCCCGCCTTCATCGCGGGTCTCAGGCGCCTGCGCGCCATCGTGGAGGCCACCGAGGACGCCAAGGCGCAAGGTGGGCTGATGGGGGGCATCAAGCGCTTCGGGCTCGGCGTGTCGGGCGCTGTCGCCTTCCTCAGGCTCTACATGATCCCGGTGAAGTCGCACGAACTGCCCAAGGATATCCGCCTGGTTCCGGCCTGGTGATGGCAGCTTCGGCCAACTGAACGGAAGGGGCCCGCAATGTCGGAGATGGGACTGCCTGTGCTGCTGGCCATCCTGGTGTGGTGGCTGAGCACGGGCCTGATCCTTTATCTGGACGGGCTGGGACGCGGCTCCTTCAGGTGGAGCATGGCGGCGGCGACGGCGCTGTCCGCCGCCGCGCTCTGGGCGATCTGGCAGACGAGCAGCTGGGAGGGCCCGGCCGGAGCCTACATCGCCTTCCTCTCGGCCCTCATGATCTGGGGCTGGAACGAGATGGCGTTCCTGATGGGCTATCTGACCGGCCCGCGCCGCGCACCCTGCCCGCCGGATGCCAGGGGCTTCCAGCGCTTCACGCTGGCCGCCTCCACCTTGATCCATCACGAGCTGGCCATCGCCGCTTCTGCGGGCGTGATCGCGGCGCTGTGCTGGGGGGGCGAAAATCCCTTCGCGCTGTGGACCTTCGCCGTGCTCTGGATCATGCGCCTGTCGACCAAGATCAACATCTTCCTGGGCGCGCCGAACATTCCTGACGAGTTCCTGCCGGCGCACCTGCGCTATCTCGCCAGCTATTTCCGGCGCCGGGCGATGAACGGCTTCTTTCCCTTCGCCATCACGGCGGCGACGCTGCTGACCGCGCTGTCGGTGCACATGGCGCTGAATGCGCAGAGCACGCCGCTCGAGCGCACGGGCTATGCGCTGCTGACCACGCTCATGGCGCTCGCCGTTCTCGAGCACTGGCTGCTTTACGTGCCGCTCTCCGCCACAAGGCTATGGTCCTGGGGCCTGAAATCCCATCGCCACACCTTGATGCAGGACAATGCGCCCCGGCCTGACAAGGCGATGCTGTCATGGTCGGCCGATCTGACCCGGCCCTGCGATGCGCGCCAGCTCAGCCGGGTCCTTGATGAGGTTCTGACCGGCAGCTTCGGGCAGGTCGAACGCCTCGACGGGGCGGTGAGGGTTGGCGATGGCTGGCTGCGGTTTGCCGTCGCGGATGGGCGCGCTTCCCTCGACAGCATCGGCATGTTGGACGCAAGACAGGCGCGCGTCACCGCCGTGGGGCGCGCCTTCGATCGTGAACGGCTCGGGGCGGCCTTCGCCGCCTGCGCCGCCTGAGACAGCGAATGGACGGGAGCCAGAGCCATGACCGATGACAGCGACGCTCATGCCGCAGAGATCTCCAGCCCCATCGAGGGAATGCAGCCCATGACCAGCAATCGCGGGCCCCGGCGCGATGCCCAGCCCGCGAAGCTCCGCGCTGGCAGGGCGGCCGCGCCCGCGCCCCAGCATCCCGAGCGCATGGCCTTCCGCAAGCCGCCGGAGACCTCGCCCTTTCTCGACTATGAGGAGTTCTTCCGGGCCAAGCTGGATGGCCTGAAATCGGAAGGGCGCTACCGCGTCTTCGCCAATCTTGAACGCCATCGCGGCGCCTTCCCGCAGGCCACGCACCGCAAGGGCGAGGAAGCGCGCAAGGTCACGGTGTGGTGCTCGAACGATTATCTCGGCATGGGCCAGCATCCGGCCGTGCTCGAGGCCATGCACGCGGCGCTGGAGCGCAGCGGCGCCGGCGCGGGCGGCACGCGCAACATCGCCGGCACCACCAACGAACATGTGATGCTGGAACGTGAGCTGGCCGACCTGCACGGCAAGGACGCCGCCCTGCTGTTCACGTCCGGCTATGTCTCCAACTGGGCGACGCTGTCGACGCTGGCCGCGCAAATTCCGGGCTGCGTGGTGCTGTCCGATGCGGGCAATCATGCCTCGATGATCGAAGGCATCCGCCACAGCCGCGCGCCGGTTCAGGTGTTCAAGCACAATGACGTGGGCGACCTGGAGCGGAAGCTCGCCGCGCTCGATCCGCGCACGCCCAAGCTCGTGGCGTTCGAATCGGTCTACTCCATGGATGGCGACATCGGGCCGATCGAGGCGATCTGCGATGTCGCGGATGCCTATGGCGCCATGACCTATCTCGACGAGGTGCATGCGGTGGGCCTCTACGGCCCGCGCGGGGGCGGCATTGCGGACCGGGAAGGGCTTAGCCACCGGCTGACCGTGATCGAGGGCACGCTCGGCAAGGCCTTCGGCGTGGTGGGCGGCTACATCGCAGGCTCGCACGCCATGTGCGATTTCGTGCGCAGCTTCGCCTCGGGCTTCATCTTCACTACGGCGCTGCCGCCCTTCGTGGCGGCGGGCGCGGCCGCCAGCATCCGGCACCTCAAGGCCAGTGGCGCCGAGCGCGAGCGGCAGCATGCCAATGTCGCGAAAGTGAAGGGCCTGCTGGCCAAGGCCGGCATTCCGGTGCTGCACAATGTCAGCCACATCGTACCGGTGATGGTGGGCGATCCGGTGGTGTGCAAGCGCATCTCGGACCGACTGATGGACGAGCACGCCATCTATGTGCAGCCGATCAACTACCCGACCGTGGCGCGCGGCACCGAGCGGCTGCGCATCACGCCGACGCCGATGCACACGGACGCCGACATCGCCGAATTGATCGAGGCGCTGACCGGCATCTGGCGCGATGAAGGCCTGTTCGCCCGCGACTGAGTGCGCCTTGCGCGCATGAAAAAGGGACGCTGTCGCCAGCGCCCCCCGATGCTCCTGGCCTGAAGCCAACCCTCACTGGGTGCGCTTGCCGTCGGCGGAATATTGCTTGAGGAACGCGATCAGGTTGGTGATCTGCGCATCGTCCTTCATGCCGAGATAGACCATCTTGGTGCCTGGGGTGACGGCGCGCGGATCCTTGATGTAGACGCGGAAGTTGTCTTCGCCCCAGGTCTGGTCCTTGATCGCCTGATAGGCGGTCGAGTAGGTGTAGCCCGGAACCGAGCCCTTGTTGCGTCCGAACAGGCCATTGAGCTGCGGGCCGACGCCGTTACGCGCCGTCTCGCCGACCTGATGGCAGGCGCGGCACTGGTTGAACAGGCGCTCGCCGGCGGCCGCATCCTGCGCGGAGGCGGGGGCCTGCGCCATCATGCCGAGCGCAAGAACCGCACCGGACAGAAAAATCCCTGAACGCATTGGGGTAACCTCCGTTTGGATCGCCAATCGTGGCGACAATTTTTCCTGACACGCACTTTCTACGTGTCTCAGACCGCGCTGGATGTTGCTGCTTCCAACTGGACCAGCATCATATCGTTCCAACAGTGAACGGTGTTTGAATATCGCCCACGTGCCGTTCCCACCAAGCGAAGCGCCTGTAAACAAATCATAAAGCATTACCGTCATGATGCTTGCGTGCCGCGTTCCCGGCGCAGGAGCCAAGCCATGACCATCGCGGCGGTCATCCAGAGCCAGATGATCCAGACGCTGCTGCAGGCGCTGCAATCGGCGAGCGATTCGGCTGCGAGGGGCGCCGTTGTCGAAGCGCGTTTCATGGGCTGGAGCGAAGCGCCCGAAGGCATGAGCGCGGCGGCGCGCGGGACACAAGCCATGGCGGCGCCGGGCATGCCCGCGTTCGCCACAAGCGGGCCCTCACCCACGCTTTCGACCGCACGGATCGAGATCGGCGGCAAGCCTGTCACGCTCCTGATCCAGGCCGATGCCGAGCGGCGGGCGGCGCTGATGCCGGGCGCCGTCCTGACGCTCGCCGTCGAACGTGCCGCGTCGCCGGGCCAGCCGGCGCAAATGCGCCTTGTGGGCATAGCCGGGGAGCGTGGCATGGGCGCCGCGACGGACCAGGCCATGAGTGGATCGGCTCCCGCTGCCGTGGGGGGCGCCGGGCCTGCACAGGCTCGCACGGCCGAAATCCTGGCGGCGCGCGCCGCTGCCGGCCCGCTGATGGGTCAAGCGCTCGCCCGTCAGGGGGGGCTTGCCCCGCTCTTCGCCGATCTTGAAGCGCTGGCGCGGGCGCCACTGATGCCGCAGCCCGTGCTGGCCGCCACGCAGGCCGCGCTGGCGCTGCGCTTGGCGCCGGCTGCTGCCGGGAGGGACATTGAGAAGGCCGTGAAGGCTTCGGGCCTGCTGCACGAGGCGCATGTCGCGCGCGGGGCTGTTGCGGCATTGCAGCCTGACCTCAAGGGCGTGCTGCTGGCGCTGAGGCAGAGCCTGCGCGAAGCCCTTGGCCAGGCATCGGCCGCCGTTGCCATGGCGGGTGCGGACCAGGTGGCGCAGCCCGAGCCGCTGTCCGGTCCGATGCCCCCAGGCTTGCCCGAGCAGGCCATGCGCGAAACACGGATGGCCGGCGCAGGCACGCAGCCGACCACGCCGCCAGCCTTTGGGCAGCGCCTCCAGCCCCCGCTGCGCGATGGCCTGCCCGTGCCGCAAGCCGTCGCCCGGCCCAGCATCGATGCAGCGGATGACGCGGCCTCGATGATGACGAAAGTGCTTGAACGGACCGAAGCGGCGATCGACCGCATCAGCCTGAGCCAGTTCGCCTCGCTGCCCAGCGCGCATGAGGCCGCGCAGGCAGCGCCGACCAACCGCTGGTTCACCGAATTGCCGATGGCGCTGGACGGGCGGACCGCCGTGCTGCCGCTCGAGGTCGAGGAGGATCGCTCCGGCGCCGGCGCCGCAGGCGCGCAGGCGCGGCTCTGGCGCATCCGCTTTGCGCTCGACGTCGAGCCGATCGGGCCGGTCCATGCGCTGGTGACGATGCAGGGACGCGACATCGGCGTGGCTGTCTGGGCGGAGCGCGAGGCGACCTCGCGTCTGGTGCGCGACCACTCCCCCGACCTGAGGGCAGCGCTGCTCGACGCCGATTTCGACAAGGCCGAAATCGAGGTGATCGCAGGCCAGCCGGCACGCAGGCCAGCCCCCGCCGGCCACTATCTGGACCGCCGCTCATGAGCGGCGCCCGCAAGCCCGCCGGCATGGCGCCGCGCCGCATGGCCGTGGCGCTGCAGTATGACGGCTCGGCCGCGCCGCGCGTCACGGCCAAGGGCAAGGGCGAGATCGCCGACAGAATCGTCGAGACGGCGCGCGCGGCCGGCGTTCCGGTCGAGGAAAACGCGCTGCTGGCGCAGGCGCTCTCGGGCGTCGAGCTCGATGACCAGATCCCGGAGGATCTCTACAAGGCCGTGGCGCAGGTGATCGGCTTCGTGCTTGGCCTCAGGCAACGGCAGCGGTGATGCACGTGTCTGCTGCCGACGAAGTGGCAATGGCGCGCGAGGACGGGTCTCATGACAGCCCGCCGCCGGCGAATGCGCCGTTCATCGCGAGCCGCATCGACGTGGATCGTTACCGGGTCATGGAGGATGAGTTCGCGGCTCTGGCGATGCGCTCAGCCCACGCCAACCCGTTCATGGCGCCGGCCCTGGTGGCGGCATCGTGGAATGACGGCCCGGCCGACAAGCTGGTCATCCTCATCGTGCGCGATGCAGCGCAACGGCTCGTCGGCGCCTGGGCTCTGCGGCTGGTCCGCGACCTGTTCACCCTGGGCGCGCGCGCCCTGCAGGCGCCGCTCGATCCGCGCTATGAATCCCTGGCGACTCCCGTGCTCGACGAGGCCTGCGCCAGCGAGGCGTTTGCGGCGATGATGAGCCTCTTGCGGGCCTCGCCGGCGCTGCCCCGAATCATCCGTGTGCTGAGCTGGCGCGATGCGTTCGATGGGCTGTGCCCGCCCGATCTCGCCATCGCGCGGCAGGAGCGCTGGCAGCGGGCCATGCTGGCCACCGAGCCGGGCCTTGGCGCCGAAGCCTATCTGAGCCGCCACATGGGTAGAGCCCTGAACCGGCGGCGCAACCGGCTGCTCCAACTGGTGACGGCAGGGCGCATATCCTGCCGGACGGCACGCGGCCCTGACGCCCCCCAGGCCTTCGAAGCGTTCATCGCGCTGGAGAATCGCGGCTGGAAAGGCGCGGCCGGCACGGCGCTGGCCCGAAAGCCCCATGAGGCGGCCTACATGCGACGGATGGTGGCGGCGCTGGCGGCGCGAGACCGGGTCGCCCTCGACCAGATCATGATCGACGGCAAGCCCGCCGCCATCGGGGTGATGATAGAGGCAGGCGGCAACAACGTCTTCTGGAAGGCTGCCTTCGACGAGGCCCATGCCCGCTTCGCGCCGGGCGCGCTGCTGCACCTGATGGTGACGGAGCGGTTGTTCGCCGATGGACGGGCACGGATGGACAGCGGCATGATGGAGTTCACCACGCCCCAATTCCTGCCCTGGTCCGAGCGGGCGGCCATGGCCAGGGTCACGCTGGATCTCGGCGCCGGGGCGGCAGGGGCCATGGTCAAAGCCGGGGCGGCGCTGCGCCATGGGCTGCGGCGTATCCAGCGCGGCCTGCGCGCGCGGCTGAAAGGCGGCGGCTGAAAGGCGGCGGCTGAGGCCCGGCGCATACGTGTCTCCACCCAATGGACGTCAACCTGATTTGACACTAGCATCCGTGGGGCGGGAGAACTTGCAATGCCTCAAACCCCCATGCTCGATCAGGTGCGGCTGCCGGCCGACATGCGAAACCTGTCGCTGGCTCAGCTCAAGCAGCTGGCCGACGATGTTCGCCAGGAGACGATCGACACCGTATCGGTGACGGGCGGGCATCTGGGCGCGGGCCTTGGCGTGATCGAGCTTACGGTCGCGCTGCATCATGTCTTCGACACGCCGCGCGACAAGCTGATCTGGGATGTCGGACATCAGTGCTATCCGCACAAGATCCTCACCGGGCGGCGCGACCGCATCAGGACGCTGCGCCAGGGCGGCGGGCTCTCGGGTTTCACCAAGCGCGCGGAAAGCGAATACGACCCGTTCGGCGCGGCCCATGCCTCCACGTCGATCTCGGCGGGGCTGGGCTTCGCGGTGGGCCGCGACCTGCAGGGCGATGACTTCAACGTGGTCTGCGTGATCGGCGACGGCGCGCTGTCCGGCGGCATGGCCTATGAGGCCATGAACAATGCCGGGGCCATGAACAGCCGGCTGATCGTCATCCTCAACGACAACGAGATGTCGATCGCCCCGCCGGTGGGGGCGCTGTCCAACTATCTTGCGCGGCTGCTCTCCAGCCAGAGCTACATGTCGCTGCGGGACATGGGCAAGCGGCTCACCGCCAGGTTCGGCAAGACCGTGGAGGAGAGCGTGACACGCGCCATGGAGCATGCGCGCGGCTTCATCACCCACGGCACGCTCTTCGAGGAGCTGGGCTTCTTTCATGTCGGCCCGGTGGACGGGCACAATCTCGACGTGCTCGTGCCGGTTCTGAAGAATCTGAAAGCCGCCACGGACGGGCCCATCCTGCTCCATGTCATCACGCGCAAGGGCCATGGCTACCAGCCGGCGGAGATGGCCTCGGACCGGCTGCACGGGGTCGTCAGGTTCGACGTGGCCAGCGGCAAGCAGGTGAAGCCGGCCTCGAACGCGCCGTCCTACACCAAGGTCTTCGCCCAGAGCCTGGTGCGAGAGGCCCGAAAGGACCCCTCGATCGTGGCCATCACCGCTGCGATGCCGACGGGGACCGGGCTCGACCAGTTCGCGCGGGAGTTCGCGGACCGGTGCTTCGATGTCGGCATCGCCGAGCAGCATGCCGTGACCTTCGCGGCCGGGCTCGCGGCGCAGGGGCTCAAGCCCTTCTGCGCGGTGTATTCGAGCTTCCTGCAGCGCGGCTATGACCAGATCGTGCATGACTGCGCGATCCAGAACCTGCCCGTGCGCTTTGCGCTGGACCGCGCCGGGCTGGTGGGCGCCGACGGCCCCACTCATGCGGGGGCCTTCGACGTGGCCTATCTGGCCTGCATCCCCAATCTCGTCATCATGTCCCCTGCCGACGAGATCGAGATGGTCCACATGGTGGCGACGGCCGCCGCCTATGAGGACGGCCCCATCGCCTTCCGCTATCCAAGGGGCGATGGCGAAGGGCTGGAACTGCCTGAAGACGGCGAGGCCCTTCCCATCGGGCGCGGCCGGATGATCCGCGAGGGCAGCCGCGTGGCGCTCCTCTCCTTCGGCACGCGGCTCGGCGAATGCCGCAAGGCGGCCGCCCTGCTCGAGACGATGGGGATATCGCCCAGCATCGCCGATGCCCGCTTCGCCAAGCCGCTCGACCGCGAGCTGATCGCGCGGCTGGCCAGCACGCATGAGGCGCTCATCACCATCGAGGAAGGTTCGGTCGGCGGCTTCGGCGCGCATGTGCTGCATGCGCTGGCCGAGATGGGGATGCTCGACCATGGCCTGAAGGTCAGGACCATGGTGCTGCCCGACATCTTCCAGGAGCATGATACGCAAGAGGCGATGTATCGCGAAGCGGGGCTCGATGCCCGCGGCATTGCCGAGCTGGCCGCCAGCCTGGTCCGGCCCAGCGCTCGCGCGGCGCGCCCTGCCCCGGCCCTGAGCCTCGGCTGAGCCCGCCGCCCCGCTAGCGGCCGGGAAGCACCAGCACGGTCGGGCCCGGCGGCAAGGTGGCGCGGGACACCGTGATCGTGGCCGTGTCGCGCCGCTGCACTGGCCAGTCGGCGCTGGCGCGCGTGAGGAAGCGCTCGAGCGTGGCCTGCCCGAAGAAGTGCATCGGGATGATGATGCGCGGCTGCAGATGCTTGATGACCTCGAACATGCCCTCCATGTCGAGGGTGTAGCCGCCATCGACCGGCACGAGCAGGACATCGGCGCGGCCAATGGCGCGCAGGTGGCCGGGCTCGAGCGTGTGGTGCAGATGGCCCAGATGCACGATGCACAATTCGCCTATCTCGAAGATGAAGATCGAGTTCCCGTCGAAATCGGTGGCGCCCGAAAAGGAGCGGATGTTGGTCGGCACGTTGCGCACGCGCATGTCGCCCTCGGTGACGTCATGGGCGGCGCGGCCGCCTGCCGGGTCCCAGCCGCGCAGCAGATGGGTGATGCCGCTCTCCGGATTGCGCGAGTAATGGGTGGAGTGCGCCTTGTTCATCGTGGCGATGGCGGGGGTGCGGGCGGCGCGCACATAGTCGTTGTAGTCGGTGGCGGCCGTGACGCCCCGCGCGCTCTCGATCAGGAAGGTGGCGTGGCCCACGAAGGTGATGCGCGCCTCATCCGCATTCAGCGACGCAAGCGTCACCCTTGGCGAGAGGGAGGCCATGTCCGGGCGGCAGCCGGGCTCTGCCGCCCGGGCGGCAGCGCCGGGCCATATCATCAGCGCCAGGCAGGCCATGGCTGCAAGAGGTCCGAACAGGCGACCGATCATCCGTCATCTCCCTTGCCGTCGCCATGATGATAGCGGCGGCGGCGCAACTGACCAGAGCGCCAGAGGGCAGCTCACGAAGCCGTGTCGTCGGCATGAGCAAGGGCAAGGCCCGCGCGAGGCCGGAAACTGACAGGAGGTCGCAGCCAAGATGACGCACCCACTGGCCCAACGTCACATGCGCGCCATGTTCCGATCCGTATACGCGTCATTCAGTCCAAGGCCTGGTCATGCCCAAGCGCTTTCGCACCCTGTTCATCTCGGACGTGCATCTGGGCGCGAAGAACTGCCAGGCGGAACGTCTGCTCGACTTCCTCGACGAGCATGAAGCCGAGATGATCTATCTGGTCGGCGACATCATCGACGGCTGGCGGCTCAAGCAGTCGTGGCACTGGCCGCAGGCGCATAATGACGTGGTTCAGGCGCTGCTCAAGCGCGCGCAGCATGGCACGCGCATGATCTTCCTGCCCGGCAATCATGACGAGTTCGTGCGCGACTATCTCGGCCACCGGCTTGGCGGCATCGACATCGTGGACCAGACGCTTCATGTCGGGGCCGACGGCCGACGCCACCTGATCATCCATGGCGACCAGTTCGACGCTGTGGTGACCCATGCGCGCTGGCTTTGCCTTCTGGGCGACTGGGCCTACCGGGCCACCCAGCGGATCAATGCCCGGATCAGCACCGTGCGGCGGATGATGGGCCTGTCCTACTGGTCGTTTTCCGCCTGGGCCAAGCTGAAGGTCAAGAAGGCGGTCAACTTCATGAGCGACTTCGAGATCACGCTGGCCGCCGAAGCCAAGAAGCAGGGCGCGCAAGGAGTGGTGTGCGGCCACATCCACAATGCGCTGATCCGCGACATGCATGGCGTGACCTACATGAACTGCGGCGACTGGGTGGAAAGCTGCACCGCCCTCGCCGAGGACAACGAAGGCCGCTTCAGCATCATCGCATGGAAGCAGCGCAGCGGCGCCGATGCGCAGCAGACGCGCAACGGCCCGGATGGCGACGCGAGCCCGCCGGTGCGGACGCGCGCCGAAACGATCGAGGCCGCGCTGGGCGCCATCCGCCCGCAGGCGGCGGCGTGATGCGGCTGCTGCTCGCCACCGATGCCTGGGCGCCGCAGGTCAATGGCGTGGTGCGCTGCCTTCAGGCGACGATCCATGAGCTGAGCGGACGCGGCGTGCATGTGGACGTGCTCTCGCCGGACCAGTTCCGCTCGGTGCCGATGCCCTCCTATCCCGAGATCAGGCTGGCCATGGTCTCGCGCCGGAGCGTGGCCGACCGCCTGCGCTCGGGGCGCTACGATGCCGTGCATGTCGCGACCGAGGGGCCGATCGGCTGGGCGGTGCGCGGCGTGTGCCAGCGCCTCTCGCTCAGCTTCACCACGAGCTATCACACGCGCTTTCCCGAATATGTGCGGGCCCGCGCGCCCGTGCCCGAGCGCTGGTCCTATGCGCTGCTCAAGCGCTTCCATGGCGCGGGCGCGTCCATGATGGTCGCGACGCCGAGCATGATGCGCGAACTGGCCGCGCTCGGCTTTTCGCGGCTGGCGATGTGGTCCTTCGGGGTGGACACCAATCTGTTCCGCCCCGAACGCGCCATCGCCACGACGCTGCCGCCCGACCTGCCGCGCCCGATCTTCATCACGGTGGCGCGGGTGGCGGTCGAGAAGAACCTGGGGGCCTTCCTCGATCTCGACCTCCCCGGCTCCAAGGTGGTGGTGGGCGACGGCCCGGCGCGGGCGGAGTTGCAGGCGCGCTACCCGGATGTGGTGTTCACCGGGTTCAAATCGGGCGAGGAACTGGCTGCGCTCTATGCGGCGGCCGATGTCTTCGTGTTTCCGAGCCTCACCGACACGTTCGGGCTGGTGCTGCTGGAGGCGTCGGCCTGCGGCTTGCCGATCGCGGCCTTTCCGGTGCAGGGTCCGCGCGACGTGATCGGCGGCCATCCCGTGGGCATTCTCGCCGCCGACCTGCGCGCGGCGGCTCTGGCGGCGATGGCCATCCCCCGCGAGGCCTGCCGCGCCTTCGCGCTGCGGCACTCCTGGGCGGCGGCCACGGACCAGTTCCTCGCCGGGCTGGTCCGCGCCGATGGCGGCGGCGGGCTCAAGCTCGCCTGAAGCGCCTTGCGCAAAGCAGGCGAAGCAGGCACGATTCGATCATGCTGCTTCGCCGCCCTCCGCTTGTCTCCGCCGCGCTCGCCCTGAGCGCGGGCCTCGCCGCGGGCGGGTCAGCCCTGGCGCAGTCGACGGCGCAGGAGGAGGCCCAACGGCGGGCGGCGGTGCTGCAGAACACGCCGGACTGGGCCGCCAAGGTGCAGTTCGGCAAGCGCGAGACGCCGGCCGCCAGCCTTCAGGCCAGGGCCATCGGCTCCTATGCGCGGGGCTGCCTCGCCGGCGCCGTGGCCTTGCCCGTGGATGGCGAGAGCTGGCAGGTGATGCGCCTCAACCGCAACAGGATGTGGGGCCATCCCGATCTCATCGCCTATCTCGAAAGCTTCGCAAAGGATGCGCCGCGGATCGCCAACTGGCCCGGCATCCTGGTGGGCGACATCAGCCAGGCGCGCGGGGGGCCGATGCTCACCGGTCATGCCTCGCACCAGATCGGGCTCGACGCGGACATCTGGCTGACCCCGATGCCGCGCAGCCGGCTCAACCGCGAGCAACGCGAGAACATGTCCGCCACCAACATGGTGCGGCCCGACTGGATGGACGTTAACCCGGCCGTCTGGACGCCAAACCACACCCGGCTCGTGCTCCACTCCGCGCGTGATCCGCGCGTGCACCGCATATTCGTCAATCCGGCGATCAAGGTGGCCATGTGCCGCGATGCAGGGACCAACCGCAGCGGGCTCAGCAAGGTGCGGCCGATGTGGGGGCACAACTTCCACTTCCATATCCGCATGGCTTGCCCCGACGGCTCGGAGGCCTGCCAGGAGCAGGACGCGCCGCCTGATGGCGATGGCTGCGGCAAGGAGCTGTCGGACTGGCTGGCGCAACAGCACAAGGCCATCTTCGCACCGCGCAAGCCGCGGACTGGCCCTGCGCCCAAGCCCAGGCCGCCCATGTCGGTGGATGCGCTGCCGGCCGAATGCCGGCAGGTGCTGGTGGCGCGCTGAGCCCTTGCGGGCTGGCGGCGCGCTGGCCCTCAGGGACGCAGGGCGAAGCCGTGGGCCAACGGATCGCCAGCCTCCACGATGAACTCGCCGCGCCCCATCCAGTGGGCGCTGCCGCCAACCTCGACCGTGACCGCCGGCCAGGATCCCAGCCGTTCCGACTTCTTCACCGCGCCGGTGAAAATGCCGCCCGTGATGGAGCGGAAGCGGCGCGTCTCGCCGGCGCCGACCAGCCCCCTGGCCGAATCGAGCGCCATGCGGGCGGTGACGCCGGAGCCGGTGGGAGAGCGGTCCACCTGCCGCTCGGCGAAGATGCAGATGTTGGCGCTCTCGGCCGGCGGCTCGGAATCGTCGGTGAGGATCGTGCCGTAGAGAAATCCCAGATCGGGCTCGGCCGGGTGATCGATGGGCACTTCGGCACGGATGGAATCGGTGAGCGCGCCGCCCGCCTCGACCAGCGCGGCAAGGGGCGAGGCTGCGAGGTCGAGCCCCAGCCTTGAGGCCGGCACGATGGCATAGAAGGCGCCTCCATAGGCGATGTCGCAGGCCACGTCGCCAAGACCGGGCACCGCGATGCGCAAGCCCTGCCGCAGCACGAAGGCGGGCACGCTCTCGAACGACGCCGCATGGACCACGCCGCCCGCAACCTGGGCGGCGATGCGGACAAGGCCGCAGGGCGCCTCGATGGCGAAGCGCGTGAGGGGCTCCGCTGCAGGCACGCGCCCTGTCTCCACCGCCCATTTCGCCAGCGCGATCGTGGCGTGACCGCACATGGTGGAATAGCCTTCATGATGGGTGAAGAGCACGCCGAAGACTGCGCCGGGCAAGGTCGAGGCCACGGGAATCACGCCATACATGCCCGAATGGCCGCGCGGCTCCCACATCATGGCCCGGCGTACATGATCGTGCCGCTCGCGCGCTTCGCGGCGTTTGTCGAGAATGGTGGCGCCCGTCAGCTCCGGATAGCCGTCCGTCACGATGCGGACGGGCTCTCCGGCCGTGTGCAGATCGTCATAGCTCAACCGCATCGCCACCCTCCGCGCCGTTCAATGGCACGGTTTGTTTCATGGCGCGCGGCGGCTGTCCACGCAGCCGGCCTCGCTTCAATGAATGATGGCGCTCACGTCCCGCGAGAGCACGAAGGTCAGCATCCGCGCAGGGTCCGGCGCATTGATGCGCCCGAACTGCCGCATCGGCTCCAGCAGAGCGCGCGCACCCGGGGCCAGGTCGAGCCTGGCGGCGAGCATGGCCTCGGCATTGGCAGTGGAGAAGCGCGCGGCTTTCAGCACGATGAGCATGCCGTCGATGACGGGCGATTCGAGCGCCTGGATCACAAGGTCAGCGCCGATGCCGGCAAGCTGGCCCAGGCCCTCGGCCACCTCGCCATAGGACTTCATGCCGTAGAGCGTGACGACCTGCTGTTCGGTGAGCGGACCGTCATAGGCGCGTGGCAGGGACTGGACCATGACCATCGCCTCGCCGACGGCGGCCGTGATGTCGCTGGCGCGCGCCTCGGGCGATGCCTGCGCCAGAATGGCCACGACGACCGAGCGGGCCGCATGCAGGATCTGTGTCGCCGTCGTGGCGGGCAGTTGCAGCCGCATGGCCAGGGCCTGCGCGACGACGGTGTTGCCGGCCGCCACCTCGGTGAGCTTGATGGCGCCATCGGGCGACAGGCGCGCCGAGTCGTTGCCGATGAGCGCGACGAGCACCGATTGCTCGCGACGGTCCACCAGCACGTCGGTGATGGTCGTGTTGAGCTCGGGGCGCTGGGCCAGCGCAGCGCGATGGGCTTCGCTGCACGTGCGCGCCACGGTGACGAGGTCATCTTCCGTGAGCACGGGCGAGAGCTGAATGACAGGCGTGGCCACGATGGCGTAAGGATCGCTGGCAAGTTCGCGGATGATCTCACGCGGAGCGCGCTTCATCGGCGCGAGGCGCTCAGCCAGCGCGAGCCGCGCCTGAAGCTCGATCCCGCGCACCAGAACGCGGAACACGTTGTCATAAAGCTCGATGTGCCGATCGCCCAGACGCGGCTCAAGCTCGACATATTGACTGGTCAGGGCCGCGAGGATGGCATCACGGCGCGGCGATTGTTCGCCGGCCACCACTGATTCAAGTCCGGAAAGGGAGAGACTCGGGGTCATGTTCGCACCTTCGCTGTGTGCGAACACCTTTCGGCCATCCGTTTACCGGGCCGTTGACCCAAAAGCTAGAATGCTCCGCTTTCCCCGGAAAGCTTCGCTAAGGATGGAACGCCGCGCTTCAACGCGGAATCGGGCGGGGCCTGCCCTCATCGTCGACAGCCACGAAGGTGAAGGTGGCATCGGTCACCTTCTCCATCTCGTTGGTGCGGAACCGCTGCGCCCAGGCCTCGATCAGGATCTTCATCGAGGTGCGGCCGATATCGCCGATCGAGGTGTAGACGCACAGCACGTCGCCCACCTTCATCGGCCTGATGAAGTTCATCGTATCGACCTTGACCGTGACCACCCGGCCTTGCGCGCGCTCGACCCCGGCGATGCCGCCGGCCTGGTCCATGCGCGCCATGACCCAGCCGCCGAAGATGTCGCCATTGGCGTTGGTGTCCGCCGGCATGGCGCTGATCTTGATCGTGAGCTGGCCCACGGGCCGGGACTGGTCGGGCATGGACGCTCCGGCATTGAAGGCGGCGGGAGCCTGACGCTAGCGGCCCCTTGCAGCCTTGTCATCCTTGTCATCCTTGTCGGCCTTGTCATCATCACCGTCGTCCACATGCAGGACGTGCAGCACGCGATGCAGGATGGGCGTCAGGATCAACCCCGTCGCCACGACAATGAACAGGCCCGAGAAGATGGCGTAAAACCCGGCGAACAGCTTGCCCGCGCGGGTGTGCAGCTCTGTCACCGGGCCCATGCCGGACAGGATCATGGCTGCATTCAGGAACGCATCCGTCATCGCCATGTCTTCGGTCAGGGCATAGCCTGCCATGCCGATGGTGAGGCCCATGCCGGTGAGCGCCAACCAGACAAGGCCGATCCGGACGAGTCTGAGGGCGAACAGGCGCCGGGGCAGAACCGGCGCCGAGACATGTTCAAGTTCGCTCAGCATCAGCCGGCCAACCCAAGCTCCTTGCGCACCAGGGCTGCGCCGGCCGACAGCGCGGCGAGCTTGCCATAGGCCACGGCGTTCGACATCGGGGCCATGCCGCAATTGGTGCAGGGGAAGAGCTTCTCCGCATCCACGAAGGCCAGCGCCGCCCGTATGGTGGCGGCGACCTCTTCGGGCGTCTCGATGTGGTCGGAGGCGACATCGATGGCGCCGGCGAGCACATCCTTGCCCTTCAGCAGCGCGATCAGGTCCATGGGCACCCGGCTGTTGCGGCATTCGAGCGAAACCTGGTCGATGCTGGAGCGGGCCAGAACCGGGAAGGTGTCCTCGTAATGGCGCCAGGTTTCGCCGAGCGTGTTCTTCCAGTCGATGTTGGCCTTGATGCCGTAGCCGTAGCAGATGTGGACAGCGGTCGTGCAGGAGAGGCTGCGGGCCGCCCGCTCAAGCGTGGCGATGCCCCAGTCGGCGACCTCGCCCATGTAGACATTGTAGGCGGGCTCATCGAACTGGACCACATCGACGCCGATCGCCTCCAGTTCCCTGGCTTCCTCGTTCAGCGCCTCGGCGAAAGCCATGGCGAGGTCGGCGCGGCGGCCGTAATGCTCGTCGGCGATGGTGTCGACGATGGTCATCGGGCCCGGCAGCGTGAACTTGAGCTGGCGCCGGGTATGGGCGCGGGCGGCCCGCGCCTCCGCGCCATGGACCGAGCCCTTGCGGCGGATCGGGCCCACCACCGTCGGCACCTCGGCCATGTAGCGGTTGTTGCGGATGCCCATCATCGTCTTCTTGCCGAAGTCGATGCCATCGAGATTGGCAAGGAAGCCGTGGACGAAGTGGACGCGCGCCTGTTCGCCATCGCCCACGATGTCGAGGCCGGCATCCTCCTGCAACTTCACCGCCAGGATGGTGGCGTCGAGCTTGCCCTGCTCGAGCGCGGCGCCCTCCAGCTTCCAGGGCGCCCAGAGCCGTTCAGGCTCGGCGAGCCAGACGGGCTTGGGCAGGGAGCCGGCGAGCGTGGTGCGGAGCATGGGGGACATCCTTCAGGAGGGTCGGCCGCGTTTGCGCTCCCCGGCTCGCCGCGTCAAGCCGGCTGCTGCCGCTTGATGTGCGGCCAGGCATGGAGCCAGCCGATCAGCACGATGTTGACGAGGTTCCAGGCCAGCCCGTGCAGGAAGGCCATGCGGTATGAACCGAAGACGTCGAAGATGTAGCCGGAGGCGAGGCCGCCTGCCGCCATGCCCACGATGGTGGCCGTGATGACGAAGCCGACGCGCGCGCCCGCCTCGCGAGGGGGCATGTATTGCCGCGCGATCATCGCATACATCGGCACGATGCCGCCCTGGAACAGGCCGAAGATGCCGGAGATGATGTAGAGCGAGGCCAGCGCGTCGAACCACAGGTAGAGGAACAGCGCCGCCGCCTGCATGGACGAGCCGATGAGCAAAACCGCGACGCCGCCGATGCGGTCGGCCAGCATCCCTGAGCCGATGCGGCTGATGACGCCAAGGCCCAGCATCAGGGCCAGCATCTCCGCGCCGCGGGCCGCGCCATAGCCCAGATCGGTGCAATAGGCGACGATGTGCACCTGCGGCATCGCCATCGCCATGCAGCAGCCAAAGCCGGCGATGCACAGGATGGTCATCAGCGCATTGGGCGAGAGGCCCAAGCCCGACCGCGCCGCCGCGCTGGCCGCTTCCGCCCGAGCATAATCGGCCTGCGGCGGGCGCCGGCGGAAGAACAGCGTCATCGGCAGCATGAAGGCCAGGAGGATGAGCCCGATGGCGATGTGCGCATGGCGCCAGCCTTCGGTGGAGATGGCCTGTTGCAGCACGGGCGACCACAGTGCGCCGGCGAGATAGTTGCCCGTGGCGGCGATGCCGACCGCAAGCCCGCGCGAGCGCACGAACCAGTGCGAGACATCGGCGATGAGCGGCGCAAAGCCGATGGATGCGCCGGCGCCGATCAGCAGATGGGCCATGCCGAACTGCCAGATCGAGCCTGAAAAGCCGGCCAGCACATAGCCCGAGCTCTGGCACAGCGCCGCGATGATCATGGCCGGTGCGATCCCGAACCGGTCCGAGAGCCGGCCCATGCCGATCGCGGCGGCGGCGAAGCCGACCATCATCATCGTGTAGGGCGCCGAGGCCGCGCCGCGCACCACGCCGAACTCCGCCTGCACGGCGGGAAGCGCGACCACCACCGACCATGAGCCGATGCAGGCGAGCGTGGCGAAGGCCAGCGACAGCCCGAGGCGCTGCCAGGAATAACGGCTGTCAGGGGCGCAGGCGCTGATCGACATCATCAGGCGACCATAGGCGCTGCGCATCCGCCCGCAACTGTCGCCAACGCCGGGCGGCGCAGCCTTGAAAGCGGAACGGGCCGATGCGGAAGGCGCGCGGCCTCAGCTGAAGATGCGGTCGCCCGACTGGTCAATGATCTGGCGGGCCTTGAGGAAGGTCATCTCGATGGCGTCGTCCTTGCCGGGGAAGCGGTCGGCCCGGATGAAGCGGTGGGCCTTCACCTCGCCGTCGATCCGTTTCTCGATGATGCCGCACATCTGCCACTGGCCCTGCTCCTGATAGGGCATGGCGTGGATGAGATAGCCATTGTGCTCGGCGGTGGGCGCAGGAGCCTCCGCCCTGGGTGCGCCGCCGCCGAAAAGCTTCTTGAAGAATGACATCGAAGGCGGCCTCAGTTATCCAGGAAAGAGCGCAGCTTCCTCGACCTTGACGGATGCTTGAGCTTGCGCAGCGCCTTCGCCTCGATCTGGCGGATGCGCTCGCGGGTCACCGAGAACTGCTGGCCGACCTCTTCGAGAGTGTGGTCGGTGTTCATGCCGATGCCGAAGCGCATGCGCAGGACGCGCTCTTCACGCGGCGTGAGCGAAGCGAGCACGCGTGTCGTCGTTTCGCGCAGGTTGCTCTGGATCGCGGCATCGATCGGCATCAGCACGTTCGGATCGGGGATGAAGTCTCCGAGGTGCGAATCCTCCTCGTCGCCGATCGGCGTTTCAAGGGAGATCGGCTCCTTGGCGATCTTGAGGACCTTGCGCACCTTCTCGAGCGGCATGGCGAGCTTCTCCGCCAATTCCTCGGGCGTGGGTTCGCGGCCGATTTCGTGCAGCATCTGGCGCGAGGTGCGGACGATCTTGTTGATCGTCTCGATCATGTGCACCGGAATGCGGATCGTGCGCGCCTGATCCGCGATCGAGCGGGTGATGGCCTGCCGGATCCACCAGGTGGCGTAGGTCGAGAACTTGTAGCCGCGGCGATACTCGAACTTGTCGACCGCCTTCATCAGGCCGATGTTGCCTTCCTGGATCAGGTCAAGGAACTGCAGCCCGCGATTGGTGTACTTCTTGGCGATCGAGATCACGAGGCGCAGATTGGCCTCGATCATCTCCTTCTTGGCCTGCCGGGCTTCGCGCTCGCCCTTCTGGACCATGTTCACGATCTTGCGGAACTCGACGATCTCCAGCCCCGTCTCCGAGGCGAGATTGTGAATGTCCTCGCGCAGTTCCTTGATCCGGTCCTTCTCGGCGGCGACGAATTCCTTCCAACCACGCGAGCCGAGCTTGGAGACGCGCAGCAGCCACTTGGGGTCCAGCTCGCCGCCCTGATGGTTCCTGAGGAAATCCTCGCGGCTGACGCCATAGGATTCGGCGAGCCTGAGCAGCCGGGTCTCCTGGCTGATGAGCCGCTTGTTGATGTCGTAAAGCTGCTCGACCAGCGCCTCGATGCGGTTCTGGTTGAGCGAGAGCGACTTCACCGCCGTGACGATGTCGATCTTCAGCTCGCGATACTTGCGCTCCTGCGCGGGCGTGAGCTTGGTGTTGGCCAGCCGATGCTCGATGTCCTGATCCTGAAGCCGGCGCAGCTTCTTGTAGTTATCGGCGATGGCGTCGAAGGTTTCGAGCACCTTGGGCTTGAGCTCGGCCTCCATGGCGGAGAGCGAGACGTTGTTCTCAAGGTCGTCCTCGTCGAGGTCAGGCTGCGGCGGGGCGATCTCCTCGCCATCCTCGTTGAGGGAGCGAGCGGGTGAGGCCTCGGGCTCGTCGAAGCCGTCCGCGCCCTCGACCTTGGGCGCGCCCTTGCCGTCGGGGCCGGCATAGGTGGCTTCGAGATCGATGATCTCGCGCAGCAGGACCTTGCCCTCGTTCAGTTCGTCACGCCAGATGATGATGGCCTGGAAGGTCAGCGGGCTCTCGCAAAGCCCGGCGATCATCGCCTCGCGGCCGGCCTCGATGCGCTTGGCGATGGCGATTTCGCCTTCGCGGGAGAGAAGCTCGACCGAACCCATCTCGCGCAGATACATGCGGACGGGATCGTCCGTCCGCTCGGTCGCGGCGAGGTTCTGCTCCATCTTGACGGGCATGGCGGTGCGGACGGGCTCGGGGCTCTCACCCTCGATCTCTTCATCGCCATCCGCCTCGGCGCCGGCAGGGGCCTCGGCGGCGGCATCGTCATTGTCGTCCTGCTCGACGACATTGATGCCCATCTCGGAGAGCTGGGCATAGACATCCTCGATCTGGTCCGAGGTGAACTCTTCGGAGGGCAGAACGTCGTTCAGCTCTTCATAGGTGACGAAGCCCCGCTTCTTGGCGAGCTTCAGCATCCGTTTGACAGCCTGATCGGTCAGGTCGAGCAAAGGGCCGTCGGACTGGGGCTTCTTGTCCTCGACCGCCTCGTCGCCTTCGCGTTCTGTCGTCTTCGTGGCCATGCGCCTGTTCTCTCGTCCAGCGTCTTGACGGCAGGAAGCATCCTGAACGCCAAAAAAGGGCTGCCACGGCCTAACTCGGACCATGAACATCCCGTCTGATTCCCTCGGTCGTCAAGATGGCGGCTGATCCGCTTATGGAACAGTTACCATCCGCCAGCCCGAGCCGCGACCGCGCGCCCGGGCCTTCCATATCGCATCCTGACCTGACGCGCGCCGGATCCCCTCATCCGGTCCCGCATGATGCGCTGCTAGCTGGATGTGGCTTCGGTGCCTTCGAGCGAAGACAGCCTTCCCTTCACGTCCAGCAACCAGGCGAGATTATCCTCGCTTGCATCATCCGAAAAAGCCCGTTCAGCCGCCTTGAGTTCGCTATGTAGCGTGCGGGCGCGCCGATGCAAGACGAGAGCCTGGCGAATCATGTCGGAAACGGCGTGAGGATCGGCATCGTGAGCCAGACGGGCCCTGTCGGAAGGTCTCACGAGGCGTTCGAGGCGGGCATGGGCCTCCCGCACGGCCGGCGAAGCCATCAGCCGCCCGATGCCCTCGGCGGTCGATTCGCCGTCCACCACCGCCTGTAGCAGCGCCTGGCACAGGCGCAGCGCGCTGTGGCCCTGCCAGTCTGCCTCGGCCAGCTCATCGGCCATGACGGCAAGGATGGCGGGGTGGGCGGCCAGCCCGATGAGAACTGTCGCCTCGCGCGTGTTGTCGCCCACGCCAGGCGTCGCGAAGATGGCGGAACGGGCCAGCGCCGGGCTGGCACGCAGCGGCTGGGATGACAGACCGCCAGTCATGGCGGCGCGCTGGCGCGGCTGATAGGAGCCCTCGCGCCGATCCGCATAAGGTCCGTCCCGGCGCTCCATGCGCCGGCCGCGCGCCGGCTGCCGCGGGAACAGGGCGGCGAGCCTTGCGTCCATCTCGTCGCGGTAATGCCGCCGCGTGGCCTCGTCCCTGATCTGTGAGAGCACCTGGCCCAGCCGCCGCTCGAAGGCGGCCCGGCGCTCGGGCGTGTCGAGCGGGGCGGCCTCGATCTCGCGCGACCAGATCAGATCGACCAGCGGCCGCGCCGCGGCCAGCACTGCGCCCACGGCTTCGGGCCCGCCCGAGCGCAGCAGGTCGTCCGGGTCCTGGCCCTCGGGCAGCAGCGCGAATTTCAGCGACTTGCCCGGCTCCATGAGCGGCAGCGCGATGTCGATGGCGCGCCACGCAGCCTTGCGCCCGGCCTTGTCGCCATCGAAGCACAGCGTCGGCTCGTCGGCCATGCGCCAGAGCAGGGCGAGCTGATCCTCGGTCAGCGCCGTGCCCAGCGGCGCCACCGCATGGGCAAAGCCCGCCAGGGTCATCGCGATGACATCGACATAGCCTTCAACTGCGATGACCTGCCCCGCATCATGCGCGGCCTTGCGGGCGACGTGATGGTTGTAGAGCAGCCGGCCCTTGTGAAACAGGCCGGTCTCCGCCGTGTTGAGATACTTCGCCGGCGCGTCGGGGCTGAGCGCACGCCCCCCGAAGGCGATGACGCGGCCGCGCACATCGGCGATGGGAAACATCACCCGGTCGCGGAAACGGTCATAGGGCACCGCGATATCGTCGCCATGGATCAGCAGGCCGGCCTCGATCATCAGCTCGGCCGGGATGCCTTTGCCCGCCAGATGGTCGCGCAAGGCGAAGCGCTCGGCGGGCGCATAGCCCAGCCGGAAGCGGCAGGTGGGATCGCCCCAGAGCGCGCGCCCCTCAAGATAGCGCCGCGCCTCGACGCCGCGCGGGCCGCGCAGCTCCGCCTCGAAGAAGGCCGCCGCCAGTTCGATCACCTCGAAAAGGCCCTTGCGCTCCTCCTCGTGACGGACGGCATCCTCGCTGATGCGCGGAAGGATCACTCCCGCCTCCGCCGCCAGCCGCTCCACCGCCTCGGGAAAGGACAGGCCCTCGGTCTCCATCACGAACTTGAAGATGTCGCCATTGCGCCCCGACGAGAAGTCGAACCAGGCCTGCTTCACGTCATTGACGAAGAAGGACGGCGTCTTTTCCTTGCCGAAGGGCGACAGGCCCTTCCATTCCCGCCCAGCCTTGGTCAGCCGCACGCGCCGGCCCACGACCGTGGAGGCGGGCAGCCGGGCCTTGATGTCGTCAAGAATGGAGGGGGGGAACTTCATCGCAGTTGTATAACGCGGTTGGCGCGGGCCGTCATGACGGCGAGACGATGAGTTTTGACAAAATACCAAACGTATATACACTGACTGACAATTCCAAGCCAGAGGCGCGAGTCCCGGTTCGTATGTGACAGGTGTCATCACGACAGGGCAGCCGATGGGGCAGCTGCCTGGGAGCCGCTAGAAACTGGCGGCCGAACATGTGAATTTCGAATGGGACGCGCAGAAAGCGCGCCGCATCCTTGCCGAGCGTGGCATCGATCTGACTGACATGGTCCTGCTCTGGCGTGGGCCCCGCAGCGAGGTCCGAACGGATCAAGATGGTGAACCCGGTGGAAAATCATCGGCGAACTGGAGGGCCGGATCTTCGCGGTGATCTTCACGATGCGTGGCGACACGATACGGATCATCACGCCGCGCCGGGCGAGAAACAATGAAGAACGAGCGTATCGTGAAAGCCACCCTGGACAAGGCGAAGGGTGGCCGCACTGACAGGGCAAGAGTCGATGCCGCGACCGAAGCCGAGCTTGAGCAGATGGACCGTGACGACCCTGATCTTCAGGGCTTCGAGAACGTTGACTGGTCAAGGGCAGACGTCGTTCTCGCTGCGCCCAAATCGGCCATATCCATCCGCCTCGACCCTGACGTCCTCGACTTCTTCAAGGCAGGGGGCAAGGGCTATCAGAGCCGAATCAATGCCGTGCTGCGCAGCTACATGAAGGCTGCGCGCAAGCCCTGAAGCTCCATCACAACGCGGCGACGCGGCGGGCCCTTGCCCTGATCCCGTGATGGCCGTCGGGCTTGGCCAGGGCGCAGGCTGCCAGCGAATCCTCCGTGATTCGGGATCGAAGCCGTGGTCGAGCCCCTCCGCGCGTTGGTGGAACCCGATAAAGAGCAGCTGCTTCACGCCGGGCCAGACGAAGAGAGCCTTGATGCGAACAGGTCCCGGCGCGGCCCTGTCCTGATGCTTGCCCTTTTCCGTCGCCTCAGCCGCCGAGCGCGGACTTCACAAGGCCGCTGGCCTTCGTGAAGTCCATCTGCCCCGCATGGCGGGCCTTGAGCGCGGCCACAACCTTGCCCATGTCCTTCATCGAGGCCGCGCCCGTCTCGGCGATGACGGCGGCGATGGCGGCCTTGACCTCATCCTCGGAGAGCTGGCTCGGCATGAAGGAGGCAATGATCGCGATCTCGCCGTTCTCGGTCGCGGCGAGTTCCGGGCGGCCATTGGCGGCGTAGATGGCCGCCGATTCCTGGCGCTGCTTGATCATCTTCTGCATGAGGGAGAGCACTTCATCATCGCTGGCCTGGGTTCGTCCGGCCCCGCGCGATTCGATGTCCTTGTCCTTCAGCGCAGCCTGAATCAGGCGCACGGCGCTGACCTTCGCCTTGTCGCCGGCCTTCATGGCCGCCTTCAGCTCTTCGGTCAGGCGCTCGCGCAGGCTCAGGGATGGGGACATGGCTCTCGTTCTTTCGTGATTCGCGCCGCCTGCGTTGACGGGCGGGCACTGGCGATTTAAGGCTCCCGCTCCAGACTGCAGGGCGATCAGCCTTGGATCATTGGTGGTCCGGCATGGCCGGTCTGGAAACAGGCATAGCATGACAAGCGCACAAGAAAACCCCGCTGCCGGCGGCTGGAGCGAGCCGCGCGCGACCGCCCTCCTGGTGCTGGCCGACGGAACCGTTCTCGAAGGCTTCGGCGTCGGCGCGATCAGCGCCGCCCAGGGCGAGGTCTGCTTCAACACCGCGATGACCGGCTATCAGGAAATCCTGACAGATCCATCCTATAACGGGCAGATCCTCACCTTCACCTTCCCCCATGTCGGCAATGTCGGCACGAATGAGGACGACACCGAGACGGTGAACGCCGCCGCGCAGACCGGCGCCTGCGGGATCGTGCTGCATGCCGCCATCACCGAACCGTCGAACTGGCGGCAGACGCGCCATTTCGATGCCTGGCTCAAGGCGAAGGGCATTGTCGGCATCAGCGGCGTGGACACCCGCGCGCTGACCGCGCTGATCCGCGACAAGGGCATGCCGAATGCGGTCATCGCCCATTCTCCAGATGGCGTCTTTGACATTCCGGCGCTCAAGGCGCAGGCGGCCGCCCTGCCCTCCATGGACGGGCTCGACCTGGTGCCGAAGGTCACCGGCCAGCAGCGCTATGGCTGGAGCGAAGGCCCGTGGAGCTGGCCGGATGGCCATGCGCCCGTCGCTCCGGCGCGTCACCGCGTCGTGGCGATCGACTATGGCGTGAAGCGCAACATCCTCAGATTGCTGGTGCGCGCAGGCTGCGAGGTCATCGTGATGCCGCCCACCTCGACCACCGAGGAGATCATGGCGCTCAATCCCGATGGCGTCTTCCTGTCCAACGGACCGGGCGACCCGGCCGCGACCGGCGTCTATGCCGTTCCCACCATCAGGGGCGTGCTGGAAGCCGGCACGCCGACCTTCGGCATCTGCCTGGGCCACCAGATGCTCGGGCTCGCCATCGGCGCCCGCACCTTGAAGATGAAGCAGGGCCATCACGGCGCGAACCATCCGGTCAAGGAGCACGCCACCGCCAAGGTCGAGATCGTTTCGATGAACCATGGCTTCGCGGTCGATCCGGCGACCCTGCCCGCCAATGCGCGGGAGACCCATGTCTCCCTGTTCGACGGCTCCAATTGCGGGATCGCACTGACGGACAGGCCTGCCTTCTCCGTGCAGCACCACCCCGAAGCCTCGCCCGGCCCGCAAGACAGCCACTATCTTTTCGACCGTTTCGTGAAGATGATGGACGAGCACAAGGTGAAGAAAATAGCGTGACGAGCTGGCGCGAATACTGGGATTCAGACAACCCGATCTATGTTTCGCAAAGGCACAAGCTGCTGCATTATCGGCTGATTGCGCGCGACATCGCTGCGTTCGTCCCGTCGGCTGAGGCGCATGTGCTCGATCATGGCTGCGGCGAGGCGCTGAGCGCCGATCTGGTCGCGCGCGCATCGAGCCGGCTCTACCTGTGCGATGCCTCCCCCACAACCCGGGCGAGGCTGGCGACGCGGTTCGTCAACGAGCCGAAGATCCACGTGATCCCACCCGAAACGCTGGATATCGCCATCCCCGATGCCAGCCTTGATCTGGTGGTGGCCAATTCGCTGGCCCAGTATCTGACGCGGGACGAGCTGCGGGCGACCATGGCCGTGTGGCGCGCCAAGCTGAAGGATGGCGGCATCGTGATCCTCGCCGACATCATTCCGCCCGATCTCGGCCCCGTCACGGATGCGCGCGCGCTGCTCTCCTTCGCCTTCAGCGGCGGCTTTCTTGCAGCCGCCGTAGCCGGGCTCGTGCGTACGGCCTTCTCCGATTACCGCCAGCTGCGCAGCAAGCTCGGGTTGACCACCTACAGCGCATCCGACATGGGCAGGGTGCTGCACGAGGCGGACTTCGTGGCCGTGCGCCAGCTTCCCAATCTCGGCCATAACCCAGCGCGGCTCTGCTTCGTGGCGCAGCGGCGCGACTGAAGCAGCCTCAGCGCTCCGCTCCCTCTCTTTTCCGGCGTCAGTTCTCCGGCTTGCGGTCCGCGAAGCTCCAGAACTTGTGCCCCGTGAAGCTCAGCCCCATCACCAGCCCGGTGGTCACCAGCTGCATCGGCAGGTAGGGCAGGCCCAGCCGATCCACGAACAGGGTCATGAGCGCCCAGGTAGCGACGAAGCCGCCTGCCGCGATGACGATGAAGCGCCATCCCGCCGCGCCGTGGGAGCGCTCGGTCGTGAAGGTGAAGCGCCGGTTGAGCGCATAGGACACGCCGGCGCCCGCAACGAAGCCGGCCAGCGTGGCCGGCACAGCAGCGACGCCGCACAACTCCACCAGCGCGACCAGCACGCTGTAATGCACCACGGACGTGGCTGCGCCTATCCAGACATAGGAGGCGAGCTGGCCAAGCCGGATCATGCCGTGCCTCCGCCCGCAGCGCAGGCCGCCAGCATCGCGGCGAGGTCCGGCGGGGAAGACCAGTCGATCACCGAAAACGGCAAGGCGGGGTCGCTCAGACGCTCCGGCACCGCACTGTCACGGCACGGCGCGAACCAGCCCAGCCAGGCGGCGCGCACATCATCCTGGGTGGTGAGGTCATTGGCGCCGAGCGCCTCGCGCCGGAAGGCAGCGGACGGGGCGGGCGCGATCAGCGCGCGGGCAAGGCCCGGCCGATAGCGCAGCAGCGCCACATGCGTCACGGCAATCGGCCCGGCGATCTGGCAGGTGCCCAGCCGCTGGACCACGGCATCGCGCGAAATCCTGAGCTTGTGGGCGCGGCTCCAGTCGCCGGCCGGGTCCTGGCCCTCCACCAGATCGCAGAAGGCGGGCAGCGCGCGCAGCGAGCCACGAAACACGGTGAGCGATTCGGGCACGCCCAGCGCCATCAGCCGCCCCTCGCGGACAAGCACGAGCACCCGCTCGGAAGCGCCATAGGCGCAAGCTGCGCCTCGCTCGGCCCCGGCGAGGAGATGCAGCGCGCCGGTGGTCTTGCCGGCGCCTGAGTCGCCGAGAAGCAGCAGCCCCGCCCCGCCATGGCGGACAAGGCCGGCATGCAGCACCCAGGCGCCGGCCGCGGCATAGGCCGGGGTGAGGATCTGGTCCCGCACGAGCTTGCGGAACTCATCGCGGCGGCCAGGGCCCGGCGGCGCCGCCAGCACGATCTGGCGGGCCACATCATCGACCATGGCGCGCGCGCCGCTGGCACTGAAGGCAACCATGCGACGCCCGCCCGGCAGGGGCTGGATGGTGAGGTCCCGGTGCTCGAAGACGTTCTTGCCACGGTGCTGCGCCACCTGCTGCAGCGGCGCGTCGGCTCCGGCGAGGCGGCCCGCGAGACAGGCCGCGTCATCCACGAGGCGGATGTCGATCTCGGCTTCGGGCGCGGATGGCAGGACGAGGCGGCTGGCAAGCGGCACGATGTCGGCGACGAGATCGCCAAGGCCCGCCCCTCGGCAGCGGATGGACGGCGCCCCGTCCGCACCCAGCACAAGGGTCTCGCCCGGGGGCGCGCCGACCGGATCAAGCCCGTAGCGCGAGGCCAGTTCCCGGATCACCGGCAGCGCGCCTGCGCCGAAGCCAAGGGCGCGTGGCTCGCCTGTCACGGCGTCCCACGGCCAGCCCATCACCACGGCGCGCCGTTGCGGGGCGCCATCGCCCGGGCAGAACCGCAACGGCGCCTCGACGGTGATGTCGGGCCTTGCCACGGGCTCTCCGGTCAGCAGATCGACCAGGCCAAGGATGGCGCGGCCACAGGCGACCCCGTTCTCGAGATAGCGCGAGGCGAGCCGCTGGCGCGCATACCAGCGCCGGCCAAGGTCGAGCCCATCATGCAGGGCGCCGAGATCGCGCCAGGCGCGCTCGTGCAGGCCGGGCGACAGCTTCTGCACCAGCCCGTCAGGATCGAGCAGGGGGCGCAGCCGATCCTGGCGGTTCGCGAGATCGCGATAGGCGGCGCGTGTGAAGGACAGCTCATCGCCGCCGCGTTCGGAGCCGAGCAGGCCGAAGCCCAGTTCGAAGGGATTATGTGCGCCGACAAGCCGCCAGCCTTCGCCTGCGTCTCGTTCGAAACGGAGCTGGTCGTTCATCACGCCCACGCCGAGCGCGCGCACGCCCTGCTCGCAGAGCCTGGCGGTGAGCTGGGTCGAGGGGTTGGTGACGACGATGACCGTGCGCCCCGCCAGCGCGGGCATCAGCCCTTCGATGATCGCCATGTTCTCGGTGAAGAGCGCATCCTTGCTGCGCTGGCGCGAGCGGCGCGAGGTGCGCAGGCCCAGCGCCAGCACCAGCGGCCCGGCGCCACCCCCGGGCGGCGCATCGGACGCCACGATCTCCACCGCCAGCGGCGGCAGGTCGGCGAGATGGATGCGCAGCAGCTCGGCGCGGGAATGATGGCGGCACCAGATCCGGAAGCGCAGCGTCGTGCCATGCAGCGCCGCTACCGTCAGCAGCGCCCGAACGGCGCGGCCGGCGCCAAACACGTCCACGATGCGAGGCAGGTCCCGCGCCGGAGGGTCGGCGAGTTCCGGCCGCAGCAGCGTGAGCGCCCCACCCAAGAGCCGCTCAGGACCGCGCGAGGCCAAGCTGGCCGCCTGGATGCCGGCGGCGGAAATCCTCCGCCGTGAAGCCTGCCAGCCGCATCAGCGCCACGGCCAGCGCATCGCCGGCCGCGAGCGTCGCGGTGGAGGAGGTGGTCGGCGCCTGTCCGTTGAGGCAGGCCTCGGGCACGTCCGGCAGGAGCAGGACATGGTCCGCCAGCCGCGCCAGCTCGCCCTCGGCCTTGCGCGTGATGATCAGCAGCGGCAAGGCCCGGCGGCGGGCATCATGGGCGATGTCGAGCAATTCGCGCGTGCCGCCCGAGGCGGAGAGCAGCAGCACCGCATCGCCCTCCAGAACCATGCCCAGATCGCCATGGCTGGCCTCGGCGCCATGAACGAAGAAGGCGGGCGCGCCGGTGGAGGCGAGCGTGGCGGCGATCTTGCGTCCGACATGGCCGCTCTTGCCGACGCCCGAGACAATGATGCGACCGCCCGCCCGGCGCACCGCATCGAGCACGCGCAGCGCGGCAAGCCAGCCGGCATCGATGCCGCGCGCCATCACGCGCAGCGCCTCCGCCTCCTCGTCGACCACGCGGCGCATGGCGTCGATCAGGGCAACATCAGCGGCGGGAGGTGAGGACGGGGCGGCGTCTGGCATCGGCTTCGACCGTGAAACGGGGCGCTCTCATCATAAGCGGGGGCAGTTCCCAAGTCCAATCCCAAACTGATTCAATGGCGAGCCCCGGCCGGGAACGGCGGTCAGCTGCGGTTGTAGACATCCTCGAGGCGGATGATGTCATCCTCGCCCAGATAGCTGCCGGTCTGCACCTCGATGATCTCGGTGTCGATCTTGCCGGGGTTCTCTAGGCGGTGGACTTCGCCCAGTGGAATGTAGATCGAGCGGTTCTCGTTGAGCAGCTCGACCCTGTCGCCAACCGTGACCTGCGCCGCGCCGCGCACGACGACCCAATGCTCGGCCCTGTGGAAATGCTTCTGCAGCGAGAGCCGGCCGCCAGGATAGACCACGATGCGCTTGACCTGGAAGCGGTCCTGCAATTCCAGGGTCTGGTACCAGCCCCAGGGCCGGTACATGCGGGAATGGTCGGTGGCCTGGCTGGCGCCCTGCTTGCGCAA
Source organism: Bosea sp. (in: a-proteobacteria) (assembly GCA_023910605.1). Taxonomy (NCBI): domain Bacteria; kingdom Pseudomonadati; phylum Pseudomonadota; class Alphaproteobacteria; order Hyphomicrobiales; family Alloboseaceae; genus Allobosea; species Allobosea sp. The sequence continues at coordinate 1,207,035 of JAAVVV010000001.1, read as the reverse complement.
CTGATCGACCAGCGTCTTGACCTCGCCGGACCGGCTCTTGTCGCAGACCAGCACGGCATCGCGGGTGGCGACGACAACCGCATCGCTCATGCCGACCACCCCGACCAGCGGGCCATCGGTGGAGGCGTAGACGTTGTGCGAGCTGACCGTGACGACATCGCCTACCGTGACGTTGCCGGCCCCGTCCTTGTCAGAGATGTCCCACAGCGCATCCCATGTGCCGACATCCGACCAGCCGAAGGAGCCGGGGATGACCGCAGCCCTGGTGGTCTTCTCCATCACCTGATAGTCGATCGACTTCTTGTGGGTCTTCTCGAAGGCCTCGGCGTCAAGAACGAGCGCGCCAAGATCCGTCTCGGCGCGCTTGAGCGCCTCGTGCACCGCGATCAGGCTTTCCGGCGAGAAGCGCTCATACTCCGCCAGCAGCGTGGAGGCCTGGAACAGGAAATTGCCTGAATTCCAAAGATAGCCCTCCGCCAGATAGCGCTGGGCCGTGGCGGCGTCGGGCTTCTCGACGAAGCGCCTGACGCGGCATGTCTCGCTGCCGCCAATCGCCTCGCCCGGCTCGATGTAGCCATAGCCGGTCGCCGGCATGGTGGGCTCTATGCCGAAGGTGACGATATGGCCCTGCCGCGCCGCCTCCGCGCCGGCAGCCACCGTGGCGCGGAACCGCGGCACATCGCGCACCAAATGGTCAGCGGCCAGGACCAGAACGAGGTCGTCGGGCCGCTCGCGCGCGATCATCGCGGCGCCGGCCGCGATGGCGGGGCCCGAATCGCGGGCCATGGGCTCGAGGAGCAGGTCGGCCTTGCAACCGATTTCGGCGAGCTGGCGCTCCACCATGAAGCGCAGGCGCTTGTTGGTGACGATCAGCGGCCGGCCGAAGAGCCCGGGGTCGGCCACACGCAGCACGGTTTCCTGAAAGGTCGAACGGTTGCCGATCAGCGGCGCGAACTGCTTGGGGAAGGATTCACGGCTGAGCGGCCACAGGCGCGAACCGGAGCCGCCGCACATGATGAGGGGTGTAATCGTCATGATATCCGTTACCTTTCGGCGTCCCCACGCCCGTTCTATCAGCATAGCTACTTTGCTCAACCGTGGTGCGACCGGCTTGATCGCGATCAGTTAATCATCGCGCGCAGCAAGGGCAGCCCTGAAACCGGAACATTCATGGCACATCACGCCAGGCGTGCGAGCGAGAAGGCACGGACATCCTGAAGCAGCCTGACGAACAGCCCGGCCTGATGCCCGGCCGTGAGCCTGCCCTTCCCGGCGGTGGCGATGGAGGCGTCGCCGGCGGCGCCGTCCGCATGGATGTCCTGCGCGATCCAGGCGAAGGCGGTGACGCCGGTCGGCCTCAGGATCTCGAAGCTCCGGGCGATCTCGACAGAGTTGGGCTCGAAGTTGATGGCCTTGTCCATCTTCACCAACTCGGGCCGGAAATGCAGCATCAGCGAGGTCTCCATGTCGCCGCCATGGATGCCGACCGTCATCTCCTTGTCGGTGTAGAGCCCCGGCGGCTTGCCCAGCCGCGACCAGGACGACGACACCGCCAGCATGTCGAAGCGCACGCGAAGCTCACGGCAGACCACATCCATGAGCGCGACATTGCCGCCATGGGAGTTGACGAAGACGAGCTTCCTCAAGCCAGCGCGATGCACCGCCTCGCCGATCTCGGTCCAGGCCTTCAGCGCTGTCTCGGCGGTGAGGGTCAGGGTGCCGGGCGAGCGGATATGTTCGTTGGACTTGCCCACGCTCTGCACGGGCAGGAACAGCGCATCGAGTTCGGCCGGGCACTGGCGCATGGCCTCGGCCACCATGCCGAGCGCGATCTCGGTATCCGTCGAGACGGGCAGATGCGGGCCATGCTGCTCGATCGCCGCGATGGGCAGGACCGCGATGGTGGCTTCGGGGTCGAGGCCGTGGAAATCGCGGGTGGTGAGATCACCCCAGTGACGGGCGGGCATGGATGGCATTCTCCGGCTGCATCATCGGTCGGGCTGAAGCTAGGCCCTTCGCTCCCTGCATCGCAAGACGAGAAGCAGCTTGCTGCCAGCGTGTTTGTCAACAACGCCTGTCCCTGCGACATCCATGACGTATCTTGCGGGAGACATTCAATGTCCAGAGGATTTGATCCTCAGATCCTGATCGTCCTGCACCAACGCCTTCTCCAGGATCGCGCATGGCCGGAAGCGCAGCATGCCACCGTGTTGGGCCGAACCCTCGGAAGCGCGCTGAAGGCCTTGGAAAATCTGGCGCTGTCTATCGCGTTGAGGCTCGCAACGCAGTCCGTATCAAGATCGGCGCGGCCTCTGCAGACATCAAGGAATCCGGGGACATCACGATCGTTGCGAAGGATTACGACGTGAAGGCCTCCGGCCGCGCCAGCGTAAAGGCATCCGGCGATGTCACCATCATGAGCCGAAAGATCGCGAACAATCGGGGGCGGCTGCTCGGGCAACCCACGGCATCACCACTCCCGCATCGCCCCGCCCACATCCGCGATGAAGCCCTTGCGCCTGAGCTCGCTTGCGACATTCCGGCCTGGTTCACCGCCGGGTCATGATCATGCCGCCGCCCCTCTTCCGAGAGCGCCGGGTCGAAGCCTTCGCGATAGAGATCGCACAGGTCCACCTCATGGCCGGCGCCCCCGAGACCCGCCAGCGCCGCATCGCGGATCGAGGCGTGGAAGCTTTCGGGCAGCGGGTGGCCGTAGAGTTAAAGGATGCGCATGAGGCCCGCCCTCACGCTTTCGGCACGAAGGTCCGCATCTTGCCGGGGTTGAGCAGGCCGTGAGGATCGACATCGTGCTTGAAGCCGAGCTGGTCCGCATCGACCCGCTTGTGCCGCGAGCCATCCTCGAGCGTGTAGACATGCGGGTTGGCGATGAAGACGCCATTGGCCTCATGCAGCGCGATGATCTCGTTCAGGCGCACGGCGTCCGTGTAGATCACCAGCGGCAGGGCCGAGCAGGTCATGCGCCCGCCGAAGCGGATGAACTCGCAATGGGGGATGACCTCGCCCGGGAACATGTCGCGCATCTGGAGCACGCTCTGCATGAGGCGATCATGCGGATACAGGCACTGCAGATAGGTGACGGTGCGGTCGATCTTGAGCGCCTGCAGCGTGGTGTGGTTCCAGGCGAACTCGTAGATCGGCAGCTTGCCGGGCGCTTCCTCGTTGACCGCCTCGTAGGTGACGGCGCCACGCTTGCCGAGGATCATGCGGAAGCTCTCGACGGAGCCCTCCGCGATCATGGCCACCAGCACATGCTTGCCTTCGGGGAAGGCGTGGGACAACTCCCGGAAATAGGAGGGCAGCGGCCAGGCGATGGGCGTCAGCAGCTTCTTGACCACGCCATCGGCCAGCGCGACCGCCTGCCCGACCTGCATGGCCGTCTCGAAATCGTCGAAGGCCACGACAAAGTCGATCCAGGGCCAGGCCGGCGCGGTGGGCATCTCCAGCGCCGTGATGATGCCGGTGGTGCCATAGGCGCGGTTGACGAACTGGGCCGCCTCCGCCCTCAATTCGATGACCCGCGGCGTTTCCTCAAGCGTGACGATGCGCGCGGCGATGATGTTGCCCGGCTCGCGAAGGCCGCCATAGGTCACCGAGCCGACGCCGCCCGAGCCGCCTGCCACGAAGCCGCCGATCGTCGCCATGCGCTTGGTGGAGGGGTGCATGCGCAGTTCCCAGCCGGTGGGGCGCAGCTCCGCGTCCATCTCGTCCATGCGCGCGCCCGCGCCGACGCGCACCACGCCCGGACGGCTCCACTCGATGCGGTTGAGCGCCGTCATGTCGAGAAGGACGCCGCCTTCCAGCGGCACGGCCTGGCCGTAATTGCCGGTGGCGCCGCCGCGGATGGTGAGCGGGATGCGGCGCCGCGCGCAGGAGGCGGCGATGCGGACCACATCGGCCTCATCCCGCGGGCAGGCGATGATCTCCGCCGACTTGCCGTGGAGCTGGGCATTGAGCACCGGCGAATACCAGAAGAAATCGCGGCTGCGGCGGCGCACGGACTGCATCTCGGTGATGACAGGCACGTCGCCGATGTCGGCCATGAAGCCGGCGATGTCATGGGGCGGACGAGCGGGGGCGCCATCGGCGGCCTGCCGGATGGCGGAAGCGGTTTCGGCCAGCGTCATGGGCTTGGATCCTTCGCATAAACAGCCGCTGGCCTGCGTCTGAAGGAGGCAAGCCGGCGCTCGTGAAACCGATTATAGAGCGCTTCGGGCGGATTGCACGGTGGATGGCTGCATAACATGCTTGTTTTCACGGCAAAGTTCTGCCTTCGATTTGAGCACGGATGCACTGGACCGGCATCCCATACGATCCATAATGGTGGCACAGCTATTGCTGGCAAATTCGGGCTCAACATCAGTCGGACGCGTCCGGTCCGACCCATCGAAGTGAGGTTCCTGCCATGACCATGTCGAAATACCGCATCGACCGCCGCGCCGCGCTGGGCCTCCTCGGAGGAGCCGGCGCATCGGTGCTCATCCCCGTCTCGGGCCGCGTCAACGCGCAGACGCTCGACAAGGTCAGCTATCAGACCAACTGGCGCGCCCAGGCCGAGCATGGCGGCTTCTATCATGCCGTCGCCTCCGGCATTTACCGGAAGCATGGCATCGACGCCGACATCCGCATGGGCGGCCCGCAGCAGAACCCCTCGCAGCTCCTCCTCGGCGGCCGCGTGGACATGATCATGTCCAACTCGTTCGAGGCGATCAATTACGTGCGCGAGGGCATTCCCTACATGTGCATCGCCTCGATCTTCCAGAAGGATCCGCAGGTGATCATCTCCCATCCGGGCGTGGGGCATGACGACCTCGCCTCGCTGAAGGGCAAGCCGATCCTGATCGGCGCCGCCGGTCGCACCAGCTACTGGCCGTTCCTCAAGGCCAAGTTCGGCTACACCGACGAGCAGGCCCGGCCCTACACCTTCAACATGGCGCCCTTCCTTGCAGACAAGCAGGTCTCACAGCAGGGCTTCCTGTCATCCGAGCCCTTCGCCATACAGAGCGCAGGCGTGAACCCGGTGGTGCACCTCATCGCCGACGCGGGCTTCGAGAACTACAACACCACGATCAACATCTCGAACAAGATGGCGGCCGAGAAGAAGGACCTCGTGCAGCGCTTCGTCACGGCGAGCCTCGAAGGCTGGGCCGAGTACATCAAGGGCGGGCCCGCGATCGAGGCTGCCAATGCGCTGATCAAGAAGGACAATCCGGACATGACAGACGACAAGATCGCCTATGCGATCAAGGTCATGAACGAGCGCGGCATCGTCCGCTCCGGCGACGCGCTCAGGCTCGGCGTCGGGGCCATGACAGATGCCCGGTGGAAGTCCTTCTACGACACAATGGCCGCTGCGGGCGCGTTCCCGACGGGCCTCGACATCAAGAAGGCCTACTCGCTCGAGTTCATCAACAAGGGCGTCGGCGCGTGAACGCGGCGCTCGACGTTACGGAAAACCGGGCCGTCGCCACGTCGCGCCCGCTCGTGTCGATCCGCGACGTCTCCAAGCAGTTCGCGAACGGCACCATCGCCGTTCGCGACGTCAATCTCGACCTGGCGCGCGGCGAGTTCGTCAGCCTCCTCGGCCCATCCGGCTGCGGGAAGTCGACGCTGCTGCGCATGATCTCGGGCCTGGGCGAGCCCTCACGCGGCACCATCGAATGGCCGACCTCCGCGCATGACGCCGAAGGTCACGCAGAGCCTGATCTCGGCTTCGTTTTCCAGGAGCCGACCCTGATGCCATGGGCCACGGCCCTCAAGAACGTGATGCTGCCGCTCACGCTCAAGGGCGTCGCCAGGCGCGAGGCCGAGGCCGCCGCGGCCGACATGCTCGCCCATGTCGGGCTCAAGGGCTTCGAGGGGTCCTACCCGCGCGAGCTGTCAGGCGGCATGAAGATGCGCGTGTCCATCGCGCGGGCGCTGGTGACCAGGCCGTCCATCCTGCTGATGGACGAGCCCTTCGCCGCTCTCGACGAAATCACGCGCCACAAGCTCAACGACGATCTGCTGAACCTGTGGTGGGAGCAGCGCTTCACCGCCGTCTTCGTGACCCACTCGGTGTTCGAGTCGGTGTATCTGTCGCAACGCATCGTCGTGATGGCGGCGAGGCCCGGCCGGGTGATGGCGGATCTCAACGTGGACGCGCCCCATCCGCGCGATGACCTCTTCCGCACCTCGGCGCACTATGCCGAGTTGTGCCGCGTCGCTTCGCAGAACCTCAAGAAGGCCATCGCCGGATGACCGACATGACAGCCTCAGGCAGCAACCTGGCCGCAACCGCAGGCGACAGCGGCACCGATGCCGAGAACAGGCCGATCTTCGTCGAGGAGCAGCGCATCCTCGGCATCGCCAGGAGCACCTGGCCCGGCATCCTCGCGCCTTTGATGATCGGCATCCTCGCGCTCGGCTTCTGGGAATGGATCGTCCACTACAAGTCCATCCCGCATTATGTGCTGCCCGGCCCCTGGCTCATCGCCAAGACGCTGGTGGCGGACTGGGGCACGCTATCGGGCTCGTTGTGGATCACGCTCAGGATCACGTTCGCGGCGCTGATCGCGGCTGTGACCGTGGGGGTGGCGCTCGCCATCATCTTCACCCAGTCGAAATGGCTGGAGATGAGCCTTTTCCCATATGCCGTGATCCTCCAGGTGACGCCTGTGGTCTCGATCGCGCCTCTCATCATCATCTGGGTCGGCGACATCAATCTCAGCCTGCTGATCTGCGCCTGGATCGTCGCCTTCTTCCCGATCCTGTCGAACACCATCATGGGCCTGAACTCGGCGGACCATAACCTCATCAACCTGTTCCAGCTCTACAAGGCCAATCGCTGGCAGGCGCTGCGCTATCTCAGGCTGCCGGCCGCCCTGCCCTACTTCCTCGGCGGGCTCAAGATATCGGGCGGGCTTGCGCTCATCGGCGCGGTGGTGGCCGAGTTCGTGGCCGGCTCGGGCGGCAATGCATCGGGCCTGGCCTACCGGATCCTCGAATCGGGCTATCAGCTGCGCATTCCGCGGATGTTTGCAGCATTGATCATGATCTCGGTGACCGGCATCGCGATCTTCCTGATGACCAGCTGGATCAGCCACGTGTTCCTGCGCAAATGGCACGAGAGCGCCATCAAGCGCGAAAATTGAAGAGTCGGCGCTCGCTTTGTCATTGCGAGCGCAGCGAGGCAATCCAGGGCGACGCTCTCCGCGCCAAAGGGGCTGGAAAGGCTGCGCTTAGCGGCTCATCATTGATGCCTGGCTGGATTGCCTCGCTGCGCTCGCCATGACCGGGGCGTTCGCTCAGCTCAGCCTGCCGCGCGCGGCGACCGCAATCTCGCCCACGATCTCCTCCCCGCGGATCGCCACATAGCGGTCCACCATGTTGCAGACGACACAGACATGGTTGGGGATGATGCGCACGATGTCGCCCACGCCGGGGCGCTCGTTGCAGGCGGCGAGGTCGAGGAAGCCATGCTCCTCGGCGAAGCGCGCGATCCGCGCCTGCGGATGCTCGATGATGTAGCCAAAGCCATCGAGCCCGCCGCCAGGGTCGGCGGTCAGGGTCTTCGAGCCTGAATCGAGGATGCCGCGCTCGGGCGCGGCGCGGCTGACCACAGTGGCGTAGACCTGGAGCGCGCAATCGGCCAGCGTGGCCTGGCCGCAGGCCATCATCATCCGGTCATTGAAGATGTAGGTGCCGGCGCGGTGTTCGGTGGCGCCTTTCAGCGAGCCCAGATTGGCCAGGTTCGGCGTGCCGCCCGTCGAGATGATCGCAGGGTCGAGCCCATCGGGCCGCAGCGCCGCCCTCACCTCATCCACGAAGCCTTGGGTCTGGAGCCAGCGGTCCTCAGGCGGATACATCAGCAGGCCGGCAAAGCGCAGATGAGGCGAGGCGGCAATCTGCCGGGCAAGCGCGATGGCCTCGCCGGGCGTCTCGACCCCTGCCCGCTTTCGGCCGGTGTCGCATTCGACCACGACCCCCAGAGGTTTTCCCGCCGCGGCCCCGGCCGCAGGCAGCCCCGCGATGGTGACCGGATTGTCGGCGGCGACCGTGACCTCGCAACGGCCCAGAAGCGCGCCGAGCCGCGCCACCTTGTCCTCGCCCAGGATGTTGTAGCTGATGAGGATGTCATCAAGCCCGCCATCCGCCATCACCTCGGCCTCGCCCAGCTTCTGGCAGGTGATGCCCCGCGCGCCGGCATCGCGCTGCATCGCGGCGATGAGCGGGCTCTTGTGCGTCTTGATGTGGGGCCGGTTGGCGACCCCGGCCGCAGCGCAGGCGGCCTGCAGCCGGGCGATGTTGCGCTCCACGATATCGAGGTCGATCACCACGGCCGGCGAGCCGAACTGGCGGATGAGATGGGTCTTGAAGGTATTGCTGATCATGTCGCCATCGAAGACCAGCCAGCCGCCCGGTTCAAGGGGCTGGCCGCGGTGAGGCCATGCCGGGGCGGCATGGCAAGCCACAGGCTTCGCCTTGCGCCCGGCACGCGAATGCCCGGCTTCTGCTCCGGTGGCGAGATCGCGCCGAATGGCGCATCGCGCACGCCGCAGCTTCACAACCAGACGATCACCGTGACGACGATGCACGAAATCGCGGCCTGAGACGAAAGGCGCGGCTCCGGCCGGGCCCCTCAGCTTTGGACGACCACGCGTGTGCCGACCCTGACGCGGCGCATCAGATCGGCGATGTCCTCGTTGAACATGCGGAAGCATCCGCCCGAGACGGCGCGGCCGATCGAGTCGGGCCGGTTCGTGCCATGGATTGCATAGTCGCCGCCCGACAAGGTCAGCGCGCCAATGCCCATCGGATTGTCCGGGGAGCCGCTGGGATAGACCGGCGCCGGGCCCGTGTTGCCACGACGCAGCGATTCAGGCGCTGTCCAGCCGGGCTGCAGATGCACCGCCGTGACGCTGGAAACGCCCGTCCACTGGTTCTGGGCGGCGCCGACAGCCACGGCGTAGCGCATGGCCTTGCCGTCAGGCTCGACGAAATACAGCGTCTGGCGCGACTGCGCGATGACGATGGTGCCAGGCTCCTCGGCGCCCTTGTAGGGGACGAGCGCGCCGCGGGAGGCGCCGATGCTCCTGGCCTGCATGCGCTGCCTGAGCAGCGCCGCAGGGAGGGTCGCGCCGGCGCTCGACGCCACCATGTGGCCGGTGGCGGGAAAGGCCCCTAGATCGCCGAGGCGGCTGGCGCTGCCCAGGCTGGCGAAATCTGCAGCGCCTCCCGTGCAGGCGCCCAGCGACACGGCCATCACAGCCGCCGCAGCGGCTCGATACGCAGAACCCGGCACTCCCAAATCCCAGCCCATGGTCATGCGCGGTTCAAGGCGCGCAGTTTCTCGATGTATTCCTTCGGAAACAGAAGCGAGTTGCTCGGCGGCGTCAGGCCCATATGGCGGGCGATGTCGCCGACGAAGGCGTTGCAGTTATAGAACACGGCGTGCCAGGCAGGCGAGCTGGCCTGCAGATGGCGCACAAAGGCCAGGAGCCCGTCATAGCGCTCCTTGCCCATGGTGATCCGGTAGCGCGCGGTGAAGTAGGTCTCCTCGGTGTCGCCATCGCTCGCGCCGGTTTCAGAAGGCACCGGCACGATGTGGCCAAGCATCCAGGGCAGGACGCTGTCGGTCGCCGGATGCAGCCCGACGATCTCCTGCGTGGCGATGGAGCCATCACGCCTGAGTTCTCCGATGGCTGCGAAGGCGTGGCCATAGCTGGCGGCATTGCGCGCGCGGAACTCGATGTAATGGGTCCTGATCGACACCGGTGCGCGGGTCGCGGCGGCAGGCGCGGCGCGGCTCGCCGTGCGGGTGCGGGCAGAGGACCGCGCCGGCGCGGACTTGTTCGCCACAGCATAGACGCCGGCCGGCAAAGGTTCGGCCGGGGCGATCGAAGCGAACCCGGCCTGCGGCGCAGCTTGCGCGATCGAGGCTTCGGCCGCCATCGGTCCGGCCATTGCGGGAGTGGCGAGCCCAAGGCCCTCGCATGGCCGGCCCGCCGCGAACGTCAGGGCGACGGCGCTGAGTGCGGCCAACCGCACGGCGCGACCGAGGCCGGCAAGGCACTTTGCTGAAGAAGGCAGGTGGAGCGGCAAATCCGTCATGAGTACCACCTCGTTGAGACGCGCTGGAGATCGCGGCGCGTGACGCGCCGATTCGACATTGAAAACCCAACAGCGCAGCGGAAAGCGGCGCTGTTGGGCTGTAGCAGGGAACTGAACGCGCCAGACGCGTCCGAGTTCAGCCGCGGACGGCGATCGGAGCAACCTGCGGCGCAACGACGGGCGACTTGCCCTTGCCGAGCGGCGCCTTGCCGGCGCAAGCACCGAGAGCGGCAGCGGTCAGAACGGCGGCGAGAATGACAGTGAACTTCTTCATGGAAGGACCCTTTTTTGAAGACAAAGATTGCGGGGTCAAACCCCGGAGTTGTTTGGACTCCACTAGCCGGCGAGTGGCAGTGCAATCATGAAACACCGCCAGGCAAAGACGGTTCCGCGCGCGTGCCGAAAGGGAAGCCGCACCGGCGCCGCTTTGTTGCCCGTTGCGTGGCGGAGCTTCGCCTTCACCGTGAGGCCATAGGCGGCGAAGCGATGCCGCAACAGCGCGGGGCGCCTCCCGGAAAGCAACAAAGCCGGCTTGCGCCGGCTTTGAAACGATTCGCAGAGGAGCGGTTGGCTGGACTTCAGACGTCCTTGCCGCGCAACAAAGCCGGCTTGCGCCGGCTTTGAACTCCCATGCCCGCGAAGGCAGGCGGATGGCTGTCCTCAGAAGTCCATGCCGCCCATGCCGCCGCCACCGGGGCCGCCCATGGGCATCGGCGAATCCTTCTTGGGGGCTTCGGCGATCATGGCTTCGGTGGTGATGAGCAGGCCCGCGATCGAGGCGGCGTCCTGGATGGCCGTGCGCACGACCTTGGTCGGGTCGATGATGCCGGCCTTCATCATGTCGACGTACTCGCCGGTCTGGGCATTGTAGCCAGCCGAGTAGTCCTTCGACTCCGCGAGCTTGCCGACGATGACGGCAGAGTCGTCGCCTGCGTTCTCGATGATCTGGCGAGCGGGGGTGGTCAGCGCCTTCTTGACGATGTCGATCCCGATCTTCTGATCCTCGTTGGCGGGCTTGAGCTTGCCGATGGAGCCAGCGGCGCGCAGCAGGGCCACGCCGCCGCCGGGCAGCACGCCTTCTTCCACCGCAGCGCGGGTGGCGTTCAGCGCGTCATCCACGCGGTCCTTCTTTTCCTTGACCTCGACCTCGGTCGAGCCGCCGACGCGGATCACCGCGACGCCGCCCGCCAGCTTGGCCAGACGCTCCTGGAGCTTCTCGCGGTCGTAGTCCGAGGAGGTTTCCTCGATCTGCGCCTTGATCTGCGAAACGCGGCCTTCAATGTCCTTCTTCTTGCCGGCGCCATCGACGATCGTGGTGTTTTCCTTCTCGATGCGCACCTTCTTGGCGCGGCCGAGCATGGCGAGCGTGACGGACTCAAGCTTGATGCCGAGGTCTTCGGCGATCATCTGGCCACCTGTCAGGATGGCGATGTCTTCAAGCATGGCCTTGCGGCGATCGCCGAAGCCCGGAGCCTTGACGGCCGCAACCTTGAGGCCGCCGCGCAGCTTGTTCACCACGAGGGTTGCGAGAGCTTCGCCCTCGATGTCCTCGGCGACGATCAGAAGCGGCTTGCCGGTCTGCACCACGGCTTCCAGCACCGGAAGCATGGCCTGGAGCGAAGACAGCTTCTTCTCGTGGATCAGGATGAAGGGGTCCTCGAGATCGGCGACCATCTTCTCGGCATTGGTGATGAAGTAGGGCGAGAGATAGCCGCGATCGAACTGCATGCCCTCGACGACGTCGAGTTCGGTTTCGGCGGTCTTGGCTTCCTCGACGGTGATGACACCCTCGTTGCCGACCTTCTGCATGGCTTCGGAGATCATCTTGCCGACCGAGGCGTCGCCATTGGCCGAGATGGTGCCGACCTGCGCGACTTCCGCGTTGGAGGTGACCTTCTTGGAGTTCTTCTTGAGGTCGGCGACGACGGCTTCCACAGCCATGTCGATGCCGCGCTTGAGGTCCATCGGGTTCATGCCGGCCGCGACGGCCTTGGAGCCTTCGCGGACGATGGCCTGCGCCAGCACGGTGGCGGTGGTGGTGCCGTCGCCGGCATGGTCGTTCTGACGGGACGCGACTTCGCGGACCATCTGGGCGCCCATGTTCTCGAACTTGTCGGCGAGCTCGATCTCCTTGGCGACGGTGACGCCGTCCTTGGTGATGCGGGGGGCGCCGAAGCTCTTCTCGATGACCACGTTGCGGCCCTTGGGGCCGAGGGTCACCTTGACGGCATTGGCAAGAATGTCGACGCCGCGCAGCATCTTGTCGCGCGCGTCAGACGAAAAACGAACGTCCTTGGCAGCCATGTGTCTACTCCTGTTGGACTTTGAAACGGAAAGGGGAATTCAGACGTCGTCCGGCTTCAGCCGACGATGCCCATGATGTCCGACTCCTTCATGATGAGGAGCTCCTGGCCATCGATCTTCACTTCGGTGCCCGACCATTTGCCGAACAGGACGCGGTCGCCCTTCTTGACATCGAGCGGAACGAGCTTGCCAGCTTCGTCGCGGGCGCCGGAACCGACTGCGATGATCTCGCCCTCCTGGGGCTTTTCCTTCGCCGTCTCCGGGATGATGATGCCGCCCTTGGTCTTCTCTTCGCTTTCGATGCGACGGACGACCACGCGGTCATGCAGCGGACGGAACTTCATGGATGTATTTCCTCTGCTCAACTGAACATTTGGGAGAGGGCCTTGCCGGCCCGGACCGTTAGCAGTCACATCGAGAGAGTGCTAACGGCTGGCGTTGAGATAGGCGTCGTGCCCTGCCCTGTCAAGAATTCCCGGATGAGGATATTGCGGCAGCGATATCAGCCCCGCTTGCGGCCCAGCGCCAGCGAGCCCGCCACGATCAGCGCCGAGCCCGCCACGGTGAAGAACGTCGGCACTTCGCCGAAAAACGTGAAGCCGATGATCGCCGCCCAGACCAGCGCCGTATATTCCGTCGGCGCCAGCCGGGAGGCGTTTGCGCGCGAGAAGGCGAAGGTCAGCACCAGATGACCTGCCACGCCCAGCAGGCCCGCCAGCGCGAACATGACGAGGTCGGCCGCATCGGGCTGCGACCAGGCCCAGAGCGCGAAGGGGGCCAGCAACAGCGCAGGGCCGATGTTCTGGAAGGCGACGATGGTGGCCGGGTGCTGGTTCACCGCCAGCCTGCGCAGCAGGATGATGTTGAAGGCATAGGCGAAGGCGGAAAACAGCGCCGCCGCCACGCCCAGCGTCGAGCCATCGACCCCCGCCTGAAGCTTGGGCCAGAGCATCACCGCCATGCCGCCGAAGCCGGCCAGAAGCGCAATGAGGATGCTCGGATCGAGCCGCTCGCGCAGGAGCACGACGCCGAGCACGGCGATGAAGACCGGGGCGAGGAAGGACAGGCCGATCGCTTCCGCCAGCGGCAGGAGGCTGATCGCGAAGAAGAAGGAGCCGGCCGTGACCACCACCAGCGGCACCCGCACGAGATTGGCCCGTATCTCCGGAGCGGTCGGCCGCGGCGGGCGCAGCCACAGCACCACACAAATGGCGATGGCGCCGCCCATGGCAAAGCGCAGGAACACCGAGACGATGACGGGATGGGCCAGCATCTGGCCCTTCACCACCGCATCCATTGCCGTCAGCAGGAACACGCCGAGCGTGGCCAGCAGCACAGGCGGCAGCGCGAGGCCGCGCGCCTTGATGCCGGTGAGAGCGGCGCCCAAACCCCTCATGGCCGGCGAGCCGGCGCCAGCAGCCACAGATGCTCGGTGGTGTCGGAGATGTCATGCAGGCGTCGCGTGGGCGGCTGGCGCACGAAGCCGAGCCTTGCATAGAAGCTGTGCGCGCGCGTGAAGCGCGAGTCCGTCCACAGCATCACGCCGTCAGACCCAGCCTCTCGCGCGGCGTCGAGAACCAACCCTGCCAGCCGCTGCGCGAGTCCCCTGCCGCGATGGGCGGAGGCGACGTAGAACTTGTGCAGCTCTGTGAAGCGACCGACGGCCATGGGCGCAGCCGCATCGGCTGGCGCGGCGCCAGCCTCGTGCGGGGCGAGCAAGGCCGGGGCAAGCAAGGCCGGGGCGAGCAAGGCCGGAGTGGCGCAGATGCAGCCGATGATCGCCCCTGCTCCATCCTCCGCGACATGCATGCGCGTGCCTCGCGCCGAGGCCCAACGGGCCGGCTCGCGCAACTCGGGAAACTCGTCCCAGGAGAACTGGCAGCCCGGATACTCGGCGAAGCAGGCCATGATGAGCGACGCCACGGCTTCGCCATCGCCATCGCGCACGGGGCGGATGGCCTGGCCGCTGGCATGGGGCGCATCGGGCAAGGACATGAGCCCGTGTAAGACTTCGGCGCGCCCGCGCCTAGCCTCCGCGGCAGGCGAAGGCGCGATGCAACGATGCGCGGGACGCAAGCCGCGGCAGTGGCTCGCGGTTTGCCAAACGCCGGGGTAACGGATTCTTTGGCGGGAACGGCTAGGATCACGCCAGATCGACTCCAAACCCGGACGGAAAGAGACGATGCGTATCGCCGTGATCCTTGCGACAGCAGGACGGCCCGAGGTCGTAGCCCGCGCGGTGGAAGGGCTGGCGCATCAGAGCGAGCCGGCCGAGCGGCTGATCGTGGTCGGCGCCGCGCCAGAAGATGTGGAGCGCGTGCCGGCAGAGGCTGCGGGGCGGCCCGTCGAGGTGGCCATTGCGGGGCGCGGGCTCACCATCCAGCGCAATCACGGCATCGAGATGGTCAAGGAGGATGTCGACCTGATCGTGTTCTTCGATGACGACTTCGCGCCCTCCCGCTTCTGGCTGGCGCAGGCGCGCCGGTTGATGATGGCGGATGGCTCGGTCAACGCCTTCACCGGCCGCATCCTGGCCGACGGAATTCATGGGCCGGGCCTGGGCTGGGAGACAGCGGAAGCCATCGTGGCCAAGGAGGACGCCGCGGCGCTGGCATTGCTCGCCGGAGGCCGAAGCCTGCCCCACGCCAACGCGGGCGACGTGCCGAGCTATGGCTGCAACATGGGCTTCCGCATGAGTGCGATCGGCGATCAGCGCTTCGACGAGCGGCTGAAGCTCTATGGCTGGCAGGAGGACACAGACTTCAGCGCACGCGCCCGCGGGACGGGCAAGCGGGTGCGCTTCGATGAGCTCTGGGGGGTGCATCTGGGAGTGAAGAGCGGGCGCTCGCCGGGGATCAAGCTTGGCTATGCGCAGGTCGTCAACGTCGTCTACCTGATGCGCAAGGGCACCATGACGCCGGGCCATGCACTGCCGCTGCTGGCGCGCAACCTTGTGGCCAATCTGGTCAAATCGCTGCGCCCCGAGCCCGAGGTGGACCGAAAGGGCCGGCTCAAGGGCAATCTGCGCGGGCTGTTCGACGTGCTCACGGGCCGCGCCGCGCCCGAGCGCGTCGGAACCCTCTGAGCGGTTCGGGCGCGCCATGCTTCTTGCCGGCACCTTCGCGGTCAATTCCGCGCTCAACTTCGTGCTGGGCCTGCTTGTCGCCAAGTTCCTGGGGCCGGAGCAGTTCGGGCTTTATGCTCTCGGAGCCGCCCTGCTGGTCCTTGTGAACGCGGCGGGCATCGACTGGCTCAAGCTGTCCGCCATCCGCTTCTACACCAACGGCAAACGCGACAGCGAGCCGCAGGTCCGCGCCACGCTCGATGCACTGGCGGCGTTGTGCACGCTGGGCATGATCGCCCTGCTGCTGGCGGCGCTGGCGGCCGGCATCGACCCCAGGCTGCCTGCGGCGCTGACTATGGCGGCCGTCACCGCCGGGGTTCTGGGCGGGCTTTTCGACTATCACCAGGCGGTCGCGCGGGCGCGGCAGGCGGATGCCGCCTATCTGCGCATGGTCATCATCAAGAACATCCTCGCCCTGATCCTGATGGCCGGCGGGGCATGGTGGACGCACAATCCGTCGCTGGTGCTTGCCGGTTCGGCGCTGAGCTCGCTCGCAGGCGTGCTCGCGGTGCGCCGCGCCCTGTCCGACGGGCCTTTGCGCCTGGGCCTGATCGACCGGTCGCAGACCATCATGTTCGCCACCTACGCTTTTCCGCTGGTGGCGGGCAATGTGCTGCTCTCCACGATTCCGCTGCTCAACCGCGCCTACATGGCCAGCGCGCACGGGCTTGCGGAAGCCGGTTACCTCGCGCTTGCGGCCGATATCGGCTTCAAGGTGCTCGCCACGATCGGGGCCACGGTCGAGATCATGCTGCTGCCGCTGGCTGTGAAGGCGCTCGAACGCGACGGGCTGGACGCCGCCCATGACCGCATCGCGCGCAACATGGTCATCGTGCTCGCGGTCATGCTGCCTGTGGCCGGCGGCTTCCTCGCCGTGCTTCCCGCTTTTGAGGCGCTCATCGTGCCTCAGGCCTTCCACGGGCATTTCAGCGGCTATCTGTGGCTGCTCATGCCGGCCTTCGTGGCCTTGCCGCTCATGCAAGTTGGGTTCAATGCGGTGTTCCTGATGAGCCGGCGCACGCTCGTCTCGGCATTCGCCTGCCTGATGGCGGTGGTGCTCAACCTGGCCATGCTCGGGCTCATCTGGGCGGGCATGGGCGCAGCCTTCGGGCCGGCGGCGGTGGCGCTGGCCATGTCCGCTGCCTTTGTCTGCTGCGCGCTTCTGGTCGGCATCGGCGCCATGCGCCATCGCCGCGCACGCCCCCCGGCGCGCGAACTGGTGGTGATCGGCATCGCGCTGGGCTTGATGCTCATCGGCATCTGGCCCTTGCGCGAACTCCAGCCCGCCTCGCTGGCGCTGACCGCGCAGCTCGCGCTCGGCGGCGTCATCTATCTCGCCATCATGCTGGCCGGCAATGTCGCCGGTTGCCGTGCGGGC
This sequence comes from Bosea sp. (in: a-proteobacteria), assembly GCA_023910605.1. Taxonomy (NCBI): domain Bacteria; kingdom Pseudomonadati; phylum Pseudomonadota; class Alphaproteobacteria; order Hyphomicrobiales; family Alloboseaceae; genus Allobosea; species Allobosea sp. The sequence continues at coordinate 1,190,119 of JAAVVV010000001.1, read as the reverse complement.
CTCCTGGCCTATCTTGTCAGACGCAAGCCGAGGGAAGCCGCATGACGTTCGCATCGCCCCGCATCGCCCTGATGGCGGCCATCATCGCCATGGCGGGTCTGGCCGCAACCGCACCGGCGCAGGCGCAGAGCGCCGAGCAGATGGTGGGGCGCTGGGGCCTGGCCTCCTATTTCCGCGAGGCCGACGCGGCCAAGGTCACGGCCGCAGCGCGTGGCGCGTGCAGCGCGCCCTACATCATCGCCCGCGGGCCCAATGGCGGCGTGCTGCTCAACCAGCCCGACGATCCCGGCAAGAGCGAGCATGTCATCAAGCAGGGCTGGGGCGGAACCACCTATGTCGGCCCGGAAGGGGAAGCCGGCGGCGCCAGGGATCGCGCCTTCCTGGCCTTCGAGCCCGGCCGCTTCGTGCTGCGCTGGGTGGATCCCACCGTTGCCAACCGCTACGGCGTGATGGTCTTCATGCGCTGCGGCGGGCGCTGAAAGCCGGCTTTCGACCTCATTAACCGCGTTTGTCGGCCTCGGGGTAACCATACCGAAGGGAAAACGCGCGTGGTGAATCCTCAACCACGTCAACACCCGATCCATTTACCCGGCATTGAGCGGCGGGGCGCAGCGTGGCGTGACCCTGGCCCTTCCGGCCAGGCTGTCGTGTTGAGTTCAGAGTGTCACACATGCGTTGCGTATCGCGTTTCGTCCTTGCGCTGGCTGCGTTCGGCCTGCCCGGTCAGGCCCTCGCACAGGCCTTCTTCATGGATCCCGCGCAGCCCCCGCGTGCAGCGCGGGCCGCCCATGCACCGCTGCACACCGGCTCGGTTCCACAGGCGCCAGCCGGGCGCCAGCCGGGCGCCTATGGCGGCGGCTTCATCGAACTGCTGATGACCGGACGCGATCCTACGCCGGGCACATACTACCGCGCCCAGCCCGAGCCGCGCCGGCCCGTCGCCGCGCGGCCGGAGCCGTCCCACCAGACCGACCCATTCACGGGTGAGCCCGTGGCCCGGCTGTCCCGGCAGATGGCCGGCATCCAGCCGCGCGCCGAAATCGACCGGCCGATCGAGCGCATGCTCTCCCCGCGCTTCCAAAAGCAGGAGGTGGCCTATGACGGGCCGCACCGCCCGGGCACCGTCGTGATCGACACACCCAACAAGTTCCTGTTCCTCGTTCTCGAGAATGGCCGCGCGCTGCGCTACGGCATAGGCGTCGGGCGGCCGGGCTTCGAATGGGCAGGTGTGAAGAGCATCACCCGCAAGGCGGAATGGCCCGACTGGCGGCCGCCTGCGCAGATGCTCAAGCGCCGGCCCGATCTGCCACGTTTCATGGCGGGGGGGCCCGACAACCCGATGGGCGCGCGGGCCATGTATCTGGGCTCGTCGCTATACCGGATTCACGGCACGAACGAGCCGCACACGATCGGCCAGGCCGTCTCCTCGGGCTGCATCCGCATGACCAATGACGACGTCACCGATCTCTACAACCGCGTGCGCGTCGGGATGCGTGTGATCGTGATCTGATCGTCGACTCGCGCTTCCGGCTCGCCGTGCGCCCGCGCGCCTTTGCGGATCGCGCGGGCCGTCATCGCTCTCTCCGGCCCGCACACCCTGACCCGCCCGCCGCCAAGGGGGGGGTCGTGGCTTCTGGCCAGGATTCGTCTGAACCCGGCTGATTCAGGCCCAGTCGCCGCCGTCGGAGCCGCCGCCATCGTCGAAGGCGCCCGGGTCCTCATAAGAGGCAGGCTCGGCTTGCGGTTCGGCGCCCGCCTCGCTTGCCGCAGGGGCTGCCGCGGTCGAGTCCGCCGCAGCCGCCTTGTCGCCCTGCAAGGCGTTCATCAGCACATTGCCGAGCACCATGCCGCCCGCCACGCCAGCGGCCGTGGTCATGGCCGTGGCAAGAAAGCCGCCGCCGGGCCGCTGGCCCCATGGCCCGGCCTGCGGCTGCGCACCAGCCGGGCCGGCATCCTGAGGCGGGCCGGGGCGGGCCGCCATCATGCCGGCCGGCATCGCGCCCGGCAGCGCGCGGCGCTGCGGCGGCGGTGAAGGCTGCGCGCCGCCGCCGAACAGACCCGACAGGAACCCGCCCTGAGCCTGAGGCTGGCTGCGCAGATCCTCGACCTCCTGCTGGAGCTGTTCGATGCGGGCCTGCAGGTTGAGCAGGGCCTGCTCCTGGACATGGACGGCCTGCGCCATCGCATAGGGCGCATAGGGCTGAGCTGCGAGCCGCTCGGCGATGAGGCGCTCGGCCTCCGGATCGCGCGGCTGATTGGAAACCTGCTTGAGCCGATCGAAAATCCCGGCGATTACGTCGCGTTCCTGCGGCGTCATCGTCTCTCTCCTCTTGTTGTCGCGGCGGGGGGCCGCACCCTTGAGAGGTGGGCCCTGCCCCGGCCCTGCGCAAGGCTTCGCCCGAAGGCTGCGATACGCGCCGCCGGCTCAAGGCCCGGAAAGGGAGGCATACGGGGCGCATGCCGGCGAAAAAAAGCCAGGCCCCGCACGAAGGCGGGAAGACGAAAAAAGCCCCGGCGCGAAGGCCGGGGCAAGGAAAACCGTGGTACGACTGCGTTCGAAGATCAGTAACTCCTGACTGGCGCCCAGGCCTTGGAGCCCGGGTGCACCATGACCTGGCGGTGGCGTGTCCGATAGACTGGCGGCACGACGTCGTATTCGATCGTCGGCGGACGGACCATGACGGCGCGCGAGCGCTCGGCATGAATGGCGGGGATGGTCTCATGAACGAGCCGGGCGTCCCGCACCCTCACATGGCGGTGGCGCGTGGCATACTGCGCGGGGACATCGACCCAGCAGCCGACCTTCTCGCCGAACATGTTGACTGAAACCTGCCAGACCTTGCGGGCCGGGGCGATCATCACGGTCTCGGCCTCGACGGCGTATCTGGCAGGAACATGGTGCGCCACCGTGCGCGCCGGACGGATGGTCACGGTTTCGGTGACCGTCTCGAACTGGGCGGGCACATGCCGGGCAACGCGCTGCGGCGGCCGGACCATGACCTCTTCCGCAACATGCCTGAAGGCTGGCGGGGTCTCGACGAGCTTGTAGCAATGGGCGCCATGGCAGGGCGTGCCGGCCTGCGCCGATGCTGCGCCCAGAACCAGCGCGCCGAGCGCGATCAGCGACATTGAGGCGAAGGCATGTTTCATCTTGAACTCCGATCGATCCGCCAGGCTGCTGCCGTTACGTCGGCGCCGCTTTAATGCTGCTGGACTTTCTCTGTTGTTGCTCTTTCAATTTCAAGATTAATATCTGAACACGGTAAAATTAACCAACTCTACGGGCGTTAACAAGCAAAATTAATTCATCCAACATATCGAACAATAAAATTTTATCGAATTTTTATTTCATATTCACAGCGGAACCCCGAACGCTGCGCCGCCGTTGTTTGGGCCGTGAGCTTCGTTGGCTGCTGCTGGCCTGCTCCGTGCAATCTGGCCGCCATGATGGCGACGAGGGCGCGATTGCGTCCCACGTTGAGACACGGTTTAAGAAACGTTGATCCGGAAGCATGCATTTCGGGATCAGAACAGGATCAGGAACGAGGGCGTGGAATTCCAGCGCAAGACCCTCTGGAGCCGGTTCAAGCGTCTGGCGCTCGGCGCCGACGCAGCGCTCGACTCCGCGCTCCATGAAGCGGCCCGGAGGGCAGCAGACCGGCATGAACGCTTCCGGTCCATGATGGGCGTCTTCGCGGTTTCGGGGGGGCGCCGGTTCGTCGTCGAGTTCGCGAGCGAGGGGCTGGCCGTCGGTTTGGCCGGGCTCTTGCTCCTCACGGCCATGGCGCATTCCGCATTGCGCGACGCCGATGAGGATTTCGTGCGGCGCCAGCCCCTCGCCGTCACCTTCCTCGATCGCTACGGCTCGGAAATCGGCAAGCGGGGCATCCGGCAGGATGACTCGGTCCGGCTGGAGCACCTCCCCGACCATCTCGTCAAGGCGGCCCTCGCGACCGAGGACCGGCGCTTTTATGAGCATGTCGGCATCGATCCGATCGGGCTGGTGCGCGCGCTCAGCGTGAACGCCCGCGCCTCGGGGGTTGTGCAGGGCGGCTCGACGATCACCCAGCAACTCGCCAAGAACCTGTTTCTCAACAATGAGCGATCGCTCGACCGCAAGATCAAGGAAGCCTTCCTCGCCGTCTGGCTCGAGCAGCGGCTCAGCAAGAACGAGATCCTCAAGCTTTATCTCGACCGCGCCTATATGGGTGGCGGCGCCTTCGGCGTGGGTGCGGCTGCCGAATATTATTTCGGCAAGTCGGTGAAGGACGTGACGCTGGCCGAGTCGGCCATGCTGGCCGGCCTGTTCAAGGCGCCGACCCGCTTCGCGCCGCATGTGAACCTGCCTGCCGCGCGGGCACGGGCCCTGGACGTGCTGTCCAACATGGTCGAGGCCGGCTTTCTCACTGCCGGCCAGGTGGACAGCGCGCGGCGCAATCCGGCAACGCCCGTCGACCGGGCACGCGGCTCGTCGCCCGACTATTATCTCGACTGGGCCTTCGCCGATGTGGCGCAAATGGCGGGAACCGGCGCCTTCGGCACGGATCGGGTGCTGATCGTGAAGACGCAGCATGATCCGGCCATCCAGGCCAAGGCGGACCAGGTCGTGGAGCAGATCCTGCGCCAGCATGGCCCCGACTACAGCGCCACCCAGGCCGCGACCGTGACCATGGATGTCGATGGCGGCGTGCGCGCCATGGTGGGCGGGCGCGACTATGGCGCCAGCCAGTTCAACCGCGCCACCGATGCGGCGCGCCAGCCCGGCTCGTCCTTCAAGCCCTTCGTCTACACCGCCGCCATGACGCAGGGCCTGTTCAAGCCCAATTCGATCGTGACGGATGCGCCCGTCTGCATCGGCAACTGGTGCCCCAACAATTACGGCCGGTCCTATGCGGGATCGATGCCGCTGACCGTGGCCATGGCCAAATCGATCAACACCATCCCGGTCCGCATGTCGATCCAGATGGGACGGGCGATGGGCGAGATGCATGAAGGCCGCGCCGCAGCGCTCGGCCGCCGCCGCATCATCGATACGTCGCGGCGCATGGGCCTTGTCTCCACGCCGCTGACCGACAGCGTGGCTTTGCCCATCGGCGCCGCCGAGGTCACGGTCCTCGACATGACGGCCGGCTATGCCACCCTTGCCAGCGGCGGGCGCCAGACCCGGCCCCATGCCGCGATCGAGGTGTTCTCCTCCAACGGCACGCCCATATGGCGCCGTGACCGCGATGCGCCACGCCCCGAGCAGGCCATCGCCACGGGCGTTGCTCAGGACATGAACTTCATCCTGTCGAAGGTGCCCACCGAAGGCACGGGCCGGCGCGCGGCGCTTGACGGGGTCGTGTCGGCCGGCAAGACCGGCACCACCAACGGCTACAAGGATGCGTGGTATGTCGGCTACACCGGCAACCTTGTCACCGGCGTCTGGTTTGGCAATGACGATTCCAGTGAGACGAACAACATGACGGGCGGCTCGCTGCCGGCCATGACCTTCAAGGAAATCATGAACTTCGCCCATGCCGGGTTGGAGCTCAAACCCATTCCGGGCGTGATCACCACACAGCCCGACCCGCGCGCGAGCACGGTTGCGGGTGCGCCCGGGGCCCAGCCCAGCGACCAGTTGCAGCAGCTCAGGGCAGGACATCTCTCGCGCCGCTCCTTTGAGGTGATCACCCGCGTCGAGGACATGTTCCGTTCGGTGCAGCCGGGCGGCGGCGTTGACATCTCGGCGGCCGGCGGGCCCCAGCCTGGCTTCCGCGAGGCCTCGACGAGCCCGCGCGGGGGCCGCATCGCCGAGGTGCGCTGATGGCAGAGGCGCGGTGATGGCAGAGGCGCGGTGATGGCAGGGGCGCGGTGATGGCCGGGAGCACCCGCAAGGCGCCGCTCGTGCTGCCGTGGCGCGACCGGTCCGGAACCGCGCGGCCCGACATGAAGACGCGCCATCTGGCGCTGCTCGTCTTCGGGGCGCTTGCAGCCGGCATGGGCTCGGTCTGGGCGCTGCTGGGCGAGCGCCCGCCGCTCGGAGCCGCCAGCATCGGGCCATGGGAGAGCTTCCCGCGCATGGGGGCGAGCGATGTCGACCCTTATGGCCGCGCCATCCTGGCGCGCGGACCACACCTGCCGCTTGCCGCCGGCGAGGGCGTGCAGTTCAGCGCACGGGTGGACAATGCGGGAGACGCGCTGAGCAGTGCCTGCGACTATCGCCTGACCGGCGCCACCCTGCCCTCGCGCGGCTGGACCATGACCGTGGCGGATCGCGGCGGACGCGCCCTTCTGGCGAACCAGGCGGCGGCGATCAGCGATGCAGACATCGTCACCGATGAAGGCGGGCGCGTGACGGTTTCGCTGTCGGCCCGGGTGCAGCCCGGCGTCTGGCTGCAGACGCCCGATCGGGGTCGTTACACGCTGATCCTGCGGTTCTACGACACGCCAGCCTCGGCAAGCGTGGCGCAGCTCAACAAGGCGGCGCTGCCCGCCATCGAGAGGCTGGGCTGCCCATGAGCGGCGCGTCATGAGCACAGCCGATTCCGATCGCGCGGCCGCAATTGCCACACCTCCTCGCGAGCCGCCCAGGCCGCCGCTTCAGGGACAGGCGCTGCGGAGCGCCGGGCTGCGCCTCGTGCACCGGCTGGCCCTGTTCGTGGCGCTTGCAGGCATCGCGCACCTGCTCACCGTGCTGCTGATCCCGCGCTATGCGCAGCGCGATGCGGCCTCGGTCTTCGCGGCGGCCGGCGAAACCGGACGGGCGGACCTGATCGCCGCTTCCGCCGATCCTGATGCTGGCATCCGCGACGCCGACCCGCTCACCGCCATGGCCGCATGCGGCTTCGACCTTGAGGACGGCCCGTTCAGGATCACGGCGCGGACCGGACCTACACCGCTGTCGATCTCGCTCCATCTGCACGGCGGCGGGGTGTTCTATGCCGTGACCGACCGCGCGGCGCTGCGCGGGGTGATCGAGTTCGTGGTGCTCGACCGCAGCCAGTATGACCGCCGCGTCGCAGCCGACGATGACGGCGAGGCGCAGCGGGAACTCAGGGTGATCGCGCCGGCGCGCCAGGGCATCGTGGTGGCCCGCGCGCTGGTGCGCCAGCCTTCGGACCGGCCTCTGGCGGAAGCGCTGGTGAAGCTGATGGCCTGCGGCGCAGCAGGTTGAGCCACTGCCGCCGCTTCGTTCGGCGCTCGGCTCAATCCTTGAGGATCACGGTCGCGCCGGCGCGGTAACCATGCCCTGCAAGGGCTTCAAGCAGTTTGGCCTCGGCCTCGAGCGCGAGGATGGCGCGCTCGGCCATGACCGCCTCGCTGGAGGGCAGCTCCACCACGAGATTGTCAAGCGCATGGCGGTAATTCGCGAGGCGATAGCGCAGCCGCTCGCGCACCCAGGCCACGATGCCTTCATTCTCCGCGACACGCGCTGCCGCGTTCTCGGGCGTCGGCGGCTCGATGGCCGGCGACAGGGAGACGGTGCGCATGCGGATCTTGTCGGCGACGGCGACGCGTTGCGCGATCTTCCGGAAGGGCGCGATCAACGCCATGTCGGCGACCGCATCCTCGGCGAGGCGCCTGTAGCGCGAGTGCTCGGAGCGGAAGGACCCACTCAGCAGCGCCGCGCCATAGCGGTCGGGCGAGAGCGTCTGCCAGGCCACCGGGATGATGCGGGTGCGTGCCAGTTCCTGGACGTTCTTGTGGAACCAGGAGCGCTCATGGGCTGGCATGATGAAGCGCCAGGCCCGCCTGCGCAGCTCTTCCTCGTCATCGGTCAGGTGGAAGGACGAGACCTGCTCGCCCCGGGCAGAGGCGGCATAGGAGCCGATGGCCGGCATGATGGCATCGTTCCAGATGGAAGGACGCGCCCGGCCCAGATCGCCGACATCGGATGCACAGCCCGCAAGCCCGAGACCGAGGCCAAGCACGGCGATAAGCGCTGCGGCCGGCGGCATAGCCCGGAGCGCGGGTGCGAAACTCACACCCGCTTGCGGCGGCGTTGCGGCCTATCGCTCCCTGGACGGGCGACGCGGGCGTCCGGGGGCACGCCGGCAGCCTCGTCATGCCGTTCATATCTGACGCCGAGGAACAGGATGATCCGCCCTCCCGGCCCGTTGATGTCGCGTGCGGGCCGAGGCGATCGGTTATCCGGCTTCGGCCACGGGATCACCTGACCCATGACGTTCTCCTTGAAGGAAAGCGGACGCTGAAGTGACGCTTCTGGCTCACCAAGGATCGGACAACCGCGTCAATTGCGCGCGATGGCCACCTTGCCGACGACTCACATTCCAACCGCATCAGGCCCGCCGATGGTTAACGGACCGCTAATGCTTTCGTTCTAACCTGCGGACAACAGATCAAAGTCAAAGCGTTGCGTCAAAACATGCCGACCGGACACGATAGCAAATCGCCCTTCGACGAACTGGCCCTCCAGGCCAGCGCCAGCTCGCCCGGGCTGGCCCGCGCCACGCTCAAGGTGCAGGTCGAGCTTTTCCTGCACCAGCCGCCCGCCGAAACTGACAACGAGCCTTTCCTGTCTCTGGCTTTGACGCTCCTGCCCATGGTGGATGAGCGAACGGCGAGGGAGCTGGCGATGCGGCTGGCCGGGCGGGACGAGGCTCCCGCCGCGCTGATCGACGCGCTCTATGCCCGTGGCGGCGGCGTCGCCGAGGCGATCATCGAGGGCGCGATCCGGCTGAAGCCCGCCATCCGGCGCGATGCCGCCGCGCACACCGATCCGAGGCTTGCCGCAAAGCTGGCGGTGCGGCCGGACCTCGAGGACATGGACCAGCTCGAATTGCTGGGCCGCAACGAGCCGGCCGTGTCTCTGGCGCTGGCGCAGAACCATGCCATCTCGCTGCAACGGGCCGTTGCGTCCGGGCTGGTGACGGCCGCCCGCAGCGATCAGCTGCTGGCGCAGGCCCTTCTGGAGCGCACGGATGTCGACATCGTGGAGCTGAGCCCGCTCTATCCCTTCGCCAGCGCCGAGCAGCGGCTGCTGATGCGCGAGGCGATCGGACGACGCATCGTGGAGCGCAGCATTGAGCCGCCCCATCGCGAAGCCAACCTCGATGAGCTGGCGCGCCTGATGGACGTGTCGCTCGAGGGCATCGCGGCCCTTGTCACGGAGATCGCGACGATCACCGAGCGGGACGCGGCCTTCGTGGCCGCCGCTACGAGCGACCCCGCACGGGAGATCGTGGGGCTCGCGCTCCTCGCGCTCGCGATAAGGCCCGAGGACGCCACCCGCATGATCCTGCGCACGGGCGACGCTGTGGCGCAGGATTCGCAGGCCATCCACAGCGTGGTGTGGATGCTCCGCGGCACATCGCGCGCCACTGCCGACATGATCCTCGCCGCCTGCTGGCCGCATGGCGCCTGGCGCACCGGCCAGCATGTTCCGGCCATGGCGCCCGGCGGCAACACATCGCGCCCGCCAGCCGTGGCGACGCGCAAGCCCGGCGCAACGAAGCTTGTCGACCGCATCCGCCGCGTGAAGTGATGCAGCCTCAGAGCCCGGCCTCGCCAGAGCGGTCCTCGACCTCGACGAGCCACAAATCGCTGTCGAAACGGATTTCGCGCGCCATGCGATCCTCCACCGCGAGAGGATCGGCCTCCAGCACCAGCTCGAAGCGGCGCTCGCCATCCCCTTGCGCGAGATCGGGCGGGGCAGGCGCGAACAGGCGCGCGGCGCCGTCCAGCCTGTCGACCTTGATGAAGATGGCCCCGGCCTCGGCCGCGCCACGGCGGCGCAGCATGGCGACGACGCCAGCAGCGGCGCGCTGGCGCAGATAGGCCGATACCCAGAAATCGCTGCGCAGACGCGCCAAGCCGTGCTCCGTGATGCGGCCCCGCCCCGGTAGAGCCTCATCACTCCATGCGGATACCGCTCGCCGCCGTCAACTCGCGCAGCGTGCGTGGGCTCAACTCACGGGTGACCGGGATGCGGCGCTCGCGCTCGAAGCGCTCGATCGCGGCCCTGGTCTCCTCGCCGAACACGCCATCGGCCTTCACCGGCCCCGCGCCGACGCGGTTGAGCGCACGCTGAGCGGCCAGGACGGGCCGGGCCTCAGGCGCAGCCGCGCCGCCAGCCTGCGCCCCTGCGCCGGCGCCGATCTGGCCGGACCGGATGAGATCGCCGATGGGATCGCGCGCGGCAACCTCGCGCGAGGCATCGGCGACCGGCCGGCCAGCCAAGGGCGCGGCAGAGGGCGCGGCAGAGGGCGTGGCAGAAGGCGTGGCAGAAGGCGTGGCAGAAGGCTGAGGGCGCTGGGGCGCCTGAAGCTCTGCCGGGCGCACCGGCGGGGCCGGAAGAGCGGCGACGGCCGCGGGCGCGTCGGGCCGCGCCGGCTGTGCGGCGGAAACATTGATGAAGCTGCGCGTATTGGCCTCGCGCTGGAAGGCCAGCGCATTGAACAGGATCAGCCCCGCCGCAATGGCAAAGGCGCAGTGGGCGAGCGTCGTGCCAGGCCGCGCGCGCAGCTTGCGGCGGAACCAGAGCAGCGGCGCGAAGGCGGCGCCTGCGGGCTGCGCGCGCCGGGCGGGACCCGAGACGTGATGGACGTGATGCGAGCGGGCGGCAAGGGTCATGGACATGCGGAACTCATCTGGAAACAGGCGCTTCCGGTTGCAGGCACAGGCCTGACGCCGGCAAGAGCTATGGTGTGGGGCCGGGCTTTCACGCGCTGAGCCGCGACGCAACAGGAGCGTCCGCCCCGTGGCCCTCGGCTCCATCGAGCGACGGGCGGCGCGCGCGGATGCGCGTCATGATGCTGACCGGCTCGCAGCCCTTGTTCGCCCCGAGGCCGGCAATGGGCAGCCGGAAGGCGACGCGCGTGCCGGCGCCGGGCGCGCTCTCGATCATCATCGAGCCGCCCATGAGGCCGAGCAGGCCTCGCACCACCGACAGGCCAAGGCCCGTGCCCTCATGCAGCCGGTCATAGTTCCCGCTTGCCTGGAAGAAGGGCGCTCCGAGCTTGCCGAGATCGCTTTCCGCGATGCCGCAGCCATTATCGGTGACCGTGAACTCGACATGATCGCGGTCGCGCACGACGGTGACGGAGACTTCGCCGCCGGCGGGCGTGAACTTGACAGCGTTCGACATGAGGTTGAGCATGACCTGCTTGAGCGCGCGGCGATCGGCGATGATGTCGGGCAGCTCCGGCGCGATCGCCTCGGTGAGCGCGACAGCCTTTTTCGCAGCCCGCACGGCGAGGATCTCCTGGCTCGACTGGATGATGCGGGCGGGCTCCACCCGCTCCTGGTCCAGGGTCATCATGCCGCTCTCGATCTTCGACATGTCGAGGATGGCGTTCACGACCTCAAGCAGATGCTGGCCGGAGCTGTTGATGATGCGGGCATATTCATCGCGGCGCGGGTCATCCTGCGGCACGATGGCCGGCTGGGTGAGCAGCTCCGAAAAGCCGATGATGGCGTTGAGCGGGGTGCGCAGCTCATGGCTCATCGTGGCGAGAAACTGGGCCTTGCTGGTGGCTATGCGCTCGGCGTCCCGGCGGGCCAGCTCGCGCCGCTCGTCGGCGGCATGGCGCTCGGTCACGTCGCGCAGGGCGATCACCACGGCATCCTCGCCGCCATATGGCCCGGCAGGGCGCGCCGACATCTCGAACAGGCGCGTGCCATGCTTCGGTTCCGGCCCGACCGCGAGGCGGATCATTGCCTGGCCCTGGCCCGGACCACTGCGCGCATCGGAGAGCGCCTTGAGGTAGGCGGGCCTGTCGCCGATGTTGATCCGCTCGAAGAGCAGGCTTTCGGCGAAGACGCGCCAGTCAAGGCCGAGATGGGCATGGGCTGCGGCGTTGGCGAAGGAGAATTGCCCGCTCGCCTCGCGCCAGAGCACGATGTCGCCGACCGTGTCGAGCGCGACTGTGGCGCGGGCCTCCGAGCGCATCTGGGAATGCGCATGGCGCTCGCCGCGGTTGACGAAGATCCAGGCCATTGCCAGCGCATAGGCGACCAGGACCGAGGACACCAAACCCGATGACAGCAGCGCCCTGGGCTCCACCACGGGCGCACCGGCGATGACGGCCAGTGCGGCAATGGCGCTGACGATGGCGCCGGCAAGCGCCCGGCGCGAGCCGGATATGGCGGTGTCCAGCAGCACGATGGAGAGCAGCGGCAGCGCATGGGACGAAAGGCCGCCCGACTGGACGGCGAGGGCGGCGATGGCCCCGCTCAGCAACACGGAGGATAGGTGATGGGCCCGGTCCAGCTCTCCCGTGCGGGAGAGGAAGACCACCGGCGCCAGCAACAGCAGGACGGAGAAGAGCAGGGTCAGCTCGAACAGGGCAGGCGCGTCGCGCAGCAGGAGATAGACCGGCATGACGCCGCAGGCGATGCTGACGCACACGATGCGTGCCGCCATGAAACGCACATGCGCTTCAGCCGCGCGGCGGTCCCGACGGGCATCCGGATGGACGAGCCTGTCGTGAACTGTGCCCAGGGCTTCGGTGAACCATCCTGACTGCAATACGCCGCTCCCGGAGCGACCTTCACCGGCCACCCGCTTCTTGTGAGCTGCATCCTCGCTGGCTCTCTTTAAGCGAAAGCTAAGGCCGGCGGGCCCATTGGCACGAAAATTCCTTCGAGGGACGAATTAACCAAATAAATCCAGCGTCTTGTGCGTGCAATGCGAGGAGTTCCGTCATCCACGCGGTTTTGCCGGCAAGGTGAACAGAGACTGAAAATCATCATGTGCATTTAGCGCAATGAGCGAACCGCGGCTTCATGGGCGCCTGCTAGGACTGGGCGGAGATCGAAAAAGCCGGCCCGGATTTCGGCGGCGGCCTGTCCCGGGCAAACCCACGGAGAGCACGTCATGCTCAGCACGTTGCGCAATCTGGCGTTGATCGCAGCGATCGCCTGGTGGTCGCCCGTGCACGAACAGGAGCCGACGGCCCGGCTCGACGCGCTGCGGGAAGCGCCGGGCCAGTTGCTGGCCGATGTTGTCGCGGCAGCGCCGGCCTTGGCGGTGCGCGCCGCGGCCGGCATCGACCCGGCCAGCCGCGACGCCCTTGCACGCAAGCTGACCGAGATGGCGCTGGCGGAAAGCCAGGGCGGCGCGCCGCTTCAGCGCCCCTGAGCGCGGCGCGATCTGCGCCAGCGCCACTGCCGCAGGCCAAGCGCCACGCTTGATTTGCCGCGCGATCCGGCCCACATCGCGAGTGCCGCTATCATGCCGGCGGGGCCCCATAGCCATGACCACCACACTCGACGACATCATGGCCGATTTCGACCTGATCGATGATTGGGATGACCGTTACCGCTATCTGATTGAGCTCGGCCGGGACCTTGAGCCGCTTGACGAGGCCGCCCGCACGGAGGCCAACAAGGTGCGCGGCTGCGCAAGCCAGGTCTGGATCGAGACGCGCGCGCTGCCGGACGGCACGCTCGTCTTCCACGGGGACAGCGACGCCCACATCGTGAAGGGCCTCGTGCGCCTGACCCTCGCGGTCTACTCCAACCGCAAGCCTGACGAGATCCTTGCGACCGACGCCGGCGCTGTCTTCCAGAAGCTCGGCCTCGCGCAGCACCTCACCCCGCAGCGCTCGAACGGCGTGAGGGCCATGGTGGAGCGCATCAAGGCCGATGCCCGAATGGCGCTTGGCCCGGCTTGAGAAGCGGGCTCCGGTTCATTCCGTACGCAGCCAGGCCTCCATGGAAGCGCGCTCGGGGCCTGCCTGCCAGCTTGTCAGGGGCGCGCGGCGCGGACCTGTGGCCACATTCGCCAGGCCGTAATGATCCGCCAGACGGCCAAGCGCGAGGCGGAGCACAAGCTTGCCTGATCGGGCCGGCCATGCGCGCCGGGTCTCAGCCTCCTGAAGCGGCACGAGAAAGCCGCAGACATCCAGCACAAAATGCCCCATCTCCGCGCCCAGCAAGCGGAAGGCGGCCCGCACGCGCTGCCGCGCGGCCATCGCGGCATCGGAGGCGAAGGCCGGGTCGCGGATTGCGCCCTGCCCGCTGCTGCTCTCCATCCGGCTCCAGTTGGTGGTGACGCTTGGCAGCATCGCCGCCGCTGTGACGTCGCGGCGAAAGCGCTCGCCGGCGAGATACTGGGCATCGTCGATCAGGGACTGGCCATCCTGGCCCTTGCGGCGGTATAGCCATAGCAGCGGGCTCTCGGCCTCGTTGAAGCGCGCCGCGGCTCCGTCCTCGGGTTGTCCGTGCACGGGCTGGAGGGCCGCGGGACCGTCGGGCGCCGATTCCGCGCCGGAATGGTCTTGGGCAGACGCCGGCGCATAAAGCCCCTTCGCACAGGCGCGGATCTCGCCAAGGCGCAGGCCTTCGTCAATGAGCGCGCGGGGTGCGCGACCTGCGCCCAACGAGCCACGTTCGCTGCCGCGGACGAGGACCACCGCTGCCGGATCGGTGGGATCGCGACGCGCCGTCAGGGCCTGCCCGCGCATCCGCGTGAGCAGCCGTGCCAGTTCCGGGCTCGGCGCAGCCGGCGGTTCACATGGCGCCTGCATTGCCTTGCGTTCCGTTTGCGTTCCGGACTTGCCCTGTGACGCAGCCTTTTGGCCACCCTCCTGGCTGTGATCCCGCTTGGTCATGGCCTGCACTCCTCGTTTGCATAGGATTTTATTCCTATGCAATGGGATGCAAAAAAGCAAGCCCGTGTTGAGCGACGCCAGCAAGGGGCGGCTCACCCATGGCGCGGGTCTTCAGGAAGCGTCACGGGCAGAGGCGAGGCCTACGGCCCGGCGCTGCCGGTCGCATCAAGAAAAACGCAGCCTGACGGATCAGGCCGCGTCTTCTGGAATCATGCAGCGCGCCGCGATCAACGGCCGCGCTTGCGCTTCTGGCCAAGGCCCATCTGCTTGGCCAGCTGTGAGCGGGCTTCGGCATAGTTGGGGGCGACCATCGGATAGTCCTGTGGCAGGCCCCACTTCTCCCGATACTGTTCAGGCGACATGTTGTAGGCCGTGCGCAGATGCCGCTTCAACGACTTGAACTTCTTTCCGTCCTCAAGACAGATGATGTAGTCGCTGGTGATCGACTTCTTGACGGGCACAGCCGGCTTGGCCGGTTCAGACACGACCGGGATGTCCTGCCCGGCCGAGACCTTCACGAGGGCCATGTGGATGTCGCTGATCAAGGAGGGAATATCGGATGACGAGACGGTGTTGTTCGCCAGGTAGGCGGACACGATGTCTGCGGTCAGCTCGATATAGTTAGGCATCCCCGAATCAGACATGATATTGCTCTCCAAATTCTATAAGCGGTTTTTTCAACGGAAAATTAGACCGAAACGCATTGCACGAAGAGGCTGAGCACGAACTGCCCCGCATAAACCCCACCGTGGACACACGCTCATCTGCATAAACTACACGTAGGCGTCCCGTTACTCATAAGTCGCCACGAAACTAACATCAAGTAAAAAGCTTTACGAAATCGCACTCAATTGTCCCTATTCCACCTGTAGCTTGGCCATTCAGCAAAGCAGACAGACACACGGAAAAGAGAGGACCCAGCACCGCCAGGATTGGCGTCAGCGAGGGTTTATTCCGCGCAGATCACGAAAAACGCATGGTTTAGCCGCATTCGCCGACGCGCTCATCGCGGCACGGAGGCGATGCTGGCGTTCAGCGAAATGATGCTCCCGCAGCGCCTTGCGGTGCTGGATGCAGGACCCGGCACACCTTCACAGCCGGACAACTGCATGAATCGGGCGAATACTTGTTGACCAAAGGGCAAGCACTGTCGGAACGCGATCATGCCCCGTCGGCGATGGACTCGCGGCCCTTGCGGCGCAAGGGCCGGCCATGCCCTAGATGACGGATCGAAGCCAGGGCGCGCGGAGCGCGCGCCCTGGCAGAACCATGAGCAAGGCCTGTTCCCATGACCCGATCCCAGAGAGCCAGACCACCGCTTGCCCCGAAGGTCGATGCAAGCTTCAGCGCCCATGGCGAAAGCTGGACTGATGAATATGCCTGGATCCGTGCCGAGAACTGGCAGGAGGTGCTGCGCGACCCCGACACGCTGGCGCCGAACATCGCCACTCTGCTGCGTTCGGAAAACCGCTACGCCAAGGCGCTGCTCAAGGATACCGAGACCTTGCAGAAGCTGCTGGTGGCGGAAATGCGCGCCCGCATGAAGGAGGATGACAGCGCACCGCCCTCCCATGACGGCCCCTTCTCCTATTATGAGCGCTACAATCGCGGCGGGGAACATCCCGTCATCTGCCGCCGGCCCCGTGCCGGCGGCGCGGAGCAGAAGCTGCTGGACGGGCATGCGCTGTCCCGCGGCAAGGATTTCTTCGATCTTGGCGACCATGCCCATTCGCCCGACCATGCTTGCATGGCCTGGAGCGCTGACGAGGCGGGATCGGAACTCTACACCATCCGCGTGCGGGAACTCGGCACGGGCGAGGACCTGTCCGACGCCGTTACGGGAACCATGGGCGACGTGGTCTGGGCCAGCGATTCGGCCAGCTTCTTCTATGTGGCCATGGATGCGAACCATCGCCCTTCGCGCGTGCTGCGCCACATCGTCGGCCAGCCGCAGGCGAGCGATTCGCTCGTCCACGAGGAAGATGATGCGGGCATGTTCGTGTCGATCTCGCAGACACAGTCAGGCGCCTACCTGCTGATCGACATCGGCGACCACGAGACCTCGGAGGTCCGCCTCGTTGAGCTTGACCGCCCCGAGAGTCCCGCCCGGGTGATCCATCCCCGGCAGGTAGGGCTGCGCTATGATGTCGAGCATCACGGGGAGCTCTTCTACCTCCTCACGAACAAGGACGGGGCGATCGACTTCAAGATCATGACGGCGCCGGTGGCGACGCCGCAGATCGACCATTGGCGCGACCTCGTGCCCTTTCGCGAAGGCTGCATGATCATCAGCCATGTCTGCCTCAGAGGCCGGCTGGTGCGGATGGAGCGCGAGAATTCGCTGCCCCGCATCGTGATCCGTGATCTCGCCACGGGCGAGGAAGGCGCCATAGCCTTCGACGAGGAAGCCTACGGGCTGGGCATGGATGCAGGCCTCGAGTTCGACACCGACTGGCTGCGCTTCACCTATGCCTCCATGGCGCGCCCGGCCGAGACCTATGACTACAACATGGCGACGCGCGAGCGGATCCTGATCAAGACGCAGGAGGTCCCGTCCGGCCACAATCCGGCGCGCTACACCGTGCGCCGCATCTTCGCGACAGCGCCGGACGGGGCGCAGGTCCCGGTCTCGCTGCTGCATCTCGCCGATCTCGACCTCGACGGGACGGCGCCCTGCCTGCTTTACGGCTACGGCTCCTATGGCTCATCCATGTCGGCCTCCTTCCGGGTGAGACCGCTGAGCCTCGTGGACCGCGGTTTCGTCTATGCCATCGCCCATGTCAGGGGCGGCACCGAGAAAGGCTGGTCGTGGTATCTTGACGGCAAGCTCGCCAAAAAGCCGAACAGCTTCACCGACTTCATCGCGGTCGGCGAAGAGCTCGCCAGGCTCGGCTACACCAGCCGCGGCCGGATCATCGCCGAAGGCGGCAGCGCGGGCGGGCTGCTGGTGGGCGCCGTGGCGAACATGGCCCCCGACCTCTTCGCGGGGATCATCGCCGATGTCCCCTTCGTTGATGCGCTGAACACCATCATGGATGCCTCCATGCCGCTCACGCCGCCCGAGTGGCCCGAATGGGGCAACCCGATCACCGATCCGGTGGCTTTCAGGACCATCCGGTCCTACGCGCCCTATGAACAGGTGAAGGCGCAGCCCTATCCGCCGATCCTAGCCATCGCGGGGCTGACCGACCCGCGCGTGACCTATTGGGAGCCGGCGAAATGGGTGCAGCGTCTGCGCGCGCGCATGACAGGGGGCGGGCCCATCCTGCTGCATGTCCACATGTCGGCCGGCCATGGCGGGGCGGCGGGGCGATTCGATTCGCTGAAGGAGACCGCCATGGCCTATGCTTTCGCGATCAAGGCGGCCGATGGATTCAAGACGATCGGAGAGGGCTCTGCATGATGCGCCTCAAGGCTTCGCGCTCGCAACTTCTCGTGGTCGACGCGCAGGAAAGGCTGAGCCCGGCCGTGATCGCACCGGACGCGATGCTGCGCAACATCCGCCTGCTGCTGGCGGGGGCTGACCGGCTGGGAATACCGGTCACGGTGTCGGAGCAGTATGTGAAGGGGCTCGGCCCTTCGGTGACGGCCGTCAGGGAGGCGCTTCCCGCATCCGCCGTGACGCTCGAGAAGATCACCTTCTCCTGCCTGTCGGAGCCGGCGATCGCCGAAAGGCTGGCCACGCTCCGGCATGGCGGGCGCGACCTGCTTGTGGTCTGCGGAGCCGAAACCCATGTCTGCGTGCTGCAAAGCGTGCTCGAGGCGATCGAGCAGGGCTTTCATGTGGCGCTGGTCGTGGATGCCTGCTCGAGCCGCGCCGCCGTGAGCATCGACACGGCGCTGGCAAGGGCGCAGAAGGCCGGGGCCGATCTCGTGACGGCCGAGATGGCCGTGTTCGAGTGGCTGGAACGCGCCGCCACGCCCGATTTCCGCGCGCTGGCGCCGCTGGTCAAATAGCGGTTCAGATGGTTCCGCGCCGCCTGGCCATGAACAGCTTGAGCTCCTCCGTGGAACCGAACAGGTGCTCGCCCTCCGGGGTCGTCACGCGGATCTGCCCGTTCGCCAACAAGGCATAGGCGCTGTCGCCCATGGTGTAAGCCGCGACCACGCCTTCGTCGGAGGCCATCGGCGCAGGCGGCGGCTCCAGAAAGGTGGATTCCGGCGCCTGCGGATCGTAAGCAGGCGGCTCTTCTGAAACAGCATCGTCAGATGCATAAGGCTCGCCCGAGCGCGCCGGGCCATGGCCGGCGGCGACATCTGTCAGGATCGGCGCATCGTCGCGATCATCGCCGAACCAGTTGGGGCCTTGGTCCTGACGCTGGTCAGGTCCATGGTCTTCAGAAGGCGCGGAAGCCGCCATTGCATCGGCGGCGACAGGGTCGCCAGGGGGTGCAGCATGAGCCGCATCGACGGCCTCGGCCGGGTATGGCGGGTCCTGATGGAATCGCCCTTCGAGATCCGCGCGCAGAGCGGCGAACGTGCCATCCGGGACGGAGGGGCGCACCGGTTCCGGTTCCAGGAAGGATGGCGCGGCCTCTTCGATGGGGGCGATGTCGTCGGCGGCTGGCAGCGATTGAAGGCTGAGCGCGGCGCGGTCGATGCGGGCGAAATACTCGTGCTCCTCAGCAGAGGGCACAGGCATCCGGAGTTCCGCCGCGGATTGCAGCTCCGGTCCGGGCTCCTGTTCCGGCCCGGGCAGCCTGCCGGGCGCTTCCGAAGGCGCGCCTGCTTCAACATCGAGCTGCGCCAGCAGCCGGTCCAGGGAATGCCGGTCCATGTCTGAAAGCCCGGGCCGGTCGGCCGCCTCATCAGTCGGGACATCGGAGACGAAATCCGGCGCGGGGGAGCGATCCTCGGCCGCGAGGTCGTAAGCCGGGCCTGCATGAGCCGGACCGTGATAAGCAGGAGCTGCGTCATCCGCCACGCCGGCCGGGACGTCGGCTGCCCAGAAGGATGGATCGACGCGGCCTCCGGCTGTGTCCTCGTCTGCTGCCGGCCGGTCGGAGGCAGACGGGCTCACGGCGCTGAAGATGCTCTGCGCAGCCACGGCGAGCGCGCCGGCGGCGGCCACGGCCGGAACCGCGATGGCGCCGCGATCGGGCGCCGGGCGGTCCTGCGCCGATGCAGCCAGCGCCGGCGGTTTGAGCTGGGCCCGCGCGATGTCGAGCTCGAACTGGCTGTCAGCGGGGCCAGGCGCCGCTGCATGCGCGTCAATCGCCAAGGCCTCATGCGCGGATTGCGGATCGAAGCCGGGCGGCGAGAGCGTGGCGGATCGGAGGGCGGACATTTCGGCCGCGAGCGACGATATCCTGAGCAACAGGGTGCCCAAAAGAAGCACGATCAACCCGCACGAGGCGAGGATGGTGCCCGTGACAACCAGGACGCCACCCCAGTCGAGCATGTAATACGGCGCGCCCCAGACTCCCAGGCCGAAGCCTGCCACAAGCAGAAACAGCCCAAGCAACTGCGAAATCAACCCCAACGCACCGTCTCCAATCGACCGGCAAGGCGGTCATATGACACGATTGTAGCCATGAACGCATGCAAAGCCAAATCCTGCGACGGCTCGGCGGTTGTCCTTGGCCCGACGGAGGCCTAACTATCCGAACGAGCTGCTCCCGGCAAACGGGCGCGCGTCAGCACCACGGGGTCTGGCCCGAACCCATCGCGGGCCGGGCCGCCCCCATATCCACGCCACACTGGGAGAGATCCATGTCCTTCACGCTGCCCGACCTGCCCTATGCCCACGACGCGCTCCAGCCCTACATGTCGAAGGAGACGCTGGAGTATCATCACGACAAGCATCACCTCGCCTACGTCAACAACGGCAACAACCTGATCAAGGGCACGGAGTTCGAGGGCAAGAGCCTTGAGGACATCGTCAAGGGCTCGTTCGGCAAGAACGCCGCCCTCTTCAACAATGCCGGCCAGCACTACAACCACATGCATTTCTGGCACTGGATGAAGCCCAATGGCGGCGGCCCGATCCCGGGCGCCCTCGAGAAGGCCATCGTCGACGCCTTCGGCTCGATCGAGAAGATGAAGGAGGACTTCATCGCGGCCGGCGTCGGCCAGTTCGGGTCGGGCTGGCACTGGCTGGCCGTACAGAACGGCAAGATCGTGGTGATGAAGACGCCGAACGGAGAGAGCCCGCTGGTGCATGGCGCCAGGCCGATTCTCGGCAACGACGTGTGGGAGCATTCCTACTACATCGACTACCGCAACCGTCGCCCGGACTACTGCAAGGCCTTCATCGAGAGCCTGGTGAACTGGGAATACGTGGCCAAGCTCTATGGCGAAGCCATCGCCTGATAACTCTTCGGGCATCGACAGGGCGGGCGCTTTTGCGTCCCGCCCTTGTCATGCCGGTGCCCGGCTGGCGTCAGGCGACCGCCGCGCCACCGGGCAGCGTCACAAGCTGGCTGAACCGCGCGGGCTGGAACCCACCCGGCAGCGCGCCGTGCCGCAGCACTTCAAATTCCTGCATCCGTGTCTCCACGACCGGATCGAGCGCCCTCAGCTCGTCGTCGACGAAGCCCGGATGGCACATCATCAGATGCCGGGGGCCGGGCGCGATCACGAAGCGCTCGAGATCACGCGCGAAATCCCGCGCCGGATCGAAAGGCGAGATGCCTGAGAAGCCCGCATTCACCGGAAAGCCCCTCTTCCGCGCCGCACTGCCGAAGCCGCGCGAAAGGGCCGCAATGACGAGCGCCTTGGGCACCGCCACGCCACGGTTTCTAATGGCCGCGATGCTGTCGGCCGGATCGCGAATGTAGAGGCTGCCGGGCGCATAGCGCCGCGCGACCGCATCCAGCAGCAGCGAGCGGACGCCGGGCATGGCATGGACATGCTGATGGCCATCGATGAAATCCGGCGCGCGGCCGGTGGCGTCCTCGAAGGCGGCGAGCTGGCGCGCGATCTCGCGCGCAATCTCGTCCCGCGCGGCGGCCGAGGTCAGCGCGGCCCTTATCACGGTCCGCAGGCCCGGGAAGCGCCCTTCGCGGCACAGATTGGGCATAGAGCCCAGCGGCGCGGCGCAGGTCAGGTTGAGGTGCACGCCCAGATCGGCAACATCGGCATAGACCAGCAGAGGCGCTGCCCAGCCCTTCCAGCCGGGGCGGGAGGTCATCGCGCCGGTGGCGCTGATGCGTCGCGATGCGAGCAGTTCGAGGATCGCCCGGCTCACCCCATCGGTGAGGGCGTAATCATCGGCGCACAGGACGAGGCGGCTCATCTTCCGTTCATTTCCATGCAGACACTGACATTTGCAGGCCGCCCGGGCGCGGCCGGCCACAGCCAAGCTTGCCGCAGGCGTCACGATCGGCTTTTGTACGCCGCTGCGGCTCGCGGCTGACAGGAAGATTAGCGTGGTTCAGGCGGTCAGGACAGATCCCGGCATCGAAGTTTCCGTGGTGATCCCCGTCTTCAACGAGGCGCGGAACCTTCGCCCGCTGATGGACGCCTTGCGCCCGGTGCTTGAGCGCGAGGCAGAAGGCTGGGAAGTGATCTTCGTCGATGACGGCAGCGCCGACGATTCGCTGGCCGTGATCCGCCAGATGAATGCCGAGGACGGTCGGCTCCGCGCTGTCTCCTTCAGCCGCAATTTCGGGAAGGAGATCGCCATCGCCGCCGGGCTCGACCATGCCAGGGGTCGTGCGGTGGCCATCATGGACGCGGACCTTCAGCATCCGCCGGCCGTTCTGGTGACCTTCCTCGCCCGCTGGCGCGAGGGCTACGGCATGGTCTACGGCGTGCGCTCGGACCGGGACGGCGAAGGCCGCGTCAAGCGCAGCTTCGCCCGCGCCTTCTATCGCCTGTTCGAGCGGTTCGGCGAGACGCAACTACCGGAGGGCGCAGGCGATTTCCGCCTGATGGACCGCAAGGCCGTCGATGCCCTGTGCGCCATGGGCGAGCGCGCCCGCTTCTCCAAGGGGCTCTACGCCTGGGTGGGCTTCCGCAGCATTGGCGTCGAGTTTCAGGTCGCCGAGCGCCTGCATGGCGCCACCAAGTTCAATTATCGAAAGCTGTTCAGCTTCGCCTTCGACGGGATTTCGTCCTTCTCGACGGTGCCGCTGAAGATCGCCACCTATTTCGGGGTGATGATCGCCTGCCTCGCCACGGCCGCTGCGATCTACTTTGCGCTGCGCACGCTGCTATTCGGCACCGATCTGCCGGGCTTTCCCACGCTGGTGGTTTCGATCATGTTCTTCTCGGGCATCCAGCTCATCTCGCTGGGCATGATCGGCGAATATGTCGGGCGCATCTTCGCGGAGGTGAAGCGCCGCCCGCTCTACCTCGTCGGCGAGCGCGTCGGCCTCGACGGCATCGATGTCGGCGCGGCGCGCGACGAGCGGCAAACGCCGCGCCCGGCGCTTCAGCAGGGCCACGGCTGACGCCAGGGCTGCGGCGGCTGGAGTTGACCGGCCGTCCCAGCCGCGCGACGGTTCCAATCGCCCATGTTCAAGAAGATTCTCTCTGTTGGCGGATTCACGCTGCTTTCGCGGCTCACCGGTTTCGTCCGCGACATCATGCTGGCGGCCGTGCTGGGCGCCAGCGCCATGATGGACGCCTTCGTGATCGCGCAAAGGCTGCCCAACCAGTTCAGGGCCATCTTCGGCGAAGGCGCCTTTTCCTCCGCCTTCATTCCCTCCTATGCGCGGCTGCGCGAGCAGGCCGGCGTGGCCGCAGCCCAGCTTTTCGCGGACCGCGTCTTCACGCTGATTCTTCTGGTCCAGCTGGGCATCCTGGCGCTGGCCCTGCCCTTCATGCCGTGGATCGTGGCCGCGATCGCGCCCGGGCAGCGCGCAAACCCGGACCAGCTTGCGCTGACCGTGGCGCTGGCGCGCATCGCCTTTCCCTATCTGCTGTTCATCACGCTGGTGACGCTGCAGGCGGGGCTGCTCAATGCCGTCGACAAGTTCGCCGCCGCGGCCTTCGCGCCGGTGCTGCTCAATGTGTCGGTGGTGGCGGCCATGGCGGTGGCCTTTCTCTTTCCCAGCGCGGCCCATGCCGCAGCCTGGGGCGTCGCGATCGCGGGGGTAGCGGAATGGGCGCTGCTGACGCTCGTCGCCCGACGCGCGGGGGTGATGGCGACCCTGACCCGCCCTGCCGTGGACGGGGACGTCAAGCAGTTCCTCACCGCACTGGGGCCGGCCGTGCTGGGTTCCGCCGGGGTGCAGATCGCGGTGCTGGCCGATACGATTCTCGCCTCCTTCCTGCCGTCAGGGTCCTATGCGGCCATCTACTATGCCGACCGCATCTACCAGCTGCCGGTAGGCGTCATCGGCATCGCGGCCGGAACCGTGGTGCTGCCCACGATGAGCCGGCTGATTGCGGCAGGCCAGGAGGGCGCGGCGCATCACGAGCAGAACCGCGCCATCGGCATGACGCTGATCCTGTCGCTGCCCTTCGTCGCGGCCTTCCTCACCATGCCGGACCTGCTGGTGCGGGCCCTGTTCGGCCGCGGCGCCTTCGATGCGGCGGCGGCCGACGGCGCGGCGGTCGTGCTGCTCGCCTACGCGGTGGGCCTGACGCCGGTGCTTCTCATCCGCTCCGTGGTGGCCAGCTTCTTCGCGCGCGGCGACACAGCCACGCCCGTCATCGCCTCGCTCACGGCGCTCGGCGTCAACGTGGCTCTCAAGATCGTTCTGTCGGGAGAGATGGGCGCGGCGGGCCTTGCGCTGTCCACCTCCATAGGAGCCTGGGTCAACCTCGGCATCCTTTATGCGCTGGCGGCGCGGCGCGGCTGGACAACGCCCGACAACACGCTGGTCAAGGCCGCGATCATCGCCTTCGCCGGCGCCATCGCCTTCGAGCTTTGCGTCCTGACGGCCCGTCCCCTCGCCGAACAGGCCGCCTCGTTGCTGCCGCGCGAGCAGGCGCTGGCAGCGGCGATCCTCCTTGGAGCCCCGGCGATGCTGGCCTATGGCGCAGCCGCCTGGGCGCTGGCCCGGCAGCTGCGCTTTGATCTCAGGCTGCCCGGACGCAGGGGCCGCACGCCGCGAGAGGCCGGCAGCGGGGCCAGCGAGCCCTCGCAAGGCCTGTAAGCCGGCTCGCGTCTTCAGACCTTCGCCGCGAGTGCGAAGTCCATGTAGAGTTCGCGGGCCTTCCGCGTGATCGGGCCTGGCTGCAATTCGCGGTCGTCGATGCGGGTGATCGGCATGACCTTGGAATAATTGCCTGACGAGAAGATCTCGTCCGCGGCCTCGAAATCGCCATAGCGCAGCGTCGTTTCCTCGACCGTGTAACCCTCCGCCCTGAGCAGCGCGATGGTGCGCTGGCGCGTGATCCCGTTGAGGAAGGTGCCATTGATGGCAGGGGTCTTCACCACCCCGTCCTTGACCATGAAGACATTCGAGGTCGTGGTCTCGGCGACATTGCCGAGCATGTCGAGGACAAGCGCGTTGTCGAAGCCGGACTGCTTGGCGGCGCGCAGGGCGCGGGCATTGTTGGGATAGAGGCAGCCGGCCTTTGAGTCGGTCGGCATCGTCTCGGGCGTGGGCCGGCGGAACTTCGACAGCGTCACCGAGAAGCCCACGGTGGGCGGAGGCATCGCGGCCTCGAACAGGCACAGGCAGAAGCGGGTGGACTCAGGATCGGCCATGATCGTGGACGGCCCGTCGGCCTCGCCCCAGTACATTGGCTTGACGTAGATCGCCTTGCCGGGCGCGAACTTGCGCGCGCCCTCGCGCGCCAGAGACACGATGTCATCGGCCGCGATGGTCGGGTTGAGGCCCATGCCCTCGGCGGAACGGTTCACGCGGGCGGCATGGCGATCCATGTCGGGCATCATGCCGTCGAAGATGCGGGCGCCGTCGAACACGGTGGAGGCCAGCCATGCGCCGTGCGTGCGCGGGCCCATGATGCCGGGATTGCCGTCGAGCCACTCGCCGTCGAGCCAGTTCCAGGTTTGAGAATACCATGCCATGTCAGCCTCCTCATCCAGCCTGCGACGATCGCGCTGCCCAGGCCCGCCATGGTTTCGGCTTTTCGGCGGCGGCGTCAACCGCCCTCGCCCCTTCGATGGATGACAATGGCTGATGGACCCGATCGGTTCGCGTGAGGCGGCGACGCCGCGCCGCTTGCGCCATGGGGCCCGCGCCCCTAGAGACGCCGTTGCAGGCGCCAAGCGGAGCGCCAGACATCGCAGGAGCCCCCATGCGCCCATCGAAACGACTGCCCAACGCGATGCGTCCGGTGACGCTGGAGCGCGGCGTGGTGCGCTATGCGGAAGGCTCATGCCTTGTCACCTTCGGCGACACGCGTGTCCTCTGCGCCGCCTCGGTGGAGGAGAAGGGCCCGCCCTGGCTGCGCGGCACGGGCAAGGGCTGGGTCACGGCCGAGTACGCGATGCTTCCGCGCGCCACGCTTGAGCGCACCAGGCGCGAGTCGACGACCGGCAAGCCCTCGGGGCGCACCCAGGAAATCCAGCGCCTGATCGGGCGCTCGCTGCGCGCGGTGGTGGACCTCGGCGCGCTGGGCGAAAAGCAGATCGTGGTCGATTGCGACGTGATCCAGGCCGATGGCGGCACGCGCACGGCTTCGATCACCGGCGCATGGGTGGCGCTTCACGATGCGCTGAAATGGATGGAAGGCCGCGCCATGCTGCAGGGCCGCCAGCCGCTCAAGGATCATGTCGCCGCGATCTCCTGCGGAATCGTGGCGGGCCAGCCTGTGCTCGACCTCGACTATATCGAGGATTCGGGCGCGCAGACCGACGCCAACTTCGTGATGACGGGCCGCGGCGGCATCGTCGAGGTGCAGGGAACCGCCGAGGGCGAACCGTTCTCGGAAGAGCAGCTCTCGGCGATGATGGCGCTGGCCAAGGCCGGCATTGCCGATCTCGTGGCGTTGCAGAAGGCCGCCGTGTCGGGATGATCGCGCCAGCCAGCCATCGCTCGCTCACGGGCAAGCTCGTCATCGCCACGCACAATGCCGGCAAGCTCGTGGAGATGACGGCGCTTCTTGCACCATACGGCATCGAGACGGCCTCCGCTGGCGCGCTGGGCCTGCCCGAGCCCGCCGAGACGGGCTGGATGTTCGCCGAGAACGCCGCGCTGAAGGCGCAGGCGGCGGCCAGCGCCACCGGGCTGCAGGCGCTGGCCGATGACTCCGGGCTTTGCGTCGATGCGCTGGATGGCGCGCCGGGTCTGTTCACCGCCGACTGGGCCGGCCATCCGCGCGATTTCGGCGCCGCCATGGGCCGGGTCATCAGCGAATTGGCCAAGCGTCAGGTGCCGGAAGCCCAGTGGCGCGCGCATTTCGTCTCCGCGCTCGTCCTGGCCTGGCCGGATGGCCACCAGGAACTGTTCGAGGGGCGCGTGCATGGCGTTTGCGTCTGGCCGCCGCGCGGTGCGGCCGGCTTCGGCTACGATCCGATGTTTTTGCCAGACGGGCATGGCCGCACATTCGGCGAAATGAGCGCCGAGGAGAAGCACGGCATTCCCGCCGATGGCAGCGAGGGCCTGTCGCACCGCGCCCGCGCCTTCCAGAAGCTGGCAGCAACCTGCCTCACATCCCGTTGAAGGAGAGCGCCATGTCCGAAACCGCGTCAGAACCGGCGATCAAGGTCGCCGTCGTGCCCGTGACGGCCTTCCAGCAGAATGCCTCGATCATCTGGTGCACGCGCACGAACGAGGCGGCGATCGTGGATCCGGGCGGCGATGTGCCCAAGCTGATCGCAGCCGTGAAGGAGCTTGCCGTGACCCCGACCGCGATCTGGCTCACCCATGGCCATATCGACCATGCCGGCGGCGCGGCCGAGTTGGCCGAAGCGCTGTCGCTGCCGATCATCGGGCCGCACCGGGATGACCAGTTCCTGATGGACAACCTCGTCGAACAGGGCCGCATGTTCGGCATTGGCGGCTCGCGCGCGGTGACGCCGGGCCGCTACCTCGCCCAGGGCGACACGGTTTCTCTGGGGGAGGCGATGTTCGCGACCATGCATGTGCCCGGCCACTCGCCCGGTTCGGTGGTGTTCTACCACGAGCCCTCGCGCTTCATGCTGGCGGGGGATACGCTGTTCCAGGGCTCGATCGGCCGCACGGATTTCCCCTATGGCGACCACGCGCAGTTCATCCGAGAGATCAAGGCCAAGCTGATGACGCTGCCCGATGACGTGACCTTCCTGCCCGGCCATGGGCCGGCCTCGACCATTGGCGCGGAGCGGGCCGGAAACCCTTTCATCCGCTAGGCCCACGACAAGCTCTGGCTTGACCATGCCTGAACGCCGGCATGGTTAACCTTCCATACAGATCGGTATGTGACATTGGCTTTCACTGTTCCAGCCATGCGGCTGGCAGGAGGGGTGTGCGTATGCGTTTCCGGCGTTCGTGGAAGCTGTCGTTGTCCGTGGCGCTGGCGGCGCTGTTGTCACCGGCGGCAGTGAGCGGACAGGAACCCCGCGGGCCGGCCCCAGGTCAGGGTGGCCCGGCGGCATCCCAGCCTGGACCTGCCATCGCCACTGCGCTGGCTCCCGCCACGCCGCAGGCCGTGGTGGAGGAAGCCAAGGCCGCGCTGCCGCAGCACACCCACCCGATGTATGGGCCGCACACACTGGAGCACACCCGCGCCGCCCTCGCCTTCTATGAGGAACTGGCCGCAGGCGGCGGCTGGCCCCTGATGCCGCCCCAGGTCGCCGGGCTGAAGCTCGGCTCCAGCGGCGGACTGGTGGAGCAGATCAAGGTGCGGCTGATCCTCACCGGTGACCTCGATCCGCACGCATCGGACGGCGACAGCTTCGACAAGGCCACCGAGACCGCGCTGAAGCGCTTCCAGCTTCGCCATGGGCTGTCCCAGACCGGGTCTGTGGGGCGGCTCACCACGCGGGCGCTGTCCGTGCCCGTCGATGTCCGCATCAACCAGCTTCGCGCCTCGATCCACCGGCTCGAGCGCAACGCCTTCACCTTCACCCAGCGCTATGTCGTGGTGAACATTCCCGGCGCGCAGGTCGAGGCGATCGACAATGGCGTGGTCGAGCGGCGCCATGTCGCCATTGTGGGGAGGCCCGACAGGCCATCGCCCGTGCTGGCCACCCGCATCACGGCGGTGAACCTCAACCCGACCTGGACCGTGCCGATGTCGATCATCAAGGCCGACATCATGCCGCAGATGGCGAAGAATCCGGGCTGGCTCGCCAAGCACAACATGCGGGTGATAAGCGCGGGGAACCAGGAGATCGATCCGCGCACCATCAACTGGGCCAGCGGCAAGAACCCCAACTTCTTCGTGCGGCAGGATCCGGGCCCGACCAATTCGCTGGGCACCATCCGCATCGACATGCCCAACACGCAGTCGGTGTTCATGCACGACACCCCGAAGAAGGAGCTGTTCCGCAACGATGTGCGCTTCAACTCATCGGGCTGCGCGCGCATCGACGGCGTGAGGGAACTGGCGCTGTGGCTGCTGAAGGACTCCGAATGGGATAACCCGGCGCGCATCGACGCCGCCATCGCCGCCAATGAGCGCAAGGACATCCGCCTCGCCAGGCCCGTGCCTGTGGCCTGGGTCTACCTCACCGGCTGGGCCGCTGGCGATGGGCTCATTCATTTCCGCGACGACATCTATGGACTCGACACGCCCGAAGGGCTGGTGACCTCGACGATCTCGCCGCGCAAGCCAGCGCCGCCCAGATCCGAGGTCAAGCCGGCCATGGCACCGCAGCCGCCGGCGCGGCCGGCGACGCCGGTGGCCTATCGCTGAAGCCTACTTCGGCGCGAAGGGATTGACCCAGCTGCGCGAGCTTGCCGCCTGCTCGGGGTAGGCGGCAGAGAGATAATCGAGCAGGACCCTGCGCATGGCGGCGTCCGGCGCGGGCATGGCGTGGCGCTCGGTCATCCATGTCAGCGTCGAATCCCAGCGCTCGCGGCTCATGCCCTGCCGGCCGACGACCTGGAAGGAATGGCAGCCGATGCAGTAGCCGAAGGCATCTTCACGGCCGGGATGGTCGGGAAGCGCCTCGGGCGTCTCGGCGCGAGCCAGGCCCGCGCCCAGCATCAGCGCCACAACAAGCGCAGCCGACCTCATCCGACCAGCACCGCGACACGGTGGAACGGATTGGCGCCGTAGCCTTGTGGATTCCAGTTGCCGGCCACATGCGGCTGGAACTTGCCGGCGCTGTCGCGCGCCCGCACCCACAGCTCGAAATAGCCATCGCCCGGCAGTGTGACCGTGCCGCTCCAGCGCGCCCAGTCATAGCGATTGCGGCGCCCGGCGAGCTGCATGCGCTTCCAGCTCTGGCCGAAATCGACCGAGACATCGACGCGCGTCGGGTGCTGCTCGCCGCCCCAGGCCGCACCCCTGACCGCGACCTCGCGCGTGCCCGCCGCCAGCCGCGCGCCGTTGGCGGGAGCGGAGATGATCGAGCGCGTCGGCATCGAGGTCATGTCCGCAAAATTGGTGCGGCCATCGGCATTGGAGCCGGGGACGATCGGCACCGTTGGCATCCGGTAGGAGGTTCCGCCCATGCCTGCGCCATCATGCGGGTCCTTGCGCACCAGCACGCGCGTCAGCCACTTCGACGAGAGCGAGCCGGGCCAGCCGGGCACAATGAGGCGCACCGGCCCGCCATGGACATGCGGCAGGGGCTCGCCATTCATGGCCCAGACGATCAGCGTGTGACGGTCGAGCGCCTTGGCGACAGGCATGCCGCGCGAGATGGCCTGACGCGTCGCGTCGCCGGAGAGATGAGGGTCCGCACCGAAATGGCCGGTGAACTTCGCATCAGGCTTGAGGCCCGCCGCGCGCAGCACGTCGGCAAGGCGCGCGCCGGTCCATTCGGCGCAGCCGGCGCCGCCATTGGTCCACTGGTTGCCGCGGCCCGGAGGCGTGAAGAAGGAACGGCCATTGCCGCCGCACTCCATCACCATGCGCAGCGTCTCTGGCTTGAAGCGGCTCCTGAGCTCGCCCAGCGTCAGCGTCAGCGGCTTGTCGACCTCGCCATCCACGGTGAAGGACCAGGCGTCGCCCTGCTTTTTGTCCTCCGGCATCTGGCCGTTGTTGCGCACGAAGAAGCGCCCGACAGGGGTCGTGGCGTCATCCATCAGGCTCTCGGGGGTCTCGGCCACCAGCGGGCGGTCGCCGAGCACGACGAGGCCCTTGTCCTTGCCGGGATAATCGAGGAATTGCGGCCCCTTGGGCGTGGCGGCGGCGGGGGCAGGGGCAGCGGCGGGAGCCGGCGCGCCCTGCGCCAGCGCCGCGGGGATCAGCCCGGCCGGCATGTTGGCGCTGAAGGGTATGGCCATGCCCGTGGCCGCGCCCATGGCGGCAAGGCCCGCCCCGCCCAGGAAGCCGCGCCGGGAGGCATCGACCTCGCGCCCGAAGACGACGGCGTCGCCCCTCCCGGCATCGTCGGCATAGATCTCGTCAAGACTGCGTTCGCGCCTGGTCATCGCTTCCTCCCGTTGCCGGCATGGTTCATCCATGCTCTGCAAAGAGGCTAACGCATGAGAGCGGGAATTGTCACGCAGGCGCGCGCGGCGGCCCTTGCGCGAAGGGCCGGGCGGCAACCAATCCGTTGGTGGAAACAGCGGCCGCAGTGTGGACGACTCCGATTCGTTCTGCTTATGTCTCATTCGGGATGGAAAGAGTCGATGAGCCGAACTTTCTACGAATTCTTCGCTGGCGGCGGCATGGTGCGAGCAGGGCTGGGTCCCGGTTGGCATTGCCTGTTCGCCAATGACTTTGACCTCAAGAAGGCGGAGAGCTATCGCGCCAACTGGGGCTCAGGCGAAATGCGCTGCGCAGACGTGGCAACGCTTGAAAGCGAGGACTTGCCCGGCGCAGCAGACCTCGCTTGGGCGTCCTTTCCATGTCAGGACTTGTCGCTTGCCGGGAAGGGCGCCGGACTGAAAGGTGGTCGTTCGGGGACGTTCTGGGCTTTCTGGAAGTTGATGAAGGGCCTGCGCGAGGAGGGCCGTGGTCCGACCATCATTGCGCTGGAAAACGTCGTGGGACTTCTCACGAGCCAAGGCGGCGCGGATTTTCGCGAGCTTGTGAGCGCCATGGTCGCCATTGGCTATCGGGTCGGCGCGATGACGATCAATGCTGAGCGCTTCGTGCCCCAATCGCGCCCGCGCGTGTTCTTCGTCTGCGTCAGGAATGACATGACTATTGACCCGGAACTCATTGCAGCAGCGCCGCCGGCTTGGTGCTCAAGCGCAGCGTTGCTCAAGGCGGCCGGGATGCTTGACGGCTACATGGCTCATCATTGGGTATGGTGGAGGCTGCCTGAGCCGCCCACGCGGAACGTTGGCTTCGGCGACGTGATCGAGGACGATCCTATCGGCGTTGCGTGGCATAAGGCCGAGCAGACCGCGAAGATCATCCGCATGATGTCCCCTCTGAACCTAGCCAAGCTCGAAGCGGCCCAGCGCTCAGGTCTGCGGTACTTCGGCGGTGTCTATCGGCGCACGCGGCCCGACGGCGCGGGCGGCAAGACGCAGCGGGCGGAAGTGCGGTTCGACGATGTGTCGGGCTGCCTGCGCACGCCAGCAGGCGGATCAAGCCGACAGGTCGTGATGCTCGTCAATGGAGACGAGGTCCGCACCCGGCTCCTGTCGCCGCGAGAGGCGGCTAGGTTGATGGGGCTGGACGACGCCTACAGGTTGCCCAGCAATTATAATGACGCATACCACTTGCTGGGGGATGGCGTCGCCGCTCCTGTCGCGGGGTGGCTGGGGGCGAAGCTGTTTGGGCCGATGCTTAAGGCGCAGGTGAGGCACGCGATGGCGGCTGAATGAAGTCACCACAGATGCAGGACGCGCTTCGCAGGTTCGCCATAAGCGCGCAATTTCGCGGCAAGGGCCCTCTTTCAGTCGCGCTTGTCATCACAGACCAAGCTAAACTGCTTGGGTTGCCACTCGATCCTGACGCTCTGCTTACCCAAGGAGGTGGGCAGGTTCTGGAGCTTGGTAAGGCGCGGGTCCAATCCATATTGGCGCGAAACGGTGAAACCCGCGTGCTTTCGGAAGAGGCTGGACGCACGTCCCGCGGCTCGATCGCCAAGATGAGGGCTTATGTGGCCTTCTTGAATCAGATGCATCAGCTTTCATCCCCGCTCGACCTTGCCTTGGTAGAAGCGTTCTGGGTGGAACAAGTCCGCGATTTCTTTAGGGGAAAACCCTTTGCGCTTGCTTTCGACGAAAGCTCGAGCCTTCGGAGTGTCGTCGCCAAACTGCTGGATCAAGCCCTAAAGCGGCAAAAGGAATCGCCAGGAACGACCTTCATGGGAACGATGATGCAGCATCTTGTGGGCGCGAAACTTGAGGTGCTGCTTGGACCGGGCGTCGCAACCCATGAAAGCGCCTCGGCTAGCGACGAGTCCACGCAACGATCAGGCGATTTTGAGGTTGGCGACGTGGCGATTCATGTCACGGCCAATCCCGGCGAAGCGCTTATGCGGAAATGCCGGTCAAATCTGGAGCGCGGTCTGAAGCCATTGATTGTCACAACGAGACGGGGGGCAGCGCTGGCTGACCTCAATGCCGAGCAGTTTGGACTTGGCGCGCAGCTTGATGTCTTTGAAATTGAGCAGTGGCTCGCGTCCAACGTGATGGAATGGTCCGAATTCGGTGCCCGTTCCCGAAGGCTGCAAGTCAGTGAATTAGTCATGGCTTACAACAAGATTGTCGACAAAGTTGAGAGCGATCCGTCGTTAAGGATCGAACCTTCCAGTGGTCGAGGCTGACACCAGCCGCTCTGCCATAATGCGCGCCATCAAGGGGCGCGACACCAAGCCAGAGCTTCGCGTCCGCTCGATGCTGCACCGATTGGGCTATCGGTTCCGGCTCCATCGCCGCGATCTTCCCGGCTCGCCCGACCTCGCGCTGCCATCGCGCAGAATCGCGATCTTCGTTCACGGCTGCTTCTGGCACCTGCATGGCTGCCCACGAAGCCTCAGGCAGCCCAAGGCTAACGCAGACTATTGGAGCAAAAAGCTCGCGCGCAACGCGGAGCGGGATGCGGCGAACATTGTCGAGCTCCGGCGGCTAGGCTGGCGCCCCCTCGTCATCTGGGAGTGCGGACTCAAGGACGAGCCTGCGCTGATCGAGACGCTAAAGGCAGAGCTCGGCCCGCCCGGCCCGATCAATCCATCTTCAGGGCGGCGATGAAGGCTTCCTGGGGGATGTCGACCTTGCCGAACTGGCGCATCTTCTTCTTGCCCTCCTTCTGCTTCTCCAGAAGCTTGCGCTTTCTGGTGATGTCGCCGCCATAGCATTTGGCGGTGACGTCCTTGCGCAGGGCGCGGATGGTCTCGCGGGCGATGATCTTGCCGCCGATGGCGGCCTGGATCGGGATCTGGAACATGTGCTGCGGGATGAGCTCGCGCAGCTTCTCGCACATCACGCGGCCGCGGGCGTCGGCGCGTGTGCGGTGCACCAGCATGGAGAGCGCATCCACCGGCTCGGCGTTGACGAGGATCGACATCTTCACGAGGTCGCCCTCGCGATAATCGGTGATCGCGTAATCGAAGGAGGCGTAGCCCTTCGACACCGATTTCAGGCGGTCATAGAAATCGAACACAACCTCGTTGAGAGGCAGATCATAGACCACCTTGGCGCGGGAGCCGACATAGCCCAGATCGATCTGGATGCCGCGGCGGTCCTGGCAGAGCTTGAGCACCGAGCCGAGATATTCGTCCGGCGTCAGGATCGTGGCGCGGATCCAGGGCTCCTCGATGGCCTCGATCTTCATCACATCCGGCATGTCGGCCGGGTTGTGCAGCTCGATCACGTCGCCATCGGTCTGCAGGATGCGGTAGACCACGGATGGCGCGGTTGCGATCAGGTCGAGGTTGAACTCGCGGCTGAGGCGCTCCTGCACAATCTCGAGGTGGAGCAGGCCGAGGAAGCCGCAGCGGAAGCCGAAGCCCAGCGCGGCGCTGGTTTCCATCTCGTAGGAGAAGCTCGCATCGTTGAGGCGCAGCTTGCCGAGCGCGCCGCGCAGCTCGTCGAACTCCGCCGCATCCACGGGGAAGAGCCCGCAGAACACCACGGGCTGCACCGGCTTGAAGCCCGGCAGCGGCTCGGCGCAGGGCTTGCGATCATCGGTGATGGTGTCGCCCACGCGGGTGTCCGCCACCTCCTTGATCGAGGCGGTGATGACGCCGACCTCGCCGGGGCCGAGGCTTTCGACCGTGACCAGCTTGGGCGTGAGGTAGCCGACGCGCTCGACATCATAGACGGCGCCGGCGCGCATCATCTTGACGCGCTGGCCCTTCTTCAGCGTGCCGTCGATGATGCGCACGAGGACGACGACGCCGAGATAGTTGTCATACCAGCTGTCCACCAGCATGGCCTTCAGCGTCGCGTCCGGGTCGCCCTTTGGCGCGGGCAGGCGGGTGACGATCGCTTCCAGCACCGCCTCGATGTTGAGGCCGGTCTTGGCAGAGATGGGCACGGCATTGGAGGCATCGAGGCCGATGACCTCCTCGATCTGCTCCTTGACGCGCTCGGGCTCGGCGGCCGGCAGATCGACCTTGTTGAGGACGGGCACGATCTCGTGGTTGGCATCGAGCGCCTGATAGACGTTGGCGAGGGTCTGGGCCTCGACGCCCTGGCTGGCGTCCACAACCAGCAGCGAACCCTCGCAGGCCGCGAGGCTGCGCGAGACCTCATAGGCGAAGTCGACGTGGCCGGGCGTGTCCATGAGGTTCAGGATGTAGACCTTGCCGTCCTGCGCCTTGTAGTGGAGGCGCACGGTCTGGGCCTTGATGGTGATGCCGCGCTCGCGCTCGATATCCATCGAGTCGAGGACCTGCTCCGTCATCTCGCGGGCGCTTAGCCCGCCGGTGAGCTGGATCAGCCGGTCGGCCAGCGTGGACTTGCCGTGGTCGATATGGGCCACGATCGAGAAATTGCGGATGTTGTCGATGGATTGCGTCGTCATGCGTGCGCAGATAGCAGCGCAGGCCCGTTCCGTCGAGGGCCGCTGGTCGTCGCCCGGATGCTGCGGACGCAGCCTCGGCGCGCAATGATCTTGACAGATACGATTGTGGAATTATTCTACTATCATGGAACATTTGACAAAGGCCGCGCTCGCCGGGCGCATCCGCTCGGAGCGCCGCGACAAGGGCTGGACGCTTGAGCGGTTTGCGGAAGCCTCCGGTGTCAGCCGGGCCATGATCTCGAAGATCGAGCGCGGCGAGGTGAGCCCAACCGCCGCCATCCTGGCCCGGCTTGCGGCGGGCCTCGGCACCAGCCTGGCCTCGCTGTTCTCCGTGCAGCCCAGTGCGGACGCCCGCACCGCTCCCGCGCTGCACCGCTGGGAGAGCCAGCAGGACTGGACCGACCCTGAATCGGGCTATGTGCGCCGCAACGTCTCGCCTCCCGGCTCGGCGGCAGATGTCGTCTACGTGACGTTTCCGGCGGGCGCGCGCGTCACCTTCGACAACGACAAGCCTTCCGACGGCCTCGAACAGCAGGTCTGGATCCTCGAAGGCGCGATGGAGCTGACCATTGGCGGCAATACCACAAGCCTTTCGGTCGGCGACAGCCTGCGCATGAGGCTGGACGAACCGCTGGTGTTCCACAACCCGGGCGAAGCCGATGCGCGCTATGTCGTCGTGCTGGCGCGCAGGAGCGATTGAAGCCCCCAGAGCAGGCGCCGAGACAGCATGACAGTCCCCGCACCCTACAGCATCCGCCGGATTGAGGCGGCCGAGGCGTCGGCCCGGGCCGATGAGCTCGCCGCCGTTTTGCTCGACTGCGTCTATGGCGGCGCGTCCGTCTCATACTAACGGCCCTTATAACTGACCTGTTTGCGCCCAGTGGCGCATCCCGATTGATGTGATGACGTCGGGCCTTTCGGTGAGCCTGTTCCAGGCCTCGCAGGCTGCATTGATGATGTCGGCGTATGTCTCGAAGACGCGGTTCGAGAGGTAGTTGGCACGCAGATACTGCCAGATATTCTCCACGGGGTTCAGTTCCGGCGCGCGCGAGGGCAGCAGGATCGGCGTGATG
Organism: Bosea sp. (in: a-proteobacteria); assembly: GCA_023910605.1. Lineage (NCBI taxonomy): Bacteria > Pseudomonadati > Pseudomonadota > Alphaproteobacteria > Hyphomicrobiales > Alloboseaceae > Allobosea > Allobosea sp. The sequence continues at coordinate 1,153,599 of JAAVVV010000001.1, read as the reverse complement.
TTCTTCGGCCAGTTCAGGTCGCCGGTGATGTGCCATCCGGCTCGATCCAGCAGCAGCACGGCATGAGCGCCTTTGGCGACGTGCAGGGATATCTCGTCGATATGCAGTTGCATCATGTCGGTGTCAGCATGGGGCAAAGCGAGGGCCGCGCCCACGCCTCTTTCGGGGCAGATGGCACCGAAGAGATAGGCGTTCTCATAGCGTTGGTCGGCAGGCTGGGTAGGTCTTGTGCCGCGCCTCGCCCATTGCCGGACGAGCCCGTTCTTCTGGCCGATGCGGGCCTCATCCTGAAACCAGATCTCGATCTTCGTCTTGCGCGTCACGCCCTTGATGTGCGCCGCGAGCGTGTTGGGCCAGTTTTTTTAAAAGCCGCGATGACCTCGCCATCTTGCCCGGGATGCCGTGGCCGGGCGCTGATGTGCGAGAAGCCCAGGTGCTTCAGCAGCTTGCCGATGCTGCGCTGGTGATACGCGATCTTGAACTTGTCCGCGATGACACGTTGCAGGTCGATCCGCCGCCAGCGCACCACGCCGTCTACAGCGCGGTTGGGGCCGGTCTCGACGATCTCGGACAGCTCCACCAGTTGCGCCTGCGACAGACGTCTTGGGTTCCCCCGGCGACGGTTGTCCTTCAACCCGGCAGGGCCTTGCTCATTAAACCGATGCGCCCAGTCCCGTAGCGTCTGGCGGTCCATGCCGCCGATCTTGGCGGCCTCCGCCCGGCTCATCCCGTCCAGCGCCGCAGCGATGGACAGCAATCGTCGACTTTGGTTCGCATCCTTGCCCGATGCCGCCAGGCGGCGCAGCTCGGCGGGAGTATGGCTCGGCTTGATCTCGACAACCTTCGGCATGGCGTGGGTCCTCCACGCACTTTGAATCACGCCGCAGTCAGTTTGGGAACCCTCGGTGAGTCAGGTCAAAGGGCCTTTGGTATCATTCATGGCGGACATGACAAGGGGCGAGGCGCTCGCCTTCTGGGCCAAGGTGGCCGATGGCGTCGGGCGTGGGGAGCGCCTGCTCTTCGTCGCGGAGTCCGAGGGGCGGATTCTCGGCACCGTGCAGGTCGTGGCCGCAGGCCTGCCGAACCAGCCGCACCGCGCCGACATCGCCAAGATGCTGGTGCGCCGCGATGGCCGTTGCCGCGGCATCGGCGCCGCGCTTCTGGCTGCGGCCGAGGCAGCCGCGCACGAGGCCGGCTTCTGGCTTCTCGTGCTCGACACCGTGGAGAATGGCGAAGGCGACCGGCTCTATTCGCGCGGCGGCTGGAGACGGGTGGGGCTCATCCCCAACTTCGCGCTCTGGCCAGATGGCCGCCTGTGCGGCACTGTCTATTTCTACAAGGACCTCAGGGCGCAAGGACCTGTCACGGTGGCGCGCGAACCGCCCGACCAGCCGGAGGTGCGGGCCTTCCTCGAAGCCTCCGATGCCTCATCCGCCGCGCTCTATCCCGCCGAGAGCAACCACATGCTCGACATGGCGGCGCTGCTGGCGCCTTCGGTGCGCTTCTTGGTCGCACGGCGCGGGCGCGAGGCGCTTGGCTGCGGCGCGGTCGTGCTGACGGAGGACCAGGGCGAGCTGAAGCGCTTCTTCGTGACGCCGCAGGCGCGCGGCCAACGCGTTGGCGACGCGCTCGTGGCGGCCGCCGAGGCGCAGGCACGCCAGGCTGGCGCGAAGGTGCTCAGGCTCGAGACGGGCATCTATTCCGCAGCCGCGCTGGCGCTTTACCGGAGCAACGGCTTTCGACCCATCGAAGCCTTCGAACCCTATGCGCCGGACCCGCTCAGCGTCTTCATGGAAAAACGGCTGTGAAGGCCGCGCCTGCCGCGCATGACGGCCCCTACCGTGATGCGCTAGGGCACGGGCGCGGGACAACCTACAAACCTGGGGCCTGCACACCTGGGGCCTGCATACCTGGGGCCTGCACACCTGGGGCCTGCACACCTGGGGCCTGCACACCTGGGGCCTGCACACCTGGGGCCTGCACACCTGGGGCTTGCCGGACTTCCGCCTGATGTCGCTTCGCCCGTGATCGAGACCATTCCCTTCATCGCCATCCTGGCGAGCGCGCTGCTGCACGCTATCTGGAACGCGATCGCGCGCTCGCAGCGCAACCCCGGCGACATCATGGCCTGCGCGGTGATGATGTCGGGCCTTGTCTCCCTGCCCTTTCTGCCGCTGACGGGCCTGCCTTCATCCCAGGCGATGCCATGGCTACTGTTCGGCGTGGCGATCAACAGCATCGGCATCCGCGCGGCGATGGCCGCTTATGAGCGCACCAGCTTCGGTCTTGCCTACCCCATCATGCGGGCCGGCATCCCGCTGATGGCGCTGCCCATCGCGGTGGTGATGTTCGACGAGTGGCCGAGCCCCGGCGGCGGCGCAGGCGTGCTGCTGATCTGCGCGGCGCTGCTGATGCTGGCGCTTGTGGCGCGGCGGGCCGGCAAGGCGGAATTGTCGGGGGTGGGCTTCGCGATGTTCGCCAGCCTGTGCGGGGCGGGCTATGTCGCGGCGGATGCGATGGGCGTCAGGCTCAGCAGCAACATCTGGAGCTATGCGCTGGGCGTAGCGGTCGGCAACGGGCTGATGCTCGCCTTGATCGTGCGGATCGAAGGGCGCAATCCGGCGCGTCTGCTCAGCCAGAACGGCAAGGTCGCGCTGCTGATCGCGGTGATCTCCACCTCGAGCTTCATGATCTATGTCTGGGCGCTCAAGATCACGCCGGTGGCTCCGGCCGCCGCGCTGCGCGAGACCTCCGTGCTCTTCGCCACGGGGATCGCGGCCTTCATCATGAAGGAGCGCATCACGCCGCTGCACTGGTGCGCGGCTGTCGTCGCGCTCGCCGGGATCGTCGCCATCCGCATGCTCTGATGCGCGCGCCGCTTGCCTTGCCGCACGTCGTGTGGGATCGCTCCGGCATGACAGACGCCCTCGCCCAATCACCCAGCCCTCCCTCGGCTGCCGATGAACTGTTCACCTTGCGCGACCTGCTGCGCTATGCGGTGAGCCGGTTCCGAGAGGCAGAACTTGTCCACGCCCATGGCGCGACCACCGCCATCGACGAGGCGGCCTATCTCATCCTCGAGACGCTGCACCTGCCGGTGGACCAGATCGAGCCCTTCATCGACGCAAGGCTGACCCGCACGGAGCGCGAGATGCTGATCGGGCTCGTCGAAAAACGCATCAAAACCCGCAAGCCGGCGGCTTACCTGACAGGGCGCACCTACATCCAGGGCGTGCCGTTCAGGGTCGACGAGCGCGTGATCGTGCCGCGTTCCTATATCGGCGAAATGCTCTTCTCGAACCTGTTCGGCGGCGAAGGCTTCACGCTGATCGAGGATGTGCACGGTGTGGCGCGCGTGCTCGACCTTTGCACTGGCTCGGGCTGCCTCGCCATCCTGGCCGCGCACATCTTCCCCAACGCCATGATCGACGCAGTCGAGCTGTCGCCGGATGCGATGGCTGTGGCCAGGCTGAATGTCGCCGAGAGCGGCTTTGCCGACCGAATCACACTGTTCGAGGGCGATCTTTTCGCGCCGCTGGGCGACAGGCGCTACGATCTCATCATCACCAACCCGCCCTATGTCGACGCCCGGACCATGGCGGAGCTGCCGCCGGAGTTCCGCGCCGAGCCGGCCATGGCGCTGGCCGGCGGGGAGGACGGGCTCGACATCGTGCGCCGCATCCTCAAGGAGGCCGGGCGGCATCTGACCCCCGGCGGCGGCCTGATCTGCGAAATCGGGACCGACCGCGAGATCCTGGACGAGGAGTTCGCGACCGTCGATTTCCTCTGGCTGGACAGCGCCGAAAGCAGCGGCGAAGTGTTCTGGGTTATGGCCGATCAGATCGCGGATCTCTGAACGGCGGCCATCCACGCAATTGTTCCATGCTCTTTTCATGCTGCAACGCACAATAAAATACCTTGACGGCAGGGTCGTTTGGCAGCCTACTCGTGCGCATGAACAAGGATCTCATGCTGGCCCCGGTGGTCATGGCGCAACGTGTGCCGCTTCTGTGGCTCGAACTGTTCGGCATCAGGACCGGACCGCGCGAAAGCGAGCGGATGGTTCAGGAAAAGATGGCTGCCGTCGCCGAGGGCGCCATCGCCATGCAAGTCGAGATGCAGCGCCTCTGGTGGCAGTCCTCCCTGGCGATGTGGCAAGGGGCGAGGCCGCCCGGCCTGATGCAGAGTGGATCGCGGCTCGCCCATGCCGCGCTGAAGCCAGCTGCGAGGCGGGTCAAATCGAATGTGCGGCGCCTTTCGGGGCAGAAGTCGCGCTGACGCCACGGGCTGGCGGATGGTGCGCCGCCATGCAGCCCAGCGCCCACGCATTGTGCGCAATCACCACGAGCCTTATGCCCCCGCAGCGCGCTAGAGTGCCCGTGTGACAGTCCGCACCAAGGCCGCCGCATGAGCCTCTTCGCCCTCACCGAAGACCAGACCGCCATTCGCGAGATGGCCCGCGCCTTCGCGGCCGACAAGCTGGCGCCGGATGCCGTGCGCTGGGACAGGGAGAAGCATTTCCCCGTCGCGGAGATGCGCGAGGCCGCGGCGCTCGGCATGGCCGGGGTCTACATCGCCGAGGATGTCGGCGGGTCGGGACTGTCACGGCTCGACGCGGCCCTCATCTTCGAGGCGCTGGCGGGAGGCTGCCCTACCATCTCGGCCTACATGTCGATCCACAACATGGCCGGCTGGATGATCGATGCCTATGGCTCCGGGGAACAGCGCCGGCGCTTCCTGCCCAGGCTGTGCGCCATGGATCACCTCGCCAGCTACTGTCTCACCGAGCCGGGCGCAGGCTCGGATGCGGCTGCGCTGACGACGCGCGCGTCACGCGAGGGCGACCATTACCGGGTCACGGGCCAGAAGCAGTTCATCTCCGGCGCCGGCGTTTCCGATATCTACGTCACCATGGTCCGCACCGGCGAGGAGGGCCCTGGCGGCATCTCGACCCTGGTGATCGAGAAGGACACGCCGGGGCTGAGCTTCGGGGCCGAGGAAATGAAGATGGGCTGGAACGCACAGCCCACGCGCGCGGTCATCTTCGAGGACGCCCGCGTGCCGGTCGCCAACCGGCTCGGGCCGGAGGGCATAGGCTTCAAGATCGCCATGGCGGGGCTTGACGGCGGGCGGCTCAACATCGGCGCCTGCTCGCTCGGCGGCGCGCAGGCCGCGCTCGATCGTTCGCTGGCCTACATGGCCGAGCGCAAGGCCTTCGGCAGCCGGCTCGACCGGTTCCAGGCGCTCCAGTTCAAGCTGGCCGACATGGCAACCGAGCTGGAAGCGGCACGCAGCCTGCTATGGCGCGCTGCTGCCGCACTCGACGCCAAAGACCCCGAGGCCACGCGGCTATGCGCCATGGCCAAGCGCGTGGCCACCGATGCGGGCTTCGCGGTCGCCAATGACGCGCTGCAACTGCATGGCGGCTATGGCTATCTCGCTGAATACGGCATCGAGAAGATCGTGCGCGACCTGCGCGTGCACCAGATCCTCGAAGGCACGAACGAGATCATGCGCATGATCGTGGCACGCGGCCTGGTTGGCCGCGGCAACAGGGGCTGAGATGCGGCAGGCTGGCATGACGCTGCTGATCGGCCTCGCGCTGGCGCTCGGCATCGCCGCGTTGTTCAGGCTCGCTGGTCCGGCCTTCTTCTTCGAGGGGCGCGCCGCAGCGAACGCTCATGCGCTCATCGGGGCCGTGGCAGGTGGCGCGCTCGGCTTCGCCCTTGCGCGGCTGTGCGGAGGTCTTCGCGGCGTGCTGCTCGCGGCCGTGCCGGGGCTGCTCGTCATGGCTGCCATGACATCGCATTTCGGCCTTGCCTTTCCCAACCTGCCGCCGGCCCTCGACAAAGGCTTTGGCGGCCTCATGCTGTGGTTCTATGGCTTCTGGATGATCGGCGGGCTGACAGGGGCGCGGATGAACGCCACAGGCCGCGCCTGACGGCTTATCGGGGAGGACAACATGACACGCATTGCCTTCATCGGCCTCGGCAACATGGGCGGGCCCATGGCTGCCAACCTCGCCAGATCGGGGCATGAGGTCATCGGCTTCGATCTCGCGCAGGCCTCCTGCGAGGAGGCGAAGGCGCAGGGCGTCGCGATCGCTGGCGCCGCGACCGATGCGGTTCGCGACGCCGACGCCGTGGTGACGATGCTGCCCGCTGGCCGGCATGTGCGGAGCGTCTGGGCCGAGATCGCTCCGGCCATGAAGCGGGACGCGCTGCTGATCGATTCCTCCACCATCGATGTCGACAGCGCCCGCGCAGTCCATGCACTCGCCGGCGAAGCGGGGCTGATGTCGATCGATGCGCCCGTCTCCGGCGGGACAGGCGGGGCGAAGGCCGCGACGCTGACCTTCATGGTGGGCGGGACAGACGCCGCCTTCGGCGCGGCGCGGCCGCTGCTGGAGGCGATGGGCAAGCGCATCGTGCACTGCGGCGGGCCGGGCGCGGGCCAGGCCGCAAAGATCTGCAACAACATGATCCTCGGCATCTCCATGATCGCCGTGAGCGAGGGCTTCGCGCTGGCGGAGAAGCTCGGGCTGTCGCATCAGGCGCTGTTCGATGTCGCATCCACCTCCTCGGGCCAATGCTGGTCGCTGACCACCTATTGCCCTGTGCCAGGGCCGGTCCCGACATCGCCGGCCAATCACGGCTACAAGCCAGGCTTCGCCGCCGATTTGATGCTCAAGGATCTGAACCTGTCGCAGGAAGCCGCCGCAGCCTCGGGTGCGGCGACGCCGCTCGGCGCGCAGGCTGCCGCGCTTTACGCCGCCTTTGCGGCCGATGGCCATGGTGGGGTCGATTTCTCCGGCATCATCGCGATGCTGCGCCAGCGCTGAAGCGTGGCGTCACGCCGGTTCTGATGGCTCGTGGCGCGTCAGGCTGGCCCGTGCGAGCGCCAGCGCGTCGTTCAGCGCATCAGGATCGCCGATCTGGTTGGCGAGGATGAGCACGAGCGCCGCGTTCAGCGCGGCGCTGTCCGCATCGCTCAGGCCGCGATGGGCGAGGATGATGGCGCAGTAAGCGGCATCGGGATCGGTGAAGCGGGCTTCGGGGGCGATACGTCCGGTCATGATCCTGTCGCCTTGTGCAAAGCCGCCGTGATGGCCGCCGCATCCGGCGCGCGGAAGCGGGCCGCGACGTGCCCGTCGGGCCGAATGAGATAGGCCGCCGGGGCGGCGGCATCATAGCGCCGCGCGACAAGGCCCTCCGCGTCGCGCCAGCAGCCTGCGCCATCCCCCACCCTCAAGACGGACAGGCTTTCGGGCAGGCCTTCGGGCAGGCCCGCTGGCGCTTCGCAGCCCTGCACAAGAAGCGTGAAGCCGCGCCCCAAGGCCTTGAGCAGATGCGTGGGCGTGCCGTCCGGAGTCGTGAGCGGCGCATCGGGAGCGGGCGCGCCCGGGGCGGGCCCGCCAGCCCATGCGTCGCGGTCCGGCGTCGAGAGCGGGCTTGCGCTGTAGGCTGTTGGCAAGGAGAGCCGGCCCGAATTGACAAAGCGCCGGGCGAAGGGCTGGGTGCGCGCCAGCGCCAGCGCCGCATCGCGGAACAGATGCTCGGCGCGGGTGCGCGGCGCGATGAAGTCAGTGGCGCGGGTGGAATTGAGGATGTTCTCGTCCGCCGCCTCGGAGCGCTCGGCATCATAGCTTTCGATGAGGGTTTCCGGCGCGCCGGACAGCATGGCGGCCAGCTTCCAGCCGAGATTGTCCGCATCCTGCACGCCGGAATTGGCCCCGCGCGCGCCGAACGGCGAGACCTGATGGGCGGCGTCGCCGGCGAAGACGACGCGACCGTGGACGAAACGCTCCAGCCGGCGGCACTGGAAGCGATAGACCGAGACCCATTCGAGATCGAACTGATCATGGCCGAGCATGCGCGCGATGCGGGGGCGGACGCGCTCGGGCCGCCGCTCCAGCTCGGCATCGGCCTCCGGCGAGAGTTGCAGGTCGATGCGCCAGATGTCGTCGGGCTGCTTGTGCAGCAGACAGGAACGCCCGGGATGGAAGGGCGGATCGAACCAGAACCAGCGCTCCACGGGAAAGGCTGCGGTCATCTTCACATCCGCGATCAGGAACTGATCGTCGAATTGCTGCCCCTCGAAATCAAGGCCCATCATGGCCCGCAGCGGCGAGCGCGACCCGTCGCAGGCCACCAGCCAGTCGGCATCGAGGCCGTAGGACCCATCGGGCGTCTCGACCTGAAGCCTCGCCCCCTGCCCCATGGGCGTGAGGCCCGAGACGCGGTTCAGCCAGCGCAGATCGACCCCCAGCGCCAGCGCGCGGTCGATTAGCAGCTTCTCGACATGAAATTGCTGCAGGTTGATGAAGGCCGGCATGGCATGGCCCGGCTCGGGCAACAGGTCGAACTGGTAGAGCAGATCCTCACCCTGGAAGACCTTGCCGATGCGCCAGCGCACGCCCTTCTCCAGCATGGGAGCGGCGACGCCCAGCCCATCGAAAATCTCCAGCGTGCGCTTGGCGAAGCAGATGGCGCGGGAGCCGTCGCCGATGCGGTCGGAATCATCGAGCAGAACCACCTTGACGCCGCGCTCCGCCAGATCGATCGCCAGCGTCAGCCCCACAGGACCAGCGCCCGCAATGATGACGGGGTGCCGCGCGGGCGTGTCGCGACGCTGATCGGGGTGGAGGCGATAGGCGAACTGCGCGAAGGGGACCGGCGCGTTCATGGCCTCACGCCTGCAGCGCCTTCCACATCGCCACGTCGCGCTCATCGGTCCAGATGCGCGGCCAGGCGATGCCGCGCGCCTCATCCCAGGCGCGGCTGACGTTGAAGGGCAGGCAATGCTCGTAGATCGCGTAGCTGCCGAAGGGGCCATCCATCGCCTTGCGCACCTCGGTGGCCGTTTCCTTCAGGGACAGGCCCCGCGCCACGCTGCGCTGGGCCACGCCAAACAGCGCGGTCAGGAAATCACTGGTGCCATCCATCGCGGCCCGGACCTTCTCGGGCCCGACAAGCGCATCGCCCCGGCCGGGCATGAGGGCCTGAGGGCGCAGGGCGCGCAGCCGCTCGATGGTTGCAGGCCATTCGCCAAGGAAGGCATCGCCGCAATAGCAGGCCGAGCGATACTCCACGAGGTCGCCCGAGAACAGCACGCCGGCATCGGGCACCCAGGCGATCGTGTCTCCGGCCGTATGGCCGCGCCCGGGATGGCTGATCTCGACACGGCGCTTGCCGAGCCACAGGGTCAGCGCGCCCTCGAAGGTGAGGGTCGGCCAGGTGAGGCCCGGAATGCTCTCCTTGCCGCGAAAAAGACGCGGGAAGCGCCCGATCTCCGAGGCCATGTCCTCGGCGCCGCGCTCCACGATCAGGCGGCGGGTGTTCTCGTGGGCGATGATTTCGGAGGCGCCATAGGCGGATGCGCCGAGCACGCGCACGGCGTGGTAATGGCTCAGGAGCACATACTTGACCGGCTTGTCGGTGACGGCCCGGACCCGCGCGATCACATCCGCCGCCATGAGCGGCGTGGCCTGCGCGTCGATGACCATGCAGCTGTCGTCGCCGATGATGATGCCCGTGTTGGGGTCGCCCTCCGCCGTATAGGCATGAAGCCCCTCACCCAGCGTCGTGAAGCTGACGGTCTTGTCGCTGAGATCAGTGTGCGAGGCAAAGGCGGGGCCGGCCATGGCGTCTCCTATTCAGCGTCGGGCTGCAGCGAGGGCAGCGCGCGGCGGAAGGCCTCGATCTCGTTGAGGGCTGCGTCCGTGCGGGCCATCAGGGGATAGCGGGTGAGGTCCACCCCGAAGCGGCGCGCATTGAACATCTGCGGCACGAGGCAGCAATCGGCCAGAGTCGGCGCGTCGCCATAGCAGAACTGGCCGGGGGTCGTGGCAAGGCGCTTCTCGATCGCCTCGAAGCCGGGCTCGATCCATTGCCGCGCCCAGGCGGCGCGCGCCGCCTCATCCGCGCCGTAGACCTCGGTGAGCTTGTCGAGCACGCGCAGATTGCCGACGGGGTGGATGTCGGCAGCGATGGTGAGCGCCAGCTCGCGGATGATGGCCCTGTCGCGCGCCGAGCCGGGCAGCAGCCGCGGATCCGGATGCAGCTCATCGAGATATTCGATGATGGCCAGCGACTGCGACAGGCCAAAGCCAAGCTCTGTCCAGAACGGCACCATGCCGGAGGGGTTGCGGCGGCGGAATTCCTCCGCGCGCTGCTGGCCCTTGCGCAGATGCACAAAGCGATGCTCGACCGCGATGCCCTTCAGGTTCAGCGCGATCCGCACCCTGTAGGAGGCGGATGAGCGGAAGTACCCGTACAGGACACCGTTCTCAACCATGCGCCAGGACCTGCTGCTCGATGGCGCCGAAGATGGAATGGCCCTTCGCGTCTTTCATCTCGATGCGGACGGTGTCGCCAATGTGCAGGAAAGGCGTCTTCGGCGCGCCGGTGGCGAGCGTCTCCACCATGCGGATCTCCGCGATGCACGAATAGCCCGCCCCGCCCTCGCTCACCGGCCTGCCCGGCCCGCCATCGGCGCCCTTGTTGGACACGGTGCCCGAGCCGATGATCGTGCCGGCCGACAGCGCGCGGGTGCGAGCCGCATGCATGATGAGCGCCGGAAAATCGAAGGTCATGTCATGGCCGGCGCTCGCCCTGCCGAAGGGCTTGCCATTGAGGAAGGCCAGCAGCGGCAGCGAGACCTTGCCGCCATCCCAGGCGCCTCCCAGCTCTTCGGGCGTGACCGCCACAGGCGAGAAGGCCGAGGACGGCTTGGACTGGAAGAAGCCGAAGCCCTTGGCCAGTTCTCCCGGGATCAGGTTGCGCAGCGAAACGTCGTTGACGAGCATCACGAGCTGGATCGCGGCAACAGCCTGCTCGCGGCTGGCGCCCATCGGCACATCGCCGGTGACGACCGCGACCTCGGCCTCAAGATCGCAGCCATGATCCTCGTTGACCAGCGGGATCGGATCGCGCGGGCCGAGGAAGGCATCGGAGCCGCCCTGATACATCAGCGGCTCCGTCCAGAAGGTTGCGGGCATCTCGGCCCCGCGTGCCTTCCGCACCAGTTCGACGTGGTTCACATAGGCCGAGCCATCGGCCCACTGATAGGCCCGCGGCAGGGGCGAGGCGCAGTCATGCTCGTGGAAGCGGAAAGACGGCACCGAGCCGTGCTCGAGCTGTTCGGCGAGGTCGCCGAGCCTGGGCGCGACGCGCTCCCAGTCGTCGAGCGCCGCCTGCAAGGTCGGGGCGATGAAGAAGGCATCGGTCGCCCTCGTCAGATCGGTCGTGACGACGACGAGACGACCATCGCGGCCGTGCTTGAGCGATGCGAGTTTCATGCGTTTCCCCGGAAGTGATCGTTCTTCTTGTGCCTGCGCACTATCGCGGTTCCTTGCGCCTCGGGTCAAAGCTCTTTTTCAACTCGCTCCAGCAGCCGATGTAGCTCTTCTGCCGGGTCGGCAGCCCGGCTGCATGGCGCGTGACGCGCTGGGGAAAGCGCGTCTCGAACATGAAGGCCATCGTGCCGGTCAGCTTCACGGGCTTGAGTTCGACATGCGAAGCGTGCTCGAAGGCCGGCGCATCGGGCCCGTGGGGCAGCATCTGGTTGTGCAGGCTGAAGCCGCCCGGCACGAAGCCCTCAGGCTTGGCGTCATAGACGCCATAGATCAGCCCCATGAACTCGCTCATGATGTTGCGGTGATACCAGGGCGGGCGGAAGGTGTTGTCGGCCACCATCCAGCGCTCCGGAAAGATCACGAAGTCGATGTTGGCTGTGCCAGGCTCGCCCGAAGGCGAGGTCAGCACCGTGAAGATCGACGGATCGGGGTGATCATAGCTGATGGACCCGACGGCGGCGTAGCGGCGCAGGTCGTATTTGTAAGGGTAGTAATTGCCATGCCAGGCCACGACATCGAGCGGTGACTGGCCGATCTCGGTGACGAAGAGGTCTCCGCCCCATTTGACATAGAGTCTGGAGGGCTCCTCGCGATCCTCGTAGGCGGCGACGGGGGTGAGGAAATCGCGCGGGTTGGCGAGGCAGTTGGCCCCGATCGGCCCGCGATCGGGCAAGGTGAAGGCGCCGCCATAATTCTCGCAGACATAGGCGCGTGCCGGCCCGTCAACAAGCTCGACGCGGAAGATGACGCCGCGCGGAATGATGCAGATCTCGCCAGGCTCGATCTCGATGACGCCGAATTCGGTGCAGAAGCGCAGGCGGCCCTGCTGCGCCACGACCAGGAACTCGCCATCGGAATTGAAGAGGTATTCCGCCTCCATGGACCGCGTCACCATCACCACATGGGCGGCCATGCCGGCCTGGGTGTCGCTGTCGCCGGCTGTGGTGATGGTCTGCAACCCTTCCACGAAGCTCAGCAGCGCGGTCGGGATCGGGGACGGATCCCATCGGAACTGGCCCAGCATGGGCTGGCGCTCGGCGGCATTGGGCGCCGTGCGGATCAGGCCCGGATCGACAGGCTCGCAAGCTTGCGAATGCTTCACCGTGGGGCGGATGCGGTAGAGCCAGGAGCGCTCGTTCTTGCCTTGGGGCGCAGTGAACGCGGAACCCGAGAGCTGCTCGGCATAAAGCCCGTAATTGCACTTCTGCGGCGAGTTGCGGCCAACAGGCAGCGCGCCCTCGAGCGCCTCGGTCTCGAAGGAATTGCCGAAGCCCGACATGTAGCGCAACCTGGCCTCGACTGTGGTGCGCGCGCCGCCGCTCATGCCGTCGGCCCTGTCGTGCAGGATCTGGATATCGCCCGGCCCGTTCATCGAAACCTCCTGTTTCCATGAGTTATCGCGCGGAAGGGTTGCCGTTGCAAGATAGTTGCAAACGAAACTTTCAGGCACGGCGACGGGGAACCAGCAAGCGGCCTCAGAGGCCGAGCCTGGCCGCCATCGCCTCGATCGCGGCGGCCTCGGGCAGGCTGGGCTGCGCGCCGCGCTCGGTGCAGGCGAGCGAGCCTGCGGCCACGCCGCGCTGCAGCGCCCCCGAAAAGCCGAGGCCCCGGTGCAAGGCCGCTGCGAAGGCGCCGACGAAGGCATCGCCTGCGGCAACGGTGTCGACCACCTCGACCGCGGGCGCGGCCAGAAAGCGGCGCACGCCGCCATGCCAGCCGACGCAGCCTTCGCCCCCGAGCGTGGCGATGCAGGCGATGTCGCGTTCGCGGTCGAAGCGCGCCGCGATGAGGTCAGGGTCGCGCTCATCCCAGCCAAGCGATGCGGCGATGACCTCGGCCTCATGTTCGTTGACGATCAGCATGTCCACGAGGTCCAGCAATTCCGGCCGGACGGGGCCTGCCGGTGCGGCGTTGATGATGACCCGCGCACCAGCAGCCCGCGCGGCCCGCGCAATGAGGATGCGCTCGGGCTCAGGCGTCTCGCCCTGCAGCAGCAGGATGTCGGATTTGCTCCAGCCGTGGTGCGCGAGGGCGCTGGCGCGCGCCTTCAGGTTGGCGCCGGCCGTGACGATGATCTGGTTCTGACCGGCGGCATCGACGCCGATGAACGCAGCGCCGGTGGGCAGGTCAGCGCTCTCGACGCCGGAGAGATCGACGCCGCCGGCCTTCAGAAGCGAAAGCGCGGCCTCGGCCGCGCCGTCGCGCCCGACCGCGCCGCCCATGAGCACGGGCGCGCCGGCCCGCGCCGCAGCCAGAGCCTGATTAGCGCCCTTGCCACCGGGAAAGATCTCATAGGACGGCCCGATGACGGTTTCACCCGCACGCGGCAGACGCTCGACCCGCGCCACATGGTCGAGGATGATGGAGGCGAATACGACGATCATGGCTTACATCGTCGCGCCAAGCTGCCACGGCACGAACTCGGCATCCCCATAGCCAAGCTGTTCGGACTTAGACCGCTCGCCAGAGGCGACGCGCAGCAGGCAATCGAAGATCTCTTGCCCCTTGGCTTCCAGCGTCACGCCGTCGAGAATGTCGCCGCAGTTGATGTCCATGTCATCGATCATCCGGCGATAGATGTCGGAATTGGTCGCGAGCTTGACCGAGGGCGTGGGTTTGCAGCCATAGGCCGAGCCGCGGCCGGTGGTGAAGGCGAGGATGTTGGCCCCGCCCGCCACCTGGCCCGTGGCGGACACGGGGTCATAGCCGGGCGTATCCATGAACACGAAGCCCTTGCCCGTGACCGGCTCGGCATAGCGATAGACGCCCGTGAGGGCCGTGGAGCCGCCCTTGGCAGCGGCGCCGAGCGATTTCTCCAGAATGGTGGTGAGCCCGCCGGCCTTGTTGCCGGGGGACGGATTGTTGTCCATCGACTGGTTGGCGCGGGCGGTGTAGTCCTCCCACCACCTGATCACGTCGACCAGCTTCTCGCCGACCTCGCGGCTGACCGCGCGGCGGGTCAGCAGATGCTCGGCGCCGTAAATCTCCGGCGTTTCGGACAGGATCGCGGTGCCGCCGTGGGCCACCAGCCGGTCCACCGCCATGCCCAGCGCTGGATTGGCGGTGATGCCCGAATAGCCATCAGAGCCGCCGCATTGCAGCGCGAGCATGAGTTCCGAGGCGGGAGCCGTCTGGCGGGTCTTCGTGTTTGCGATGGCCAGCATGCCGCGCACCGCATCAAGCCCGGCCGCCACGGTCTTGCGCGTGCCGCCTGTGTCCTGGATCGTCATGGTCCGGAAGACATCGCTCTCCGACAGACCATAGGCCTCTTTCATCTTGGCGATCTGGAAGCCCTCGCAGCCGAGCCCGACGACCAGCACCGCCGCCATGTTGGGGTTGCAGGCATAGCCCCAGGTCGTGCGCTTGAGCACCTCGAAGGCCGGGCCCGAATAGTCGATGCCGCAGCCCGTGCCATGGGTCAGCGCGATGACGCCGTCCACATGGGGATAGTCCGCGAGGATGCCCGAACGGCGCACCTCCTCGGCGATGAACTTGGCGACCGAGGCCGAGCAGTTCACCGAAGTGAGGATGCCGACATAGTTGCGCGTGCCGAACCTGCCGTTATCGCGGCGAAAGCCCTCGAAGGTGGCGCGGGCCTCGGGCGCGACGAAATCGGTGGGCGGGGCCGCGCTGGCATGGGCATAATCCAGCGCCACGGCAGCGAAAAGGCAGTTGTGGCTGTGCACATGCTGGCCCGGCTCGATCGCCTCGGCCGCATAGCCGATCACCTGGCCATATTTGCGAATCGGTTCGCCCCTGGCGATGGGCAGCACCGCCATCTTGTGGCCGCGCGGAATGCGCGCCTGGGCCGGGGCGCCGGCGGCGACGACGCCCGGATCGACCGGATCCACCGCCACCACGACATTGTCGGCCGCGTTCAGCCTGAGCACGCGCGGAGGGCCAGCAGGCTGGCCCGTGGGCGGTTTCGAGATCACGTTCATGGCAGCCTCCCGCGGGGTGTTCCCGTGCCTTGCGCCGTTCCGGCTTACCGCGTCAAGGTAATGTCAAATGCGCGCGCGCCAACCAAAAAAACACGCATGGCCACCGCGCAACCGGCACGCGCTGGCTGTGGGTGATGGGCTTGCAGGCTTGGGCTCCGGCCGGGGTTGCGCTAGAAGGGATGATCCGCTTCCGGCGGCCCGCCGCGGGTGGGGCCGGCCCTCCTCCCCTCGCGCATTGGGCGCCGTCTTCGAAATGCAGCCGACATGAGCATCACGTTACACCACGGCGATCTGCCCGCCGGTTATGATCCCGGCGCCTCGATCGCGATCGACACCGAGACGCTCGGCCTCAACCCGCACCGCGACCGGCTGTGCGTGGTGCAGATCTCGCGCGGGGATGGCGCCGCCGATGTCGTGCAGATCGCCAGGGGCGCGCCCCCTCCGCCAGTGCTGTGCGGCATCCTCAAGGATCCCGACGTGCTCAAGATCTTCCATTTCGCGCGGTTCGACATTGCAGCGCTGATGAACGCCTTCGGCGTCGCCACCACCCCCGTCTACTGCACCAAGATCGCGTCGCGGCTGGTGCGCACCTACACTGACCGGCATGGCCTGAAGGACATCACGCGCGAGTTGCTCGGCATCGATCTGTCCAAGCAGCAGCAATCCTCGGATTGGGGCGCTGCGGAGCTGAGCAAGGATCAGGTGGCCTACGCCGCCTCCGACGTGCTCCATCTGCACCAGATCAAGGCCCGGCTCGACGTGCTGCTGGAACGGGAGGGGCGCACGGCGATGGCGCTATCATGCTTCGCCTTCCTGCCGACGCGGGCTGCGCTTGACCTGCAAGGCTGGCCCGACATCGACATCTTTGCGCATTCGTGAAGGCGCGCCTGCAGCCGTCCGGCCCGGAACGTGCTAGAGAAGCGTGATCCGGCTGATCATCAGCCATGAAAATGCCCGAACCTCTGCATATGCGCTTGCGATGACCATGGCGATGACACTCGACTCCCCACGCCCTGACCGGGACTGGCGGGCCCAGGACGACATGACGAACGCCATGGCGCGCGCCGCGAAGGCCGAGAAAGCCTATCGCGCGGCGCGGCGTCACAGCCGACTGGTCCGGTTCATGCGCGTAGCGATCCCGATCGGGGCGATCCTGAGCTTCGGGGTTTTCATCGTCTACCCGTTCTTCGATCCATTCCGCGCGGCAGGCATCTCCGTCGGAGCCGTGAAGATGGACGGCACCCGCGTCACCATGGAGAATCCGAGGCTGGCCGGGCACCGCAAGGACAACAAGCCGTATGAGGTGACCGCAGCCAGCGCGGTCCAGGACATCCGCGTGCCCAACGTGGTGGAGCTTACCGAGATGCGCGCCCGCCTCGTCAACTCCGACGACACGGTGATCAACCTTACAGCCAGGACCGCCGTGTTCGATTCGCAGAAGGAACAGCTCAAGATGCGCGACGACGTGCGCGTGCGCACTCAAAACGGGCAGGACGCGACGATGCGGTCGGCCGATGTCGACTTCAAGGCCGGCACGGTCCGCTCGACCGACGGCGTGACGGTGCGCCTGCCGGACATGAGCGTGTCAGCGGATGCGCTCGACATCGTGGACAGCGGCGCAAAGATCACCTTCATCGGCCGCGTCTCGGCGCTGATCGACGACCGCGATTCAGCGGCGGCCCGCCGTCCTGCCGCCGCCGACAGCCAGCCGGCATTGCGCGACCCGCGCAGCGTCCCCATCATCAATCCTGTCGGCGGGACCTCGCCTGCACGCACCACCCCTTGAACGGGAGGCCCTTGATGCCAGCCTTCACCCCTGCCTGCGAATTGGTGGCCGGCCTCCGCCTGCCGCTCGCGCTCATGCTCGCGCTCGGGCTCGGGCTCGGCGCCGCATCCGCATGGGCTCAGGGACAACGGCCAGCGCCCGCCAACGCGCCGCTCACCAGCCTCGGCGAGAACTCCCGCGACCCGATCAAGATCGATGCGGACCGGCTCGACGTGCTCGACAAGGAGAGCAAGGCGATCTTCGCCGGCAATGTCGTGGCGGTGCAGGGCAAGACCACGATTCGCTGCTCGCGGATGACCATCCTTTACGAGAATCGCAGTTTGGGCGCAGCTGGTCAGACGCGGCGCGGCGCCGCGGCTTTGCCTGCCCCCGCGGCCGCCAGCATGGGCGGCGATGGCGGCATCCGGCGTCTGGAATGCGACGGACCTGTGACCGTCACCTCCGACGATCAGGTGGCGACGGGGCAGAAGGCCGTGTTCGACCGGGAACGCGACCAGGTGCTTATGACCGGTGACGTGGCGCTGGCCAAGGGGCCGAACGTGACACGGGGCGAGCGGCTGGTCTACAATACCAAGACGGGGATCGCCAATTTCGACGGCGGCCGGGTGAGAGGCTTCTTCGTGCCGGGGTCGACGGAGCCGCCGACGCCTGCGCCGCGTCGCTGAGGCAAGTGACCTGCAATGTTCGCCCGGTGCCATCTCCGGCAGCAGGCGCGACGAATGACCTGATCTTGGAAGGCGTGGCCCAGTTGAAGTTCCCGTTCCGCTTTCGCGCCAAGCCCGCCGCCGACGTGGCGAGCAGCTCGCTCGTGCCCGAGCTTACGATGCCCGAGCGTCCCGCATCCGCTCCTGCCCCGATGACCTTCACGCCGTCCGGGGCCGGCCGATTCGATGATGACGTTGACGAGCGCCGCACGGCGGGGCTCACGGCCTCGCAGGCGCTCAGCGCCACGGGCGGGCCGGGGGTGCTGTCCGTCACCGGCCTCAAGAAGAGCTATCGCGGCCGGACTGTGGTGAACGATGCCGGGCTCAACGTGCGCAATGGCGAGGCGGTGGGCTTGCTGGGGCCGAACGGCGCCGGCAAGACCACCATCTTTTACATGATCACCGGGCTTGTGGCTGCCGATCGCGGCCGGATCACCCTGGACGGCTACGACATCACGCATTTGCCGATGTATCGCCGCGCGCGGCTGGGCATCGGCTACCTGCCGCAGGAACAGTCCATCTTCCGGGGCCTGTCCGTCGAGGACAACATCCGCGCCGTGCTCGAGGTGGTGGAGCCGGACAGGAAGCGGCGCGAGCGCGAACTCGATGCGTTGCTCGACGAGTTCAACATCACCAGGCTGCGCAAGGCTCCGTCGATCGCGCTGTCGGGCGGGGAGCGGCGGCGCTGCGAGATCGCCCGGTCGCTCGCGGCGCGCCCGTCCTTCGTGCTGCTCGACGAGCCTTTCGCAGGCATCGACCCGATCGCTGTCGGCGACATCCAGACATTGGTGCGCCAGCTCACCGATCGCGGCATCGGCGTGCTCATCACCGACCACAATGTGCGCGAGACACTGGGGCTGGTGGACCGCGCCTACATCATCCATTCAAGCCGCGTGCTCACCGAAGGCACGCCCGCCGAGATCATCGCCAACCCGGATGTGCGGCGGGTCTATCTGGGCGAGGATTTCCGCCTTTGAGGCAGGAGCCGGCAGACCGGGACGTCACATCGCGTCCGGCTGCGTTGAACGCACGCAAGACGCATGCTGCTTTCCTTTGACCTTCCACAATCGGCGTCATAGGTTCTTAATCGCAGGCAAGTTTCATGCCGGGGCGATGGCCTGTCGCGTCGGCATGGTGGTGGAGCATGGGAATGGCTGGGGCTGAATGAGCATATCCGCCAAGCTGGAGATGAGGCAGGGCCAGTCCCTGGTGATGACGCCGCAGCTTCTGCAGGCGATCAAGCTGCTTCAGCTCTCGCATCTCGACCTGCAAGCCTTCGTCGAGGCGGAGATCGAACGTAACCCGCTCTTGGAGCGGAGCGAGGGCGATGGCGGCGATGTCGATGGCTTCGCCCGCGAGGCCGGGGCCGAACCGTCCGAGCCGCCTGGCGAGGCGGGCGCGGAAGGCGGTTTCGACGAGGTGCCCGCGCCTGAATGGTATGGCGAGGAACTCGCCACAGGCCGCCAGACGCTCGAGGAAGGGCTGGGCACGCGGCTCGACAATGTCTTCCCTGACGAGGCGCCGGTCATGGCGCGCCACGAGCAGAGCCCGGAGGCCATGCTGCCCGTGATGGGCGGCGGGGCTGTCGGCGCCGGCGGCTCGGCCAGCTTCGACGATGACCTGCCGGGCGTCGAGGAGACGCTTTCGGTCGAGCAGAGCCTTCACGAGACGCTGGTCATGCAGCTCGATCTTGCGGTCACCGACCCGGTCTCGCGCCTGATCGGCCGCAACATCATCGATGCCATCAACGATGCCGGTTATCTTGCAGAGCCGCTGCAGGAGATGGCCGACCGCCTCGGCGTGCCGGTGGAGAGGCTGGAGGCGCTGCTCGCCATCATCCAGCAGTTCGAACCCTCAGGCATAGGCGCTCGCGACCTCACCGAGTGCCTGACCATCCAACTCAGGGACAGGAACCGCCTTGACCCGGCGATGGCGGCGCTTGTGGCCAACCTGCCGCTGCTCGCCAGGCGCGACCTCGCCCAACTCGGCAAGCTTTGCGGCGTGGATGACGAGGATCTGGCCGAGATGATCGCCGAGATCCGCCAGCTCGATCCCAAGCCAGGCCGAGGCTTTGGCGGCGGCGCTGCGCAGACCGTGGTGCCAGACGTGATCATCCGCGCCGCGCCGGACGGCTCCTGGCTGATCGACCTGAACCCCGACACGCTGCCGCGCGTTCTGGTCAACCAGACCTATCACGCGCGCGTGAGCCGCGCCGCGCGCAACGATGCGGAGAAGACCTTCATCGCCGACTGCCTGCAGACGGCGAACTGGCTGGCACGCAGCCTGGAGCAGCGGGCAAGGACCATCCTGAAGGTGGCCAGCGAGATCGTGCGCCAGCAGGACGCGTTCTTCGCCTATGGTGTCGAGCATCTGCGGCCGCTCAACCTCAAGACAGTGGCCGATGCCATCGCCATGCACGAATCCACCGTCAGCCGCGTGACATCCAACAAGTATCTGATCAGCCCGCGCGGGCTGTTCGAAATGAAGTATTTCTTCACCGCCTCCATCGCCAGCACCGGCTATGGCGAGGCCCACTCGGCCGAGGCCGTCCGTCACCGCATCAAGGTGATGATCGATGGCGAGACGGCCACCGAGGTGCTTTCGGACGACGCGATCGTGGTCAAGCTGCGCACCGCCGGCATCGACATCGCCCGGCGGACGGTGGCCAAGTATCGCGAGGCGCTCGGCATCGGCTCGTCCATGGAGCGGCGCCGGAGCAAAGCGGCTGCGGCCGCCAGAATGCGTTGACAGTCGGCTGGCAACATCCCACCTTCGCTCGACCGGGTTTGCCGGTCGGGGCTTGACCTAGAGCCCGCGGCTCTCCCGTGACGGAGGGACTGAACATGGGCTTGCGTATATCCGGCAAGAATCTGGATGTCGGCGAGGCGATCCGCGCACAGGCGGAAGACAGGGTCGGCTCGGCGCTCGGCAAGTATTACGAGGGCAGCTTCAATGGCCATGTCACCCTTGCCAGGGACGGGACCGGTTTCCGCACCGACGCCGTGCTGCATCTGTCCTCCGGGATGACGCTGGAAGCCTCGGGGCGGGCGCATGACGCCTATCAGAGCCTTGACCGCATGGTCGACAAGATCGAGAAGCGGCTGCGCCGCTACAAGCGTCGCCTCAAGGATCATTCCGGCAACGCGCATGTCCGGCGCGCGCTCATGCAGATTCCGTCCTATGTCATCGAGGCTCCCGACGAGGACCTGGAAGAGGAAACGGCGCCCCATCTGAACGGTTCTCATCCGGCGATCGTGGCCGAATCGACCCGCACGCTTCACGAGCTCAGCGTGGGCGACGCGGTGTCCGAACTTGACCTGACGGGCGCGCCGGTGCTGGTGTTCAGAAACGCTGGCAATGGCCGGGTGAACGTCGTATACCGCCGTCGCGACGGCAATATCGGATGGATCGATCCGCCAGTGGCCATGTCCTGATCTTGTTAAAGGCTTTGCAGACATCGCAATGCGCTCCGTGCCGGGCGCGAAGGCTCTCGGCACGTTCGATGCATCACAGCGGATCACCATGATCATCCACGACCTTCTGACTCCCGACGCCGTGATCGCCCCCCTCAAGGCCAATGGCAAGAAGCAGGCGCTTCAGGAAATCGCTGAGCGGGCCGCCGCCGTCACAGGCCTGCCCGAGCGCGAGATCTTCGAGACGCTGCTGCAGCGCGAGCGGCTGGGCTCGACCGGAATCGGCGAGGGCATCGCCATTCCTCACGGGCGCTCGGCGTCGCTCGACAGGCTGCGCGGCCTGTTCGTGCGTATGGAGAAGCCGATCGATTTCGAGGCGCTTGACGGCCAGCCGGTCGACATCCTGTTCGTGTTGCTGGCGCCCGAAGGGGCTGGGGCCGATCACCTCAAGGCGCTGGCGCGCGTGGCGCGCGTGCTGCGCGATCGCTCCACGCTCGAGCATATCCGCCGCGCCGACGACGCCGACGCGATCTATGCGATCCTGACCACGCGGGCCGCACAGGCCGCCTGATTGCGGGCCGCAGAGTTGCGCGCCGCTGCATCTCCACTTTCGGCGAGCTTGGCACCCGGCGCCTGCCGCCCTATGAGGCAGGCACCCCTCGCCTCCCCGACCGGAGCCGCTCCATGCAGATGACCCATCAGCCGCTGTTTCCGCTCGGCGCCGACACGACCACGTATCGCACGCTGACCACCGAGGGGGTGCGCCTCGAGAAGCTGGGCGCCCATGAGGTGCTGGCGGTCGAGCCCGAGGCGATCAGGCTGTTGGCAGAACAGGCCTTCATCGACATCAACCATCTGCTTCGGCCCGCGCATCTGAAGCAATTGGCCTCGATCCTCGACGATCCCGAGGCCACGTCGAACGACAGGTTCGTGGCCCATGACCTGCTCAAGAACGCCAACATCGCGGCGGGCGGGGTGCTGCCCATGTGCCAGGATACCGGCACCGCCATCGTGATGGGCAAGAAGGGCCGGCTGGTCTGGACCGACGGCCACGACGAGAGCGCCATCGGCCAGGGCGTGATGGATGCCTATTTCAAGCGCAACCTGCGCTATTCGCAGCTTGCGCCGATTTCGATGTTCGAGGAGCGCAACACCAGGAACAACCTGCCGGCGCAGATCGAGCTTTATGCCGAGACCGACCCGGCTCTGGCCCAGGCCTACAAGTTCCTGTTCGTGGCCAAGGGCGGCGGCTCCGCCAACAAGAGCCTGCTCTTCCAGGGCACGCCCTCGCTGCTGACCCGCGAGCGGATGATGGCCTTCCTGAAGGAAAAGATCCTGACACTCGGCACGGCCGCCTGCCCGCCCTATCACCTCGCCATCGTCATCGGCGGGCTTTCCGCGGAGCAGACCATGAAGACGGTCAAGCTCGCCTCCACCAAGTATCTCGACAACCTGCCGACGCAGGGCTCGGAGATGGCCCATGCCTTCCGTGACCTCGAGATGGAGGCGGAGGTGCACAAGCTCACCCAGTCGCTGGGCGTGGGGGCGCAGTTCGGCGGCAAGTATTTCTGCCATGACGTGCGGGTGATCCGCCTGCCGCGCCATGGGGCGAGCCTGCCCATCGGGCTGGGCGTGTCGTGCTCGGCAGACCGCCAGGCGCTGGGCAAGATCACGGCCACGGGCGTGCATGTGGAGGCGCTGGAGCCCAACCCGGCGCGCTACATGCCCGAAATCGACGAAAGCCGGCTCGGCGGCGATGTCGTGCGGATCGACCTGTCACGGCCGATGAGCGAAATCCTCGCCACGCTCTCCTCGCATCCGGTCAAGACGCGGCTGTCGCTTACCGGCACCATCATCGTGGCGCGCGACCTCGCCCACGCCAAGATCCGCGAGCGGCTGGAAAGCGGCGGCTCGATGCCGGATTATTTCAAGAACCACCCGATCTATTATGCAGGCCCCGCCAAGACCCCGACAGGCATGGCGTCGGGCTCCTTCGGGCCGACCACGGCAGGCCGCATGGACTCGTACGTGGACCAGTTCCAGGCCTTCGGCGGCTCGAAGGTGATGCTCGCCAAGGGCAACCGCTCGGCCAGCGTGCGCGAGGCCTGCGCGCGCCATGGCGGTTTCTATCTGGGGTCCATCGGGGGGCCCGCCGCGCGCCTCGCCCAGGACTGCATCCGCAAGGTCGAGGTGCTGGAGTATCCAGAGCTCGGGATGGAGGCGATCTGGAAGATCGAGGTCGAGGATTTCCCCGCCTTCATCGTCATCGACGACAAGGGCAACGACTTCTTCAAGGAACTCAACCTGGGCTGAGGGCCCCGACGCGCCGCGGCGCCGCCGGAGCCCTTCTGGCCAGTCAGGCGGCCTTGCGGGCGCGCGGAGCGATGAGCCCCTTGCGGATCATGGCTTCGGCGATCTGCACCGCGTTGAGCGCGGCGCCCTTGCGCAGATTGTCAGACACGCACCAGAAGCTCAGGCCGTTCTCGATGGTCTGGTCCTCGCGGATGCGGCTGATGTAGGTGGCGTCCTCGCCGGCGCACTCGTGCGGCGTCGCATAGCCGCCATTCTCGCGCTTGTCGACCACCATGATGCCCGGAGCCGAGCGCAGCACCGCGCGCGCCTCTTCGGCCGTGACGGGCCGCTCGAATTCGACGTTGACCGCCTCGGAATGGCCGACGAAGACGGGCACGCGCACGCAGGTGGCGGTGAGCCTGATGGCGGGATCGAGGATTTTCTTGGTCTCCACCATCATCTTCCACTCTTCCTTGGTGGAGCCGTCCTCCATGAAGACGTCGATGTGCGGAATGACGTTGAAGGCGATGCGCTTGGTGAACTTCTTAACCTCGGCGCCGCCGAGCGAGTAGATCGCCTTGGTCTGGCGGTCGAGCTCGTCCATGCCTTCCTTGCCCGCGCCGGACACCGACTGGTAGGTGGAGACGACGACGCGCCGGATGCCGAAGCGGTCATGCAAGGGCTTGAGCGCCAGCACGAGCTGCGCCGTCGAGCAGTTGGGGTTGGCGATGATGTTCCTGGCGGCGAAGCCTTCGAGAGCGGAAGCGTTGACCTCCGGCACCACCAGCGGCACGTCCGGATCGGTGCGCCAGGCGCTGGAATTGTCGATGACGACGCAGCCGGCCGCGCCGATCCGGGGCGACCAGGTCTTCGACACCTCACCGCCCGCCGACATCAGGCAGATGTCCGTGTCGGAGAAGTCGTAATGATCGAGGACCTTGCACTTGAGGATGCGGTCGCCGAACGAGACTTCCGAATTGATCGAGCGGGCGGAGGCGAGCGCGACGACCTCATCCGCCGGGAATGAACGCTCGGCGAGGATGGACAGCATCTCGCGGCCCACATTGCCCGTGGCTCCTGCGATGGCGACCTTGTAACCCATGGTGATGATCCTGACTGGCTTGATCTCCCCCGCTGCTTACCCGAGATGCGCCCGATTGTCAGGTCGATCCGGATGTCTGGCCCCGTGACCCCCGTCGGGGGATGGCCCGGAGCGAGGAAGGCGTCAGCGCGTGGTTTTGCTCACCGTCGCCTTGACGACGGTGGCGGTCGTTTTCGTGGTGTCTTTCACCAGACGGGACGAAAAGGACGGCATGCGCGGACGGGTTCCGATTGCTGGGCCGGAAGGTGCGGGCCCAGTCATGCGGATCGTTGCGTGAAAATCCGGCTTGAGTCAATTCGGCTTTTTGATCGAGGGCGAGCGCCTGGCCATCAGCGGCGCAAGGCGCGGCCCACGGCCTCGACCGCCGCCGCGATGTCGTCGGCGGTCTGGCAGCAGCCGAAGCCGAAGCGGATGCGGTCGCCGCGCAGGTCGGTGATGATGCGCGCCTCCATCAGGCGGCGGTGCATCGAAGCGGCTTCCGTGGTCTCGAATGTCAGGAAATGGCCGCGCTGCTGGCTTGCCATCGGCGTCACGAGCCGTGCGGCGCGGAAGTCGGCCAGCGACAGCGCGCGCACGCCTTCGAGGAAGCGCTCCTGCAGCGCCAGCGCATGATGATGGATGGCCGGCACGGTGAGGCCGATGGCATCCATCCAGGCGAAGACGGCGCGCTGGCGGTAAAGGCCGACGGGATCGAAGGTGGCGCCCCAGAAGCGGCCGCCCTTCTCGCCATAGGGCACGCCTTCCTGCCGGGCCGCGAGCGTGCCGAAGGCGGCATACCAGCCGGTGTCGCGCGGCCTCGGCGCCTGATCCGGCGGGCAGTGGATGAAGCAGGCATTCTCCCCCGCCATGGCGTATTTGTAGCCGCCGCCGAGATAGAAGACGCGCCCCGAAACGGCTGCAAGGTCCGTCGGCAGGGCCATGAAGCCGTGATAGCCGTCGATGCAGATCAAGGTGGCGGGGTCCGGCACCGCGGCGGCCAGCTGGGCGATGTCGCCGCAGGAGCCGCCCGCGTTGAACAGGATCTGGCTGACGAAGACGAGATCGTGCCCGCCTTTCGCCGCCGCAGCCCGCAGGCGCTCGGGGAAGCTGGCCAGCGGCTCATGCGGCACGCGCTCCACGATCGCCAGCGCATCCTCCTCCAGCCGCGCCACCTGGCGCGCGAAGGAATGGAACTCGCCGTCCGAGGTGAGGATGCGCGGCGGCCGGACCTGCGGAAGGGCCGAGAGCAGCCGCGTGACGAAATCATGCGTGTTCGGCGCGAAGGCGATCGTGGCGGGATCGGGCAGGTTCAGGATCGACGCGATGCCGCGCTGCACCGCCGGGATCACCTCGCCAAAGATCACGCCCCATTTCTCGTCCGCGTGAAGGGCCGCGTCATCCCAGCAGGCGAGCTGCGCATGCCTTGTCACGTCGGGCCAGTAATGGTGGCTGTGCGCGGCCAGGTGCGTGCGGCTGGCGGCACGGAAATGGCTGAAGTGGGCGGCAAGGTCGAGAAGGGGCACGATCGGGCCTCCGGCGTCGCAGGGGCCGCCATGGTGCGGCGCGGAGCAGCCCAGATCAAGCATGGCGTGGCGTGAGCTTCGCCTGACTTGCGTGTGAGCCTGACTTGCGCGTGAGCCTGACTTGCGCGTGAGCGTGGAGGCGGTAGGTTGCAGCGCAGCAATTCCTCTCGCAACAGGACCTGATCCATGTCTCTCAAGGGCCGCAACGCCGTCATCACGGGCTCCACCAGCGGCATCGGCCTTGGCATCGCCAAGGCGCTGGCAGCACAGGGCTGCAACATCATGCTCAACGGCCTGCCTACCCCGGACTGCGAGCAGATCCGGGCCGAACTCGCCGCCGCCAGCGGGGTCATGGTGCTGTTCGACCCGGCCAACATGGCCAGGACGGAAGACGTGCGCCATCTGATCCGCCGCACCGAGAGCGAGTTCGGCAGCGTCGACATCCTCGTCAACAATGCCGGCGTGCAGCATGTCTCGCCAATCCAGGATTTTCCCGAGGAGAAGCTCGACCTCGTTTTCCGGATCAACTTCTTCTCGGCCTTCCACGCCATCGCGGCCGCGCTGCCCGGCATGAAGGCCCGGCAATGGGGCCGGATCATCGACATCACCTCGGCGCACAGCCTTGTCGCCTCGCCGTTCAAGTCGGCCTATGTGGCGTCCAAGCATGCCGTGATGGGCCTGACCAAGACGGTGGCTCTTGAGGTGGCGACTGACGGCATCACCGTCAACAACATCGCGCCGGGCTATGTCTGGACGCCGCTGGTCGAGCGGCAGATCCCCGACACCATGGCGGCGCGCGGGCTCACCAGGGAGCAGGTCATCGAGGATGTTATGCTGAAGGCGCAGCCCACCAAGCGCTTCGTCTCCATCGAGGAGGTGGCGGCAGCGGCGGTGTTCCTCGCGTCGGACGCAGCGGGCTCCATCACCGGCACGACGCTGTCCATTGATGGCGGCTGGACAGCGGCATGAGCGCTTCCCCCAAATCCATCCTTCTGGCGCTTCAGGGCGGCGGCGCGCATGGCGCCTTCACCTGGGGCGTGCTGGACCAGCTCATCGAGGACGGGCGTCTGCGCTTCGAGGCGATCTCCGGCACGAGCGCGGGGGCGATGAATGCGGTCGTGCTGGCCGATGGCTGGATCGAAGGGGGGCCGGATGGCGCGCGCAAGGGGCTCGACACCTTCTGGCGCTCGATCAGCACCGACGGCAAGCTCAGCCTCGCGCAGCGCACCATCCTCGACAGCTTCTTCTCGTCCGCGCCGCTGTCGGGCCTCGGCATCGGCGAGTTCTGGCTCGGATTCTTCAAGCATTCGTCCAGCCCCTACAATTTCAACCCGCTCAACTTCAATCCGCTGAAGGACCTGCTGGAGCGGGAGATCAACTTCGAGCGCGTGCGGAGCTGCAAGGAGTTCAAGCTTTTCATCGCTGCCACCAATGTCGAAACAGGCAAGGCGCGCGTGTTCGAGGGCAAGGAGCTGACGGCGGATCATGTCATGGCTTCGGCCTGCCTGCCCACGGTGTTCCAGGCCGTGGAGATCGACGGCGTGCCCTATTGGGATGGCGGATACATGGGCAATCCCGCCCTTTATCCGCTGTTCTACGGCACGGGCAGCGACGACATCCTGCTGGTGCAGATCAACCCGCTGGAGCGCAAGGGCGTGCCCAAGACCGCGCAGGACATCCGCAACCGCCTCAACGAGATCAGCTTCAACGCGACGCTTCTGCGCGAGATGCGCGCCATCGATTTCGTCACGCGGCTGATCGAGAAGGGGCTCCTGTCCACCAGGGAATACAAGAAGATCAGGATGCATCGCATCGCGCTCAGCGAGGCGCTGAGCGATGTCGACGCCTCGTCCAAGCTCAAGGCGAAGCTCGACTTCTTCCTGATGCTGAAGAAGGCCGGCCGCGTCGCCGCGCGCAACTGGCTTTCCAAGCATTACGACGATCTGGGCAGGCGCGCGACGATCGATCTCAAGGCCGAATTCGGCTGAGCGCGGCGGGGCCTGCCTCAGCGCGGCTGGCATGAGGCGCAGAAGAAGGTGGAGCGGCCTGCCTGCACGATGCGCGCGACGGCGCTGCCGCAGCCGGCCGCCGCGCACGGCTCTCCCTCGCGACCATAGACCCTGAAGGCATGCTGGAAATAGCCGAGCGATCCATCCGCATGGGCGAAGTCGCGCAGGGTCGAGCCGCCGGCGGCGATCGCCTCCTCAAGCACATCCCGGATGATGCTGGCGAGCTCATGGGCCTTGGGGCGGGGCCGACCCGTGGGCGTGGCGATCACGCCGGCGGGCAGCTCCGGATGGAGCCCGGCGCGGAACAGCGCCTCGCAGACATAGATGTTGCCCAGCCCCGCGATCAGCCGCTGATCGAGCAGCGCGGCCTTGAGCGGGGCCAGCTTGCCGGCAAAGAGCCGCGCCAGCATCTCCCCGGACAGCTCGTTGCCCAGCGGCTCGATCCCCATGGCCGCGAAATGGCGGCTGGCATGGAGCCCTGACATGGGAGAAAGGTCCATGAAGCCGAAGCGGCGCACGTCATTATAGGTGACGCGCCCGCGCTGGCCGAGCCCGAACACCACATGATCATGAACCGGGTGACGGTTCACCATCGCATGGAACTCGCCCGGCTCATGGGCGGGCGCGCCCGGCGCCTCCACGATGAAGCGGCCGGTCATGCCCAGATGCATGATCAGCGCCTCGCCCGAGGAGAGCTCCGCGACGAGATACTTGGCGCGCCGGCTGAGCGACAGGACCCTCTGGCCCTCGACCCGCGCGACGAAGCGCTCCGGGAAGGCGAAGCGCAGATTCTTGCGGCGCAGCTGGAGGCTTTCGATCCGCGCGCCGACCAGCGCGGGCTCGAGCCCACGGCGGACGGTTTCGACTTCGGGCAGCTCGGGCATGGCGGGCCTTCGAGGTCACGGGCAGGCGGCTGGCTTCTCGCGCGCTCGCAGCAAGTCGCTGTGGCGTCATGCCCGCATAGCGCAGCGGCGCAAGTTTCGCTATGTGTGCGCCATGGAAACGCACGCCAGACCCGCGCCCCCGGCGCATGACCATGACGACGCCACGCATTTCGGCTTCGAGACCGTCCGCCTCGCCGACAAGCAGGCCAAGGTGGACGACGTGTTCCACAAGGTAGCGGGCCGTTATGACCTGATGAACGACTTCATGTCGGCCGGGCTGCACCGGGTCTGGAAGGATGTGCTGGTGTCCATGGCGCGGCCCTCGCGAACGCGGCCATTCCGCCACCTCGATGTCGCGGGCGGCACCGGCGACGTGGCCTTCCGCGTGCTGGAGGCGGGCGGGCCGCAGACGCAGGTCACCGTGCTCGACATCAATGGCGACATGCTGGGCGTCGGGCGCGAACGCGCCGCAAAGCGCTTCCCCGGCGATGACCGCATCGCTTTCGTCGAGGCCAATGCCGAGGCCCTGCCATTGGAGGGCGGCCAGTTCGACGCCTACACCATCGCCTTCGGCATCCGGAACGTGCCGCGCATCGACAAGGCGCTGTCCGAGGCCTACCGCGTGCTCAAGCGCGGCGGCCGCTTCCTGTGCCTCGAGTTCAGCCAGGTGGACATTCCCATGCTCGATGCGGTGTATGACAGTTATTCCTTCAACGTCATCCCGCCGCTGGGCCGGATGGTGACCGGCGAAGCCGCGCCCTACCAGTATCTTGTGGAATCCATCCGGCAGTTTCCGAAGCCCCGCGCCTTCGAGGCCATGATCGCGCAGGCCGGCTTCGCGCGGGCCAGCCACACGATGCTCACCGCCGGGGTGGTCGCGATCCATTCCGGCTGGAAGCTCTGAGCGAAGGCCGCGCGCACCTTGTTCTCGACGCTCGCCTCCGTGATGCGATTGACGCGCGTCGGCTTCGTGCTGGCGCGCGAGGGCGCGCTGGCGCTCATCGATCCGGCCGCGTTGCCGGCAGGCCCGCCGCGCTGGGGCCTGTGGCTGGCGCGGCGCATCGAGCGGCGCGATGTCGGGGGCTCCGCCGAGAGGCTGGCGGCCGCGCTGACCCGGCTGGGGCCGAGCCATGTCAAGTTCGGCCAGTTCCTCGCGACGCGTCCCGATGTGGTGGGCGCGCGGATCGCGGCAGACCTGTCGCAGCTTCAGGACCGGATGCCGCCCTTCCCCACGCCCGTGGCGATCGCCACGATCGAGGCTTCGCTCGGCAAGCCGTGGAAGCAGGCCTTCCATGCGCTCGACGAGCCCATCGCCGCAGCCTCGATCTCGCAGGTTCATCCGGCCATAACGGCGGATGGCCGCAAGGTCGCGGTGAAGGTGCTGAGGCCCGATGTCAGGGCCCGCTTCGGGCGCGACCTCAGGGCCATGCGCCGGGGCGCCGAGCTGGCGGAGCAGTTCTCCGGTGAGGCCAAGCGGCTGCGCGTGACGGGCGTGGTGGACACGCTGATCCGCTCCGTCGTGATGGAGATGGACCTCAGGCTTGAAGCCGCCGCCCTGTCGGAGCTGGCGCAGAACACAGCCGAGGATACGGATTTCCGCGTGCCGAAGCCCGATTGGGAACTGACGGGACGCGACATTCTCGTGGCGGAATGGGTGGATGGCATCCGCCTGTCCGACCTCGCGGCCATCGACGCCGCCGGCCATGACCGGGTAGCGCTCGGGCGCAACGTGATCCAGTCCTTCCTCAAGCACACACTGCGCGACGGCTTCTTCCATGCCGACATGCACCCGGGAAATCTCTTCATCGACGCGCAGGGCCGCCTCGTCGCGGTGGATGGCGGCATCATGGGGCGGCTCGAGCCGAAGGAACGCCGCTTCCTTGCGGAGATCCTGCTCGGCTTCATCACGCGCGACTATCGCCGCGTAGCAGAGGTGCATTTCGAGGCGGGCTATGTGCCGGCGCATCACTCGGTGGCTGATTTCGCGCAGGCCATCCGCGCCGTGGGCGAGCCGATCCATAACCGCAGCGCCGACGAGATCTCGATGGCCAAGGTGCTCACCCTGCTGTTCGAGATCACCGGACTTTTCGACATGAAGACCCGGACCGAGCTGGTGATGCTGCAGAAGACCATGGTCGTGGTCGAAGGCGTGGGCCGCATGCTTGACCCCAAGCTCGACATGTGGAGCACCGCCGAGCCGGTGGTGCGCGCCTGGATCACCCGCAATCTTGGCCCGGTCGGCCGCATCGAGGATGTGGGGCGCGGCGCGCTTTCGCTGGCAGGAGCCGTGGCGCGGCTGCCCGAGATGGTGGGCCGCACCGAGCGCCTTCTGGAGCGCCTCGAGACCGCCGCCGCGACAGGCTTCAAGGTCGACGAGGAGACAGTCGAGGCGATCGGCAAGGCCGAGGCGCGGCACAACCGCTTCGGCATCGTCATGCTCGCGATCATCACCATCCTGGTGGGCTGGATGGCGCTGGCCAGCTGAGGGCGACGGGTCGCGAGCCCTGGCCACGGTTGCCAGCCGCGCACTGCTTGGCATATCTAGTCCATGACAAAGCCGAAGACGTCGTCCTACAGGCCGGTCTCGACTCCCGAGGAAGCCCTCGAACGGCTTCAGGAGCTTTACGAGTCGGCCACCGCAGCCATCCGCAAGGCGCTCGACGCCTACCTGACCGAACGCACCATCCCCACGTCCGAACAGCGCGCCCGCTTCCGCTATCCGGAGCTTCGGTTGAGCTATGATCCGGACAGGACGCAGCATGTGACGCGGCGCGGCTATGCGCGCTTCTCCGCTCCGGGCGTCTACGCCACCACGGTGACCCATCCGGCCGAATTCCGGGCCTATCTGCTGGACCAGCTCACGCCGCTGGTGGAGGACTACGGCGCGACGATGGAGGTGGGTGTCAGCGAGCAGGAGATCCCCTATCCTTATGCGCTGCAGGGCGGCGACGAGCTGGCGCGTGGCGGGGTCACGGCGCAGGAGCTGGCGCGGCACTTTCCCGTGCCGCTGCTCTCCACCATCGGCGATGAGATCGCGGACGGCACCTTCGACCTGTCGGGGCCGGAGCCGAGGCCGCTGAGCCTGTTCGATGCGGTGCGGACCGACTATTCGCTGCGCCGCCTGATCCACTACACCGGAACCGACTGGCGCGGCTTCCAGCGCTGGATCCTGCTCACCAACTACCACCGCTATGTCGACCAGTTCGTGCGCCACGGCATCGAGATGATCCGCAGCGGCGAGGCGGAGCGGCTGGTGGCGCCGGGCGGGCTGGTGATCGATGCGCGCAGCGCGGATGAGTCCGCGCTGGCCCGTCTCGCCGCCGCTCCCTGGCACCGGTTCCAGATGCCGGCCTACCACCTCGTCAAGGCCGACGGGCAGGGCATCACGCTCGTGAACATCGGGGTGGGACCCTCCAACGCCAAGAACATCACCGATCATCTTGCGGTGCTCAGGCCCAATGCCTGGCTGATGATCGGCCATTGCGGAGGGCTGCGCCATGCCCAGGTCATCGGCGATTACGTGCTTGCCCATGCCTATTTCCGGCAGGACCGCATCCTGAGCGATCTGCTGCCGCCAGAGATCCCGATTCCGGCGCTGGCCGAGGTCCAGATCGCGCTGCAGCAGGCGGCGGCGCGCGTCACGGGCGAGAGCGGCGAGGCGCTGAAGAACCGGCTGCGCACCGGCACCGTGGTCACTTTCGACGACAGGAACTGGGAGCTGCAATGGAGCGCGGTGCGCACGCGCATCAACCAGTCCCGCGCCATTGCTGTGGACATGGAGTCAGGCACCATCGCGGCGCAGGGCTATCGGCTGCGCGTGCCTTACGGCACGTTGCTGTGCGTGTCGGACAAGCCGCTTCATGGCGAGATCAAGCTACCCGGCGCGGCCAACGCCTTCTATGAGCGGGCGGTCAACGAGCACCTGAAGATCGGCATTGAGACGGTGGAACTGCTCAAGCAGGCCGGCTCCAGCATCCATTCACGCAAGCTGCGCAGCTTCGACGAGCCGCCATTTCGGTGATAAGCGTAGCGCCCCACGCGGCACGTCATCCGGCAGAAACGACCCCATGCTTCATGGCAAGACCATCCTGATCATCATCGGCGGCGGCATCGCGGCCTACAAATCGCTCGAACTGATCCGCGAGGTGAAGAAGCGCGGCGGCCATGTGCGCACCATCCTGACCCGGGCAGGCGCGCAATTCGTGACGCCGCTCTCCATCGCGGCGCTTTCCGGGGAGAAGGTCCATGACGACCTGTTCTCGCTGACCGACGAGGTGCAGATGGGTCACATCCAGCTCTCGCGCGCCGCCGATCTTGTCGTCGCCGCCCCCGCCACGGCCGACCTCATCGCGCGGATGGCGGGCGGCCAGGCCAGCGACCTCGCCGCCACGGCCCTGCTGGCGACCGACAAGCGCGTGCTGATCGCGCCCGCGATGAACGTGCGGATGTGGCTGCATCCGGCAACGCAGCGCAACCTCGCCACGCTTGTCGCCGACGGCGTGAGCGTGGTCGGCCCCAACGAGGGCGACATGGCCTGCGGCGAATATGGGCCGGGCCGCATGGCCGAGCCCTCCGAGATCGTCGCCGCGATCGAGGCCATGCTTGCGCCGGAGGCCAGGCCCCTGTCGGGCCGGCATGTGCTGGTCACATCCGGGCCGACGCATGAGCCGATCGACCCGGTGCGCTACATCGCCAACCGTTCGTCCGGAAAGCAGGGCCACGCCATCGCCGAAGCGGCGGCAAGGGCGGGCGCGCAGGTGACGCTGATCAGCGGCCCCGTGACCCTTGGCGATCCCGCCGGCGTCACCACGGTCCATGTCGAGACCGCCAACGAGATGCTTGCCGCGGTCGAGGCCGCGCTGCCGGCCGACATCGCGATCTTCGCCGCCGCGGTGGCGGATTGGCGGGTGCAGAACAGCGCGGGGCGGAAACTCAAGAAGGACCGGGGCGAGGCGCCATCCCTGGTGCTGACGCCAAATCCGGACATCCTGGCCATCATCGCACAGCAGGGCGCCGGCCGGCCGCCGCTGGTGATCGGCTTCGCCGCCGAGACCGAGGCGGTCATCGACAACGCGAGGGCCAAGCTCGCGCGCAAGGGCTGCGACCTCATCGTCGCCAATGATGTCAGCCTGTCGGGCTCCGGCATCGCGGGCGGCGTGATGGGCGGCGACGCGAACGCCGTGCATCTGGTCAGCGCCGCCGGCGTGACATCCTGGCCGATCCTGAGCAAGGACGAAGTGGCCCGGCGGCTTGTGCTGCACATGGCCACGCTCGATCCACGCGCGACATGACCGGCGCCGATCCAGTTCCCCTGAAGCTGCTGAGGCTGCCGCATGGCGCCGGGCTGGCCCTGCCGGATTATGCCTCGGGGCAGGCGGCAGGGCTCGATCTGCGGGCGGCGATCCCAGCAGGCGAAAGCGTCACGCTGCGAAGCGGCGAGCGGGTCCTTGTCCCGACAGGCATCGCGCTCCAGATTCCTCCAGGCTTCGAAGCGCAGGTCCGGCCGCGCTCGGGGCTGGCCGTCAAGCATGGGGTGACGGTGCTGAACAGCCCCGGAACCATCGATGCGGACTATCGGGGTGAAATCAATGTGATCCTGGTCAATCTCGGGCCTGACTCGTTCGAGTTGCGCCGGGGTGACAGGATCGCGCAACTTGTTCTCGCGCCGGTTTCGCGCGCGGTCCTGATCGAGGTCTCCAGCCTCGACCGGACTCCGCGCGGGACAGGCGGGTTCGGCTCGACCGGACTGGGGGGCTGAGAAGCGGGTCGCTTGCCACGTCGTCCGTCCATAGCAAAGGTGTCTTTCCAGCATGATCCTGCTTTCGCGCCGCAGCCTTCTGTCCATCGCAGCCGTCGTCGACATCGCCCTCCACGCCCGCCCCCTTCCGGTTTCGGCCAAGATGCTGGCGGCGCGCCACGATCTGCCGCCCCGGCATCTGGAGACGGTGCTGCAGGCGCTGGTCCGCCATGGCATCCTCAAGGGCGTGCGCGGGCCGCGCGGCGGCTATGAGCTGGCGCGGGAGCGCCGCCGCATCACCGCTGGCGATGTGGTGCGCGCCGCCATGTCGGCCACCGGAGAGGATGACCTGCCGCCCCTGCCCCATTCACGCCTGGTCGACGAAATCGTGGGGCCGGAGGTCCGCGCCGCGGGCGAGGCCTTCCTGACGAGGCTCGACGGCATCACGGTCGAGGACTTGTGCAAGAATGCCGAAAAGCAGCGCGTCTTCGGCCTGGACGGCATGACGGCAGATTTCACGATTTGAAATGTGAATTATTTCAATTCGCGATTTCTCTTGTAAAATAACGGAGTCGCGCTTAACTCTCCTCTACGGAAGGAGAGTTCCATGTCCACAGCGCACACGCCAGACGCAAAGCCCCCCGGGCGCGGCCTCATCTATGATTCGATCACTGACACGATCGGCGACACGCCCATCGTCCGGCTCAGGCGCATCGGCGCCGAGCGCGGCATCAAGGCCAATCTTCTGGCCAAGCTCGAGTTCTTCAACCCGATCGCCAGCGTCAAGGACCGGATCGGCGTCAGCATGGTTGATGCGCTTGAGGCGTCCGGCCGGCTCAAGGCAGGCGGGACGCTGATCGAGGCCACGTCCGGCAACACCGGGATCGCACTCGCTTTCGTGGCGGCTGCGCGCGGCTACCGCATGGTTCTTGTCATGCCCGAGACCATGTCGCTGGAGCGGCGCAAGATGCTGGCGCTGCTCGGCGCGGAGCTGGTGCTGACGCCAGGACCGCAGGGCATGCGCGGTGCCCTGGCCCGTGCCCATGAGCTTCAGGCGGAAATCCCCGGCGCCATCATCGCCGGGCAGTTCGAGAACCCCTCGAACCCCGAGATCCATCGCCGCACCACGGCGGAGGAGATCTGGAACGACACCAGGGGCGAGATCGACTATTTTGTTTCCGGCGTCGGCACAGGCGGCACCATCACCGGCGTGGGCCAGGTGCTGAAGGCCCGCAAGCCGGCGCTCAGGATCGTTGCCGTGGAGCCCGAGGACAGCCCGGTGCTGTCCGGAGGCCAGGCGGGGCCGCACAAGATCCAGGGCATCGGCGCGGGCTTCGTGCCCAACGTGCTCGACCGCTCCGTGATCGACGAGGTGGTGACGGTGGGCAACCAGACGGCCTTCGAGACGGCGCGGCTGCTGGCGCGCCTCGAAGGTGTTCCCGGCGGCATTTCCTCCGGCGCGGCCGTGGCGGGGGCGCTCGAACTCGCCAGCCGGCCGGGCATGGAGGGCAAGAACATCGTCATCATCATCCCCTCCTTCGCCGAGCGCTACATCTCGAGCGCGCTGTTCGAAGGGCTTTGAAGGGGCTGCGCTTTCCTTCTGTCCCCAGATTAACAACGGCGGCCGCCAAGGCCGCCGTTGATTTTTGCAGGCCAGGCCCCAGTTTGCGGCGCAGCGAATCAATGCCGCCGACGGACCTCGCCATGACTGCCTTCCTTGCCCCCATCATCAACCATCCGGCCACCGAGCGGGCGGTGATGATCCTCATCATCATCAACGCCATCACGCTTGGGCTCGAGACATCCAAGCCAGTCATGGACGCTTACGGGCCGCTGCTGATCGCGTTGGACCGCATCATTCTCGCCATCTTCGTGGTGGAGCTGGCGGCCCGCATGTTCGTCAAGCGCGGCGCCTTCTTCCGCGATCCGTGGAGCCTGTTCGACCTGTTCGTGATCGGCATCGCTCTGGTGCCGACCTCGGAATCACTGTCGGTGCTGCGGGCCCTGCGCGTGCTGCGCGCGCTGAGGCTGATCACCATCGTGCCATCGCTGCGCAAGGTCGTCGCGGGCCTGATCGGCGCGCTGCCGGGCATGGGGTCGATCGGCCTGCTGCTGGTTCTGGTCTATTACGTGTTCGCCGTGATGGGCACCAAGCTCTTCGGCGAGACCAACCCCGAGTTGTTCGGCTCCATCGGCACGACAGCCTACACTCTGTTCCAGTCCATGACCTTCGACGACTGGTCCAACGGCATCGTCAAGCCGCTGGTCGAGAAGGGCCACACATGGGGGTGGCTTTTCGTCATGCTGTTCATGGTGCTCAGCGCCTTCATGGTGCTGAACCTGTTCATTGGCGTCGTCGTGACGGCGCTTGACGAGGTCACGGCCTCGGAGGCGCCCAAACTGACGCATCCGGCCCATGATGCCGAAATGATCGCCGCCGAACTCAAGGCATTGCGGGCCGAGATCGCCGCGCTGCGGGGGCAGATCGCCAAGACGTGAGCAGGTGAGGCGGCAGACCGTCGCTGGCTCGACGTCAATCGCCGAGGACTGAACCCAGGATGGCAGGGTCGATGCCCGGCCCCCGCTCCAGCCAGCGCGGCGCCGGCAGGCCCTTCCCGCGCAGGAAGGCGGGGTCGAACAGCTTTGAACGGTAGCGCGTGCCATAGTCGCACAGGATGGTGACGATGGTGCGGCCCGGCCCGAGATGCCGGGCAAGGCGGATGGCCCCGGCGACGTTGACCGCCGCCGATCCGCCCACGCACAGGCCCTCATGCTCAAGGAGGTCGAAGCCCACCGGCAGCGCCTCCTCATCCGGAATCTGGAAGGACGCATCCGGCCGGAAGCCGTCGAGATTGGCGGTGATGCGCCCCTGCCCGATGCCTTCGGTGATGGAGGAACCCTCCGCCTTGAGCGTGCCGGTGGTGTAGTAGGCATGCAGGGCCGCGCCGAGCGGATCGGCAAGGCCGATGACCACATCGGGCTTCAACGCCCTCAGGGCCTTGGCGACGCCCGCAAGCGTGCCTCCCGTGCCCACCGCGCAGATGAAGCCGTCGACATCGCCGCCCGTCTGCTCCCAGATTTCCGGCCCTGTGGTGGCGGCATGGCCCTCGCGATTGGCGAGATTGTCGAACTGGTTGGCCCAGACGACGCCGGCGGGCGTGACCTTGTCCAGCGCTTCAGCGAGCCGGCCTGAAACCTTCACATAGTTGTTCGGATTGGCGAAGGGCACGGCCGGAACCTCTATCAGCTCTGCGCCGGCCAGGCGGATCATGTCCTTCTTCTCCTGGCTCTGGGTCTGCGGGATCACGATCACCGTGCGATAGCCCAGCGCGTTGCCCAGGAGCGCAAGTCCGATGCCGGTGTTGCCGGCCGTGCCTTCGACGATGACGCCGCCCGGCCTGAGCGCGCCGCGCGCCTCGGCATCGCGGATGATGGCGAGCGCGGCCCGGTCCTTGATCGACTGGCCGGGGTTCATGAACTCGGCCTTGCCCAGGATGCGGCAGCCCGTGGCCTCGGACGCGCGGCGCAGGGCGATGAGCGGAGTGTTGCCGATGGCCTCGATCACGCCGTTCCTGATGGTCATGCCACGTATCTCCCTGTTGGGCGTTTCCGGCGCCCGCCGAACCTGATAGGCGAAGCGCAGACATCCGTCATCACCTTGAGAGGCTTCCCCTTGGCGCTTCCCCGCCCACTTTCCGGCCCGCTTTCCGCCCCCGGCCCGCGCAGGCTCGTCATCGAACGGCTCGGCGCGCGTGGCGACGGCATCGCCCAGGACGAGGCAGGCCGGGAGGCCGGCTTCGTGACGGGCGCGCTGCCGGGCGAAGTGGTGGAGGCCGCCGGCGATGGCGAGGCGCCCGAGCCTGGCGCCATCCTCACCGCCTCTCCCGAGCGCACGGCGCCGATCTGCCGTTTTTTCGGGGCCTGCGGCGGCTGCGTCATCCAGCATGCCAGCCCCGCCCTCCAAGCCGAATGGAAGCGCGGGCTGGTGGCGCAGGCGCTGGAGCGCGCCGGCATCGCCGCCACGATCAACCCGCTACTCGACGGCCATGGCGAGGGACGCCGGCGGGTGACGCTTCACGGCAGGCGGCGCGAGGCGGAATCGCTCGCGGGCTTCATGCGGGCGCGCAGCCACGAGCTGATCGCCATCGATCACTGCCCCATCCTCGAGGCAAGGCTGGCCCGTGCGCCGGCCATCGCCACCGCCTTGACCGGAGCCCTGGCGGCCTCGGCCAAGCCGCTCACCATCCTCGTCACGGCGACGGAGAACGGGCTCGACGTCGACGTGCGCGGCAACGGCCCGCCGAGCGAGAAGCAGCGCATCGGGCTGACGCAGCTGGCGAGCCAGCTCGACCTGGCGCGACTGTCCATCCATGGAGACACCATCGTGGCGCGGCGCGAGCCTACCCAGCGCATGGGGCGGGCTCTGGTGACGATCCCGCCGGGCGGCTTCCTGCAGCCCACGCTCGCGGGCGAGGCTCTTCTGGGCCGGCTCGCCATGGAAGCGGTGGCCGGCGCCAAGCGGGTGGCGGACCTGTTCGCGGGCTCGGGCCCCTTCGCGCTGCGCCTTGCCGAGACGGCGGAGGTCACCGCCTATGAAAGCGAGGAGGCCGCGCTGGTTGCGCTCGACAAGGCCGCGCGCGCCACGCCGGGCCTTCGGCGCGTCCTGACCGAGCGCCGCGACCTGTTCCGGCGTCCGCTGCTGCCGCTGGAGCTCAAGGGCTTCGATGCCGTCGTGCTCGATCCGCCGCGGGCTGGGTCCGAGGCGCAATGCGTGCAGCTCGCGCAATCGTCCGTGCC
Organism: Bosea sp. (in: a-proteobacteria); assembly: GCA_023910605.1. NCBI lineage: Bacteria > Pseudomonadati > Pseudomonadota > Alphaproteobacteria > Hyphomicrobiales > Alloboseaceae > Allobosea > Allobosea sp. Next base: position 1,114,076 of record JAAVVV010000001.1, on the reverse strand, counting down.
GCGCATCGCCTACATCTCGTGCGATGTCGGCAGCTTCGCGCGTGATGCCGCCCTGCTTCTGAAGGGCGGATACCAGCTCGACAGCGTGACCCCGGTCGACCAGTTTCGCCATTCGGCCCATGTCGAGCTGGTCGGCATCCTGTCGAAGGCGAGGCCCAGGGCCGCCAGGAGGTGAGATGAGCGCTCTTCTCGAAAGCCTGTCGCAGATCGTCGGCGCGCGGCAGGTGCTGACCGCCGAGGCTGACATGGCTCCGCACCTCAAGGAATGGCGCAATCTTTTCAAGGGCCGCGCAAGCGCCGTCGTCAAGCCAGCCAGCACTGGCGAGGTCGCGGCCATCCTGTCGCTGGCGCATCAAACCGGCACGCCCATCGTGCCGCAGGGCGGCAACACCGGGCTGGTGGGCGGCCAGATCCCCGTGGCCGAGGGCCGCGAGATCATCCTGTCGCTGGCGCGCATGGACAAGGTGCGGGCCGTGGAGCCCTCCAGCGACACCATCATCGTCGAGGCAGGGGTCACGCTGCAGCGGGTGCAGGAGGCCGCTGATGCCGCAGGGCGGCTGTTCCCGCTCTCGCTGGCTTCAGAGGGCAGCTGCACCATCGGCGGCAATCTCTCGACCAATGCTGGCGGGACGGCCGTGATCGCCTATGGCAATGCCAGGGATCTGTGCCTAGGCCTCGAGGTAGTGCTGGCCGACGGGCGCATATGGAACGGCCTGCGCACGCTGCGCAAGGACAATACGGGCTATGACCTCAAGAACCTCTTCATCGGCGCGGAGGGCACGCTCGGCATCATCACCGCCGCGTCGCTGAAGCTGTTTCCCAGGCCGCAGTCACGGGCCACCGCGTTTCTTGCCGTGCCCGACCCGGGGCGGGCGCTGGCGCTGCTCAACCTCGTCAAGGCGGAGGCGGGCCCGGCGCTGACCACCTTCGAGCTGATGCCGCGCTTCGGGCTCGAGGTCGTGGTGCGCCATGCCGCCGGTGCACGTGACCCATTGTCGGCGCCTTCGCCCTGGATGGTGCTGATGGAGCTGTCATCGCCGCGTGCCGCCGGCCTCGACGCCACGCTGGAAACGCTGCTTGAAACCGCGCTGGAGCAGGGCCTCGTCACAGATGCCGCGATCGCGGCCTCAGAGGCGCAACGGCGCGCGCTCTGGCGCATCCGCGAGGCGATGAGCGAGGTTCAGGGCTACGAGGGCGGATCGATCAAGCATGATGTCTCGGTGCCGGTTGCGAGCGTGCCGGCCTTTCTGGCGCGCGGCATCGCGCTGGTCGAGGCGATGGCGCCGGGCTGCCGGCCGCTGCCCTTCGGCCACCTTGGCGACGGCAACATCCACTTCAACGTCTCGCAGCCGGTCGGCGCGGACAAGGAGGCGTTCCTCGCCTTGTGGGGCGACATGAATGAGGCCGTGCATGGGCTGGTCCGTGAGTTCGGCGGCTCGATCTCGGCCGAGCACGGCATCGGCCGGCTCAAGCGGCATCTGCTGGCTTCGGTCAAGGATCCGGTGGAGCTGGCGATGATGCGCGCCATCAAGGCGACGCTCGATCCGTCCGGCATCCTCAATCCGGGCTCGGTGCTGTGAGCGCGATCCGCGCGATGGAGGTTGGCGAGGGCCGGCGCGGCGGGATAGAAGATGACGGCGCGCAACAATGAGGCAGCGATGACACTGGACATGATCTGGCGCGACCTTGAGGACCTCGGTCAGGCTGCGGCGACGCTCTCGATGCGGACCCTGTTTGAAGAAGACCCGGCGCGCTTCGACCGGTTCTCGCGGCGCTTCGACGACATGCTGCTCGATGTCTCCAAGACGAGCCTGACCCAGGCATCGCTTCGCCGGCTGCTCGATCTGGCGCGCGCGTCCGGGTTCGAGGCCAGGCGCGAGGCCATGTTCCGCGGCGACGCCATCAACGCCACCGAAGGGCGGGCGGTGCTGCACACGGCCCTGCGCAACCGGTCGGGCTGCCCCGTGATGATCGCCGGGCGGGACGTGATGCCGGACGTCAACGACGTGCTGGCCGCGCTGGGCGTCTTCAGCGAAGGCGTGCGCTCCGGCTCGATCGTGGCCCATGACGGCAAGCCCTTCACGGATGTGGTCAACATCGGCATAGGCGGATCGGATCTCGGCCCCGTGATGGCGACGCTGGCGCTGGCGCCGTATGCGGACGGTCCGCGCACGCACTTCATCTCCAACATCGATGGCGCGCACCTTGCCGACAGCCTGGCGGGGCTCGATCCGGCCCGGACGCTCCTGATCGTGGCATCCAAGACCTTCACCACGGTCGAGACCATGACCAATGCCGCATCCGCCCGGCGCTGGCTGGTGGCGGCGCTCGGGGAGGAGGCGGTGGCCTCGCATTTCTGCGCCGTCTCGACCGCGCTCGACAAGGTAGCCGCCTTCGGCATCGCGCCGGACCGGGTGTTCGGCTTCTGGGACTGGGTAGGCGGCCGCTACTCGCTGTGGTCTGCGGTGGGCCTGCCGGTGATGCTGGCGATCGGGCCGCAGCGCTTCGCCGACATGCTGGACGGCGCCCATGCCATGGATGAGCATTTCCGCACCGCGCCGCTGGCCGACAACCTGCCCGTTCTGCTGGGCCTCGTCGGCATCTGGCACCGCAATGCCTGCGGCCACGCCACGCGCGCCGTACTGCCCTATGACCAGAGGCTGGCGCGGCTGCCGGCCTATCTGCAACAGCTCGACATGGAATCGAACGGCAAGCGGGTGACGCTGTCGGGCGCGGCCGTGGGGCGCAGCACCGGCCCGGTGGTCTGGGGCGAGCCGGGCACCAACGGACAGCACGCCTTCATGCAGCTCATGCACCAGGGCACCGAGCCGGTTCCGGCGGAGTTCCTGCTGGCGGCGGAAGGGCACGAACCGGATCTGGCGCACCACCATGCCATCCTTTCCGCCAATGCGCTGGCGCAGGCCGAAGCGCTGATGAAGGGCCGGACCCTCGACGAGGCGAAGGCGCAGCTCGCCGCCCGCGGCCTTTCGCAAGGCGAGATCGACCGTCTGGCGCCCCACCGTGTCTTCCCCGGCAACAGGCCGTCCACCATGCTGCTCTACCGCAAGCTTGACCCGTTCACCTTCGGCCGCATCGTGTCGCTCTACGAGCACCGCGTCTTCGTCGAGGCGGCGATCTGGGACATCAACGCCTTCGACCAGTGGGGCGTGGAGCTCGGCAAGGAACTGGCGACGGGCCTGCAGGGTGTGATCGAGGGTGCCGAAAGCGCGGAAGGCCGCGATGGCTCGACAGCCGGGCTTGTCGGCTGGATCCACGGCTTGCGGCGCGGCTGAGGCCCCTCGCAAGGCTTTCCGCCGGGGGGGGTTGATTGACAGCCAGCCCGGCAAACCGCATAAGAATACTTGCCGTCGGCCCCAGCTGGCGGCGTTTGATTTTGGGGATTCACCGCAAGGTCAGGGCTTATGAAAAGGTTGGTCTGGACAGGGTGCCCGTCGCGCGAGCGACGATGACGGCGGGGGGATGCCGGCGCGGATGCGCCCGGCGCCGCTAACGCTTGCCCGATGACCCCGACCGGCGCCGCCCGCGCCATGCGTGTCTTCAAGAGGACCTTTTCCCGTGATCTCTCCGATTCTTCCCACCTATGCCCGCGCCGACGTCGCCTTTGAACGGGGCGAAGGCCCCTGGCTGATCGCCACCACCGGCGAGCGCTTCCTCGATTTCGGCTCCGGCATCGCCGTCAATTCGCTGGGCCATTCCCACCCGCATCTGGTCAGGACGCTGCAGGACCAGGCGGCGAAGCTCTGGCACACCTCGAACCTCTACCAGATGCCCGAGGGCAAGCGCCTCGCCGAGAGGCTTATCGCCAGCACCTTCGCGGACACGGTGTTCTTCTGCAATTCGGGCGCGGAAGCCAATGAGGCCGCGATCAAGATGGCGCGGAAGTATCACTCCGCCCATGGCCATCCGGAGCGCTTCCGCATCATCACCTTCGAGGGCGCCTTCCACGGCCGCACGCTGGCAACCATCGCCGCTGGCGGGCAGGCGAAATATCTCGAAGGCTTCGGGCCGAAGGTCGAGGGCTTTGACCAGGTGCCGTTCGGCGATCATGACGCGCTCAGGGCCGCCATCGGCCCCGAAACGGCCGCGATCATGATCGAACCGATCCAGGGCGAGGGCGGGTTGCGCCTGGTGCCCAACCAGTGCCTGCGTGGCCTGCGCGCGCTGTGCGACGAACATGGCCTGCTGCTGATCATGGACGAGGTCCAGACCGGGGTTGGCCGCACGGGCAAGCTCTTCGCGCATGAATGGAGCGGCATCACCCCCGACATCATGTCGATCGCCAAGGGCATCGGCGGCGGCTTTCCCATGGGGGCCTGCCTCGCCACCGAGGCTGCCGCCATCGGCATGACGGCCGGAACGCACGGCACAACCTTCGGCGGCAATCCGCTGGCCATGGCGGTCGGCAACGCGGTGCTCGACGTGGTGCTGGCCGACGGCTTCCTGGACCATGTCAACGCCGTCGCGATCTCCTTCAGGCAGAAGCTCGCCGCCTTCGCCGACAGTCACCCCACCGTGATCGAGGGCGTGCGCGGCCAAGGCTTGCTGGTCGGCGTGAAGTGCCGCGTTCCGAACACCGCGTTCCAGGCCGCCGCGCGCAAGGCGGGCCTGCTCTCGGTCGGCGCCGGTGACAATGTGGTGCGCCTGATCCCGCCGCTCACCATCACCGAGGACGAGCTTGTCGAGGCCATGGCGCGGCTGGAACAGGCGGCCCGGACGGTCGAGGCCGACCTGCAGCGCCCTGCGGCGGAATGAACGGGCGAACATGGTGATGCGGCATTTTCTCGACCTGTCGGATTTCTCCGGCCCGCAGCTCAGGGCGATGCTCGACGCCGGGCGCGCCATCAAGGCCCGTCGCCGCACCCCTGCGGCGACGGCCGACATGCCGCTGGACGGCAAGGTCGTGGCGATGATCTTCGACCAGCCATCCTTGCGCACGCGCGCCTCCTTCGAGGTAGGCATCCGCGAACTTGGCGGCTCGCCGATGATGGTGACAGGTCGCGAGATCGAGCTGGGCGAGCGCGAGAGCGTGGCCGACACGGCGCGCGTGTTCTCGCGCTATGTCGACGCGATCATGATCCGCATCCTCGACCATGGCCAGCTGCACGACTTCGCCAGCCACGCCACGGTGCCGGTGATCAACGGGCTCACCAAGACCTCGCATCCGTGCCAGGTCATGGCCGACATGATGACCTTCGAGGAACATTGCGGACCGCTTCACCGCCGCAAGATCGCCTGGACCGGGGACAGCAACAATGTGCTGACCTCCTGGATCCACGCGGCGGGCCGCTTCGATTTCGAACTGCATGTGGCGACGCCCGCGGAACTGGCGCCGCCGGCCCCGCTTGTGCGCTGGGCAAGCGACAACGGGGCGCGTCTCAAGCTGACCACCCGTCCCGAGGAAGCGGTCGAGGGCGCCGATTGCGTCATCACCGATTGCTGGGTGTCCATGGGCGACAAGGAGGGCAACCGGCACAATCTGCTTCGGCCCTACCAGGTCAACGAGCCCCTGATGGCGCGCGCCAGCGACAAGGCCGTGTTCATGCATTGCCTGCCCGCCACGCGCGGCGAGGAAGTGACGGACGCGGTCATGGATGGGCCCCAATCGGTGGTCTATGACGAGGCGGAAAACCGGCTGCATGCGCAGAAGGCGATTCTCGCCTGGTGCTTCGGCCAGATCCAGGCCTGATCCATGACTGACATGCTCTCCCCAGGCGCGGCCATGATGGCCGACGCCAGCCTTGACGACCGCGTGCTGCCGTTCACCGTGGAAGCGCTCGACGTGCGCGGCCGCGTGGTGCGCCTCGGCCCTGCCCTCGACACGATCCTGCACCGCCATGGCTACCCCGAACCGGTGGCGCGGGTGCTTGGCGAGGCTGCGGCGCTGACCGCGCTTCTGGGCGCCTCGCTGAAATTCGATGGGCGCTTCCAGCTCCAGACCAAGTCGGACGGTCCGATCGAGATGCTGGTTGTCGATTTCGACGCCCCCGACCGCATCCGCGCCGTGGCCCGCTTCGATGGCGGCCGCCTTGCCGAGGCGGTGGCGGCGCAGCGCACCAGCACCGCGCAGCTGCTAGGCGAGGGTTATCTCGGCATGACCATCGACCAGGGCAGCCACGCCTCGCGCTACCAGGGACTTGTGCAACTCGACGGGGCTGACGGGCTGGAGGAAGCCGGCCACCGCTATTTCCGGCAATCGGAGCAGATCCCGACGCGGCTCAGGCTCGCCACGGCGCGCGTCGTCGGCTCGCAGGGCGAGAGCTGGCGGGCGGGGGGAATTCTGGTGCAGTTCCTGCCCAGCTCGCCCGAGCGGCAGAAGCAGCAGGACCTCCACCCTGGCGACGACCCCGGCGGCCAGGCGGCGCCCGCGCGCGATGCCGATGGCGTCGAGGATGACGCCTGGGCCGAGGCCAGGGCGCTCGTCGAGACGGTGGAGGACCACGAACTGGTCGATCCGATGCTGGAAAGCGAGCGGCTGATCTACCGCCTCTTCCATGAGCACGGCGCACGTGTGTTCGAGGCGGCGAGCCTGCGCGAGCAATGCCGCTGCTCGGAAGCCAGCATCCTCACCATGCTGCGCCGCTTCTCAGCCGACGACAGGGCCGCCATGGTGGCCGATGACGGCTCGGTGCAGGTCACGTGCGAATTCTGCTCGACGGTCTACCGGTTCAGGCCCGAAGCCATCGCCGCTCCGGACGGCGGCTGAGCGCACTTCAGGGCCTGACCCAGTCGATGGCCTCCTCGAGCCGGTCATCTCCCCAGAACAGCTCGCCATCAGGTGTCACGAAAGCCGGGGCGCCGAAGATCCCGAGCGATTTCGCCAGCTCCGTCTCGGCCTTCAGGCGGCCCTTGATTTCCTCGCTCTTGGAGGCGCTGATGGCTCCCTGGGCGTCGACGCCAGCGGCGCGAAGGGCCTCGACCACCACAGGCTCGTCCTGGATGGAGCGACCTTCCCCGAACGAGGCGTTGAAGCAGGCGCGCGAGAAAGCGGGCGTCCAGCCCGCCTCGCGCCCGGCCAGGGCGACGCGGGCCGCGCTTAGCGAATTCTGCGGAAAGGGCACGGGGCGCTTGAGCGGAAGCCCGAGCTTGACACAGCGGCGCTCCAGGTCGCGCCACATGTACTTCCCCTTCGCCGGGAAAAGATTGAAGGGCGAATTGTTCCAGCCTTGCGCGGCGAATATCGGCCCCAACAGAAACGGCCGCCAGCGCAGGACGATGCCTGCCTCATCTGCCATCTGTTCGATCCGCATCGCGGACAGATAGGAATAGGTCGAGGCGAAATCATACCAGAAGTCCAGAGTGGGGCGTATGGACATTCCTGCCTCGTGCGATTCGTCTCAGACTCTAGGCTTCCCTGCACGCTCCGCAAGGGGTGCATGGCAGCCGGCGATATTGCGCCCGGATGCAGCATCGGCTACCGCACGGGCACGATCATCCCCGCGCCGCCGGCGACCCTGGCGGCCCTTCCGGAAGACCAAGCCATGACGACATCCAAGCGCGTGAACAAAGTCGTGCTCGCCTATTCGGGCGGGCTGGACACCTCGATCATCCTCAAGTGGCTGCAGACCACCTATGGTTGCGAGGTCGTCACCTTCACGGCGGACCTGGGTCAGGGAGAGGAACTGGGACCGGCGCGGGACAAGGCGCTCTTGCTGGGAATAAAGCCTGAAAACATCTTCATGGACGACCTGCGCGAGACCTTCGTCAAGGATTATGTCTTTCCGATGTTCCGGGCGAACGCGCTCTACGAGGGCGTCTACCTGCTCGGCACCTCCATCGCGCGTCCGCTGATCGCCAAGCGGCAGATCGAGATCGCCGAAATGGTCGGCGCGGATGCCGTTTCCCATGGCGCGACCGGCAAGGGCAATGACCAGGTCCGGTTCGAGCTGGGCTATTACGCGCTCAAGCCCGACATCACCATCATCGCACCCTGGCGCGAATGGGACCTGCGATCGCGCGAGCAACTCATCGCCTTCGCCGAAAGCCACCAGATCCCCATCGCCAGGGACAAGCGCGGGGAGGCGCCCTTCTCGGTTGACGCAAACCTGCTGCACGCCTCATCCGAGGGCAAGGTGCTGGAGGACCCGGCGCAGGAGGTGCCCGATTACGTCTATTCGCGCACCGACGGGCCGGAGACCGCGCCCGACACGCCGACCATCATCACCATCGACTTCCATAGCGGCGACGCCGTCGGCATCAACGGCAAGGCGCTCTCCCCCGCCACGCTGCTGGCCGAGCTCAACCGGCTCGGCAAGATCAACGGCATCGGCCGGCTCGATCTGGTCGAGAACCGCTTCGTGGGCATGAAGAGCCGCGGCATGTACGAGACGCCGGGCGGGACCATCCTGCATGTGGCGCACCGCGCCATCGAGAGCATCACGCTCGATCGCGGCGCAGCGCACCTCAAGGAGGAGCTGATGCCGAAATATGCCGAGCTGATCTACAACGGCTTCTGGTTCAGCCCCGAGCGCGAGATGCTGCAGGCGCTGATCGACAAGAGCCAGGAGCATGTCACCGGAACGGTGCGGCTCAAGCTCTACAAGGGCAACACCATCGTCATCGGCCGGATGAGCGCTTATTCACTCTATGATCAGGATCTCGTCACCTTCGAGGAAGGCGCCGTCGCCTATGACCACCGCGACGCGGCGGGCTTCATCAAGCTCAACGCGCTGAGGCTGCGCACGCTCGGCCAGCGCAAAAAGAAACTTGGGCTCTGAACACAGGCACCGCGCGTCAGAACATGCCGCGTCACGAGGCGTTGGCCTGAGAGCCTCATCCCGGGGATACGATCATGACAGGCTTCATCCGTTCCGCCGCCTACGCTGCGGGTTGCTGCGCGCTGGCGTTCGCCAGCGCCGGCCTCGCCCTGACCACGCTGTCGCCCAACAGCCCCGCGCCGGCCAGCAATGAGCTGGGCGCCTGCAAGACGACGCGAGCATCAAGGACATCTGTTTCGACGAGGACGTGCTGACCATCGCCGCCGCCGACACCATGGTCGAGGACACGCCCATCAAGCGCGTCATCATCGGCGAGCCGTATCTCCAGACCAACAAATCTGACACGCCGAGCCGCTTCCTGTGCCTTATCGGAGAGAAGGGAAAGGTGCCCCTGACCTTCTTCACCCGGAATTGAGCCTGCACGAAGCGGCTGGCTCAGGCCTCGTCGCCCTTCAGCTCCACGGTCTTGAGCACGTCGAGAGTTGGCATCGACATCATGTGGAAGCCCGCGTCGATGTGGTGGATCTCGCCCGTGACGCCGCCGGACAGACCCGAAAGAAAATACAGCGCCGAGCCGCCGATCTCCTCGAGGCTGACCGACTTGCGCAGCGGCGCGTTGGCGCGCTGCCAGGAATACATCGCCCGCGCATCGGCGATGCCGGCGCCGGCGAGGGTGCGGACAGGGCCGGGCGACAGCGCGTTGACGCGGATGCCCTGCGGGCCGAAATCATTGGCGAGATAGCGCACCGACGCTTCCAGCGCCGCCTTGGCCACGCCCATGACATTGTAGTTCGGCATGATCCGCATCGATCCGCCATAGGTCAGCGTGATCATCGCGCCGCCATGAGGCATCAGCGCTGCGGCCCGCTTCGCCACCTCGGTGAAGGAGAAGCAGGAAATCACCATGGTACGGGAGAAATTGTCCCGGCTGGTGTCGGCATAGCGACCCTTGAGCTCGTCCTTGTTGGAGAAGCCGATCGCGTGGACGATGAAATCGAGTTCGCCCCATTCCGCCCTCAGCCTGTCGAACAGCGCATCGACCGAGGCGATGTCCTCGACATCGCAGGGCAGGACGAGCCTTGATCCGATGCTCTCGGCCAGCGGCTTGACGCGCTTGCCCAGCGCCTCGCCCTGATAGGTGAAGGCGCACTCGGCGCCGTGCTTCGCCAGCATCGACGCGATGCCCCAGGCGATCGAGTTCTGATTGGCGACACCCATGACGAGGCCGCGCTTGCCGGACATGAGCTGCATGGTTCAGGCTTCCAGCCGCTTCATCACGATGGTGGCGTTGGTGCCGCCGAATCCGAAGCTGTTGGAGAGGACGCAGCCGAGGCCGGCGTTGTCGACCCTCTCGCGCACGATCGGCATGTCCGCGAAGGCGGGGTCCAGTTCCTCAATGTGCGCGCTCTTGCAGACGAAATCATTGTTGAGCATCAGCAGCGAATAGATCGCCTCCTGCACGCCCGTCGCGCCCAGCGAGTGACCTGTCAGCGACTTGGTGGCCGAGATGAGCGGCGAGCTGTCGGCCCCGCCGAAAACCTCGCGGATGGCCTCGATCTCCTTGGCGTCACCCACCGGGGTGGATGTGCCATGCGGGTTGATGTAGTCGACCTTGCCCTGCCAGGTGGCCAGCGCCTGCTTCATGCAGCGCACCGCGCCTTCGCCGGAGGGGGCGACCATGTCGTAGCCATCCGACGTGGCGCCGTATCCGACGATCTCGGCATAGATCTTCGCGCCGCGCGCGCGGGCATGCTCGAGCTCTTCCAGCACCACGACCCCGGCGCCGCCGGCGATGACGAAGCCGTCGCGGTTCGCATCATAGGCGCGCGAGGCTGTCGAGGGCGTGTCGTTGTACTTGGTCGACATGGCGCCCATGGCGTCGAAGAGGACCGACAGCGTCCAGTCCAGCTCCTCGCAGCCGCCAGCGAACATCACATCCTGCTTGCCATACTGGATCATCTCGTAGGCGTTGCCGATGCAATGGTTCGAGGTGGCGCAGGCGGAGCTGATCGAATAGTTCACGCCCTTGATCTTGAACCAGGTGGCCAGCGTTGCGGACGCGGTGGAGCTCATGGCCTTGGGCACGGCGAAGGGGCCGACGCGCTTGGAATTGCCGCTTTCCTTGGCCTTCTCGTAGGCTTCGATCAGCGCAATGGTGGACGGGCCGCCCGAGCCCATGATGATGCCGGTGCGTTCATGGCTGACCTCGCCCTGCTCGAGGCCGGCGTCGAGGATGGCCTGATCCATGGCGACATGATTCCAGGCCGAGCCGCCGCCGTGGAAGCGCATGGCGCGCCGGTCCACCATCGAGGCCGGATCCAGCGTGGGTCGGCCTGCGACCTGGCTGCGGAAGCCATGGGTCATGAAGTCGGTTTCGGTGCGGATGCCCGAACGCGCCTCTTGCAGCGAGGAGAGAACCTCCTGCGTGTTGTTGCCGATGGACGAGACGATGCCCATCCCGGTGACGACGACGCGCTTCATGTGAAGGACTCCAGAGCAGGTGACGGCGGTGAAGCCGCAAGCAGGGATCGTGTTGGCCGCGTCATGCCGCGCCCTGACCTTAACTGCAAGCGCCCCAGGACCAATTCAAGGCCACAAAGCCGCAGAACGACAGGCAAGGCGCGCGATGGCGCAGCTCAGGCGCCGTCGGGCTTGAAAAGGCCGACCCGCATGTCCGTGGTGGTGTAGATGCGCTTGCCATCGGCCTCCAGCCAGCCGTCGGCGATGCCGAGCACGAGCTTGGACTTGAAGACCCGCTTGAATTCGACGCCGTAGACGACCTTCTTGTTGGTCGGCAGAACCTGGTCGGCGAACTTGACCTCGCCGACGCCCAGCGCCCGGCCGCGGCCGGGCAGGCCGAGCCAGCCGAGGAAGAAGCCGGTGAGTTGCCAGAGCGCATCGACGCCAAGGCAGCCCGGCATCACCGGATCGCCCTGGAAATGGCAGGGGAAGAACCACAGGTCCGGCTTCACGTCGAGCTCGGCCACGACCATGCCCTTGCCATGCGCGCCGCCCGTTTCGGTGATGCTCGTGATCCTGTCGAACATAAGCATGGGCGGCAGCGGAAGCTGGGCATTGCCCATGCCGAACAGCTGCCCGCGTCCGCAGGACAGGATTTCTTCGTAGGTGAAGCTCGATTGCCGTTCCATAGCGTCCCACACAAGTCTCGTCGCACGTCGGATCGAACATGAACGCCGACGTACTGCGACGCCTACCATCCGCCGACGGCGGCGGAAAGGCCGGCGCGTCAACAGGACGTAGTTATCCTTGATTGAAGTGCGAGGGCCGGACGAATATGTTGACATGATGCGGGGCCTGCGCCCCGGCACGATTCTGCGGACACGACCGACGATGACGAAGGCGACACATGACGAGCACGGCACGGCGCCCGCGATGCGGCGCTCCCTGGCCGGCTGCCCGGTGCACTCCCTGCGCGAGAAGCTTCGCGGGGTCGGCCTGAGGCCGACGCGCCAGCGCACCTCGCTGGGTTGGCTGCTCTTCGCCAAGGGCGACCGGCATGTCAGCGCCGAAATCCTGTATGAGGAAGCCATGCGGGCCCGCGTGCCGGTTTCGCTGGCAACCGTCTACAACACGCTCCACCAGTTCACCCAGGCCGGCCTGCTGCGCGAACTCGCGGTCGATGGCGCCAAGACCTATTTCGACACCAACCCCTCCGACCACCATCACTTCTACATCGAGGGCGAGGACCGCATGATCGACGTGCCGTCCGACGCCATCACTGTGGCGCAGCTGCCGGCCCTGCCAGAGGGCATGGAGGTGAGCCGCGTTGAAGTGATCGTGAGGCTCAAGCCCAGGGCTGGCTGAGGCCGCCGCTTCCGGTGATGCGTTTCGGGCATCGGCTTGCCGCGCCCGCGCGGCGCAGGCCGGTTCAGTTGATGCGCTCGTTCGGATACACGCCCCAGAGCCGGTCCTGCCGGATGAAGCCCTCGTGGTCGTTGACCGTGATGCGGCACCAGCTGCCGGCGCAGGACTTCACACTGGTCAGCACGTTCGGCGTGAGCCTGGCCACCAGGGCGGAGCGCTCATCGGCGCGTTCGAACAAGGCGATGGCTTCATCGGGCTTCTTCGACCAGGGCATGACGAGGGCGGTGCGGCGGCCCGACAGGAGGCTGTGCAGGACCCAACCTTCGGCGCCCTCCGAATCACGGATGCGGCGCCAGGTCTCGAACTCGGCCGTGATCTCGACCGGCAGTCCCGCGCGCTGGAAGACCCAAGTCGTGCGGTGCTCCTTGGAGGGCCCCTCGCGCAGGTTCACGCGGTCATTCTTGAGGCTGACATAACGCGGGACAGGCAGCCCAGTGACAGCCCCGGCGATCTCGCCCACAGCGAAGGCGCGGGGCATCGCCCCTGGCGAGGCGAGCAGCAGCGCAGCCAGGCCGAGCACGGCGACGGATCGTGAGGACGGCATTCCGATCAAACCTTTTTCCCTGCGCGGCGCGCTGCACGGACGCTTTGCCGGCCATCGCCCCCAGCGCCGAACGCGCGGTCTGGGGCACGCAATTGTGTTCCGCCCACGCCCTGCTAGACAACAGGATGCGGATGAGCATAACCCGCTTCCCAACGCCCTGCACTGTCGTCGAAATGGCGTTAACGGCAGGTTTAGGCGAAGGTGGGGCGGACCATTCCGGCGAGCCCATATGTGTCAGTCGTGACGGAGACCACGATGCCGAACAGGAAGAAGCCGCTGGTGGTCGTCACCCGCAAGCTGCCGGAAGTGGTGGAGACGCGGATGCGCGAGCTGTTCGACGCGAGGCTCAACCTCGATGATGCGCCGATGAGCCGCGAGGCCCTGATCGAGGCGGTGCGCACAGCCGACGTGCTCGTGCCGACCGTGACGGACGAGATCACCGCCGACATCATCGCCGAGGCCGGGGAGCGGCTGAAGCTCATCGCCAATTTCGGCAACGGCTTCGACAACATCGACGTTCCGGCCGCTGCGGCGCGAGGCATCGACGTGACCAACACGCCCGGCGTGCTGACCGAGGACACCGCCGACATGACCATGGCGCTGATCATGGCCGTGGCGCGCCGCATTCCGGAAGGCGCCCGCCTCGTGCCGGACGACAAGTGGCAGGGCTGGTCGCCCACCTGGATGCTGGGGACGCGCATCACGGGCAAGCGGCTCGGCATCATCGGCATGGGCCGCATCGGCCAGGCCGTGGCCCGCCGCGCCAGGGCGTTCGGGCTGTCCATCCACTATCACAACCGCCGCCGCGTGGACCCCCGCATCGAGGAGGAACTGGACGCCACCTACTGGGATTCGCTCGACCAGATGCTGGCGCGCATGGACATCGTGACCGTGCACTGCCCGCACACGCCGGGGACCTATCACCTGCTCTCCGCGCGCCGGCTGAAGATCATGAAGCCCGACGCCATCCTGGTGAACACCGCCCGCGGCGAGATCGTGGACGAGGTCGCGCTGACCAAGATGCTCGACGCCGGGGAACTGGCAGGTGCCGGGCTCGACGTGTTCGAGCACGAGCCGGCCGTGAACCCGCGGCTGCTCAAGCTGGCGCGCGCCCACCGGGTGGTTCTGCTGCCGCACATGGGCTCGGCGACCCATGAAGGCCGGATCGAGATGGGCGAGAAGGTCATCGTCAACATCCGCGCGCTGATGGACGGTCACCGGCCGCCCAACCGCGTGCTGCCCAACATGCTCTGAGCGCGCGGCGGCCGGTCAGGCCCCTGCCCTGAAGAGCGCATCCACCGCCTGCTCCCCAGCAGCCCAGGCGCCGCCCACGGTGCCCCATTGCGCATGGTCGGTCATTTCGCCGGCGAAGGCGAGCCGCCCGCCGAGCGGGCGCGCAAGCGCGTCACGGATCGCGGCCTGGCCGGGCGGCACGCTCGACCAGGATGAAAGCGACAACGGATCCGCCAGCCAATCGCTGACGTGGAGCACGGCGAGGTCGCGGATGGCCCGCGCGCCAAACTGCTCCGCAAGCAGCGCGCGGACGGCAAGACCGGCCCGGAGCCGATGAGGCTGGCGGAGGGCGCGCGCCATTGGCTCGTCGAACTCCAGGTAATGCAGCGGCGAACCATCAAGCCGGGTCAGCAGTCCCGCCCCATCGAGACGCCGGCCTGTCAGCGTGGCGATGCGGTCCGCGCCGCGCCAGGGCGCCGATGGCCAGCGGATCACCGCATGTTCATACACCCCGGCCCGGAAGCCATGGATGGCCGCCAAGACCGCCTCCGGCAGGGGCGGATCGTAGGCGATGGCGCCGCTCCGCAGCACCATTGGCGGGGCCGTGCACAGCGCCTTGCGCGCCTCGATGACGCCGCCCTTCGTGCTCACCCTCACTCCCGCTCCTGACCAGTCGATCACCTGCGCAGCCATGCCCAGGCTCACGGGCAGGCCACGGGAAAGCCGCGCCAGGAGCGCGCCGAACCCTCCCGGAGCGAAGTGGTTATGGGCATATTCCGCGCTGGCGAAATCGCGTGCGCTGATGACCTGCAAAGGCCGGCCGCAGACAAGCCCCGTGATCGCCGCGACAGGCCGCCGCCAGGGGCCAAGGAAGGGCAGCACGGCGGCAGCCGGCTCATCAGGACCAAGGCTGTCGGCCGCCGCCGCCAGAGCGCCTTCGGCGCGTGCGAAGGCCGCGCCATAGGCGATCCGGGCTGATTGCGGCTGCGACTTTCCGTTGATGAACAGGTGCGATTCCTGCGGCGCGGCGCGCAGGGCGATGCGCTCGCGACGGGCCAGCGCCACAACCGGATTGATCGGGCCGGCATGCAGCCAGTGCGCGCCCAGATCGACCGCATGGCCGGCGAGATGCCGTGTCACCACACGGCCGCCGACCCGGCCCCGCGCCTCGATGATCCGGACCGTAAGCCCACGCTCCATGGCGCAGCGCGCGGCGGCAATGCCTGCCGGCCCCGCGCCGATGATGACCAGATCGAGCATGTCGCGGCCAGAGCCGGAAGCCTCAGGACGGGCGTGCGGACTCGAACTGGCCGGATTTGCGGAAGCGCCACAGATAGCCCGGAACAATGGCTTCGATGCTGGTCGGCGTGATGCCGAGCCCCTGCAGCGTGCGTCCTTCGGCTTCAGCATCGGGCGAGACGACATTGTCGGACTGCAGCAAGGTGACCTGATCGCGGGTCATCTTGATGGCGTCGGGCATGAGCCCGAAGGTCAGCCGGTCGACGAACTCGAGCACACCCGCCTGAAGCCGCGCGAGGCCGAAGGGCAGCGGCGCAAGCAGGCGCTTGCGGCCCGTGACCTCGCAGACATAGGACAGCAGTTCGCGGAAGCTCTTCACCTCGGGGCCGCCCAGCTCATGGACGCGGCCACCGGCCACCTCTCCATCCACCGCCCGCGCGATCGCCTCGGCGACATCGCCGACGAAGACCGGCTGGAAGCGGGTTTCCCCGCCGCCGACCAGCGGCAGCACGGGGAGCATGCGGGCAAGCGAGGCGAAGCGGTTGAAGAAGCCGTCCTCGGGGCCGAAGATGATGGAGGCGCGCATGACGACCGCGCCGGGAACATGCTGGAGCACGCCGGCTTCGCCGCGCGCCTTGCTCGCAGCATAATCGGAAGCCGAAGCCGCATCCGCACCGATCGCCGACATGTGGACCAGGGTAAGGACGCCGGCGGCAGCGCAGGCCTCGGCCACGGCCTCGGCCCCCATCGCCTGCACTGTGGCAAAACTCTGGCGGCCCTGCTCCTGCAGGATGCCGACGAGGTTGACGACGGCTGCGGCGCCCTCAACGGCGCGCTTCACCGAAGCGGGATAACGCAGGTTGGCCTGCATGGCGTGCACCTGGCCCACCACGCCCAAAGGCTGGAGATGACCGGCGAGGTCAGGCCGCCGCACGGCAACGCGCACGCGGTAGCCGCGTTTGAGCAAGGCCCGGACGACATGACGGCCGACAAATCCGGAGCCGCCGAACACAGTCACAAGCTTTCCGTTCACCGCTGACATGGCATCCCCGCTGGTCGTGACCGCAACCTTCGCTGCGTCGTAGTCGATCCGGCCTTGCCTGTGAAGCTGGTGAAGGGTCGCAAGCGCCGCAGCGCGGCAGCGAGAGCCTTTCAGCCCCCCATCCTGCCGCGATGCCGCGAAGCGCTTCTTTCTCGCCGGGCGCTTCTTTCCGTTGACAGCTTCGGCCCGGGATCATAAACGGGCATCCGATGCCCAGGTGGCGGAATTGGTAGACGCGCTGGTTTCAGGTACCAGTAGTGCAAGCTGTGAAGGTTCGAGTCCTTTCCTGGGCACCACCTTTTGATTTTCCCGAGGAATTTCAAAAGGTTCCGCAATGTGAGTGGGTGGCCCCCGCCGATTGTTCAACAAGGCTTTGCAACAACGCCGCTCCTGCTGGCCCGGCCCGTGAAGCCGCCGGGCTCTCGATGACCCCCTTCACGAAACGAAGTCCGCCCGACGTCTTGCTTGCGGCGGTGGGACGAGCCTTCCATTTCGATCCCGCGGCAGGCGTCGCGAAGCGCATGATCGTGACGGAGATCGCCGATATGGCGCGGTTCTCCCTTGGCACGCGTCATTTCGCTGAGGTGAAGGCTCGCCCTGGACGCGCTGCCGCCACCATGAGGCGAACTGCCAGGCCATCTGCGTAACGCAGCTTTTGTCTTCGATTAACTGTAACGCACATTACTATCCGCCAGTTAACCCAGATACATGCCTTTCATGGGAATGAAGACCGCAATCCAAGCGATTGCTCGTCTGTGGTGGAGAGATGATTAACGGGACGTCGACCCTCCTCAAGCTGTCCAGCATTATGCCGGTATCCGACTTTGATTTTCGATCGGCCGAGTTTGCTGATCTGGTCGGGCGGTCTGACGCAACGGCGTTCCAGCATCCGTACTGGCTGAGCGCTTTGCATCGCATCTGGGCGCCAGCGCGCGGGGCGGAACCGGTCACGGTCGTGGGCCGGGGAGACGATGGAAGCTTGCGCTTCGTCCTGCCGCTCCTGTTTCGCCGGCACTCGGGCATTGCCTTGATCGAGACGACGGATCTCGGTGTCAGCGACTATGCCGCCCCCCTCGCTGACCGGGCCTGGCTGGGTCGCCTGCATGGCGACGGCGCGCTTGCGAAGGCTGTAGCCCGCGTCCTGCCGCATCATGATCTGCTGCGCATCAGGCCTGTTCGGCCCGAGCACCTGCGCCTCTGGACGGCATTCCTGGGCGGTGAAGTCCGCACATTGGACTTTGGGGCCCATGCGGTTGGCGTGCAGGGCTCCATCGAGAGCTGGCGCGAGCTGGCCTTGTCGGACAGCTTCGCCCGCATGCTGGCTCGCAAGCACAAGCGCTTCTTCAGGGCGCCGACTGCCCGGTTCCACGTCCTGCACGAACCGGGCAGGATCGCAGAGGCGATCCAGCTTATGGCGCGATGGCGCACCGGGCGGTTTGACGGTGACATCATCCAGAACCCTGCTGCACTCGCTTTTTACACGGCTGTAGCGGTCGAGGGCGCCAGCGCCGGCTTCGCCCAGACCTATGCCCTGGAGGCCGATGGTGAGGTTGTCGGCCTGACCTTCGCGATAGGGGCAGGCGGGCGGCTCAACTATCTCCTCATTGGCTGCGACTATGCGCGCTTCGGCCGGCATTCGCCGGGGTTGTTGCTCTACGAGGGCATGATTGCCGACTGGATCGCCAAGGGTGGCGAGGTATTCGACTTCACGATCGGCGACGAGGCCTTCAAGACCGATTTCGGGACCGCTCGCACGGCGATGTCAGAGATCACGCGCGCTGCGAGCTGGCGCGGGGCGATCGCGCTCGCAGCATTCCGTCTGCGCGAGCGCTGGCGGGCGCGCAGGCAGAACGACCCTGGCAACACAACGCCCGCAAGCCGTGAGAAGGAGCCCCGGCATGCCGATGCGGCCTGAATTCCTGACGCAGTCGGTGATCGTCGCGGCTCATCCCGATGACGAACTGCTCTGGTTCAACGCGATCCTCAAGGAGGTGGACGAGGTCATCATCGTGTTCCGCCCGTTCTGGGCGCATCCGGATCTTGCGAGCAAGCGTGCTACGGCCCTGGCTGCCTTTCCGCGCAAGGGGGTCAGCTGCCTCGATTTGCACGAGTCGGGCGCTTATGGCTGCGCAAACTGGCTAGCTCCCGAAGAGACGTCCGACGGGTTGGCGCTGACGATGGAAAGCCAGAAGCGCGAATGGAAGCGATTCTCCAAGAGGGCGCTCCAGCGTGCCGGCATCCCCTTCGCGACCGTCGCCGATCGCAGCGTATTGGCGGCCTATCGGCAAAACACAGACCTTCTTCGCAATCATCTGCGCGGCCGGCTGCGGCCAGGGATGAACGTCTTCACCCATAATCCCTGGGGAGAATACGGCCACGAGGAGCATGTTCAGGTGTTTCGGGTCCTGCAAAGCCTGCGCGCGGAAATCGGCTTCAACCTCTGGATGTCGAACTATTGCACGGAGCGCTCACTGCCCTTGGCGATGCGCTATTTCGAGACATCGCCAGGGCCCTACATCCGCCTGCAGACCGACAAGGCCTTCGCCCAGACGGTCGCCCAGGTCTACAAGGATCATGATTGCTGGACCTGGGCATCGGACTGGAGCTGGTTCGACGAGGAATGCTACATGCCTGCGCCCATGGCGGGCCAAGCCCCGAAGTCTCACAGGCATCTGTTTCCGTTGAACCTGTTCAGCATTGGCGATGAACGTCCCCGTCAATGGCTGCCGGCGCTTGGCGCTGCGGCCATATCGGCAGCTTTGGTCACAGCCATCGACATCTGATCTACATTATTTCACAGCACTTTTATGTTATGTCTATTGTGCTGCCCTTCTACGACCGAGTAATCTTAATTGTGCTGGCTTCTTGACCATCAAGCCTCTCGACCTCTACTAACATTCACGAAAACCGCGCCTTCCATTTCCCGCCTTCCGGCTCAAGCAGGGGGAACAAATCCATGCAGCACAAGCGAAACTTCAACCTCGCCCTACCCTTCATCAACTGCGCTGAACGCCATCCCGAGCGTGTAGCGCTGGTCGTCGACGGCAAGGAGGTGCGTTATCGCGAGCTGGCAGGCAAGGCCGCGCGCCTTGCAGCGTGGCTCGTTGGGAGGCGTCGCAGCGGCCGCGTTGGCGTGCTGGCCACGCGAAGCATCGAGGCCTATGCCGGGATCCTTGGCGCCTGCATGGCCGGCTCGACCTATGTCGCTCTCAACCAGAAATGGCCGGCCGAGCGGCTCATCACCTTGTTTGGACTGCTCGATCTCGACGCGCTGATCGTGGACCGCAACGGGGCAGCCTTGCTGACGCCCGAGGTAAGGGCCGCAGCGCCGGAGCTGATCATTGCACCAGATGCGGGATCGGCGGGTGAAGCGGGCGGCACGCCGTTGGTTTCGCTTGACAACCTTGAGATCGAGCCCCTTCGCGATGCGGTCGAAGTCGGACCGTACGACCCGGGCTACATCATCTTCACCTCCGGTACGACCGGTTTGCCCAAGGGCGTGGTGATCTCGGCCGGGTCGCTGGACTGCTATCTTGAGGAAAGCCGCCGCTGGACGCAGCTGGCCCCGGAGGACCGGGTCGCCGAGGCCCATGACATCACCTTCGACCTCAGCGTGCACAACCTCTTCCTCACCCTGGAAGCAGGCGCATCCTTGCATGTCATGCCAGCCCTGGCATTGATGGCGCCGGCCCATTTCATCCGAAGCCATGCCGTCACCGCGTGGATGTCGGTTCCAACCATCGCCACCATGATGAGCAGGAGCGGGGCGCTGAAGCCCGGTCTCTTTGGCGCCTTGCGCCTGTCGATCTTCTGCGGCGAGCCCTTGCCGGTGGCGACGGCGCAAGCCTGGGCCGCCGCAGCGCCCAACAGCGTCGTCGAGAACATCTACGGGCCGACCGAATGCACGGTCGTGATGCTGCGCCAGCGCCTGACCGAGCCCCCAACGGTGACCGATGGGCGAGGCACGCTTGCGATCGGCACACCGTTTTCGAGCGGAAAGGCTGCAATCCTTGGCCCGGACCGGCGCCCGGTCGCGGATGGAGAGCCGGGCGAGATCGCCCTGTGCGGTCCACAGGTCGGCATCGGTTATTTCGCTGCGCCTGAACAGACCGAAGCCCGATTTTGCGAGATCGGCTGCGAGCGCTGGTATCTCACCGGCGACCTTGGCCTCAAGGACGCCGATGGTGTCTTCCATCACCTGGGACGCATCGATAACCAGGTGAAGGTGAAGGGCAACCGCATCGAACTTGAGGAGGTTGAAGCCCATCTGCGGACAGCTTCCGGCAGCGATCTGGTCGCCGTGGTCGCCTGGCCGATCCAGGATGGAACGCCCCAGGGCCTCGTCGGCTTCGTTGTCGGCGCTGGATTTGCGCCAGAAGCGATCCGGGAGAGAATGTGGCGTACGTTGCCGCGATACATGACGCCGGACACGATCCATCTGCGCGATGCCCTGCCGGTCAACGTGAACGGCAAGGTGGATCGCCGCGCCCTGCGCGAGACGCTCGAGGAGGTTCGCCGTGAGCGCCTGCTCGCTTGAGGTCAGGCAGGAGGCGTGGATCCTCCGTCTTTGGCGGCTGCGCCAGCGCTGGCTTGGCATTGATGCGAACCCCGAGGCACGCGCATTCGCCGGCAGTCTGCGCGGCCTCGTCGTGCTTCATGCAGCCTTCATCGCCGCGCTGGCGATCAGCCTTCAGGTCAGTTTGCCGGCGCTTGCGCTGGTCTGCTTGACCTTGTTCGCGGCCGCCGCATTCCCTCACCGGCGCCTCACCATCCTGTTGATCTCCAGCCTCGTCTTTCTGCTGCTGCGTCCTTTCCGCACCCAGGAATTCACGCAACTGCTGTCGGAACTCTCCGCGAACACGGGGATAGCGCTGACGTTGCCGCCAATGGCTCTGCAAATTGCCGGCGTGCTGGCCTTTCTGCTGTTCGCGCGGGCTGCGATGGCTGGTCAGCGCCGCGGCGGCGCCCTCTGGTCAAAGCGTCCTGTTCTTGTGCATCTGTCGACCTTCTTGGCGTCCTTGGGCATTGCCGCCAATCTCGAGCCCGGACAGTTCGTCCATACTGCGGTGTGGACGTTCCTGGCGGTTTGGGCCTCCTGCTTCTGGTTCCTGGCCTACGCCGCTGTCGACCAGAAAGCCAAGATGGCCCTGCCCGACACGATCCGGGCGCTCTACATGCGCCCCAGCTGGGGCGGTGACGTCGCGCCCATAGGCAAGGGCTTGTCCTTCCTGTCGCGCTTCGAAGCGCACGATGCAGAGGCGCTGGCGGTCACGCGGCTGAAGGCGCTGAAGCTGGCTGTCTGGACCGCGATCCTCAGCTGGGCCTATCAGGCCCTTGCTGCGGTGCTGCATGGAACCCTTGGGGTGCCCAAGCTTGGCGCGATGATCCTCAGCTCCGACCATGCAGCGAGTTTGCCGTTGACGCTGCGCTGGGCCGGGTTGTTCGCCAACTACGCTCTGGACCTCCTGATCATCGCCGCCTGGGGCCATGCGGTCGTGGCGATTGTACGCATGATGGGATACGCCATACCGCGTAACACCGTCAATCCGATGGCCTCGCGCTCGATTGCGGAATTCTGGAACCGCTACTACTATTATTTCAAGGAATTGCTTGTTGATTTTTTCTTCTACCCGGCATTCTTGCGTTTCTTCAAGAATTCACCGCGTCTGCGGATTGCGTTCGCAACTTTCTGCGCGGCCGGCATTGGTAATTTCATCTATCATCTGATTTTCGTTTCCCATGTTTTTGCCAATGGCTCACCCACATTGGAACTTGACCGCCTGGTCACGCTCGCCTTCTATGTCTGCATGCTGTCGGCAGGCCTGATCGTCTCCCAGCTCTGGGGCCGCAAGACCAGCCCGGCGGACGGGGTCTGGTGCCATGATGTCTTGCCGCGCGTGCAGGTCATACTGTTCTTCTGCTTCTTGAAGATATTCGACAGCGTCTGGCTCGAGGGCGATCTGTCGGACCGTTTCACCTTCCTGCTCGGCCTGTTCGGAGCCTGACCCGATGACCACGGCAACCTCTGTTTCCGCGAGGATCGAAACAATCCGGCAGCGCGTTCTTGAGCTGCTGTCAGAAAGGGGCGATGTGAGCGGCGTGCGCGACAGCGACTCGCTGTTCTTTAGCGGGCGGCTCGATTCGTTCGCAGCAACGCAGCTGATGATGCTCCTTGAGGAGACGTTTGGCATTGATCTGGCCGATGCATCGTTTGACGTCACCCAGCTCGACACGATCGACGATATCCGGAGCCTCCTGGACGGTTAGGGCGTGACAGCTGACGTGCTCCCATCTTGAACGCGGTTGCATGGGCGGCCCGATGATGCCGATCGATTGCCTGCAAGCCGTGATCCCGTCGCGGTTCCAGTTCGCGCTGATCGCGCGTCGTGAACCTGGCGGATGCATCGGATCACGGGCAACAATGAGCGGATGCTCCTCCGTGCCATTCATCTGCCGGTGTGCAGCCTTCTCATCGGAGCGACGGCACCGATAGCCGACCAGTCGGCCTCACACGATCATGGTGGTCCGCCAGATCATTCTGACCAGGTGTCCGACCTTGGTCCTCAACAGCAACCATGGCGGAACAGTTAACCCCATTCCGAATGGCGTCGGTCCAGACTTATCCGAGGCTGTTCTGACACAGTAAGGAACCGGCCGCGCCGCCGGCCATGAGCCTGGACGGGCTCGGCGATGCGCGTGGGCCAGCCAGTGCCCGATCGTTCTGCCAAGCCCGCCACGGCTGTTCCTTATGCCCATGCCCGATCAGTCCAGGGGCACCCAGCGAGCGCCGGCGGCGGAGGAGCGCACGGCCGCCTCGATGAAGGCGACGCCCCTGACCCCGTCATCGATGGTGGGGAAGTGCACCCCGGGGGCAGGCGCAGAGCTGCTGCGAGCCGCGATGATGGCCTGCGCCACCTCGCTGTAGATCGTGGCGAAGCCTTCGATATAGCCCTCCGGATGGCCAGACGGAATGCGTGTCACCCGCGCTGCGGCCGCATTGGCCGCGCCCGTCCCGCGTGAGATGATGCGCGGCGCCTCGCCAAGCGGAGACCAGAGGAGCTGGTTGGGATGCTCCTGGCGCCACGACAATCCGCCCTTCGCGCCATAGACGCGGATGGCCAGCGCGTTCTCGTTGCCCGGCGCGACCTGGCTGGCCCAGAGCAGCCCGCGCGCGCCATTGGCATAGCGCAGCATGATCTGGGCATTGTCGTCGAGCGCGCGGCCGGGCACGAAGGCGGTGAGCTCGGCGCACAGCGCGGTGACGGGAATGCCGGTGATGTAATCGGCGAGATTGTAGGCATGGGTGCCGATGTCGCCGATGCAGCCGCCCGCGCCGGATCGCTGGGGATCGGTCCGCCAGGCGGCCTGTTTCTGGCCGCTATCCTCCAGCCTGGTCGTCAGCCAATCCTGCGCATACTCGACCTGCACCACGCGGATGTCGCCAAGCTCGCCCGCCTCGACCATGGCGCGGGCATGCCGCACCATGGGATAGCCGGTGTAGTTGTGCGTGACGGCGAAGATCAGCCCGGATGTCTGCGCCAGCGCCTTCAGCTTCAGCGCGTCCTTCAGCGTGGTGGTCAGCGGCTTGTCGCAGATGACATGGATGCCGGCCTTCAGGAAGGCGGCCGCCGCCGGGGCGTGCATGTGGTTGGGCGTGACGATGGACACGGCCTCGATGCCGTCCTTCCGCCGCGCCTCGCGCTTCGCCATCGTGACGAAGTCGCCATAGATGCGGGCGCGGTCCAGCCCCAGCGCCTCTCCGGAGCGCTGCGCCTTCTCGGGCGTCGAGGAAAGGCAGCCGGCCAGGAGCTGAAAGTGATCGTCCAGCCGCGCCGCCATGCGGTGGACCGAGCCGATGAACGCGCCCTCTCCGCCGCCGACCATGCCAAGGCGGATGCGCCCCTGCCCGGCGTCGCTTCGTGCCTCGACCATGGCTGCCTCCTCAACCCAGTCCCAGGAGACGGTCGATCTGCGCCTTGTCGACCTCGCCGCCGGCGAAATCATCGAAGGCCTTCTCTGTCACGCGGATGATGTGGCTGGCGATGAAGGGAGCGCCTTCGGCCGCGCCGTCCTCCGGATGCTTGAGGCAGCATTCCCATTCGAGCACGGCCCAGGAGGCATAGTCGCAAGCGGCGAGCTTCGAAAAGATGGCCGAGAAATCGACCTGGCCATCGCCAAGCGAGCGGAAGCGCCCGGCGCGGTTGATCCAGGGCTGGTAGCCTGAATAGACGCCCTGACGGCCGCTCGGGTTGAACTCGGCATCCTTCACATGGAAGGCCTTGATGCGCTCATGGTAGATGTCGATGAAGGCCAGATAATCGAGCTGCATCAGCAGAAAGTGGCTGGGATCATAGTTGATGTTGCAGCGGCTATGCCCTTTGAGCGCATCGAGAAACATCTCGAATGTCGCCCCGTCGAACACATCCTCGCCAGGATGGATCTCGAAGCAGACATCGCAGCCTGTCTCGTCATAGGCATCCAGGATGGGGCGCCATCGCCGCGCAAGCTCCGAAAATGCCGTTTCGATCAGTCCTTGCGGGCGCTGCGGCCAGGGATAGACAAAGGGCCAGGCCAGCGCGCCCGTGAAGGAGACCGAGGCGTCGAGGCCGAGATTGCGTGAGGCCTTCGCCGCCAGAAGCATCTGCTCCACAGCCCAGGCCTGCCGTTCCTTGGGCTTGCCGTGCAGCTGGGGCGGCGCGAAGGCATCGAAGGCGGCGTCATAGGCCGGATTGACGGCAACGAGCTGGCCCTGGAGATGGGTGGACAGCTCGGTGATCACCACCCCATTCTCGGCTGCGACACCCGTGAGGTCGTCGCAATAGCTCTTGCTCTCGGCTGCCTTCCCCAAATCGAACAGGCGCCCGTCCCAAGTCGGCACCTGCACGCCCTTGTAGCCGAGCGAGCCGGCCCATTTCGTGATCGCACCCCATGAATTGAACGGCGCCGCCTCGCCCGCGAACTGCGCGAGGAAGATCGCCGGTCCCTTGATTGTGCTCGCCATGTCGGCCTCCCATTCGCAGCATGTCTTGTCGCCATTGGTGGCGGGATGAAGCCGAACCGTGGCGTCGCAGGTCTTCACCGGCAAGGCCACGCGTCGGGCATGAAGTTGCAGGCGCAGGTGAAGCGCGGAGCGTGGAGCGAGGCCCCCCTCAGATCAGTTCGTAGCGGATGTCCATGGCGCCTTCCCACAGCACCTTGCGTCCGAGCGCATGGATGTTCTCCAGGCCGGAGGTGAGGGTGATGAAGTGGTTGCCCGAGAGCTGGCCAGCCTTGGACGCGAAGTTCACGTTGCCATAGGCGAGCAGGATCTCGGTCTCGCTGACGCCGCCTGGATAAAGGATGATCTGGCCGGGCGCGGGATAGCAGGTGTTGTTCTCGTAGCCGACGCCGAAATCGAGATCGCCTAGCGGCGACCACACGCCCTCGCCGCTCCAGCGCACGTGGATGATCTTGCTTGCGAAAGGCATGGCCTTGATGAAGGCGGCGCATGTCTTGGGCGCCAGCGCCTCCTCGAAATGGCCGGTGAAGGAATAGGGGCCGGCGATGACTCTGACCGCTTTCATGAGTGTCGATTCCTGTGCTGTTCCAGCAAGGCCCCTGGCCTGCCTCGCACCAGCTTTAGCGCGGGCGGGGCCGATGTGCCAGCCATGGCCTCACTGGCCGGCGTGCGGCTCGTCATGCCGTGGCTTGCACAGCAGGCGGCCCGCGATGGGCAGGAGAAAGCCAACCGCCATGAAGCGCACCAGATGGTGCGCGCCGACATAGAGCGGATCCAGCCCCAGCACGACGGCCAGCATGGCCATGGCCTCGAGCCCGCCGGGGGCGAAGGCGATGAAGGCCGTGCCGTAGCTGACGCCCGCGAGCAGCGCGGCAGGCCAGGCCAGCAGAGCGCCGATGGCCACGGAGGCGATGAAGGCGCCGATGGCCAGCGGCATGAGCCGACCCACGGCCGCCCTGTCGAGCCCGCCAAGCCGTGCCCCGACCATGCCGCCCAGGATCAGAAAGGCAAGCAAGGTGAGCGGCGCGGGCAAGGAGCCGTGCACGATGTCAAAGGCATGCAGCAGCATGCTCGACAGCGTGGCGCCGATGATGAACGGGGCGACCAAGCCAAGCCGTTTGAGCAGCAGCCCTGCCGCCAGCGCGCAGGCGATCATCAGGACCGTGTCGGGCAGATTGGGCGGCGGAGGCGGCGCAGGAGCCTGGCCGGCGCCGACGCCCGAGATCACCAGCAAGCTTGGTATCGCAGCCACCAGCACGAACAGGCGGAAGAACTGGATGATGGCGATGCGGGAGAGGCTGCTGCCGAGATCACTGGCGACAGCCATCACGGCGGACAGCGCGCCGGGCGCTGAGGCCAGCAAGGCATCCAGCCGGGTCCAGCCGCCGAAACGCACCAGAAACGCGCCGGTGACCAGCACGGTGAGCCCCAGCGACAGCATCAGCAGCATGAGGCTGCCCGGATAACGGGCCGCAGCCTGAACCGCCTCGGGGGTGGCGGCGGCGCCGATGATGATGCCCGACAGCAGCATCCCGGTCTGCACGACGGCATCGGAGGGACCCGCCCAGGGCCGGCGCAGGCCCACCACCGCCACGACCAGCATCGAGCCGGTGAGCCAGCCGGCGGGCACGCCCGCGAAATGCAGCGCCCATCCGCCAAGGGCCGCGACCAGAAGGAGCGCGATGTCTTCGAGCGTGGGGCGATGCGCGGCCATCTGCCTGATGTGACGCATGGCAGCGCTCATGTCATCGGCCCGGCGCGCAGCCTCGGGCTGAGCCAGGCGCAAGACGGACGCCCTTCAGAGAGTGTGACCTTCGCATCAGGCATGGCGCGAGGCTTCGTCTGGCCCAATTGCGCGCAATCAATGCAGCCCACGCCAACGGCCGATGTAATGACCTCATGAGCGCTGCCGACAGGTGACGGCTGCGCCGCAC
This sequence comes from Bosea sp. (in: a-proteobacteria), assembly GCA_023910605.1. Lineage (NCBI taxonomy): Bacteria > Pseudomonadati > Pseudomonadota > Alphaproteobacteria > Hyphomicrobiales > Alloboseaceae > Allobosea > Allobosea sp. Next base: position 1,086,466 of record JAAVVV010000001.1, on the reverse strand, counting down.
AGGGACCGCGGGAGCCTTTGGCTGTCGCGAATCCGGCGCCCGGCCTAGTCTCGGGGGAGCTAGGCCGGGTGCTTGATGCCCTTCCCTCGCCGTGGCGCCGGCGATGCTTCAACGGCAGGACCTCCTGAACAAGGCGCCGGATGCGCGAGGCGTCGCGCCCAGCCCTGGCGTGCCGGATGCCCCGAGCCTAGGCGCCATTGCCAAACAGCGCATGCGGCCGCAGGATGGCGATCGAGCCGTTGCGCTGATAGGCGATGGCCCCGATCCGCCTGAGGCGCGTGAACTCGCGGCTCACCGTCTCGATCGTGAGGCCCAGGTAATCGGCGATGTCCTGACGGCTCAGCGGCAGGTCAAGCCTGCACCGGCCATCGGCCTGGACGTGAATGAACCAGCCAAGGCGCTGGCGCGCTTCGCGCTGCCCCAGCGCGAAGACGTGATGCAGGGATCGTTCATGCTGGCGCCGGAGCTGCTCGTTCAGCCGCCTGCACAGGCTCTCGTCACGTTCCAGATCGCGCATGCCATGCACGCGCACCTGGCTGGCGGCAAGGGCCTCGGCATCGGCAGGGATGGCGGCACTGCCCGGCGGGCACAGCACATCGCCCGGGCCAGCGAGAAAGACAATGTGCCGGCGCCCATCGCGCTGGCGCAGGCTGAGCGCGACGAGACCGCTCTCGACGACCGGCACGCCCTTTGGCGCCTCGCCCTGCCGCAGCACCGTCTGGCCAGGATCGAAGCCCTGAAGCGCGCCGCCGCCCGGCCCGCGCGCGCTCCACGGGGCGCTCGGGTCATGGCGCGCAGGCCCGTGCCGGTCGATGTGGGCGGATGTGGCATCGCGGGTGGATTGCAGCATCGGGCAGACTCCGCCCCGCCGGAGGCACTGGACCGGATCAGGGCAGGCCAGTCTATCGGGCGGTTCAATCCAAGGCGTGTTGGGAGAAGCGCTTAAGCAATCTTCCGTAGCTTGAGCTAGACAAGCAGGGGCAGCAGTTCGCTGGACAGCGGCTTGCGCATCACCACGATATTGGCGAATTCGCGCATGGCCAGCTTGATGTCGGCCATGGGCAGCCCGGAGATGACGATGACCTTCGGCGGCGATGCCATGGAACGGATGCGGCGGATCACGGCCGAGCCATGCTCGCCGGGCAGGCCAAGATCCACGAGCACGACGTCGGTGGGCGCTACATCATCCCCGGCGCCGAAGGCCTCTCCATCGGGATAAAGAGCGACCTTGCGACCCACGGACCGACACAACTCCGACAGCGCGTCACGCACGCCGTGATCGTCCTCGACGATATGAACCGTCATGCAACCTCGCGCGACTAGCGCTGACCTTTGCTCGGGCCAAACTCTTGGCACGTTTCGTCGGCGAGGCGGAATCCCCACAAATACCTAGGGCCGCCAGCCGGATCAGTTGCGGACCGGCTCACGATAGACCAGCCGCACAAGTTCGGCGGTGTTGCGGGCCTTGAGCTTCTCCATGATGCGGGCGCGGTGGACCTCGATGGTGCGCGGGCTGATGCCCAGGAGCCGTCCCGCCTCCTTGTTCGAGGCGCCGCCCACAATGTGCTCGAGCACGTCGACCTCGCGGGCGGTGAGCATGTCATGGCCGGGAAAAGCGGGCAGCCGGCCATGCATGCTGACGGCTGAATTGCTCGACACGCGGGCGATGGCCTCGCGGACGCGCTTGAGGACAACCGGGCCGTCGAAAGGCTTTTCGATGAAGTCGAAGGCGCCATGCTTCATGGCGTGGACAGCCATCGGCACGTCGCCCTGGCCAGAGATCATCACCACGGGGGCGTGATACGAGGAGCCCCCGATCGCATCGAGAATGTCGAGCCCGGACCGCCCCGGCATGTGCACATCCATGAGCACGCAGCCGGGCTTGAGACGCATGGCTTCGACGATGAACGAGTCGCCGCTCGGGAAAGTCTTGACCCGCAGCCCTTCCATCTCAAGCAGGACGCTCAGCGCATCCCGGACGGCGGCGTCGTCATCGACGATCACGACATCAAGTTCGAAATCGTGAAATGCCTGATTCATGACTTCCATCCCTCATGTTTTGTCCGCTTCGGCTGTCGCGGCCAGTGGCATGGCTGCGGCGCTGTCGCGGTTGGCGGCCCTTTCATGGGCCGCGATGGGCAAGCGCACCGTGAAGCGCGCGCCATTCCCGTTTCCGCCCGGATCGACCACGAGCTCACCGAGGTGATTCTGGACAATCGCGCGCGAAATGGTCAGACCGATCCCCATTCCCGTGCCGGTCTCGCTGCGGAAGGCGCTGAACAGCATCTGCATCTGCGGGGCGGGAATGCCGGGCCCGTTATCGCCGACGCTGAAGCAGACCACCTCGCCCTCGAACCAGGTCCGGACGGACAGGGTGGGCCGATCCTCGCCCTCGCAGGCCTCGATGCCGTTGCGCGCGAGGTTGAGCACGACCTGCTGCACCTGCACGGGATCGATCAGGACGATGGGCAGGTTCTCGGGCCCATGGCGCTCGAGGTGGATGGTGCGCCGACGGCCCAGCATGGCAAGCTCCAGAGCCTCGTCGATGACCTGGTTAAGGTCCGCCCGGCGGCGCTCGGGCGCGCGCTTCTCGACGAGCTGGCGCACCCGCTGGATGATGGAGCCGGCGCGCTGCGCCTCGCGCATCGCCTTGCCCAGAAGCTGGTCGGCGCGCGGCTGGATTCGGGCGTTCTCGGCCTGCAGCCGCCCGACCTCGCGCTCCAGCGCCTGCAAATAGAGCATGATGGCGGTGAGCGGCTGGTTCAGCTCATGGGCGAGGGCAGAGCCCATCTCGTCGAGGGCGGAGACGCGCGTCATGCGGATCAGATCGGCCTGGACCGCCGCGAGACGGCGCTCGGTTTCCCGTCGCGCGCTGAGGTCGCGGATCACGCCGATGAACTGGCGGCCATTGGGCGTCATGGCCTCGCCGACAGACAGATCCAGCGGGAACAGCGAGCCGTCCTTGCGCCGCCCTTCGACCTCGCGGCCTATGCCGATGATCTTGCGTTCGCCGGTGGCGCAGTAGCGCTGGACATAAAGGTCGTGATTGTCGTGGTGTTCCTGCGGCATCAGCATCCGCACATTCTCGCCGATGACCTCCGCGGCCTCATAGCCGAACAGGTCCTCGCAAGCCTTGTTGAAGATCAGCAAGCGCGCCGACACATCCATCACCATGATGCCGTCCGGAGCCGTCTCGAGGACGCTTTCGAGCCGGGCTTCTGAAAGGGATGGCCTCCTGACGGCCTGCATGGCGCTGATCCGCGTGGCTCCAAAACTTTATAACGATTGAATTGACACACAAGTTCAGCAAAATGCAAGCGTCCCTCGGACAAAGGGATAAAATGCAGAGGATAAGCCTCCGGCTATCGAACCGGATTTCACAATTTAAAACATTTCAAAGAGCCAGGATGACGCTGCTCATGCGCCGGACGGCCTCTTCGAGGTCATCATGGCGCCGGGCGTAACACAGGCGCAGGGAGCCTGCGCCTCCGGCTCCGAAGGCGGCCCCCGGCGCCAGGCCGACATTGGCCTCGTCGACCAGCCTGACAGCGAAGGCGCGGCAATCGGTCATGCCGTCCACCTGGAAGAAGTAGTAGAACGCGCCGGCCGGCGCCGGGGCATGGACGCGGCCGGTGGCCCGCAGGCCGTTGACCACGATGTCGCGGCCCTTCCGCGCACGCTCCACCTGATGGGCGATGAAGCCTTCGCCATGCTCCAAAGCGGCGATCCCCGCGCGCTGCACGAAGACCGGACTTCCCGAGGTCGCATACTGGATCAGATTCTCGATCACCTGCCCGAACTGGACGGGCGCCTCGAGCCAGCCGAGCCGCCAGCCGGTCATGGCCCAGTTCTTCGAGAAGGTCTGGACGAACATGATGCGGTCGTTCTCGTCCATCACGTCCTTGAAGGAGGGCGCGCGAAGCGATCCGTCATAGACGAAACGGCCGTAGATCTCGTCGGCCACGATCCAGAGGTCCTTCTCCCGCGCCAGCGCCAGAATGGCGGCGAGCTCTTCCTTTGTCGCGGTCCAGCCCGAAGGATTGGATGGGGAGTTGACGGCGATGGCCCGGGTGCGGGGGGTGACGGCCGCGCGCAGTCGATCAAGATCGAGCGTGACGCCATTGGCGCCCAAGCTCATCGGCACGTCCACGGCCCTGGCACCATTGACGCCGATGGCGGCCGCGATGTTGGGCCAGGCCGGCGTGGGGATCAGCACCTCGTCGCCGGCGCCGGCGATCATCCTGACCGCGAGCTGCACCGCCTGCATGCCCGATGCCGTCACGAAGAAACGTTCCGGCGTCGGGGCCTGGCCGGGGCGGCCGTAAAGCCGCGCATCATAGCGCGCGATCGCCTCACGCAGTTCGGGTATGCCGCGCTGCCAGGTGTAGAAGGTCTCGCCGGCCGCCAGCGAACGCGTGGCCGCCTCGGTGATGAAGGCCGGAGTCGACAGATCGCCCTCGCCCACCCAGAGCGGAATCAGCCCTGGCTTGGTGCGGCCATGATTGACGACATCGACGATGCCGCTCGGCGGCGCGTCGAACGCCTCGGCGCGCAGATCCGCCACTGCGGGAGCAGCCCGCCCGGCCATCGACCCCAGCTTCACATCCGCGCTCATGCCTGCCTCCGCCAACCATCGCCGCCGGCATGCCGCGCCAGCTTCATCTCAGCGAGGCCATACGATGAGCAGGGCTCGGCGCGCCATAGCCCGGCGCATGAAATCTTGCGATCCGACCGATCACCCCGCGCAGGGGTGACCGACCGGATTTCCTGCATGGGCGCGTCGAATGCAACGCCCCGATCGGAGGCCGGGCCGCCTCATCTGACGGCACGCCTCACTTGGCGAGCGCGTCGCGGATCTGTGTCAGCAGCTTGACCTCGTCGGAAGGCTCGGCCGGAGCGGGCTGCGCCGGCGGGGTGGTCTTCTTCATGCGGTTCATGGCCTTGACCACGAGGAACAACACCCAGGCGATGATCACGAAATTGACCACGAAGGTGATGAACTGGCCATAACCGAGGATCGGCCCGAGCTTCTTGGCATCGGCATAGCCCGTGCCGGGCGCGACGGCCGGTCCGAGCGACGCATAGAGGTTGGTGAAGTCGAAGTTGCCGAACATGCCGATCATCGGCATGATGATGTCGGCGACCATAGATTCCACGATCTTGCCGAATGCTCCGCCGATGATCACGCCGATGGCGAGATCAACAACATTGCCTTTCATGGCGAATTCCTTGAACTCCTGAAGCATTTGTCTCATCCTTCATGTCAGGCATTACGGGAGAAAACCGTGCCGTTCACATCAAGCCGGTATGTATTTTTCTACACGGAATCTTGTGTGGTTAGAAGAACATAAATTCCATCATTCTCCTGAATAGCCATTTTTTGCAGAATCCTGCATATCCGCAGCGCAACCCTCGAAATCTGTCCCCAGCGCCCCGGTTGGCGCAAGGCGCGCTGCCCGTTAGCATGGCTCCAAGGAGACCCCTGCCATGCTTCCCGGCTGGTCCATCGTCGTCGCAGCGCTCATCTACCTGTTCATGCTGTTCGCCGTGGCCCACGCTGCGGACGGGGCCGGACGCAAGCTCATGCGCGGGCCGGCGCGCACAACAATCTATGCGCTGGCGCTGGCCGTCTACTGCACCTCCTGGACCTTCTATGGCTCGGTCGGCTTCGCAAACCGGGCCGGACTCGATTTCCTCGGGATCTACCTTGGCCCCATCCTGGTGCTCGGCCTCGGCCACAAGCTCATCGCGCGCATGGTGCGGCTGGCCAAGGCGCAGAACATCACCTCGATCGCGGACTTCATCGGCGCGCGCTACGGCAAGAGCGAGCGGGTCGCCGCGCTCGTCACGCTCATCGCCGTCCTCGCGGCGCTGCCTTACGTGGCGCTGCAGCTCAAGGCCGTGTCGTCTTCGCTGTCGGTCTTTCTCGAAGCCACCGACGGCACGCGCCTGTCAAGCCAGCTGCCCGTGCTGGGCGATCTCGCGCTCCTCGTCGCGCTGGTGCTCGCGGCCTTCGCGGTCGCCTTCGGCACGCGCCACATCGACGCGACGGAGCATCAGGACGGGCTTGTCGTGGCCATCGCGCTCGAATCGGTGGTCAAGCTCCTGGCCTTCCTGATCGGCGGCATCTTCGTCGTCTACTGGATGAATGACGGGTTCGGCCCGCTGATCAGCGCCGCTGCCAGCCCGCCCGGAGGCCTCCTGCCGATCTGGCAGCGCAGTTCGAGCCTGGGCACCTTCCTCACGCTGACCGTGCTGTCCGCGCTCGCCGCGCTGCTGCTGCCGCGGCAATTCCACATGGCCATCGTCGAGAACCGCAGCGAGGGCGACATCCGGCGCGCCGCGTGGATGTTCCCGCTCTACCTCGTGCTCATCAACCTGTTCGTGCTGCCAATCGCCATCTCGGGTGAACTCCTGCTGCAACTGGGTCCCGACGAGCGTGACATGACGGTGCTGCTGCTGCCGCTCAGCCAGGGCGCGGGCGTCATCGCGCTGATCGTGTTCATCGGCGGGCTGAGCGCGGCCACCGCCATGGTCATCGTGGCGTCGGTGGCGCTGGCGATCATGATCTCGAACCACCTCGTGATGCCGCTGGCGGTGCGCGGGCGCGCCCTGGTCGCGACATGGCGGCGCTCGCCCTCCTCCGTGCCGAGCCTTGCGACCGGAAGCGGCGATCTGGGCACGCTCATCATCACGACACGGCGCATCGCCATCGTGGTCATCGTCCTGCTCGGCTATGTCTATTATCGGGCGGCTGGCGATGCGGCGCTGGCCACGATCGGGCTTCTCTCCTTCGCGGCCACGGCGCAGATCGGGCCGGTGTTCATCGCCGGGCTGATCTGGCGCCGCGGCACTGCTCTTGGGGCCTCATGCGGGCTCATCATCGGGCTCGTCACCTGGCTCTACACGCTGCTGCTGCCCAATGTGCTCGGCAGCGACCCGTTCTGGGCCGATTTCCTGCGCAACGGGCCGCTCGGCATCGAAGCGCTGAAACCGACGGCGCTGTTCGGCAGCGACATGCCGCAGCTGGTGCATGGCGTGGTCTGGAGCCTCCTGTTCAACACGCTCGGCTTCGTGGCCGGCTCGCTGGTGCGCCCGGCAAACGCGATCGAGCGATTGCAGGCGGCCAGCTTCGTCTCCACCACCGGGACCGGCATGGGGCAGAACCTCAGACTCTGGCGCTCCTCGGTGACGATCGACGAGTTGCAGGGCACGATCGCGCGCTATCTCGGCGCCGAGCGCACCCGTGCCGCCTTCGCAGGCTTCGGGCGCGTCGATGGCCGCGCCGGCGCGGTGGCGCAGAGGGGGCACGAGGAGGCCGACATCCATGCCATCCGCTTCGGTGAGCATCTGCTGGCCTCGGCCATCGGCGCGGCCTCATCGAGGCTCGTGCTCTCGGTCCTGCTCAAGCGGCGCAACCTCTCCAGCGAGACGGCCTTCAAGCTGCTCGACGATGCCTCGGCAGCGCTGCAATACAATCGCGACCTTCTCCAGCACGCGCTCGACCAGTCCGGTCAGGGCATCACCGTGGTGGACAAGGAACTGAGGGTGATGTGCTGGAACGAGGCCTTCATCCAGCTTTATGAATTGCCGCAATACATGATGCGGGTCGGCACGGGTCTTGACGACATTGTGCGCTTCAATGCGGAGCGCGGTTCCTATGGCGAGGGACCGGTCGAGGACCTCGTCGCGGCGCGGCTGGAGAGCTTCCTCAATGACCGCGAGCCGGTACGCCTCAGGCTCTTCCCTTCCGAGCGGGTGATCGAGATCCGCTCGAACCCCCTGCCCGATGGCGGCCTCGTCACGACCTATACCGACATTTCCGATTCGGTTGCGGTCGAGGAAGCGCTGGAGAACCGGGTGCGGGAGCGCACGGAGGAGCTGACACGCGTCAACAGCGCCCTGCAACTGGCCAAGCAGGAGGCCGACAATGCGAACCTCTCCAAGACGCGCTTCCTGGCGGCGGCGAGCCACGATGTGTTGCAGCCGCTGAATGCGGCGCGGCTTTACGCGCACTCACTGACCGAGCGCGACCGGCAGGCGGGCGCTCCGGAACTGGCGGAGAATGTGGAGGCCTCGCTCGATGCGGTGGAGGAAATCCTGACCGCGCTGCTCGACATATCACGCCTCGATGCGGGCGCGATGAAGCCGGAATTCACGACATTCCGCGTCGACGAGGTGTTCCGCCAGTTGCAGCGCGACTTCGAGCCGATTGCCCGGGAGAAGAATCTCGAGCTTGTCTTCGTCGGCACGCGGGCCGCGATCAGCTCCGACAGGCGGCTCTTCCGGCGGCTGCTGCAGAACCTGGTGTCCAATGCGATCAAGTACACGCCATCGGGCAAGGTGCTGGTCGGTTGCCGGCGGCGCGGGGCCCAGCTGGCCATCCAGGTCATCGACACCGGGCTGGGCATTCCCGCCAACAAGCAGAAGGTCGTGTTCCGCGAGTTCGAGCGGCTGGACCAGGGCGCCAAGATGGCGCGGGGACTGGGGCTGGGGCTTTCCATCGTCGAGCGCATCACGCGGACGCTCGGCCACAAGCTGGCGCTGCGCTCGCAGCCGGGCCGCGGCTCGACCTTCGAGATCGTGACGCCGCGGCTGCTGGCCCTGCCCGCTCCGGCCACGCAGCCCGACCGTCAGGCCAGCGGCTTCGCCCCGCTCAAGGGCATGCTGATTGTGGCGCTCGACAATGAACCGGCCATCCAGTCCGGCATGAAGCTCGTGCTGGAGGGCTGGGGCTGCGATGTCATCACGGTGGCCGACGCGGCGGAGGCGATGGCGGCGCTGGCGGAGCTGGGGCGCACGCCGGACGCGCTGGTGGCGGATTACCACCTTGACGAGGATGACGGGATCGCGGCCGTCAAGGCGATCCGGAACGCGGTGGGCGCCAACCTGCCGGCCACGCTCCTGACAGCAGACCGTTCGCTGGACGTGCGGGCGCGGGCGGCGGCCGACGACATCCAGATGCTGAACAAGCCGCTGCGGCCTGCCGCGCTCAGGGCGCTGCTCTCGCAATGGCGGGTCACCCGGACAGCCGCCGAGTAGGCCGCGCAGCGCCGGCTCAGGCCGCCGGCCCGGCCCACTTCATCGCATTCTTCATCGCGTCTTCCGCATCAAGGAAGGCCTGCACCTCGGGAGTGGGCGCGGGGCTTTCGGCCTTGATGCCCATCTCGTCCATCATGCGCTGCACAGGCACGAAGCCGCGCGCCTTGCGGTCGTACAGGCCGGCCCGGACGAGGGCCACGGCATTGACCACATCCTGCCCGCCTGCTCCCTTCGTGACCAGGCGATGCTCGATCACCAGCCAGGTCTCGGCCCAGCACAGGATGCGGGTCTCAAGATCGAAGGCGCGGAAGGGCCTGAGCTCGCGGCGAAAGCGGATCTTCCCGGCGCTGATCACCGGCGTCCAGCCATGCTTGAGCCAGGCGCGCCAGAACCCGCCGCGAAGCATGAGGTCGGTCCGCCCCAGGTCCATCAAGGTCCAGTAGCGGCCATTGTTCATGTGAAGCGAGGTGTCGAGATCGTGCAGCCACACGCGGAAAGGCACTCGCCCCACAGCGAAGGGCAGGCCGAGCGCCCCGCGCCAGCGCGCCGTGACCACAAGCCAGAGCAGCCGCAGCCAGAGGTTCATCGGCGATGGCGGCCGGCAATCGGCAGTGGGCAGTCGGGCAAGCTTGCCCTGGCGGCAGGCGGGGACGCGCCCCGCCGGCGGCCGGATGCCGAATGCCCCACTCTCAGGCGGCCTTCTTCGCAGCGCGATAATAGCTGCCGCCGGTTGCCGCCATCTCGATCAGATGGGGGTTCGGCGCGAAGCGCTTGCCATAGGTGGCGGCGAGCTTCTCGCACATTGCGACGAACTTCGCGGGGCCCATGCCCTCGATGTAGCTCAGCGTGCCGCCCGTGTAGGGCGCGAAGCCGAAGCCGAGGATCGAGCCGACATCCGCCTCGCGCGGGTCAGTGACGACGCCCTCCTCCACGGTGCGGGCCGCTTCCAGCGCCTGAATGGCGAGAAGGCGGTTCTTCAGCGTCGGCATGTCCACCTGCTCGGGCTTGAGATGGGTGGGCTGAAGCGCCGTCAGCCCCGGCCAGAGGCGCTTGGGAGCGCCTTCGGGGTAATCATAGAAGCCATTCTTGGCCTTGCGGCCGAGGCGGCCCAGCTTGTCGACCATCTCGATGAGCATCGCCTTCTGGCGCTGGTCGATCGAGTCGGGGCCGAGCTGGACTTCGGTCGCCTTCATGATCTTGAGGCCGAGATCGAGCGCGATCTCGTCATTGAGCGAGAGCGGGCCGACCGGCATGCCGGCCTGCTTGCCGGCGGCCTCGATCATGGCCGGCGGCACGCCTTCAAGCAGCATCTCGTAACCCTCGGAGATGTAGCCGAGCACGCAGCGGTTGGCGAAGAAGCCGCGCGCGTCGTTGACGACGATCGGCGTCTTGCGGATGGCGCGGACATAATCGATCGCCATGGCGAGCGCGGCGTCGCCGGTCTCCTTGCCCATGATGATCTCGACCAGCATCATCTTCTCGACAGGCGAGAAGAAGTGGATGCCGATGAATCGGTCCGCCGCCTTGGACGACCTGGCGAGGCCGGTTATAGGCAGGGTCGAGGTGTTGGAGGCGAAGATCGTGCCGGGCCTGATATGGCTTTCGATCTTGCGGATCACCTCGTCCTTGACCTTCGGGTCCTCGAACACGGCCTCGATGATGAGGTCGCAGGCGCCCAGCGCAGCATAGTCGGCCGTGGCGGTGATGCGCTCCAGAAGCGCCTCGCGTTCGGCGGATTTGGCGCGGCCCTTGGCTATCTGGTCGCTCATCAGCTTGTGGGAGTAGGCCTTGCCCTTGTCGGCGGCTTCCTGGTCGCGGTCGACGAGTATGACGTTCATGCCGGCGTTGGCGGTTACATAGGCCACTCCCGCGCCCATGAAGCCCGCGCCGACGACACCCACCGTCCTGATCGAGGTGGCCGGCTCGGATTTCGGACGGCGCGCGCCCTTGTTGAGCTCGCCCATCGACATGAACAGCGTGCGGATCATCATCGCCGCCTCGGTCGAGCGCAGGATCTTCGCGAAATAGCGGCTCTCGACCTTGAGCGCGAGATCCATCGGCAGCTGCAGGCCTTCATAGACGGCCGAAAGGATGGCCTGCGCGGCGGGGTAATTGCCCTGGGTCTCGCGGCGATAGATCGCATTGGCGGGCGGCCAGATCTGCATCCCGGCCGGCGAGTGCACCTTGTTGGAGGGCAGCTTGAAGCCCTTCTCGTCCCAGGGGGCGACGGCGGAGCCGCCAGCCTTGATCCAGTCCTTCGCGGCCTGGACGATGGCGTCCCTGGGCACGACCTGATGGGCGAGGCCCATGTTGCGCGCCGGGAGCGGCTTGATCTGCTCACCCTTGAACAGCATCTGCAGCGCGTCGCCGGTCTGCATCAGGCGCGCCACGCGCTGCGTGCCGCCGGCACCGGGGAACAGGCCGACCTTGATCTCGGGCAGGCCGACACGGGTCTTTGCGTCGTCGGACAGCACGCGGTGGTGGCAGGCGAGCGCAAGCTCGAAGGCGCCGCCGAGGCAAACGCCGTTGACGGCCGCCGCGAAGGGCTTGCCGCAGGTCTCGATCTGGCGGAACAGGAGCGAGAGCTTGCGGCTTTCCTCGAAGAAGAAGCTCATCGCCTCTTCCTCGCCCTTGCTCCTGACCAGCTTGGCATACTCAAGCCCGAGGCCCTGGAGCATGGTGAGGTCGGCGCCGCCGGAGAACTGGTCCTTGCCGGAGGTGATGACGCAGCCCTTGATGGCGGCGTCCGATGCAACATGGTCGATGATCGTCTTGATGTCGGCCATCACCTCGGGTGTGATGACGTTCATCGAGCGGTCGGTCATGTCCCAGGTGGCGAGGGCGATGCCGTCGGCGTCGATCTCGAAGCGGAATTGGGCGAGGTTCATGGTCCTTTCTCCCGATCTCAGACGCGTTCGATGATGGTGGCGACGCCCATGCCGGCGGCGACGCACAGCGTGATCAGGGCCGTCTGCTTGCCGGTGCGCTCTAGCTCGTCGAGCACGGTGCCGAGGATCATGGCGCCAGTGGCGCCGAGCGGATGGCCCATGGCGATGGCGCCGCCATTGACGTTGAGCCGCTCGGGGTCGAGGTCGAAGGCCTGCTGATAGCGCAGCACCACCGAGGCGAAGGCCTCGTTGAGCTCGAACAGGTCGATGTCCTTCAGGCTCATGCCGGCCTTCCTCAGCACCAGCTCGGTCACGTCGACCGGGCCGGTGAGCATGAGGGCGAGGTCGGAGCCGACCGTGGCGAAGGCCTTGATGCGGGCGCGCGGCATGAGGCCCGCAGCCTCGCCGCCTGCCTTTGAACCGACAAGAACGGCAGCTGCGCCATCGACGATGCCGGACGAATTGCCGGCATGGTGGACGTGGCTGACGAACTCGACATCAGGATGGGCGTAGGTCGCCACCGCGTCGAAGCCGCCCTGCTCGCCCATCATGGCGAATGCCGGCTTGAGCGCGGCGAGGCCCTGCATGTCGGCGCTCGGGCGGATGGTCTCGTCCCGGCCCAGCAGGGTCAGGCCATTCATGTCCTTCACCTTGATGACAGATTTGTCGAAACGGCCCGCTTCCCAGGCGGCATGGGCGCGCTTGTGCGACTGCACGGCATAGGCGTCGACATCATCGCGGGAGAAGCCGAACTTGGTGGCGATCAGATCGGCGGCCACACCCTGCGGCATGAAGTAGGTGTCGATGGCCACGGACGGATCGACCGCGATGCCGAAGCCCGAGGCGCCCATGCCGACGCGGCTCATGCTCTCGACGCCGCCGCCGATGGCGAGGTCCTTCTGGCCGCTCATCACCTGGGCTGCGGCGAGGTTCACCGCATCGAGGCCGGAAGCGCAGAACCGGTTGATCTGCACGCCGGGAACAGTCGTGCCGTAGCCGGCCTTGAGCGCCACGGTGCGGGCGATGTCCGCGCCCGCTTCGCCGACCGGATCGACGCAGCCGAACACCACATCCTCGACCAGCGTCACATCGAGATCGTTGCGCGCCTTGATCGCCTTCAGCGTCTGGCTGCCAAGCTCGATGGCGGTGACTTCATGGAGCGAGCCATCGGCCTTGCCCTTGCCGCGCGGCGTGCGCACGTGATCGTAGATGTAGGCTTCAGCCATTGTGGGGTTCCTCCTGAACGTCTTTTCTGGTTGTCATTCCCGGCCGCAGCGAAGCGGAGGGGAAGGGAATCCATCGCGTAAAGCGCCAGGGTGGATCCCCTTCCCGGCCCGTTCGGGCCGCCGGGGATGACACTTTGAGCCAGTGCGCTTTAACTCAGAGTTGCTCTGCCGCTAGGACCATCGCTTTCTGTAATTATCAGCTGCGGTCAAGCAGAACACCACAGAGATTGGGAGTATTGACCAAACTGCTTGATATTCGCCGATGATGACCAATCCGCCCAACAGAGACAGACACCCTGACGCGGCCACCAAACATACCAAAAGGCGCGTATCTTTTGTCATCTTGCCCTGCCCACTTCTCAGAACTGCTCCGCGGTGAACGCCATCGTCATGTCCGACCCGGTCTGGATGCGGGCGACGTGTGCGGCAACTTCCGGCATGGCGCGTTCCATGTAGAAGCGGGCGGTTGCCAGCTTGGCGTTCATGCGCTCGGCCTGTCCATTGGCACCGGCTTTCAGCTTGTCAAGGGCGACGCGCGCCATCTTGGCGTGCATGTAGCCCAGCGCGACGATGCCGAACAGGTGCATGTAGTCATGCGCGCCGGCGCCGGCGTTGTTGGGGTTGGCCATGGCGTTCTGCATGAACCACATGGTGGCCTGCTGGAGCTGCTGCATGGCAGAGCCGAGAGGGCCGACATAGGGCTTCATCGCCTCATCGCCGGCATTCTCCTGGCAGAAGCCGCCAACCTCGCCGAAGAACGCCATGATGGCCCGGCCGCCGTCGCGGCCGAGCTTGCGCCCGACCAGATCCATGGCCTGCACGCCATTGGCGCCTTCATAGATCATGGCGATGCGGGCATCACGCACGAACTGGCTCATGCCCCATTCCTCGATATAGCCATGGCCGCCGAACATCTGCTGGGCCTTGACGGTGTTGTCGAAGCCGACATCGGTGAGCACGCCCTTGATCACGGGAGTCATCAGGCCCATGTGGTCGTCTGCGGCCTGGCGCTCGGCCGGATCGTCGGAGCGATGGGCGACATCGGCCTTCAGCGCGGTCCAGAGGACGAGGGCGCGGGCCGCCTCGTTGAAGGCGCGGATCGACATGAGGTTGCGGCGCACATCGGGGTGAACCAGCAGCGTGTCAGCGGGTTTGTCAGGCTCAGCGGCACCGGTGAGTGCACGGCCCTGGCGGCGGTCCTTGGCGTAGGCAACGGCGTTCTGGTAAGCGACTTCCGAGCAGCCGAGGCCCTGGATGCCGACGGCGAGGCGCGCCTCGTTCATCATCACGAACATGGCGTTGAGGCCCTTGTTCTCGTGGCCGACGATCCAGCCGGTGGCGCCATCATAGTTCATGACGCAGGTCGAGTTGCCGTGAATGCCCATCTTGTGCTCGATCGAGCCGCAGGAGACGCCGTTGCGCGCGCCGAGCGAGCCATCGGCATTGACCAGGAACTTCGGCACGACGAAGAGCGTGATGCCCTTGGTGCCCATCGGCGCGCCCTCGACGCGGGCGAGGACCAGATGCACGATGTTCCCGGCAAGGTCATGTTCGCCGGCGGAGATGAAGATCTTGGTGCCGGAAATGGCGTAGGAGCCGTCGCCATTGGGCACGGCCCTGGTCTTGAGCATGCCCAGATCCGTGCCGCAATGCGGCTCGGTGAGGTTCATGGTTCCGGTCCACTCGCCCGAGATCATCCTGGGCAGGTAAAGCTCCTTCTGCTCCTGCGAGGCATGCTCCAGCATCGCGGCGACCGCGCCCTGGGTCAGGCCCGGATACATGCCGAGCGCCAGATTGGACGAGGACAGGAATTCCTGCATCACGGCGTTCAGCGTGGAGGGGAGGCCCTGTCCGCCGAACTCCTCGGGAACGGGCAGGCCAAGCCAGCCACCCTCCTTGTAGGCCTCATAGGCGGCCTTGTAACCCGTGGGCGTCGTCACCGAGCCATCCGGATGCCGGGTGCAGCCTTCCTTGTCGCCGGACAGGTTTACGGGCTGGAAGACCTCTTCGCAGAGCTTCGCGCCTTCGCTGACGATGGCCTCGACGACATCGGGCGTGGCGTCGGCGAAGCCCGGCAGATTGTTGTAGCGTTCGATCGGAAACACATCATTCAGCAGGAACATCACATCTTCAACAGGCGCCTTGTAGACCGGCATCGCTCAATCTCCCTCGGATCAAGGCCACAATCCTCGCGGCCGCTTCAGGCCTGTGACCTGGCGCGGCGGCGGCGTGGCCGACAGATCGTTCATATGTAAACTATCTTGCCGCAGATGGAAAGACTGGCTCGCAAGAAATCGGCGCGCCAGCCCTTGGCACGCCATACCTTGGCACGCCAGCCCTTGGGCAGAACCGCTGCGATCAGGCCACCGGCTGACGCAGCCCACAGGAAAGGCGGCGCATCAGGATGATGGCCGCCCTGCAGAAGTCATAGCAATTCGTATGGAAAGCGCCCCAACGGCAGACAGCGGAGCTTGAAGCCCTTCTTCAGCCCTTATTGGGGCCGAGCAGGACGTCGCGGCGCTCCTCAAGCTCCTCGATGGCGGACTGGCATTCGCAAAGCTGGCTGCGCAGCAGCTTGAGCTGCTCCTCGATCTGGGGAAGCGTCAGCTTCAGGCCGGACTTGCTCTCCGCGTTCTGCGCGACCATGGCGCGGATCTCGGTGAGCGTGAAGCCAAGCTTCTTGCCCTTGAGGATGAGGGAGAGGCGGACGCGATCCTGCTCCGAGTAGAAGCGGTTCATGCCTTCGCGGCGTGGCGACAGCAGGCCCCGCGCCTCGTAAAAACGCAGGGTTCGCAAGGTCACTTCAAAATCGCGCGCAATATCGCCGATCGTCGACCATTCGCCACCGGAGGTTCCGGCTTCGCCGGATTCGTCGCGAGATGACATTTCGTAAGCTTCGTGCATGGCACATGACACCGTAATGGGTTGGAAAAAACGATCACGAAAAAGACGCGCCGCCTCAAATCCTGTCTGAAAAAATTTCGGACGCCTACTGACCACTATCAAATTGTCTGAACGGCGTCATCTTGCGGTTAACTCATTGCGCAAAATTCATGTTTTCCACAGCCGGCAATGGTAAAATAAAGGCGCATAAACGGTTTTTCAAGACCTCTTAACCCGCTGTTAACCATAAAACGGAAAAAGTTGCCTACATCGGGCTTCGGCTGGAACGTCCGGCGATTCGCATCAGCATCCTGATCGGCTTCGTCGGTTCGCGCCAGCCTCCCAAAGCGAGAACGCCAGACGGGGGGCGTTGTCAGGGACCGGTTGGAGATGCGCCCCGCGGCGAGTGAGCGATGGCCCAAAGCCTGCCCTGGAACGTCAAGGGAATTGACGTGAACACGCGCGAGGCCGCACGTGACGCGGCGCGCCGTGCTGGCATGAGCGTGAGCGACTGGCTCGAGCATGTCATCCGCGAGGAAGCGCTCAAGTCAGGGCACGAGACGCAGCCCGCGCATGACGCCCAGCGCTACGACCTG